>NZ_JBIUBE010000006.1:91409-231404 GCF_044593395.1 Streptomyces sp. NPDC052301 | reverse complement strand
GGCCCGCACCGGCGTTCGGTGAGATGGCCGGGCCGCGCTGCCGCACGGAGGTGTGGCAAGGCCCGCACCGGCGTTCGGTGAGATGGCCGGGCCGCGCTGCCGCACGGAGGTGTGGCAAGGCCCGCACCGGCGTTCGGTGAGATGGCCGGGCCGCACTGCCGCACGAGACATGGCAAGGATCCCGCCGGCGTTCGGTGAGGTGGCCGGGCGGGAATGCCGCACGGAACCGGTCAGGGGGCCGCGGCCCGCGCCAGTCGTCCGCCCAACTCCCGTACACACTCCACGAGTTCCCCCGGTGCCCGCACCGTGAACTCGTGGCCCAGCATCGCCAGCCGTACCGCCAGCCACTCGACCGGGTCCCCGGAGGTGCCGCGCAGGACGCAACCGCCCTCGCCGTCGTCCTCCGGCGCCCCGAGCCAGGCCGGCACCCCGGAGGAGACCCGCTCCGCCGGTGCGGCGAACCGGACCACGAACTCGTACGTCTCCTGCCGCCGTTGGATGGACTGCCGCAGGTATTCGGCGGCACTCCCGGTCGGCAGCTCCCGGGGCGCGAACCGGACCCCGGTCGCGAACGGCTCGCTCACCCGGTCCACGCGGAAGGTGCGCCAGTCCGCGCGGTCGAGGTCATAGGCGACCAGGTACCACCGCCGCCCGGTCGACACCAGCCGGTGCGGCTCGGTCAGCCGGCGGGTCTCACCGCCGTCCTTGTCGCGGTAGGCGAACCGCAGCCGTTCCCGCCCGGCCACCGTGGAGGCCATCACGGTCAGCGTCTCGGGCGCGATGCTCGGCCCGTCCCCGCTGGTCAGCGGCGTGGTCGCGGCCTGCAGCGTGGACACCCGGTGGCGCAGCCGGGCCGGCAGCACCTGCTCCAGCTTGGCCAGGGCCCGTACCGACGCCTCGTCCACGCCCTCCAGGGCGTGCCCGGCCCCGGCCCGCAGCCCCACGGCGATGGCGACCGCCTCCTCGTCGTCCAGCACCAGCGGTGGCATCGCCTTGCCCGCGACCAGCCGGTACCCGCCGTCGGAGCCCTTCGTGGCCTGCACGGGATAGCCCAGCTCGCGCAGCCGGTCGATGTCCCGCCGCACGGTGCGCCGGGAGACGCCCAGCCGGTCGGCCAACTCGCCGCCGGGCCACTCGCGGGGCGTCTGGAGGAGGGACAGGAGCTGCAGGAGCCGAGCCGGTGTGTCCGTCGTCATGAGGACGAGGATGCCGTACCAGTAGGACACGATCTGACCTAATGGGGTCCTAGCGTGAACGCATGACCTCCACGGAACAGACCCTCAGCACCCACGGGGCTCCGGGCGACCGGCGCCGCTGGTTCGCCCTGGCGATCGTCATGACGGCCGCCTTCATGGACCTCGTCGACGTCACGATCGTCAACATCGCCATCCCGTCGATCCAGCGGGACGCCGGCGCGTCCGTCAGCCAGATCCAGTGGATAACCGCGGGCTACGCCCTCGCCTTCGCCGCCGGCCTGATCACCGGTGGCCGCCTGGGTGACATCCACGGGCGCCGGCGGCTGTTCCTCCTCGGTATCGGCGGCTTCACCCTGGCCTCCGCCCTGTGCGGCTTCGCCGTGAACCCGGAGATGCTGGTCGCCTCGCGCGTCCTGCAGGGCGGCATGGCGGCGATGATGGTCCCGCAGGTGCTGTCGATCGTGCACGCCACCTTCCCGGCCCACGAACGCGGCAAGGTGTTCGGCCTGTTCGGCGCGGTCGTCGGCCTGGGCGCGGTGTCCGGACCGCTGCTCGGCGCACTCCTGACGGAGTGGAACCTCTTCGGCCTGCAGTGGCGGCCCATCTTCCTCATCAACCTCCCGGTCGGAGTCCTGGCCTGGCTGCTCGGCCGTCGCTTCATCACCGAGTCCAAGGCGCCGAAGGCGATGAAGCTGGACCTCGTCGGTGTCGCGCTGGTCTCCCTGGGCCTGCTGATGCTGCTCTACCCGCTCACCCGCGGGCGAGAGCTGGGCTGGCCGCTGTGGGGGTACGTCTCGATGGCCGGCGCCCTCGGGGTGTTCGCGGCGCTGGTGGCGTTCGAGCGGCGCAAGGCGGCCCGGGACGGCTCCCCGCTGGTCGAGCTGTCGCTGTTCAAGGTGAAGAGCTTCGCCGCCGGTATCGCCGTACAGACCGTCTTCGGGGTCGCGCTCGGCATCTTCTTCCTGGTCTGGACGCTGTACATGCAGATCGGCCTGGGCTGGCGCCCGCTGCGGGCCGGGCTGACCGGGGTGCCGTTCTCCCTCGCGGTGTCGACGGCGGCCGGGTTGTCGGTCCAGAAGCTGGTCCCGCGGTTCGGCCGGAAGGTGCTGCAGGCGGGCGCGCTGATCCTGGGCGCCGGCGTGCTGGTCTACCTGTGGGAGGCGCACCGCTACGGCCAGTCCATCGCCTCCTGGCAGATGGCACTCCCGCTGGTGGTGATGGGCGTCGGCATGGGCCTGATCGTCGCCCCGCTGACCGACGCGGTGCTCTCGGAGGTGCCGCGTGAGCACGCCGGTTCCGCGTCCGGGCTGATCAACACGGTGCAGCAGATGGGCAACGCGCTCGGACTCGGCCTCGTGTCGGTGGTGTTCTACGGCCAGATCCGCGACGGTCTGGCCCAGGCCCAGATCGGCCCGGCCTTCGTGCACGCCTTCCAGCACGCGCTGTGGTGGGTCGCGGGGATCATGGGCGCCATCTTCCTGCTGATGTCCGCCCTGCCGAAGCGGCCGGCCCAGCACGTGGAGGGGGCCGAGGCGCCGGTGCAGGAGAGGGAGCCGGAGCTGGTGCACTGAGCCGCCCGCGGAAAGGGCCCGGCCCCCTGGGGTGCCGGGCCCTTCGCATGTCCGTCGACGTCCGATCATGCCCGGTTCGAGCCCGAACCTGTTTACTTTCCGGAAATCCGGGCGTAGCCTCCGAGGGAAACCACACGTTCGGGCATCAGTCAGAAACGAACGGACACCAAGGCGGAGGCGAGCGACATGTACGCACCGGAACGGCAGCAGGAGATCCTCCGGCTCGCCCGTGACGGCGGCCGGGTGGACGTGCTGTCGCTGGCCGAGGAGTTCCAGGTCACGGCGGAGACGATCCGCCGCGATCTGAAGGCCCTCGACCGGGCCGGCCTCGTCCGCCGGGTGCACGGCGGTGCCATCCCGGTCGGCCGCCTCGACTTCGAGCCGGATCTCACCGAGCGCGAGTCCACCGCCGCCGACGAGAAGGACCGCATCGCCAAGGCCGCCCTCGCCGAACTGCCGACCGACGGCACGATGATCCTCGACGCCGGTACGACGGTCGCGCGGGTCGCCGCCGCCATCCCGCTGGAGTCCGCCCTCACGGTCGTCACGCACAGCCTGCCCATCGCCGCCCGCCTCGCCGACCACCCGGGCATCCAGCTCCACCTGGTCGGAGGGCGCGTACGGCACCGCACCCGCGCCGCCGTGGACGCCTGGGCGCTCCGGGCGTACGGCGAGATCCGCGCGGACGTCCTGTTCGTGGCGGCCAACGGCTTCTCCGCCGAGCACGGACTGACCACCCCGGACCTCGCCGAGGCCGCGGTGAAGCGGGCTGCCGTGGCCGCCGCGCGCAGGGTCGTGCTCCTCGCCGACTCCGCCAAGCACGGCCAGGAGCACTTCGCCCGCTTCGGCGACCTGAGCGATGTGGACCTGCTGATCACCGACAGCGGGCTGAGCCGAGAAGACGCCGCCGTCATCGAGCGCGGCGGCACGGAAGTAGTACGCGCATGATCCTCACCGTCACCCCCAACCCGTCCCTCGACCGCACCTACGAGGTGCCCGCGCTGGAGCGCGGCGAGGTCATCCGCGCCGCCGGTGAGCGCATGGACCCGGGCGGCAAGGGCGTGAACGTCTCGCGCGCCGTCGCCGCCGCCGGACGGCGCACGGTCGCCGTCCTGCCCTTGGGCGGTGCGCCGGGAGCACTCGTCGCCGACCTGCTCGACGCGCAGGGCATCGAGGTCGCGCCGGTCCCCGTCACGGGCGCCACCCGCTCGAACATCGCGCTCGCGGAGTCCGACGGGGTGCTGACGAAGATCAACGCACCGGGTCCGGAGCTGACGGAGGCCGAGCAGGAGCTGCTTCTGGACACCGTCCGCGAACAGTCCCGTGACGCCGACTGGATCGCCTGCTGCGGCAGCCTGCCCCGGGGGCTCGCGCCCTCCTGGTACGCCGACGTCGTCACGCGGGCGCACGCCGGGGGAGCGCGTATCGCCCTGGACACCTCGGGTCGTGCGCTGCTGGAGGCGCTGCGCGCGCGGCCCGACGTGGTCAAGCCCAACGTCGAGGAGCTCGCGGCGGCCGTCGGACGCCCCCTGGCCACCGTGGGCGACGCGCTGAAGGCGGCCGAGGAGCTGCGCGGGATGGGCGCGCGCGCCGTACTCGCCAGCCTGGGCGCCGACGGTCAGCTCCTGGTGGAGGACGCGGGCGCCTGGTTCGGCAGCGCACACGTGGACACCGTCCGCAGCAACGTCGGCGCCGGGGACTCCTCGCTCGCCGGCTTCCTGATCGCCGGCGGCAGCGGACCCGAGGCTCTCGCCTCCGCCGTCGCCCACGGCGCCGCCGCCGTCCAGCTCCCCGGCAGCGTCATGCCGACCCCCGCCGACCTGGACCCGGCGGCGGTGACGGTCACCGCGGAGATCCCGCTCGACCGCGAACTGACGGAGCCGGTCCCATGACCGCGCCGGCACCCCGAGACCGCCACCCCGGCACCTGCCGGCTGGGCGCCCGCCCGGGCACCCGTCCCGGCACCTGCCGGCTGGGCGCTCGCCCGGGCACCTGCCGGCTGGGCGCCCGCCCGGGCACCCGTCCCGGCACCTGCCGGCTGGGCGCCCGCCCGGGCACCCGCAAGCTTGGCGCACGTCCCGCGTCCCCACCCCTGGACGCGCCCACCCGGCCGTCGCCGACGCGGCGGGGTATCCCGTTGCTCGTCGCGGACCACCGTCCCGGCGCTCGTCGGCCGGGTGTGCGCCTGGCGTCCGCACCCCTGGACGCGCCCACCCGGCCGTCGCCGACGCGGCGGGGTACCCCGTCGCACGTCGCTGACCGGCGGCGGCACAGCAACCCCAGCCGCCGTCATACCGCCCTCGGGAGGCGGGGTTTCCCCGGCTCCGCCTCCCGCACGGCCCCATCCCCCCACCGCACCCCCGTCCCCCTTTCCGCCCACCCCTCCCCCCGGGCGATACGCGTGCAGAGGAGCCCGCGATGAGTGACATGATCACCGCGGACCTGGTCGACCTCGACCTGTCCGCCGACTCCAAGGAAGCGGCGGCGCGCGCCCTCGCCGAACGCATGGTGGCCCAGGGCCGGGTGACCGACCTGGAGGGCTTCCTCGCCGACGTGGCCGCCCGCGAGGCCCAGATGCCGACCGGGCTCGACGGCGGCATCGGCATCCCGCACTGCCGCAGCGCCCATGTCACCGAGCCGACCCTCGCCTTCGGCCGCAGCGCCACCGGCATCGATTTCGGTGCCCCGGACGGCCCCGCCGACCTGATCTTCCTGATCGCGGCCCCCGCCGGCGCCGACGACGCCCACCTGACAATCCTCTCCTCGCTGGCCCGTCAGCTGATGAACGCCGAATTCACCTCCGCGCTGCGGGCGGCGGACGACGCGGAGACGACGGCGGCGCTGATCCGCGGGGAGGAGCAGCCGACGGCACCTCCGGCGGCTGCTGCGGGCGAAGGCAAGGGCGAAGGCGAAGACGCGGGCGCCGGGGGCGCCGCGCAAGGCGCTGTGAGCGCCTCCGAAGACACCGCTGCGGCGTCGGTGGCGGCCTCCGCCGACGCCGCAGCGGACCATACGGCGCCCACGGCGGCCCCGTCCGTCCCGGTGCAGGAGACTCACGCCGGCACCGGCACCGGCACCGGCACCGGCACCGGCACCAGCGCCGGCTCGGACTCCCGTCAGCGCCCCTTCCGTGTCGTCGCCGTCACCTCCTGCCCGACCGGCATCGCGCACACCTACATGGCGGCCGAGTCCCTGGAGAACGCGGGCCGTGCGGCCGGAGTCGAGATGCTCGTCGAGACGCAGGGCTCGGCCGGCTTCACCCGGCTGGACCCGGCGGTGATCGCGACGGCGGACGGCGTGATCTTCGCGCACGACGTCCCCGTACGGGACAAGGACCGCTTCGCGGGCAAGCCGACCGTCGACGTCGGCGTCAAGGCGGGCATCAACCGCCCCACCGAACTCATCGCCGAGGTCCGCGAGAAGGCGGCGCGCGGCGAGACGAGCGCCCCGGCGCCCGCGTCGGGCGGCACGCCGGTCGAGCGCGCGGGCGACTCCACCGAGGGGTACGGCACCAAGCTCCGCAAGTGGCTGATGTCCGGCGTGAGCTACATGGTTCCGTTCGTCGCCGCCGGCGGTCTCCTCATCGCCCTGGGCTTCGCGATCGGCGGCTGGCAGGTCAACAAGGCACCGTCCGTCATGGACCACTTCCTGTGGACGCAGACCGACAGCTGGGGCGCCCTGCTCTTCCAGATCGGCGGCGTGGCGTTCAAGTTCCTCGTCCCGGTCCTGGCCGGCTACATCGCCTACGGCATGGCCGACCGGCCCGGTCTCGTCCCCGGCTTCGTGGGCGGCGCGATCGCCCTGGACATCAACGCGGGCTTCCTCGGCGGCCTGGCGGCCGGTCTGATCGCCGGCGGCGTGGTGATGGCGATCCAGAAGGTGAACATCCCGGCGGCCCTGCGCGGCATCATGCCGGTGGTGGTGATCCCGCTGATCTCCTCGGCGATCGTCGGCTTCCTGATGCTCGTCGTGATCGGAAAACCCATCGCCTCCGCCCAGAAGGGCCTCACCGACTGGCTGAACAGCCTCACCGGCGCCAATGCCATCCTGCTCGGTGCCCTCCTCGGCCTGATGATGTGCTTCGACCTGGGTGGACCGGTCAACAAGGTCGCCTACACCTTCGCCACCGCCGGCATCGCCGTCTCCGATCCCAGCGACTCCGCGATGAAGATCATGGCCGCGGTGATGGCGGCCGGCATGGTCCCGCCGCTGGCGATGGCCCTGGCCACCACCGTGCGCGGCAAGCTGTTCACCCGGACCGAGCGCGAGAACGGCAAGGCCGCCTGGGTGCTGGGCGCCTCCTTCATCTCCGAGGGCGCGATCCCGTTCGCGGCGGCCGACCCGCTGCGGGTCATCCCGTCCTCCATGGTCGGCGGCGCGCTCACCGGCGCCCTGTCGATGGCCTTCGGCGCCACGCTGCGCGCCCCGCACGGCGGCATCTTCGTGGTCCCGTTGATCGGCAACCCGTTCCTCTACCTGATCGCCGTCGCCGCCGGCGTCTGCACCACCGCGGCCCTGGTGATCCTGCTCAAGGGCATGCGCAAGCAGAGTCCGGAGACCGCGCTCACCGACCCCGCCGGGAACGCGAGCACGGCACCGGACGAGACCAAGCAGCCGGTGGCTGCCTGACCGAGCAGCCGGTGGGCGGCCCGACCGCCACCCCCTGCGTCTTGTCCCTTTCGTTCGCTGTGAGTTGTTCACGGCACCTGCGAGATACGTCACGGTCCGGGGCCAAAGTCCCGGACCGTGGTGTGTACTGGGGGGCATGCCTGAGCATGTCTCGACTCTCCAGTGGGCCGGCGCGGTCGTCCTCACCCTGGCCGGTGTGGCCTGGGCGTTCGGCGTCCTGCGCCTGCTGCGCCGCTTCCGCGCGGAGGCCCTGCGAGAGCTGCCGGCTGTCCGCCTCCCCGTGCTCCCGGCCCAGCCGCAGTCGGGGCCGCCGCGGGAGTCGGTGGAGCTGACCCCGGCGGAACGGGACGCCTTCGCCGGACTGGTACGGCAACTCGGCGGTCACTGACCGGGACCGGCCCCGCATCACCCGCTTCGCCCCGGGCGGCTATCCCTGCCGTGCCGCGCGCCGCTCCATGGCGTCCCGGGCCGCGTCCTCCGACATGTACACCTCGCACATGTGCCGCCCGTCGGGTGTCGCCGTGTGCTCGACCTCCCACAGCGAGACCTCGCCGCCGTCCGGCAGCAGGAACGCGTGCTCGTACAGCGCGTAGCTCAGCCCGGCCCGTCCGGCCCGCCCCGGGCGCCCGAACGCCTGCGTGATCTCGTGCGCGGTCGCCGTCGCCAGCAGCGCCGCCGTGTCCGCGCCCGGCCGGTCGGGGTTCTCCGCACGGCGCAGGAGCCGGCGCGCATGGTCCGCGGAGTCGTCGGAGGCGAACACGTGCCGGGGCTCGGGGATCGCCCACAGCCGCATCAGCGCGGGCAGCTCGAACTCCGGGGTCTCCAGGGGAAGTCCGAGGCGTGCCGTGGCCGCCTGCAGCTCCTCCTCGTCGACGTAGACCTCGTGCTCCGGGGGGCCGCCCGGCGTGAGGTTGTGCACCAGCTCCCACAGCGTGACCGCCGAGCCGTCGGCGAGCAGCCACGTGTGCCGGTAGGTCTCCCGGTGCAGCCCCGCGCTGTGGTGCGCGGAGTGCAGCGAACTGTCGTGCGCCAGCGCGCACTCGAGCCGCCGTAGCACCTCGTCGGGCAGCTCGAACGAGTTCAGGGCACGGCCGAGGAGCCGCGCGAGATGCTCCTCCGGAGACTCGGGCGACTCGGCTGGTTCGTACGCTGCCGTCTCGTACGGAACGCTCAAGGCTTCTCCCGGCGTTGCTGCATGTCACCTTGTGGGTGCATACCGTAGCCCCTCGGTCGGACATCGTGTGGGGAACCGAGAAAACGTACGTCCGCGAAACGCGCGGGGCCGCGCGGAAAGTTCCCGCACGGCCCCGCGTTCCGTCGAAGTCTGCTGCTCAGGCGGCACTTCCGGCGGTCCAGGCGCTCCAGGACATGTTCCATCCGTTGAGGCCGTTGTCCGGGGCGACCGTGGTGTCGGGGGAGTTCTTCACGACCACGACGTCCCCGACGAGCGAGTTGTCGTAGAACCACTTGGCGGAGGTGGCGCCCTGCGCGCCCTGCACGTCCGCGAGCCCGACGCAGCCGTGGCTGGTGCCCTCCCGGCCGAAGGGCGGGTTGCCCTTGTTGTACCAGTAGTTGCCGTGGATGAACGTCCCCGACGACGTCAGCCGCATCGCGTGCGGCACGTCCGCGATGTCGTACTCCCCGCCGAACCCGACCGTCGAGCCGTTCATCCGGGTCTGCACGAACTTCTCGGAGATCACCATCTGCCCGTTGTACGTCGTGTGCTGCGGGCTGCCCGCCGAGATCGGCACCGTCTTGATCGTCCTGCCGTCCCGGACCACCGTCATGGTCTGCGTGTGGACGTCGACGGTGGAGACCTGCGACCGCCCGACGGTGAAGGAGACGGTCTTCTTCTGCACGCCGTAGACGCCCTTGGCGCCCTCGACCCCGTCCAGGTCGATCTTCATCGTGACCTTGGAGCCGGCCTTCCAGTAGTCCTGCGGCCGGAAGTCCAGCCGGCGGTCCCCGAACCAGTGCCCGGCCACCTGCTGGCCGCTGCTGGAGTTCACCGTGATGTGCGCCTGCACGGCCTTCTTGTCGGTGATCGACTTGTCGAAGGTGAACGACACCGGCATGCCCACCCCGACCGTCGTGCCGTTGTCCGGGGTGTAGGTGCCGATGAAGCTGCCCGCCGAGGTGACGGTGGTGAAGATGGAGTTGGCGGCCGCGGTGCGTCCGTCGCCGTCCTTCGCGGTCGCGTCGATCTCGTACTTCGTGCCGCGCTCCAGCTGCTGCTTCGGCTTCCAGCTGCTGCCGTCCGCGGATATCGCCCCGGGTACGGTCCGGCCCGTCCCGGACACGGTCATCTTCACGTCGGTCAGCTTGCCGTCGCTGACCTTCACGCCGGTCGCGTTGATCGACGCGCTGGTCGAACCGTCCTTGGCCGAGATGACGATCTTCGCCGTCGACGTCTTGGCGGAGCTCGTGCCGGCCTTGCCGTTGTCGTCGGCGCTGGCGTCGCCGCCGCACGCCGTCAGGGTGAGGGTGCCGACCACCAGGGCGGCACAGGCCACCAGTGCGCGCCGCGCTGCAATGTCCGGCGTTGTCACGGGCTGCTCCAGGTTCGTGTGATGTGCGTGATCCGTTCCAGTGCGTGGAGAAAGAGGGATCCGCCGCCCCGGGCGGTTCCCTTCGGCTCCCATGAACGCGATCACGTGACAGAACCGCGACAATCCAGTACCTCAACGCCGTGCCCGGCGTTCCCCGTTGGACGTCACACCGGTCCGTACAACTCCCCGTACGACGGCCACGCGCCCCCCGGCCCGTCGACCGAGTCGGCGGCCCGTACCGCCCGGACGATCGCGCGTGTCACGAGATCCGCGCCGGCGGTGAGGATGTCGTTGAGCGCCAGGGGGTGCCCGCCGAGCGGGCGGGTGCCGGTCGCCAGCGCGAACACCGTGTCCCCGTCGTGCAGGAGGTGCACCGGGCGTACGGCCCGCGCGATCCCGTCGTGCGCCGTGCCCGCGAGCTTCTGCGCCTGCGCCTTGGAGAGATCCGCGTCGGTCGCGACCACCGCCAGCGTGGTGTTGAGCGGCGGCGGCGCGTTGCCGGCGGCGGCCTCTTCCAGACGCCGGCGCGCCGCCTCGTGCACGCGCTCGTCCGGATAGTCCACCCGTCCGTCGAAGAACTCCCCGTACAGGGCCCCCGTTCCGGGATCCACCACCGATCCCGCGGCGTTCGCGACGACCAGCGCGGCCACGGTGATCCCCCGGTCCAGCACCGTGCTCGCGGTGCCCACCCCGCCCTTGAGCCGTCCGGCCACGGCGCCGGTACCGGCCCCCACGCAGCCCTCGGGCACGCGGGCGCCCGGCGCGCTCGCCGCCGCGGCCTCCACCGCCGCGCGCCCCGTCGACGCGTCCGGCCGTGCGCGGAAGGCCCCGCCGCGTCCCAGGTCGAAGACGCACGCCGCGGGCACCACCGGCACCACGTGCGCCGGATCCGTCCCCACCGGCACCCCGCGTCCCTGCTCCTCCAGCCAGGCCACCACGCCGGAGGCCGCGTCGAGACCGTAGGCACTGCCGCCGGTCAGCACGACCGCGTCGACCCTCTGCACCACGTTGCGCGGGTCGAGCGCGTCGGTCTCCTTGGTGCCGGGGCCGCCGCCGCGCACGTCCACCGCGGCGACGGCGCCGCCCTCGGGAGCGAGGACGACCGTGGTGCCGGTGAGCCAGCCGTCCCCGGCGCGAGTGGCGTGTCCCACCCGGATCCCGGTGACGTCCGTCAATGCGTCAACTGTCATGGGGCTCAGTCTGGCCCAGCTCCGGACGCCCCAGGAGGGCTCGCTCAGCCGGCCGGTACGGCGGCGCTCGCCCGGCGCTCCCGTCCGGCCCTGCGCACCGCCAGCACCACGCCGGTCGCCACCGCGGCCGCGGACACCAGCCCCGCCGCGAGCACCGCCCAGGCGCCCAGGAAGGTGCAGCAGATCACCAGCAGGGCGGTGACGGGCAGGACCAGCTGCTCGGCGAGGCCCACCTTGAAGTGGCGGGCGTGCAGCGCCCACACGGTCAGCAGGTACAGCGCCGTCGGCAGGGTGACGGAGGCCGAGGCGGACAGGGTCGAGATGTGCGTCTTGCCGACCGCCTGCTCCACGGCCACCTCCAGGCCCGCGCCGATCGCCGCGGCAGAGGAGAAGACCAGGTAGTGGCCGTAGCCCCAGACGAACGCCCGTCTGCTGGTGCGCAGGTGAGCGTGGATCGGAACCACGAAGTAGATCCACCACGCGGCGAAGACGATCAGCAGCCCGCCCGCCGCGATGGGCAGCAGCTCGGTCAGCGCGTTGTGTGCGTCCACGGCCGACTTCACCGCGACCGTGGCCGATGCGACCGTCTCGCCGAGCACGATGATCGTGAACAGGCCGTACCGCTCGGCGATGTGATGGGGATGCCAGGAGGTCTCGTGGTGCCTCTCGGCGTACAGCGGCACGCACAGTTCCGCGATCACCATCACGAGGAACACCCAGGGCCGGGCCGGCCCGGGCAGCACCACCAGGCCGAGCCAGCCCACCTGGCACAGCAGCACCCCGCAGGCGTACCGCACGGTCGTCGTCCGCTCCGCGCCCGGCGCCGATCTCGCCGCCCTCAGCCACTGCCAGACCAGCGCCAGCCGCATGATCACATAGCCGAGCCAGACCAGCAGGAAGTCGTGGTCCGTGAAGGCCCGGGAGATGCCGGCGGCCAGGACCAGGACGCCGGCGATCTGCACCAGGGTGACGATCCGGTACAGCGCGTCGTCGTTGTCGTACGCCGAGGCGAACCAGGTGAAGTTCATCCACGCCCACCAGATGGCGAAGAACACCATCGCGTAGTTGAGGATGCCTTCGCCCGGGTGCCCCGCCGCGACGGCGTGCACCAGCTGCACACCCGCCTGTGCGACCGCCACGACGAAGCACAGGTCGAAGAACAGCTCGAGCGGGGAGGCGACGCGGTGGGCCTCGTCGCGCCCGCGCGCGGTGAGCCGCCGCAGGGGGCCGGGGGAGTGGGGTGCGCCCGAGGAGGCGGGCGCCGGAGCGGAACTCGACGTCATGCCCCTCAGCACAGCAGAAATCCGCCCGGTAAGTCTTGTGAACGGATTCACAAGTGAGTGGGGGCCGTATTCTGAGGGCATGAGCACCGACCCCGCACCCGAGCCCCGTGAGCCGAAGCCCGCGCTGGTCTTCGACGACCCGCTGGACCAGCAGTCCTCGGACGACACCGACCGCGGGTGGGGCGAGCGCCCGGACGGGGGCAGCGCCGCGGACCTGAAGCGCTTCCTCGACGAGAAGCCGCCCCACCACCTCTGAGCCGCCCGCGACAGCGCCCTCAGCGTTCGGCGGCCCCCGAACCGCGCTGCGCGACCAGAGCGTCGCGGATCTCCTTGAGCACCTCCAGCTCGGTCACCTCCATGACCTCCTTGGTGCCCTCCCGGGCCGCCTTCTGCGCCGCCTGACGGGCCAGGTACTTCGACATCGGCAGAACCATCAGGAAGTACACCACCGAGGCGGTGATCACGAAGGTGAGGGTGGCGCCGAGGACGCTGCCCCACAGGATCGGCACACCGCTCCTGACCGTGCCGTCCGCGCTCACCGAGCACGGGTCCTTCAGGCACAGGCTGTAGTGATCCAGGTTCTGCGTGCCGATCGCCCCCACCAGCGGGCTGATGATCCCCTTCACCACCGAGTTGACGATGTTGGTGAAGGCCGCACCGATGACCACCGCGACCGCCAGATCGACGACGTTGCCGCGCATCAGGAAGGCCTTGAAGCCGTGCCAGACGCTCGGTTCCTTCTTCGCGTTCACCTCGGGGACTCTCCTCGTATGCACAGGGTGTGGAATCAAACGCTCCGCAACCTACGGCACCGTGCCGCCATTGTGTCCAATTCCGTCGCACGATCCGGCGACTCGTCGGCGAGCCGTCGGGAAGCCGTCCGAGGCGGTTCAGCACAGCGTCACCGCCAGACGCGCCGTGGCGCTCGCGCCGACGAGCCGTGCCGCCGTCGCCCGCGGCACCGACAGCACGACGAGCGCTCCGCTCTCGGCCGCGCCCTCCGCCGGCTCCGGCACCTTCGTCACCCGCACACCGCGCGCGAGCACCCGCGCGCCGCCCCCGGCCGAGGGGTCCTCGGCGGCGATGACGTCGACGCGGTCGCCGGGCCGCAGCAGCCGGACCGTGGCGCCGTCGGCGATGCGCACCGGGGCTGTCACCAGGCCCGTCCCGCCGTGCCGCCGTACCGGATCCACGGCCGGGTGGCTCCGGGCCCGCTGGGCGTGGTCCGGTTCCGTGACGGTGCGCGGTCCGCCGGCCACCAGGGCGGCCGCCGTCACCGCGAGACCGGCGGCGACGGCCCGCCTGCGGTGCCGTGCGAGCCGCTGCAGCAGATACCGCCCGCCGCGCACGCGCACCGGAGCGAACTGCGGGACCTCACAGGTCGCGGGGGCGTCCGTGCCCAGCGGGCGCGGCAGGCGCAGGGGCGGCGGGAAGAGGGACGACGGGGACAGAGGCATGGCGATCACCGCCTGTGACGAGGACATCGGCTTGCCCCGCCACGATGACGCCTCGCGCCCCGGCCCGCCGCAGACGGTGGATCACGGACGGACTGTGGACAACTCCCTCACCCGAAGGGGGAATTCCGGTGAGCTGTCCACAGGCGAGCCACGCCGGCCGGCGACCTGCGCCACCCCGTGCCCTACGGCAGCTCGAAGCCCGGATCCATTCCGCCGAGCGCGTTCACGCACAGGCAGTCCCGGCCCGCGGTCTCCGGCAGCGCCCCCACCGCGTCGAAGAGCACCCCGCGCAGCCGGTCCACGTTGGCGGCGAAGACCTCCAGCACCTCCTCGTGGGAGACGCCCTCGCCGGTCTCGGCGCCCGCGTCGAGGTCGGTCACCAGGGTCAGTGAGGTGTAACACAGCTCCAGTTCCCGGGCGAGCGCCGCTTCCGGATGGCCCGTCATGCCCACGACCGACCAGCCCTGTGCCTGGTGCCACAACGATTCGGCACGGGTCGAGAACCGCGGTCCCTCGACGACGACCAGCGTGCCGCCGTCCACCGGCTCCCAGTCCCGCCCACGCGCGGCCTTCAGCGCGGCGGCCCGGCCGGCGGGGCAGTACGGGTCGGCCATGGACACGTGCACCACGTTGGGCACCGTGCCGTCCGGCAGCGGCAGCCCGTCGAAGTACGTCTGCATCCGGGACTTGGTCCGGTCCACGAACTGGTCCGGTACGAGAAGGGTGCCGGGGCCGTACTCCGGGCGCAGCCCGCCCACCGCGCACGGACCGAGCACCTGCCGCACGCCGACCGAGCGCAGGGCCCACAGGTTGGCGCGGTAGTTGATGCGGTTCGGCGGCAGGTGATGACCGCGGCCGTGCCGGGGCAGGAAGGCGACCCGCCGGCCGGCGATCTCGCCGAGGAAGAGGGAGTCGCTGGGCGGTCCGTAGGGGGTGTCGACCTCGACCTCGGTGACGTCGTCGAGGAACGAGTAGAAGCCCGAGCCGCCGATTACGCCGATCTCTGCGTTCGCCATGACCAGCACATTAGCTGGCCGCGGAACAGCGGGGGAGCCGCTGCCGGAAAGCACCGAAGACCCCGCCGTCGTGCGACGGCAGGGTCCCTGGAGAGAGGTCTCAGGCGGCGGAGCTCGACGAGGACGCCGACGACGCCGAGGACGACTTCGAGTCGCTCGACGTCGAGCTCGACGAGTTCGACGAGGACGCCGAGGAGCTGGACGACGTGGTCGCCGGGCTGCTGCTCGACGTGGAGCCGCGCGAGTCGTTGCGGTAGAAGCCGGAGCCCTTGAAGACAATGCCGACCGCGGAGAACACCTTCTTCAGGCGGCCACCGCAGCTGGGGCACTCGGTCAGAGCGTCATCGGTGAACTTCTGCACCGCCTCGAGGCCCTCGCCGCACTCGGTGCACTGGTACTGGTAGGTCGGCACTGTCTTCCTCCTGGCACTCTCACTCGATGAGTGCTAACGACCATCAATAGTGACGTATTCCCGGGGATCAGTCCACCGTCACCGGCACGCGGTGACCGACGCCACGTGCGACGGTGCGGTTCCGCTGCTGCGCGACCAGCCGCGACCGCAGGGTCACCAGGGTCGCCAGCGCGAGCACGGTGCCGCCCAGCGGGACCAGGAATCCCGCGCCGTCCCACAGCCGGTCCTCCAGCTGTCCGGCGACGGTGACGGCGGCCGCCTGGCCGAACGCGACCGCACCGGTCAGCCAGGTGAACGCCTCGGTGCGGGCGCCGTCCGGGACCAGGGCCTCGACCAGCGTGTAGCCGGTGATCAGCGCCGGCGCGATGGACATGCCGACCAGCAGGCCGAGTCCGGCGAGCAGCGGCACCGAGTGCGCCGTCCACAGCGCGGACGCGGTGATCGCGAGCGCGGTGTAGCCGACGACCAGGCGCCGCTGCGGGGCGACCTTCCAGGCGATCGCGCCGCAGACGATGCCGGACAGCATGTTGCCCGCGGCGAAGACGCCGTACAGGACGCCGTTCAGGCCGGGCTCGCCGATCGACTCGGTGAACGCGGCCAGCGACACCTGCATGCCGCCGAAGACGGACCCGATCCCGAGGAAGGTCACGACCAGTACCCGCACGCCCGGGACGCGCAGCGCCGAGGCGTGCTGCACGCGCGCGTGCCCGCTGCCGACGCTCACCGAGGGCTGGGTGGCCTTCTGGGCGGCGAACAGCAGACCGCCGACGAGGGTCAGCGCGCCCTCGGTGACCAGGCCCGCCGCCGGTGTGACGGCGGTGCACAGCGCGGTCGCCAGCAGCGGGCCGAAGACGAAGGTCAGCTCGTCCGTGACCGACTCGAACGCCGCGGCCGTGGTCATCAGCGGCGACCCCTGCAGCTTCACGCCCCAGCGGGCCCGCACCATGGGGCCGACCTGGGGCACCGAGGCACCGGTCGGGACGGCAGCGAGGAACAGCGCCCACAGGGGCGCGTGCGCCAGCGCGAGCGCCGTCAGGGTCAGGCCCGACAGGGTGTGCACGAGGACGCCGGGGATCAGGACGGCGCGCTGGCCGTAGCGGTCGGCGAGACGGCCGCTGTACGGCGCGAACAGGGCCATGGAGACACCGGTCGCGGCCGCGGCCGCGCCCGCTGCGCCGTAGGAGCCGGTGGTGTGCTGCACGAGCAGCACGATGGAGATGGTGAGCATCGCGAACGGCTGGCGCGCCGCGAAGCCCGGCAGCAGGAACGTCCAGGCGCCGCGGGTGCGCAGCAGCTGTCCGTATCCCGGGCGGGAGGAGGCCGGCGAGATCTTCTCCGGTTCGGTGGTGGTGACCGTGGATCCCACGGCCCGTGCCTTTCTGCCGCCTGGTAGCGGGGCCGGGTGAGGCCCGGGTGCCGAGAGCTGTCCTCTTGCGCGGACTGCGGTAGATACCGGTGCCCACTGTGGGTGGGGACGACTCGGCCGCCATACGGTCGCGCCAGCTCTGCGTCAGGCAGAGTTGGTTCGATCAGGGTGCGCCTTCATGGTACAGGGGCAATGGCGGCGTACGGCTGTGAAAACCAGCACCATGGGCGGGGTCACCTGGGATTTCCCGGGACGTCCGTGCAGGCTTCCGATTCGGCGCGAACTGCCGCGTCAACGCGACCTGCCGGCCCCGTCGGTGCCCAGCCAGCTCGCCAGCTTGCCGCCGCGGGCGACCGCGCGCAGGCGTCGCTCCGCCGCGTCGCGGACCGGGTCGGTGGCGACGACCAGGAGTTCGTCGCCGTGCCGCAGCACCGTCGTGGGCAGCGGAACAAACGATTTTCCTTCGCGGACGACGAGGGTGACGGCGGCCCCCGGTGGCAGCCGCAGCTCGTTGACCTCGACGCCGTGCATCCGGGAGCCCTCGGGCACCGTGATGGACAGCAGGTGCCCGCGGAGCCGCTCGAGGGGCGCGGACTCGATGCCGAGGTCGGAGGCGGCCTCGCCCTGCTCGCCCAGGCGCAGCGTGCGCGCCAGCCAGGGCAGGGTCGGCCCCTGGACCAGGGTGTAGACGACGACCAGCACGAAGACGATGTTGAAGATGCGGCGGCTGCCGGTGACGCCGTTCACCATCGGGATCGTCGCCAGGATGATGGGCACGGCGCCGCGCAGCCCCGCCCACGACAGCAGGGTCTGTTCCTGCCACGGGACGCGGAACGGCGCCAGGCTGAGGACCACGCTGAGCGGGCGGGCCACCATGGTCAGGACCAGCCCGATGACCAGGGCCGGGACGACGTCGTCGCCCAGGTCGTGCGGGGTGACCAGCAGGCCGAGCACGACGAACATGCCGATCTGGGCGATCCAGCCGAGCCCCTCGGCGAAGCCGCGCGTGGCGGGCCAGTGCGGGAGCTTGGCGTTGCCGAGCATCATCGAGGCCAGGTAGACGGCAAGGAACCCGCTGCCGTGCGCGAGGGCGCCGGCGGCGTACGCCGTGACACAGATCGCCATGACGGCGATCGGGTAGAGGCCGGACGCCGGCAGGGCCACATGCCTCAGGCCCCAGGAGCCGAACCAGCCCACCGCGAGCCCTGTGGCCGCGCCGATGGCCAGTTCCAGGACGATCTTGCCGAGCAGGATGTACCAGTGCTCGACCGGGCCGGCCGTGGAGAAGGCGACGACCAGGATGACCACCGGGGCGTCGTTGAAGCCGGACTCCGCCTCCAGCGTGCCCGTCACGCGCGCGGGGAGGGGCACTCTGCGCAGCACGGAGAAGACCGCCGCCGCGTCCGTCGACGACACCACCGCGCCGATGATGAGCGCCTGCCGCCACTCCAGCCCGACCAGACAGTGCGCGGCCGCCGCGGTGACGCCGACGCTGACGGCGACCCCGAAGGTCGCCAGGACGGAGGCGGACGACAGGACCGGCCTGATCTCTTTCCACTTCGTGCCGAGACCGCCCTCGGCGAGGATCACGACCAGGGCCGCGTACCCCATGACCTGGGTCATCGCAGCGCTGCTGAAGTTGATGTGACCGATGCCGTCCTGGCCCATGACGACGCCGATCGCCAGGTAGACGAGCAGGCTGGGGAGCCCGCTGCGGGAGGAGACCCGAACGGCCGCGACGGCGACGAGCAGGACCACGGAACAGACGAGCAGGAGCTGGTTGAGGTGGTGGACGGTCAGCGGCGGTTCCTCCCCTGGATCTCCGGTTACTTCGTTACCTTACCTAACTCTTGACGCTTTCTTGACGCTCGGCGAGGGAAGATCGAACGCTCGTGCGCGCTGGTTCCCGACTCCGCGTCAAGGCGGACAGGGCCCTGCGCCTATGGTTGCTCCAGCGCTCATTCAAAGTCACAGCCCGACCTGCCGCTCGCGTTAGGACAGCAAGGACAGCGATGCCCCCCAACACCACCGCCACAACGGGTGACACCGCCACCACGGGTGCCACGTCCGTCAAGTCCGGCAGGAAAAAGGGGCGCAAAGCCCGATTGCTCGTGCTGGTCCTGGTCCTGGCCATCATCGGCGGCATCGCCTATGGGGCCTACTGGTCGATCAGCACCGTCCGTGCCTCCTTCCCGCAGACCAAGGGTTCGATCACGCTCGAGGGCCTGTCGGGGCCGGTCGACGTCAAGCGGGACGGCAACGGCATCCCGCAGATCTACGCCTCCTCCGCGCAGGACCTGTTCATGGCGCAGGGCTACGTCCAGGCGCAGGACCGGTTCTACGAGATGGACGTGCGCCGGCACATGACCTCCGGGCGCCTGTCGGAGATGTTCGGCAAGAGCCAGGTCAAGAACGACGCGTTCCTGCGCACGCTCGGCTGGGACCGCGTCGCCAAGCAGGAGTACGACACCAAGCTGTCGGCCTCCACGAAGAAGTACCTGCAGGCCTACGCCAAGGGAGTCAACGCCTACCTCCAGGGCAAGGACGGCAAGGACATCTCCCTGGAGTACGCGGCCCTGGGCTTCACCAACGACTACAAGCCGCAGGAGTGGACCCCGGTCGACTCGGTCTCCTGGCTGAAGGCGATGGCCTGGGACCTGCGCGGCAACATGCAGGACGAGGTCGACCGCGCCCTGATGACCAGCCGCCTGGGCCCGCAGCAGATCCAGGACCTGTACCCCGACTACCCCTACAGCCGGAACAAGCCGATCGTGCAGCACGGCCAGTACGACGCGCTGACCAAGTCCTTCCGGGCCGGCGCCACCGGCACCGCCCAGGGCGCGGGCTCGACCGGTACGACGGGTACGACAGGTACGACCGGAAGCACCACGGGCGGCTCTCAGGGCGCCACGGGCACGACCGGCTCCTCCTCCTCGACCACCGCCGGAACGGGCCTCACGAGCCAGCTGGCGGGCCTCTACAACGTCCTGGACAACGTGCCGACGGCCGTCGGCGTGAACGGCCAGGGCATCGGCTCCAACTCCTGGGTCGTGTCCGGCAAGTACACGATCACCAAGAAGCCGCTCCTCGCCAACGACCCGCACCTGTCGGCGTCGCTGCCGTCCGTCTGGTACCAGATGGGCCTGCACTGCCGCACCGTCTCCAGCGCGTGCCCGTACGACGTCACCGGCTACACCTTCGCCGGCATGCCCGGCGTGATCATCGGCCACAACGCGGACATCGCCTGGGGCATGACCAACTCCGGGGCCGACGTCACCGACCTCTACCTGGAGAAGGTGAGCGCGAACGGCTACCTGTACGACGGCAAGGTCCGGCCGTTCAAGACCCGCGAGGAGACCGTCAAGGTCGCCGGCGGCGGGTCCAAGACGATCGTCGTCCGCCAGACCCAGGACGGCATGCCGCTGCTGTCCGACCGCGACGACGAACTCGTCGAGGTCGGCAAGAAGGCCACGGTCAACACCGCCGCACCCGACCGCGGCGACGGCTACGGCATCGCCCTGAGGTGGACCGCGCTCGACCCGGGCACCTCCATGGACGCCGTGTTCGCCCTCGACAGGGCGGCCAACTGGAGCGAGTTCCGCTCGGCCGCCGCCCTGTTCGACGTGCCCTCGCAGAACCTGATCTACGCCGACACGGACGACAACATCGGCTACACGCTCCCCGGCAAGATCCCCACGCGGACGTCCGTGGACGACGGCTCGATCCCGGCGCCGGGCTGGGAGTCGAAGTACCGGTGGACCGGCTTCATCAAGCAGGACGAGCTGCCCTACGAGTACAACCCCGAGCGGGGCTACATCGTCACCGCCAACCAGGCCGTGGTCGACAAGGCCAAGTACCCGTACACGCTGACCACCGACTGGGGCTACGGCACCCGCAGCCAGCGCATCACCGACCTGATCGAGTCCAAGATCAAGGACGGCGGCAAGATCTCCACCGACGACATGCGGCAGATGCAGCTGGACAACAGCAGCGAGATCGCCAAGCTCCTGGTGCCCAGGCTGCTGAAGATCAACCTCGACGACAAGCAGGTGCGCCAGGCGCAGAAGCTGCTGGAGGGCTGGGACTACACCCAGGACGCCGACTCCGCGGCGGCCGCGTACTTCAACGCCGTCTGGCGCAACGTCCTCAAGCTCGCCTTCGGCAACAAGCTCCCCAAGGAGCTGCGCGTGAAGGGGCAGTGCCTGTGGGTCGACAAGATCGACAGCACCGGCCCGGTGGACGACGACACCAAGGTCCGCGAGTGCGGCCAGCGCGACGCCGACCAGGCGCAGCCGGACGGCGGTGACCGCTGGTTCGAGGTCGTGCGCACCCTGATGGAGAAGCCGGACAGCGACTGGTGGAAGACGCCGGCGTCGGGCACCCGCAAGGCCACGCACAACGTGGACGAACTCTTCGCCCGCGCCATGATCGACGCCCGCTGGGAGCTGACCGCCAAGCTCGGCAAGGACATCGACACCTGGAGCTGGGGCCGGCTGCACCGCCTGTTCCTGAAGAACCAGACGCTCGGCACCGACGGCCCCAAGGTCCTGCAGTACGTCCTCAACCGCGGCCCCTGGAAGCTCAGCGGCGGCGAGGCCACGGTGAACGCGTCCGGCTGGAACGCCGCCGGTGGATACAACGTCGTCTGGGTGCCGTCCATGCGGATGGTCGTCAACCTCAAGGACTTCGACAAGTCCAAGTGGATCAACCTGACCGGCGCCTCCGGGCACGCCTTCAGCGCGCACTACACCGACCAGACGAGCCTGTGGGCCAAGGGCGAGCTGCTGCCCTGGTCGTTCTCGTCCAAGGCGGTCGACGGGAGCACGAGCGACACGCTCGTCCTCAAACCGTGAGCGCCTGAACCGTACGGTACGGAACGGCCCCCCACGCGCGCGTGGGGGGCCGTTCCGTACCGTACGGTTCAGGCGCCGGGGAAACGGCGCACGCCGGACGGGGTGACCACCGCGTGCACCGGGCGGTCGTGCGCCTCCGTGGGCACCCGCGCGACGACCTCCGTGTCGTAGAGCAGCACCACGAGCCGGGGCCGGGCGCCGGCGCGCTCGAGACGGGCCAGCACGCGGTCGTACGACCCCCCGCCGCGCCCCAGGCGCATGCCGCGCGCGTCCACCGCGAGCCCGGGCAGCAGGACGACGTCCGCGGCGGTCACGGCGTCCGCGCCGAGACGGACGCCCGAGGGCTCGAACAGTGCCATCTTTCCGCCGTGTTGGACCCGGGCGAGGGAGCCGGGGCCGGTGTACTCGCCCCAGTCCAGGTCGTTGTCGGGCAGGAGGGCGGGCAGTAGAACGCGCACGCCCCGCGCGCGCAGCGCGTCCAGCAGGGCGGGCGTGCCCGGCTCGCTCCCCACCGAGACGTACGCCGCCACCGTGCGCGCCCGCGCCAGTTCGGGCAGCTCCACGGCGCGCTCCGCCAGCGCGCGCCCCTTCTCCTGGACGTCATCGTCCGTCAACCTGTTCCTCACCGCGAGGAACTCCCGCCGCAACATGCGCTTGTCAGGCTCGCCCGTGCGTCCGTCGTGTTCCACTGGTCGTTCTCGCACCCTTTCTCATTGCAGTCATAAAGGGACCGGAGCCACAGTTTCCATACAAAGGCACCGGATAAGGTTGCGGGCATGACTCAGTCGCACCCCAGGATCACCAAGGCTGTCATTCCCGCGGCAGGCCTCGGCACCCGGTTCCTTCCGGCCACCAAGGCCACTCCCAAGGAGATGCTGCCGGTCGTCGACAAGCCTGCGATCCAGTACGTGGTCGAGGAGGCCGTGTCCGCGGGGCTCGACGACGTACTCATGATCACCGGTCGCAACAAGCGCCCCCTCGAGGACCACTTCGACCGCAACTACGAGCTGGAGTCGGCGCTCGAGAAGAAGCGCGACGCCGAGCGGCTCGCCAAGGTGCGGGAGTCCAGCGACCTGGCCACCATGCACTACGTCCGCCAGGGCGACCCCCGGGGTCTCGGCCACGCCGTGCTGTGCGCCGCGCCGCACGTCGGCCACGAGCCCTTCGCCGTCCTCCTGGGCGACGACCTGATCGACCCGCGCGACCCGCTGCTGCGGCGCATGATCGAGGTGCAGGAACAGCACGGCGGCAGTGTGATCGCCCTCATGGAGGTCGCGCCCGAGCAGATCCACCTCTACGGCTGCGCGGCCGTGGAGGCCACCGCGGACGGTGACGTGGTGCAGGTGACCGGGCTAGTCGAGAAGCCGGACCCGGCGGACGCCCCGTCGAACTACGCCGTCATCGGCCGCTACGTCCTCGACCCGCACGTCTTCGACATACTCCGCAAGACCGAGCCGGGCCGCGGCGGGGAGATCCAGCTCACCGACGCCCTCCAGCAGCTCGCCCAGGACGAGAAGGTCGGCGGCCCGGTGCACGGCGTCGTCTTCCACGGCCGGCGCTACGACACCGGGGACCGTGGCGACTATCTGCGTGCCATTGTCAGACTCGCGTGCGAACGTGAGGACCTGGGCCCGGACTTCCGGTCCTGGCTTCGCAGTTACGTAGCCGAGGAGATGCAGCAATCTTGAGCAGCGCCGTGACCCGCCCCGCCGGCCCGGACCACCTGTGGTCGGTGGACGAGCACCTGGAGGACATCCTCTCGACCGTCCGCCCCCTCGAACCCATCGAGCTGCAACTGCTCGACGCCCAGGGGTGCGTCCTGGTCGAGGACGTCATGGTGCCGGTGTCCCTGCCACCTTTCGACAACAGCTCCATGGACGGGTACGCGGTGCGGGTCACGGACGTGGCGGGCGCCAGTGAGGAGTTCCCCGCCGTCCTCGAGGTCGTCGGGGACGTCGCGGCGGGCGCGGCCGACCTCGTCCGGGTCGGTCCCGGGCAGGCCGCCCGCATCATGACCGGTGCCCCGCTGCCGTCCGGCGCCGAGGCCGTCGTCCCCGTCGAGTGGACCGACGGCGGGCTCGGTGAGGGCCCGGTGAGCGGCATGCGGGCGCGCAGCCTGGCCCCGGGAGGCGCCGAGGGGCAGGTGCGCGTGCACCGCCCCGCCGAGGCACGCGCGCACGTGCGCGCCGAGGGCAGCGACGTGAAGGCCGGCGACCGCGCCCTGGAGGCCGGTACGGTCCTCGGCCCGCCGCAGATCGCGCTGCTCGCCGCGATCGGCCGCGGCACGGTACGCGTGCGCCCGCGCCCCCGCGTGGTCGTCCTGTCCACCGGCAGCGAGCTCGTCCAGCCCGGCGAGGAGCTGACACCCGGCCGGATCTACGACTCCAACAGCTTCGCCCTCACCGCGGCCGCGCGTGACGCCGGCGCCATCGCCTACCGGGTGGGTGCCGTCGCCGACGACGCCGAGACGCTGCGGGCCACCATCGAGGACCAGCTGATCCGCGCCGACCTGCTGGTGACCACGGGCG
Organism: Streptomyces sp. NPDC052301; assembly: GCF_044593395.1. Classification (NCBI taxonomy): domain Bacteria; kingdom Bacillati; phylum Actinomycetota; class Actinomycetes; order Kitasatosporales; family Streptomycetaceae; genus Streptomyces; species Streptomyces sp. NPDC052301. Next base: position 207,354 of record NZ_JBIUBE010000006.1, on the reverse strand, counting down.
GGGTGAGCGTCGGGGCGTACGACGTCGTCAAGGAGGCGCTGTCGCACGTCGGTGACGAGGACGAGCCGGGCGGTGGCGTCGAGTTCCGCAAGCTCGCCATGCAGCCCGGCAAGCCCCAGGGGTTCGGCTCCGTCGGCCCCGACCACACACCGCTGCTGGCCCTGCCGGGCAACCCGGTTTCGTCGTACGTCTCCTTCGAGCTGTTCGTCCGCCCTGCCATCCGTGCCCTGATGGGCCTGCAGGACGTGCACCGGCCCCGTGCCCGGGCCGCCCTGAAGGCGGCCGAGGCGCTCCGCTCGCCCAAGGCGCGCCGCCAGTTCCTGCGCGGGGCGTACGCCGACGGCGAGGTGACCCCCGTGGGCGGCTCCGGCTCGCACCTGGTCGCGGCGCTGGCGCACGCCGACGCGCTGATCGTCGTCCCCGAGGACGTGGAGACCGTCGAGCCCGGCACCGAGGTGGAAGTGGTCCTGCTCGGCTGAGCTCCGCTGGTTGGCGGTACCGTGTCGCGCACAGCAGGCCCGCGCACCGCACTGCGCCGGGCCCGGACCGGGAGCGCCACAGCCATGACAGTGCCTTCCCGGGGGGAGACCCCCGGACCCTCCGCGCAGGACCGACTGACGCACATCGACGACGCGGGTGCCGCCCGCATGGTCGACGTGTCCGGGAAGGACGTGACCGCGCGCACCGCCCGCGCAAGCGGCCGGGTCCTGGTCTCACCGCGCGTGGTGGAGCTGCTGCGCGGTGAGGGGGTGCCCAAGGGGGACGCCCTCGCCACCGCGCGGATCGCGGGCATCATGGGTGCCAAGCGCACCCCGGACCTGATCCCGCTGTGCCACCCGTTGTCGGTGTCCGGTGTGAAACTGGACCTGTCGGTCGCGGACGACGCCGTGGAGATCCAGGCCACCGTGAAGACCACGGACCGCACGGGCGTCGAGATGGAGGCCCTCACCGCGGTGACGGTCGCCGCGCTCACCGTGATCGACATGGTCAAGGCGGTCGACAAGGGAGCGGTCATCACGGACGTGCGGGTGGAGGAGAAGACGGGCGGCAAGTCGGGCGACTGGAGCCGGTCATGACCTATCGCGCTCTGGTGGTCACCGCCTCCAACCGGGCCGCGGCGGGTGTCTACGAGGACAAGGGCGGCCCCTTGATCGCCGACGGCCTGACGGGCTTCGGCTTCGCCGTCGAGGGGCCCCGGGTCGTGCCCGACGGTGACCCCGTGGAAGCGGCCCTGCGGGCCGGAGTCGAGGCCGGGTACGACGTCATCGTCACCACCGGCGGCACCGGCATCTCGCCCACCGACCGCACGCCCGAGGCGACGCGCGCGGTGATCGACCACGAGGTGCCGGGCATCGCGGAGGCCATCCGGGCGTTCGGACGGGAGAAGGTACCGACCGCCGCGCTGTCCCGGGGACTGGCCGGGGTGGCGGGGCGGACCCTGATCGTCAACCTGCCGGGTTCCACGGGCGGGGTCCGGGACGGCCTCGCCGTACTGGAGCCCCTGCTGGTCCACGCCGTCGACCAGCTCCGCGGCGGCGACCACCCCAGACCCAGTAGTGGGGGTGCGAGCTGAACAGCCCTTCCTGGCCCGTCGTGCTGGCGGACGGCGACGTCGTCCTCCGGCCGATAAGGCTGCGTGACCAGCGGGTCTGGCGCGAGGTGAACCGGCGCAACCGGGACTGGCTGCGCCCCTGGGAGGCGACCATCCCGCCGCCCACGCCGAGCGGGCCGATCGTGCACCGGCCGACCTACCGCCAGATGGTCCGCCATTTGCGTTCCGAGGCCAACGCGAGCCGGATGCTGCCCTTCGTCATCGAGTACGAGGGGCGGCTCGTCGGGCAGTTGACGGTCGCCGGAATCACCTGGGGGTCGATGTGTTCGGGGCACATCGGCTATTGGGTGGACGAGGCGGTGGCCGGGCGCGGGGTGATGCCGACGGCCGTAGCGCTCGTGGTGGACCACTGTTTCCGCGCCGTCGGACTGCACCGCATCGAGGTCTGCATTCGTCCCGAGAACCGGCCCAGCCGCCGGGTCGTGGAGAAACTCGGATTCCGGGAGGAGGGGCTGCGGCCGCGCTATCTGCACATCGACGGCGCCTGGCGGGACCACCTCGTCTACGCGCTCACCGCGGAGGAGGTGCCCGACGGGCTGCTCGCGCGCTGGCAGCGGGCACGCGCACAGGGGAGACAGCGCACCCGGAACGGCCCGGGGAATCCCGCGTAGCCTCGGAAATTGAATATCTGTTCGAAATTGATCGGCTGTTGACCGTCTCGGAGCTTTGAAATTCGCGTCCGCGGCCGCCCGCTGATCGCATCGGTCGCAAAAAAAGCTGGAAATATCAGCCAGATCGTGCGACACACCGGCCCAATTGGCGGATGGCCCCACGCAAACCCCTCTACCGTGTGAGGCGTGAGCAGCAGCGGCCTCATCTACGCAGTCATTGTCGGGGCCTGGGCCGCCTACTTGGTGCCGATGTGGCTCCGTAGGCAGGACGAGCTGAACGAGGCCCGTCCGACGGAACGCTTCAGCACCGCCATCCGGCTGCTGTCCGGACGGGCGGGTATGGAGCGCCGGTACGCCAAGGACCTGCGGGCGCGCTCCGCCCAGGAGGGGGAGCCGGACGCCGTCGATCCGGACGCCGTCACCGACTCGGTGGACGTCCGGGCCTTCGCCGTGCCCCCGACCCGTCGTCAGGTCCACGCGGAAGCCGAGCCGGAGGCGCCCGGAAGCACGGACGTGGCGCGCGACCAGCCCGCCGCGACGGCACCCCCCTCCACCCCGGCCCCCGTACGCAAGCGCGTCCCCGCCCCGCGGTCCACCCCCTCGGCGCAGGCGGCCGCAGCACGCGCCCGGCGCTCGAAGGTCCTCGCGCGACGCCGACGCACCACCGTCGTCCTCTTCTTCGCCTTCACTCTCGGCGCGGTCGTCGCCGCCGTCGGGGGGCTCGCCTTCCTGTGGGCGCCCGCCGCACCCGCCGTCCTGCTCAGCGGGTACATCGCCTATCTGCGCAGCCAGGAGCGCCGCCGGTTCGCCTACCAGATGGACCGCCGGGCCGCCGAGGTCGCCGCCCAGCGCCTGCGCGAGCGCCAGCCCCGCCGGCGTGCCTCCCTCGACACCGGCCCCGGCGCCGACGAACCGGAGGAGGTCCGGGAGACCGACACGGACACCGGCCTCTCCGCGCTCGCCGCCGACCGGCGCGCCCTCGTCGAGCAGACCGACCACGCCGAGTGGGTCGACCAGCAGCGCGAGCGGCAGCGCCGGCCCGGCCACGGGGACAGCTGGGACCCGGTGCCGGTACCGCTGCCGACGTACGTGACCGCGCCGGTCGCGCCCCGCGCCACCTCCGACGTGGATCTGGGGGCGCCCGACACCTGGAGCTCGGCGCGCTCCAGCGCGGTCGTCCCCGAGCAGGAGGCGGCACCGGCGGCCGAGACCGAGGACGACGGGACGGCACCCGCGTCCGGGGACAGGCCGGCGGGCGGCCGCAGCGACGCGCGGCGGGCGGCCTCGGCCCGCCGGGCCCGCGAGCGCGGACGCACCCCCCTCTTCGACCAGTACGAGGACGGCGACCGCCCGCGCGCCGCCAACGAGTGACGGCCGTCACGCCCCCGGAAGCCCGCCTCTGACCAGTCGGGGAGCGGATTTCCAAGCACCCCGATCGGGATGCTAAAGTTTCACTCGTTGCAAGGGCCTGTGGCGCAGTCCGGTAGCGCACCTCGTTCGCATCGAGGGGGCCAGGGGTTCAAATCCCCTCAGGTCCACGCAGCTCAGAGCCCCGGCCGGTGATCACCGGCCGGGGCTCTGGCATGTTTCCGGCAGCGAAGTACCGCAACTACTTCATGGTCCGCCCGTTGCCTCGTCCCGTCACGGAGGCGTGGGCAGCTGCGTGAAGGTGCACGGCACCGTGAGCGGCTCTGTCGCGGTGCACACGCCTTCGTACACGGTTCCGTTCGCGGTCAGCACGGTGACGTAGACCTGGTTGCTTCGCGACGCCAGTGTGGCGTCGATAACGTTGGTCGGGCCGCCCACGAACCGCCAGCCGCCCACGGGCTGAGGGTTCGTGGGCGGTGTCTCTCTGACCGTCAGGACGTACACCCGCCCGTTGCACACCACCGAGACGTACTTGTCCGGATCCTGAACCGTCGAGTCGATGTCGAAGCACCCTGTCGGCACCGGCACCGGCGGGGGCTTCGGGCAGTCGTGGCCCTGCTGGCACCCGCCGCCGGCGACGCTCCCGCGGCCGGTCGTGCCGTGTGCCGCCCCGGGCTGCTTCGCAGCGTGTGCTGTTCCGGCTCCGGCGAACGCCATGACGACTGCGGCGGCCAGCGAGGCGGCAGCCCTGCGCTTTTCTCTCACCCTCTGTGCTCCCTTCTCTGGGGGAAACAGGCTTAAAGCCTGCTTATCGGGAAAACACACGAATATATGCCCGGGTGGCACGGCATACGCCGGGGTGCGCACGGTTTTCACTCGCATGCCGCGGGGCGGGGCATGGGTGAGCAGCGGCCGGCTGGTCGGCTTCGGGGGGCGGCGTCATCGACCGGCGTCGTCGGCCGGCGGAGAAGGACTCGGCGGCCCCCAGGTTCGTGCTTCCCGCCGGTCGTTCTACAGCCGCTTCGCGTAGCAGCGGCTGTCCTCGTAGTGGCGGTAGTAGCCGAACTTGGTGCACGGCTCGTAGCCGCTGGAGGTGTACAGGGCGATGGCCTCCGGCTGCTTGGTGCCGGTCTCCAGGACCATGCGGACGCGCCCCGCCATGCGGGCGTCCTCCTCCAGGGCCGCGAGCATGCGGCGGGCCAGGCCCCGGCCGCGCGCCTCCGTGACCACGTACATGCGCTTGAGTTCGGCGTCGCCGTCCTCGTTGCCCTCGTCGTTGTGATCCTGGCTGCGCCAGCCGCCGGTGGCGACAGGGCGGTCGAGCTCGTCGTACGCGATCAGGTACACACCCCGGGGCGGGAGGAAGTCCTCGGCGGCGAGGACCGTGGCATCGCCCTCGTCGCCGTAGCGCAGGCTGTACTCGGCCTGGACCTCGTCGTTGAGCTTGACGGCGTCGGGGTGGTCGAATCGGACGCGGCGTATATTCATGCTGGGTATCGTACTTCTATGCAGACGCATGGGGCGTCGGGCGATGAGGACTCTGACCAGTGTGCCGGTATCGTGCCCTGGTGCTGACTGTGACCTCGGTGAACGTGAACGGGCTGCGAGCGGCCGCCAAGAAGGGCTTCGTGGAGTGGCTCGCCCGGACGGAAGCGGACGTCGTCTGCCTCCAGGAGGTGCGTGCCGAGCCGCACCAGCTGCCCGACGAGGTCAGGCAGCCCGACGGCTGGCACGTCGTGCACGCCCCGGCTGCCGCCAAGGGGCGCGCCGGCGTCTCGCTCTACACACGACGTGAGCCCGACCGCGTCCGGATCGGGTTCGGCTCGTCCGAGTTCGACGGCAGCGGGCGCTACGTCGAGGCCGACCTGCCCGGCGTCACCGTCGCCTCCCTGTACCTGCCCTCCGGCGAGGTCGGCACCGAGCGGCAGGACGAGAAGCTCCGGTTCATGGGCGAGTTCCTGGCCCACCTCAAGGAGCTGCGCGAGCGGGCCGCCGCCGACGGTCGCGAGGTCGTCGTCTGCGGCGACTGGAACATCGCCCACCAGCAGGCCGACCTCAAGAACTGGCGCGGCAACACCAAGAACTCCGGCTTCCTGCCCGAGGAACGCGAATGGCTCGGCCGCGTCTTCGCCCCGGGCGAGGGCGGCTACGTGGACGTCGTCCGCGCCCTGCACCCGGAGACCGAGGGGCCGTACACCTGGTGGTCGTACCGCGGGCGGGCCTTCGACAACGACTCGGGATGGCGCATCGACTACCACTGCGCCACGCCCGGTCTGGCCGACAGGGCCGTCAAGGGCTTCGTCGAGCGCGCGGCCACGCACGCGGAGCGGTGGTCCGACCACGCGCCGGTGACCGTCGTCTACGACCTCTGACCTCCGGCCTCTGAGCGCTGCCGATCCGCAGCCGCCGGTCAGTCGCGTTTGGTCACCCGGCGGTCCAGAGCCAGGGAGAGTTCCGCCTCCACCACGCTGCGGGCCAGCGGGCGCAGGCGCTGGAGGTCCTCCTCCGGGGCGTGGCGCAGGATCAGGTCGGCGAAGAGTTCGGCCAGGGCGTCGGCGTGTTCGCGGACGCGGGCTGCGGCCGTGAGGACCTCGCCGAGCGGGATGCCCTCGCGGACCAGTGCCGAGGAGACGTCCAGCAGCCGGCGGCTGATGTGGACGATCGCGTCGCCGTCGGTGCCGAGGTAGCCCAGTTCCAGGGCGGCGGCGAGGTTCTCGGGGGTGACCTCGCCCTCGAAGCGGGCGGCGAGTTCCTCGGGTGTCAGGTGGACCGGTTCCTCCTCGCTCGGGGTGCCGACGCCGAGGAGGTCGGCGACGTCCCGGCCCTGGTCGAGCGCTTCGGCGAGTTCCGCGATGCCGTTCAGGGTGTGGCCGCGCTCCAGCAGTGCCGCGATGGTGCGCAGGCGGGCCAGGTGGTGGTCGTCGTACCAGGCGATGCGGCCCTCGCGGCGGGGTGGCCGGATCAGTTTGCGCTCGCGGTAGAAGCGCAGGGTGCGCACGGTGATGCCGGCGAGGCGCGCCAGCTCCTCCATGCGGTACTCGCGCCCGCCTTCCCTGCGTTCTGCGTCCTCTGCCACGCCCGCAGCCTATGTTGTACCGCCGGTAACTTTCCTTCCCCGGCCCCCTACCGCTCGGTACGGAGCTGCTCTACAGTCCCATTGCGCCAGTGTTCACTGGCAGAGTCCAAGGCGATGCGTGGAGGCTTCGGGATGGCCGAGCACGAGCATGTACGGGTGGCGGTGATCGGGTCCGGGTTCGGCGGGCTGGGGGCCGCCGTGCGGCTGCGCCGCGAAGGGATCACCGACTTCGTCGTCCTGGAGCGGGCGGACGGCGTCGGCGGCACCTGGCGGGACAACAGTTACCCCGGGTGCGCCTGTGACGTGCCCTCGCACCTGTACTCCTTCTCCTTCGCGCCCAACCCCGAGTGGCCGCGCACCTTCTCCGGGCAGCGTCACATCCGCGCCTATCTGGAGCACGTCACCGACCTGTTCGGGCTGCGCCCGCACATCCGGTTCGGCTCCGAGGTCAAGCTGATGACCTGGGACGCGGAGAACCTGCGTTGGAACATCGAGACCGCGCGCGGGCCGCTCACCGCCGATGTCGTCGTCTCCGCCACGGGGCCGCTGTCCGACCCGAAGATCCCCGAGATCCCGGGGCTGGCGTCCTTCCCGGGCGAGGTCTTCCACTCCGCGCGCTGGGACCACGAGTACGACCTGCGCGGCAAGCGCGTCGCCATGGTCGGCACCGGCGCCTCCGCCATCCAGATCGTGCCCGCCATCCAGCCGCAGGTCGGCCGGCTCACCCTCTTCCAGCGCACCCCTCCGTGGGTGATGCCCCGGGTGGACCGCGCCATCAGCGGCGCCGAGCGCCGGCTGCACCGGACGCTGCCCTTCACCACCCAGCTGCGGCGCGGGCTGCTGTGGGGCATCCGGGAACTGCAGGTGCAGGCGTTCACCAAGCACCCCGACGAACTCGGGCTGGTGGAGCAGCTGGCCAAGCGCAACATGGCGCGCGCCGTCAAGGACCCGGCCCTGCGCGCCAAGCTCACCCCGGACTACCGCATCGGCTGCAAGCGGATCCTGCTGTCCAGCACCTACTACCCGGCGCTGGCCAGGCCCAATGTGGACCTCGTCGCCAGCGGGCTCAGCGAGATCCGCGGCTCGACCGTCGTCGCGGCCGACGGCACCGAGGCCGAGGTCGACGCGATCATCTTCGGCACGGGCTTCCACGTCACGGACATGCCGATCGCCGAGCGCGTGGTCGGGGCCGAGGGGATCACGCTCGCCGAGTCCTGGAAGAGTGGCATGCAGGCCCTGCGCGGGGCCGCCGCCGCCGGGTTCCCGAACTTCATGACGGTCATCGGGCCCAACACCGGCCTGGGGAACTCCTCCATGATCCTCATGATCGAGTCCCAGCTGAACTACATGGCCGACTATCTGCGGCAACTGGACGTCCTCGGAGGCCGTACGGCCCTCGATGCCCGGCCGGCGGCCGTCGAGGACTGGAACCGCAAGGTTCAGGAGCGCATGAAGCGGACCGTGTGGAACACCGGCGGCTGCACCAGCTGGTACCTGGACGCGAGCGGCCGCAACACCACCATCTGGCCCGGCACTACGACCGAGTTCCGGCGTGCGACCCGGCGGCTGGACCTGGCGGAGTACGAGGTGATCCGCAAGCCCGCGACGGCGCGGCCGAAGGCCCCGGCGGCGCAGCCTAAGGCTTCGGCGGCGAAGACGAAGGCCCCGAAGGCCGCCCGGCCGAGCGAGGCCACCGCATGAGCCGGCGCGCCTCCGTGACCTCAGGTCCCTACGCCCCGCCCACCCCCGCCCGTGAACTCACCGTCGTCTCCGCCGACGGCGCGCGGCTGCACGCCGAGGTGCACGGGCCCGAGGACGCGCCTCCCGTCGTCCTCTCCCACGGCTGGACCTGCTCGACCGCCTTCTGGGCCGCGCAGATACGGGAGCTGGCGACCGACCACCGGGTGATCGTCTACGACCAGCGGGGGCACGGACGCAGTCCCGCGAGCCCCGCCTGCACCACCCAGGCGCTGGCGGACGACCTGGAGGCGGTGCTGGCGGCGACGCTCGCGCGCGGGGAGAAGGCCCTGATCGCCGGGCACTCCATGGGCGGCATGACGATCATGGCCGCCGCCACGCGCCCCCGCTTCCGCGAACACGCAGCCGCCGCTCTGCTGTGCAGCACCGGCAGTTCGCGGCTGGTCGCGGAGGCACGCGTGGTGCCGTTGCGCGCCGGACGCGTGCGCACCTGGATCACCGGGCGCGTGCTCGGCTCGCGCGCACCTCTCGGTCCGGTCACGCCGGTGGCGATGAGCGTCCTCAAGTACGCCACCATGGGCGGCCGTTCCGCCCGGCACATGGTCGAGGCGTGCGCGAGGATCGTGCACGCCTGCCCGCGCGCTGTGCGCCACGCCTGGGCGGGCGTGCTCGAGGCGCTCGATCTCGACCACGGTGTACGGGAGTTGAGCGTGCCCACCGCGGTGGTGCACGGTACGTCCGACCGGCTCACGCCCCCCGTGCACGCCCGCGCGCTGGTCGCCGCGCTGCCGCACTGTGTGGGCCTCACCGAGCTGCCCGGTGTCGGGCACATGACCCCGATCGAGGCCCCCGGACAGGTCACCGGCACGATCCGGGAGCTCGTCACCACGTACGTCACGGGGGTCACCCCCGAGCACGGTTCCACCCCCGCGCAGATCAAGGAGGGCGCATGAGCAGGGTCGGCCTCGAAGGGCAGGTCGCCGTCGTCACGGGAGCGGCGCGCGGCGTAGGTGAGTTGCTGGCGCGCAAGCTCTCCGCGCGCGGCGCGAAGGTGGCGCTGGTCGGGCTGGAGGAGGAGGCGCTCAAGGACGTCTCCTCGCGTCTGCACGGCGAGAGCGCCTACTGGTACGCCGACGTCACCGACCACGAGACGATGAGCCGGGTCGCGCAGGAGGTGAAGGCGCGGTTCGGGAAGGTCGACATCGTGGTCGCCAACGCCGGTGTGGCGACGGGCGGTCCGTTCGCCGCCTCCGATCCGCAGGCGTGGCGGCGGGTGATCGAGGTGAATCTGATCGGCTCGGCGGTGACCGCGCAGGCGTTCCTGCCGGTGCTGGTGGAGAGCCGGGGTTATCTGCTGCAGGTCGCCTCGCTCGCCGCGATCACCCCGGCGCCGATGATGACGGCGTACTGCGCGTCCAAGGCGGGCGTGGAGGCGTACGCGCACAGTCTGCGCGCGGAGGTCGGCCACCAGGGCGTGCGCGTCGGCGTCGCGTACCTGTCCTGGACCGACACCGACATGGTGCGCGGCGCCGACCAGGACGACGTGATGCGGGAGCTGCGGCAGCGGCTGCCGTGGCCGGCGAACAAGACCTACCCGCTGGGTCCGGCGGTGGACCGGCTGGTCGCCGGGGTCGAGCGGCGCTCGGCGCATGTGTACGGGCAGTGGTGGCTGCGGGGCATGCAGGGCGTGCGCGGATACCTGCCGGCGCTCATCGGGACCGTCGGCCAGCGCGAGATGCGGCGGTTCGCACCGAGGCTGCAGGGGATGAGTTCTGGACTCGTCGGCGCAGGTGGGGCGGCGGACGAGGCGGCGAGGGCTACGCACCGTAACTGATCCACATGCGCAGCGTGGTCGGCCGTGTGAATCTGGTCGAGGCCCCACCAAAGGGGCCGACTCCCCCAGTTCTCACTCACCACAGGAGTGAACCCACATGGGTATGAAGGACCAGTTCCAGGAGAAGGCCAACCGGCTGCAGGACCAGGGCAAGGAGAAGATCGGCCAGGCCCGTGAGAAGGCCGGTCAGCACGGCCAGCAGCCGCAGCGCGGTCAGCAGCCGCAGCGTGGCGGCCAGCAGCGTCCTCAGCAGCCGCAGTCCGAGCGGGGTCGCCAGAACACGCGCGACATCGAGGACACGGAGCGGGAGATGGACGACCGCTTCGACCGCGACTACGACGCGTAGCCGCTGCGCTCGGCTCCGGCCGGAATGAGATGTGGGGCGCCCTTCCTTCGCGGGAGGGCGCCCTGCGTGTTCCGGTGGAGGGGTCCCGGATGCGGGGCGCCCGCGCTACTGCTGCCGTGGCGGCAGTTTCGGGCGGGTGCGGTTCGGGACGTCGGTGTAGTCGGGGGGGACGGCGGCGGGGTGGGTCTCCAGGAGGTCCAGGGCCAGTTGGATCGCGTCGTCCATCTGGGCGTGACGGCCCTCCGCCCAGTCCAGGGGCGTGCGCATGATCTCCACGTCGGGGGTGACGCCGTGGTTCTCCACGGACCAGCCGTAGGCGTCGAACCAGGCCGCGTTCATCGGCACCGTGATCACCGTGCCGTCGCCCAGGCGGTGCCGGCCGGTCATGCCGACCACGCCGCCCCAGGTGCGCTGGCCGACCACCGGGCCGAGCTTCAGCAGCTTGAAGGCGGCCGTGATCATGTCGCCGTCGGAGGAGGTCGCCTCGTCGGCGAGGGCGACGATCGGGCCTCGCGGCGCGTTCGAGGTGTACGACACCGGTTGCGCGTCCCTCGTCAGGTCCCAGCCGAGGATCGTCCGGGTCAGCTTCTCGATGACGAGCTCGCTGATGTGGCCGCCCGCGTTGCCGCGCACGTCCACGATCAGGGCGGGCCGGGACACCTCCATGCGCAGGTCGCGGTTGAACTGGGCCCAGCCGGAGCCGCCCATGTCGGGGATGTGCAGATAGCCGCACTTGCCTCCGCTCAACTCCCGTACGACGGCGCGGCGCTTGGCGACCCAGTCCTGGTAGCGCAGTGGTCGTTCGTCGACGAGCGGGACGACGGCGACCCGCCGGGCCCGGCCGGGCTCCCCTTCCGCCGGGGTGAACGTCAGCTCCACCGTCGTACCGCCGGACCCGGCGAGGAGCGGGTAGGGGCCCGCCACGGGGTCGACCGGGCGGCCGTCGACATGGGTCAGCACGGCGCCCTCGCGGATGCCCGTGCCGGCCAGCGGCGAGCGGGCCTTGGAGTCGGAGGACTCGCCGGGCAGGATGCGCTTGACCGTCCAGCCGCCGTCGCGGCGCACGAGGTTGGCGCCGAGGAGGCCCTGCCAGCGCTGGTAGTGCGGCGGGCCCTCGTTGCGGCGGGCGGCGGTGACGTAGGCGTGGGAGGTGCCGAGTTCGCCGAGGACCTCACGCAGCAGGTCGGCGAACTCGTCCGGCGAGGCGACGCGTTCGACCAGCGGCCGGTACTGGTCGAGCACCGCGTCCCAGTCGATGCCGCACATGCCCGGGTCCCAGTAGTAGGCGCGGATGAGCCGGCCGGCCTCCGCGTACGCCTGGCGCCACTCGGCGGGCGGGTCGACGACGTGCAGGATGCGGCGCAGGTCGATCCAGACGGTCGTGTCGCTGTCGCCGATCTCCGTGGAGGGGGCCGCGCGCAGGTCGCCCTCGTCGACGACGACCAGCCGGGTGCCGTCGCCGCTCACGGCGAACCAGTCGAGGTGGTCGACGAGTTCGGACTTCTTCGCCTTGGCGAGGTTGAAGTACTCCAGGGCCGGGCGGGCGCTGATGTCGGTCGGGTTGGCGAAGGTCTCGCCGAGCGCGCCGGAGATCGGCCAGCGCATCCAGACCAGGCCGCCGCCCGCCACCGGGCACAGCGCGGAGTACTTGGAGGCGATGACCGGGAACGGCGTGACCCTGTTCTCCAGGCCCTCCACCTCGACGGTCACCGTGCCGTTCTCGCCGGTGTCCTCGTCCTCCAGCGGGTCCAGTCCGCCCGCGGCCGGGCGGCCCTCGGGGTTCAGCGCGAAGGGGGAGGGGGTCGCCGAGTTCAGCGGGACCAGATACGGGCGGCAGCCGAGCGGGAAGGACAGGTCGCCGGTGTGGACGTCGTACACCGGGTCGAAGCCGCGCCAGGACAGGAAGGCGAGGTAGCGGCCGTCGCGGGTGAAGACGGGGTTCTCGTCCTCGAAGCGGCCGTTGGTCACGTCCACGACGAGCCGGTCCTTGATGCGGGCCAGCTTGATCTGGCGCAGGGAGCGGCCGATGCCCGGGTGGGACCAGGTGAGCCAGGCGCCGTCCGGGGAGAAGGCGAGGTCACGGACGGGGCCGTTGACGGACCGGATCAGCTCGGTGACGCGGCCCGCGGCGGCCCCCGCGGCTCCTTCTCCCTGGTCGCCGGAGCCCGCGGGATCCTCCTCGTCCTCCTGCGTGTCCTGCTCCGGGCCCGCCTCCGCGCTCGCCTCCGCGTCCTCCTCCTCCGACACGTCGATCAGCAGCAGCCGTCCGTCGTGGGACGCGACCGCCAGCCGTTCGCCCGGCGGGTCGGAGACCATCTCCAGGACCCGGCCCAGCTCCCCGGAGGCCAGCCGGCGGGGCGGTCGGTCGCCGGTGGCGCGGGGCAGCTGGGCGATCTCGACGGCGTCGTCGCCCTCGGCGTCCGTCACATAGGCGACCTGGCCGGTGGAGCCGAGCATCTCCGGCAGCCGTACCCGCACCCCGGGGTTGTCGGTGATCGTGCGGGCCGGCCCGTCGCGGTGGGTGAGCCAGTACAGGCTGCCGCGTACGACGACGGCGCTGGCCCGGCCGGTCTCGTCCACGGAGATGCCGTCGACGTTCTGCGCGGCCGGCACCGGGTACCGGCGGCGCCCCGCCGCCGGCCCGGCGAGCCGGATGTCGAGCTTGTGCGGGACACCGGCCGGGGAGAGGTCGTCCACCAGCCACAGGTCACCCGCGCACTGGTAGACCACCCGCGTGCCGTCGCTGGAGGCGTGCCGGGCGTAGAAGGCGTCGTGGTCGGTGTGGCGGCGCAGGTCGGTGCCGTCGTGGGCGCAGGAGTAGAGGTTGCCGACGCCCTCGTGGTCGGAGAGGAAGGCGATCCGGCCGGCGACGAACATGGGGCTGGCGAGGTGGCCGCCGATGTCGGGCAGCAGCTGCTCCCCGTGCAGCCAGAGCCGGCCCATGGCGCCGCCGCGGTACCGCTTCCAGGAGGCCGGTTCGTGCGGCGGGGTGCCGGTGAGCAGCAGCGTCTTGTGCACGCCGTCGACGTCGGCGACCTGGATGTCGGAGACCGGCCCCCAGGGAAGCTTGCGGCCGGGGTCGCCGTCCGCCGTCACCTTGTAGGCCCAGGTGAAGTAGGAGAAGGGCTCACCGTGGGAGGCGACCGCCAGGATGTCGGCGTTGCCCTTGTCGTCCGGGGGCGTCCAGCCGCAGACCTGGGTGTCGGTGCTGCCCCAGTACGTCAGCTGCCGCGCGGGACCGCCGTCGACGTCGACGAGGTGGATCTCGGGGACGAGGCTGCGCCAGGTCGTGTAGGCGATCTCGCGGCCGTCGGGTGAGAAGCGCGGGTGGCCCGCCTTGGTGCGGTCCGCGGTGAGGCGCCAGGCGCGGCCCGGGGCGTCGAGGGGCGCCAGCCAGAGGTCGTCCTCGGACACGAAGCAGAGCAGGTCGTCGCTGATGTGGGGAAGGCGCAGATAGCTCACCTCCCCATGCTTTTCCCCCCGCTGGGCCCCAGCAACTTATGCGGCGTACACGTCCGTGACCCACGGCACGTACGAAACGGTTTCGTTTCGCACGCTCTCAGGGTATGTTCATGGTGTACGAAGACGGAGGCTCCCGAGCGGGAAGGTGACGGGCATGACCGAGAGTGTCGCAACGGCGCGTCGCAGTCGGATCACGCCCGAGCGCGAGGCCGAGTTGTACGAGGCCGTGCTCGACCTGCTCCGGGAAGTCGGCTACGACGCCCTCACCATGGACGCCGTGGCCGCCCGCACCCGGTCCAGCAAGGCCACGCTCTACCGCCAGTGGGGCGGCAAGGCCGAGCTGGTGGCGAAGGCCGTGCGGCACAACAAGCCCGGCCCGGTCGACGACGTCGACACCGGGTCGCTCAGGGGCGACCTGCACGCGCTCACGCTGCGTGCGGACGACTGCGAGATGGAGCAGAACTCCGCGCTGATGCGGGGCCTGGCCATGGCGACCCACTCCAACCCCGACCTCCTGCGGGCGTTCCGGGAGCATCTCATCGAGCCGGAGATGGCGGAGTTCCGCCGCGTCCTGCACCGGGCGATCGACCGGGGCGAGGTACGTGCGGACAACCCGGCGCTCGAGTTCGTGATGCACATGATGATCGGAGCGTTCGCCGCCCGCACCATGATCGACGAGCAGCCGCCGACACAGGGCTTCCTCCTCTCGTACATCGACGCCGTGGTCCTCCCCGCCCTCGGCGCGCGCAGCACCTCCTGAGCTGACCTCTTTCCCCAGCAAGCCCACCACCTGACGTAACCGCTCACGTCGTCGGGCTGAACACCCCTGCCCTGACAATCCCACGACTGACCGGGAGTACGCCCTCGTGGCCACGTTCCTCTACAAACTGGGCCGGCTCGCCTTCAGGCGACGGCACTTCGTCGCCCTCATATGGGTGGCGTTGCTGACGCTCGCGGGCGTCGGAGCGGCGAGCGCGCCCGCCGCCGGCAACACCTCCTTCTCCGTCCCCGGCACCGAGGCCCAGAAGGCCTTCGACCTGCTGGAACAGCGCTTTCCCGGGATGAGCGCCGACGGCGCCACCGCCCGGGTCGTCTTCAAGGCGCCCGGCGGCGAGAAGATGACCGACAACGCCAACAAGGCGGCCGTCGAGAAGACGGTCGAGGAGCTGCGCAGCGGCTCCGAGGTGGTCTCCGTCGCCGACCCCTACACCGGGCACGCCGTCAGCGGGAACGGCTCGATCGCGTACGCCTCGGTGAAGTACGAGGTCTCCGGCATGGAGCTGAAGGACTCCTCCCGGGACGCGCTGAAGGACGCCGCGCAGCACGCACGGGACGCCGGGCTGACCGTCGAGGTCGGCGGTGACGCGCTGAACGCCACGCCCGAGACCGGTTCCAGCGAGATCATCGGCATCGGCATCGCCGCCGTCGTCCTCGTCATCACCTTCGGCTCGCTGCTCGCGGCCGGATTCCCCCTGCTGACCGCGATCATCGGCGTCGGCATCGGCGTCTCCACGATCACCGCGCTCGCGAGCGCCCTCGACCTGGGCTCGACGACCTCCACCCTGGCGTCGATGATCGGCCTCGCCGTCGGCATCGACTACGCCCTGTTCATCGTCTCCCGCTACCGCGCCGAACTGGCCGAGGGCCGCGAGCGCGAGGAGGCGGCCGGACGCGCCGTCGGCACCGCCGGCTCGGCCGTGGTCTTCGCCGGACTGACCGTCGTCATCGCCCTGGTCGGCCTGTCCGTCGTCAACATCCCGATGCTGACCAAGATGGGCATCGCGGCGGCGGGCACCGTCGCCATCGCCGTCCTCATCGCGCTGACCCTGATCCCGGCGTTGCTCGGCTACGCCGGCCGCAGGATCAAGCCGATGGGCGAGAAGAGCAAGCTGCTCGGCGGCGGCCGTACGCCGAGGAAGCCCGGCCGGCCCAACATGGGCACCCGCTGGGCGAGTTTCGTCGTCCGGCGTCCGATCGCCGTCCTCCTCCTCGGTGTGATCGGCCTCGGCGCGGCGGCGATCCCGGCCGCCTCCCTCGAACTGGGCCTCCCGGACGACGGCTCCCAGCCGACCTCCACCACCCAGCGCCGCGCCTACGACCTCCTCTCCGAGGGCTTCGGGCCCGGCTTCAACGGCCCCCTGATGGTCGTGGTCGACGCCAAGGACAGCGCCCACCCGAAGAAGGCCTTCACGAAGGTCGGCGACGAGATCAAGGGTCTGAAGGACGTCGTCACGGTCACCCCGGCCGTGCCCAACAAGGCGGGCGACACCGCGACGATCACGGTCGTCCCGAAGTCCAAGCCGTCCTCCACGACCACCGAGGACCTCGTCCACGCCATCCGCGACAAGGGCGCCGACATCTCCCGGAAGACCGACTCCCAGATCCTGGTCACCGGCTCCACGGCGATGAACATCGACGTCTCGCAGAAGCTGAACGACGCCCTGCTGCCGTATCTGGCGCTGGTGGTCGGCCTGGCCTTCCTGCTGCTGATCGTGGTCTTCCGCTCGGTCCTCGTCCCGCTGAAGGCGGCCCTCGGCTTCCTGCTCAGCGTGCTCGCGGCCCTCGGCGCCGTGGTCGCGGTCTTCCAGTGGGGCTGGCTGTCCGGCCTGATGAACGTCGAGCAGACCGGCCCGGTCATGTCGATGATGCCGATCTTCATGGTGGGCGTCGTCTTCGGCCTCGCGATGGACTACGAGGTCTTCCTCGTCACACGGATGCGGGAGGCGTACGTCCACGGTGAGAAGCCCAGCCAGGCGGTGGTGACCGGGTTCCGGCACGGCGCTCGCGTCGTGACCGCCGCCGCCGTCATCATGATCGCCGTCTTCTCCGGCTTCATCGGCTCCAGCGAGGCGATGGTGAAGATGATCGGCTTCGGCCTCGCGACCGCCGTCTTCTTCGACGCGTTCATCGTCCGCATGGCCGTCGTCCCGGCGGTGCTCGCCCTGCTCGGCAGGCGGGCCTGGTGGCTGCCGAAGTGGCTCGACCGCGCGCTGCCCAACGTCGACGTCGAGGGCGAGGGCCTGCGCACGCTGTCCGCCGCGGACGGCAAGGACGCCGACCCGGACGGGGAGCGGGCGCTGGTGCGGGTCTGACGCGCCCGGCCTGACGCGCCGCGTCCGACGTGTCGCGTCAGGCCGACAGCGGCCGGCCGGTGAGGGATCCGTGGGGACGGGGCACCCTCACCGGCCTCTTTCTGTCCCGGGAGCGGAACCCGGCGACGTCGCCGGGTTCCGCTCCCGCACCCGTTGCCGGTCGGCCGGTGGCGGGCGGTGACCGTACAGCCGGGCCGCTGCGCGGAAACCCGGTGAGCGCGGCTCAGGTGATGTCGTAGCGTGCCCACCATGACGACAGCCGCCACTGACGCCGAAGGGTCCGGAGCCCACCCCCGTTTCGCCGACGCCCTCCGCGCGCTGGGCCTCGACGACCTGCTCGGCCGGACCCGCCGGTTCCCGGAGGCCACCCGGACCGCCGCCGAGGCCGCCGCCGCGATCGGGTGCGGACTCAGCCAGATCTGCAAGTCGCTGATCTTCGCGGCGGACGGCGTGCCGGTGCTGGTCCTGATGGACGGTGCCTCGCGCGTGGACGTGGAGCGGGTACGGCAGGAGCTGGGCGCCGGGAAGGTCGCCCGGGCCGACGCCGCCGTCGTACGAGAGACGACCGGGTACGCCATCGGGGGCGTCCCGCCCTTCGGGCACCGCACGCGCACGCGTGTCCTCGCCGACCGCTCCCTGCTCGCGCACGACCAGGTGTGGGCGGCGGCCGGGACGCCGCACACCGTCTTCCCGATGACGCCGAAGGACCTCGTCGCCCACGCGGGCGCCACGCTGGTGGACGTGCGCGAACAGACCGCGTGACGCCGGCCGTCACGGCCGCGGTCCTGCTCGCCGCGGTCACCCACGCCAGCTGGAACGCCATCGCGCACCGGATCACCGACAAGCTGGTCGGCTTCACGCTGATCCTGGCGGGCGGCGTGCTCATCGGGCTGCTGCTGGCGCCGTTCGCCGCGTTCCCGGCGGCCGGGGCGTGGCCGTACCTGACCCTCTCGGCCGTGATCCACCTCGTGTACGTCGTCCTGCTGATGACGTCGTTCCGGCTGGGGGACTTCGGGCAGGCCTATCCGATCGCGCGGGGCAGCGCGCCGCTGGTGGTCACCGTGTTCGCGGCGGTCTTCGCGCACGAGGTGCCGGACGCGTGGGCCGCGGCCGGCATCGTCCTGTCCTGCACGGGTCTCACCGGCGTGGCGCTGTGGGGGATGCGCGGACGCCGGCCCGACTGGGCGGCGATCGTGGCCGCGCTCGCGACGGGGCTGTCCATCGCCTCGTACACGCTCGTCGACGGACTCGGCGTGCGCGCCTCGGGCTCGTCGCTCGGGTACACCGCCTGGCTGATGGTGGTGCAGGGCGTGGCGATCCCCGCGTACGCCGTCTGCTGCCGCTGGGGGCGCGAGACGGGTACGGTCCTCCGCCCCCACGCGACCCTGGGCCTGCTCGGTTCCGTTCTGTCCGTCTCCGCGTACGGCCTGGTCCTGTGGGCCCAGACCCGCGCAGAACTCGCCCCGGTCGCGGCCCTGCGCGAGTCCTCCATCCTCGTCGGCGCGGCCATCGGCACCCTGTTCTTCGAGGAGCGCTTCGGCGCACCCCGGATCGCGGCGGCCGGGCTGCTGGTCGTGGGCATCGGGTTGATGCTGCATCCCGGGTAGCAGGATGACGGGGGATCGGGGGGACAGGACACAGGAGCCGTACGAAACCCCGTGAGAGGGAGAGCGTCAATGACCGACAAGCCGACCGTCAGCGTCCTGGGCACCGGGATCATGGGGGCCGCCATGGCCCGCAATCTGTGCCGTGCCGGGTTCGACGTGCGGGTGTGGAACCGTACGCGGGCCAAGGCCGAGCCGCTGGCCGCCGACGGCGCCCGGGTCGCCGACACGCCCGCCGAGGCCGTCGAGGGCGCCGCTGTCGTCCTGACCATGCTGTACGACGGCGCCTCCGTGCTGGAGGTGCTGCGCGAGGCGGGTGCGGCGCTGCGGCCCGGCACGGTGTGGGCGCAGTGCACCACCGCCGGGATCGACCTGATCGAGGAGCTGGCCGGCTTCGCCCGCGAGCACGGGCTCGTCTTCTACGACGCCCCCGTCCTCGGTACCCGCCAGCCCGCCGAGGCCGGCCGGCTGACCGTGCTGGCCGCCGGACCCGAGGAGGGGCGGGAGAAGGTCACGCCGGTCTTCGACGCGGTGGGCGCCAGGACCGTGTGGACGGGGGCCGACGGCGGCGCGGGCAGTGCCAGCCGGCTGAAGCTGGTCGCCAACAGCTGGGTGCTCGCCGTCACCGCCGCCGCCGGTGAGGCGCTGGCCCTCGCCAAAGGGCTCGGCGTCGACCCGCAGGGCTTCTTCGACATCATCGAGGGCGGGCCGCTGGACATGGAGTATCTGCGGGCCAAGTCCGCGCTGGTGCTCGACGGGAAGCTGTCCCCGGCGTCGTTCGCGGTGGCCACCGCCGAGAAGGACGCCCGGCTCATCGTCCAGGCCGGGGAGCGCGGCGGGGTACGGCTCGACGTGGCCGCGGCGAGCGCGGAACGGTTCGCCCGCGCCGCCGCCCAGGGGCACGCGGACGAGGACATGGCCGCCGCGTACTTCGCCAGCTTCGGCGGCTCCGCCGAGGGCAGGGGCTGACTCGCGTTGGTCGCCCCTTCCGCCGAGATGACGTGCGCTGCGCGCGGGAGCACCCTGGAATCAGCCGGCATCAACGGTTCCCGGAGGTGGTCGACATGATGAACACCGCTGTCGGATGGCACGTCGAGCTGGAGTTCCAGGAGGACGATCAGCACACGCGCGCGGCGGCCCTGGTGCGCCTGCCCGACGGCACCGAGGTGCGCGGGCACGGGCATGCCAGCCGTCACCGCATCGACTCCAATCAGCCCCGGGTCGGCGAGGAGATCGCGGGCGCCCGTGCGCTCAACGAAATGGCCATGCAACTGCTGTCCAAGGCACACGACGAGATCGACGAGATGTCCGGGCGGACGTCCCATCCGATCAACGTGTGAGGTGAGCCGGCCGGACCCTCAGGCGAGCGCCGTGCGCAGTGCTCGCACCAGCGCCTGCGCCCTGGGGTCGGCCGTCACGCTCTTCCTGAAGCCGTTGGTGACATAGCCGAAGGCCAGGCCCGAGTCCGGGTCGGCGAACGCGAGGGCGCCGCCCCGGCCCGGGTGGCCGAAGGAGCCGGGGGAGAGCAGCGGGGACGCGCTGCCGTGCAGCATGTAGCCGAGGCCGAACCGGGTGCCCACCACCAGGACCCGGTCCGGTCCTGCGGACCGCTCGGTCCGGGCCAGCCCGGCCGTCTCCGGCGTGAACAGGCGCCGGCCGCCGTCCACCTCGCCGATCAGCGAGGCGTAGAAGCGGGCCAGCCCGTCGGCGGTGGCGATGCCGTTGGACGCGGGCAGGGCGGCGGCGCGGTAGGCGGGCGCGTTCTCGTCGGGCAGCGGGGTGATGGCGGCGAAGGCACGCCGGGTCAGGGAGTCCGGGTCGGCGTAGGCCTCGGCCACCGCGCGCTTGGGGCGGGTCTTCAGGCCGCCCGCGGCCTCGGTGGCGTCCAGCGGGCCGACGCGGCCCACGCGCGCGATTTCCGACTGGGGCAGGCCCAGCCACAGGTCCGCGCCGACCGGGCCGGCGATCTCGTCGGCGATCCACTCGCCCACCGGGCGGCCGGTGATCCGCCGGATCAGTTCGCCGGTGAGCCAGCTGTAGGTCTGCGCGTGGTAGCCGTGCTCCGCGCCCGGCTCCCACACCGGCGCCTGGGCGGCGACGGCCGCGGCGCCCAGGTCGGGGTCGGCGGCCTCGGCGGGGGTCAGGGGGCGGTCCAGCACGGGCACGCCGGCGCGGTGCGCGAGCAGGTCCCGCACGCGTGTGTGCTCCTTGCCGGCTGCCTTGTACTCGGGCCAGTACGCGCCGACCGGGGCGTCGAGGTCCAGCTCGCCGCGCTGGTGCAGGAGCAGGAGCGCGGCGGCGGCGACGCCCTTGGTCGCGGAGCGCACGATCTGTGCGGTGCCGGGCTGCCAGGGCCGGGTGCCGTCGACGTCCTGGGTGCCGGCCCACAGGTTCACCACGCGGTGCCCGTCGCGGTACACGGAGACGGCCGCGCCGCGCTCGCCGAGCAGCGCGAAGTTCGCTGCGAACGCCTCCCTGACCGGCTCGAAGCCCTCGGCCACAGTGCCGTTCACGTCCACGTCCGCCGTCCCTTCCGATCGCCTGCGACAGTGGGTGCAACAGCCGCTGCCTGCCTGCGATTCCTCGGTGGGATCAGCCCAGCAGAATCGTTACCTCGATGTTGCCGCGGGTCGCGTTCGAGTACGGGCACACCTCGTGCGCCGCGTCCACCAGCTGGGCCGCGACCTCCGCGTCCAGCACGGGCAGGGAGACGCTGAGGGCGACCGCGAGGCCGTAGCCGCGGTGCTTGTTCGGGCCGATGCCGACCTTGGCGGCCACCGTGGAGCCGGTCAGGTCGTAGCCCGCGCGGTTGCCGACGAGGATCAGCGCGTTGTGGAAGCAGGAGCTGTAGCCGGCCGCGAAGAGCTGCTCCGGGTTGGTGCCGTTGCCGTCGCCGCCGAGCTCCGGAGGCATCGCGACCTTCAGCTGGATCTGGCCGTCCTGGCTGGTCACATGGCCGTCCCGGCCGCCGTGGGCGGTGGCCTCGGCGACATACATGATCTTCGTCGGACGCGTGTCGACGGCAGTGTCCTCGGTCATGGCCGGCCTCCCCCGGAACAAGTGGCGCACAAGTACATTGCGCACAAGGTACTGGCCGGTATGTCGGTGCGCCGCACCAGGGGGTGGCAACCGCCGGTAACGGCCGACGGGAAGCGGGCCGACGGGGAGCGGGCGCGGGAAGCGGGCCGACGGGAGCGCGTGCTCAGCGGCGGTCTGCGGCCGCGTCGGCGCGTTCGGTGAGCTTCCACAGCTCCTCGCGCAACCGCGCGACCTCCTGGGCAGCGAGCCCGGTGGCCGTGAGCAGGGCGCCGGGCACGCGCGCCGCGCGCTCCCTGAGTGCCTCGCCGCGCCCGGTGCAGGCGACGCGCACCGAGCGCTCGTCTCCCGTCGAGCGCTCCCTGCGTATCAGGCCCGCCCCCTCCAGCCGCTTCAGCAGCGGTGAGACGGTGCCGTAGTCGAGGCGCAGCGCGCGGGCCAGTTCCTTCACGCTGGTCTCGCCGTGCTCCCACAGCACGAGCAGCACGAGGTACTGCGGGTAGGTGAGCCCGAGGGCGTCGAGGAGCGGACGGTACGCGGCGGTCACCGCGCGCTGCGCCGCGTACAGCGCGAAGCACAGCTGGTCGTCCAGCAGCAGCGAGCCCTCGGTGGCGTCGTCCTCGTTCGTCACGCGCCCATTGTCACGGACTTCGGGTCGAAGCCGAACGGCAGCTCGAGCCGGTGCGCCCGCATCAGCTCCTCGTCGGAGAGCAGCGCGCCCGTGGGACCGTCCGCCGCGATCACGCCGTCGCTGAGGACCAGGGAGCGCGGGCACAGTTCGAGGGCGTACGGCAGGTCGTGCGTGACCATGAGGACCGTCACGTCCAGGGAGCGCAGGATGTCGGCGAGTTCCCGCCGGGAGGCCGGGTCGAGGTTGGAGGACGGCTCGTCCAGGACCAGGATCTCCGGCTCCATGGCGAGCACGGTCGCGACCGCGACCCGGCGCCGCTGGCCGAAGGACAGGTGGTGCGGCGGCCGGTCGGCGAAGTCCTGCATGCCGACCCGCTCCAGTGCCGTCCGCACCCGCTCCTCCAGGGCCGTGCCCCTGAGCCCGGCCGCCGCCGGCCCGAACGCCACGTCCTCCCGCACGGTCGGCATGAACAGCTGGTCGTCCGGGTCCTGGAAGACGATGCCGACCTTCTGCCGGATCGTGGCCATGTGCTGCCTGCCGACGGGCAGCCCGGCCACGGTCACCGTGCCGGTGCCGCCGCTCAGGATGCCGTTGAGGTGCAGCACGAGGGTGGTCTTGCCGGCGCCGTTCGGGCCGAGCAGCGCGACCCGCTCGCCGCGCGCGATCGTGAAGTCGACGCCGAACAGTGCCTGGTGGCCGTCGGGGTAGGCGAAGGCGAGGCCGCGGACCTCGAGCGAAGCAGTACTCACAGGACCCATCCCAGCAGACAGACGACGACGGCGGCGCAGGGGAGCGCGAGGGCGTGACGCCACTGCGCGCGGGACGCGGTCACCTCGTCGATGACCGGCATCGAGCCGGCGTAGCCCCGGCTCACCATGGCGAGGTGCACGCGCTCCCCGCGCTCGTAGGAGCGGATGAACAGCGCGCCGGCGGACTTGGCCAGCACGCCCCAGTGGCGCACGCCCCTGGCCTCGAAGCCGCGCGACTCCCGGGCGATCCGCATCCGGCGCATCTCGTCGGTGATGACGTCGCCGTACCGGATCATGAAGGAGGCGATCTGCACGAGCAGCGGCGGAAGCTTCAGCCGCTGCAGCCCGAGCAGCAGCTCGCGCAGCTCGGTGGTGGCGGCCAGCAGCACGGAGGCGGCGACGCCGAGGGTGCCCTTGGCGAGCACGTTCCACGCGCCCCACAGGCCGTTCACGCTGAGCGAGAGGCCCAGCACGTGCACCCGTTCGCCCTCCGCCACGAACGGCATGAGCACCGCGAAGGCGACGAACGGCACCTCGATCAGCAGCCGCCCGAGCAGAAAACCGGCGGGCACGCGCGCGTGGCGGGCGACGGCGGCGAGCAGTACGGCGTACAGCGCGAACGCCCACATCGCCTCGCGCGGGGTCGACACCACGACGACCACGAACAGGAAGGCTGCGGCGAGCTTGGTGTGCGGCGGCAGGCCGTGCACGGGCGAGTGCCCGTGCCGGTAGAGCCTGTGCGTGTGTCCGGCGCCCACGTCAGACGCCCGTGTTCACGGGGGAGACGTCGGTGCCGCCGCGCCGCCTGCGCACCGCCCAGAACACGGCGCTGCCCGCCACCGCCGTGACGCCGACGCCGATCACGCCCGCGAGGCCGCCGGACAGCCGGGCGTCGGAGACGTCCTTGACGCCGTAGCCGGCGAGCGGGGAGTCGGAGGACGCGTGCTTCTCCTCCTTCTTGTCGATCCCCTTGTCGTGCGCGACCTTCTCCAGGCCGTCCGGATCGGCGGAGGCGTAGAAGCTGACGAAGCCGGCGAGGACGAGGGACGTGACCAGGCCGGCCGCCCACAGCGTGCGGCGGGAGGTGCGCGCCGCGACGGGGGCCGTGGGCGCCGGGGCGTCCACCAGTGCGCCGTTCACGCGCAGCTTGAGCCGCTGCTGCAGGCCGCGCGCGCCGTGTACCAGGTCCGGGCGTACGGCGATGACGGCGCCCACGGTGAGCGCGGTGATGAACGCCTCGCCGATGCCGATCAGCACATGGACACCGATCATCGCGGTGGCGACCTTGCCGAGCGAGACGTCGGTGGTGCCGCCGACGGCGTAGATCAGCGTGAAGACGACGGCGGCGGCCGGCACGGAGAGCAGGGCGGCGACGAAGGAGGCGACGGTCACCGAGCGCCGCCCCCGGGGCAGCACGGCGAGCAGGCCGCGGAAGACGGCGTAGGACACGACCGTCGTGACGATCGCCATGTCGGTGATGTTCACGCCGAGCGCGGTCAGCCCCCCGTCCGCGAAGAGCACACCCTGCATGAGCAGCACCACGGACACGCACAGCACCCCTGTACAGGGGCCGACGAGTATCGCGGCGAGCGCCCCGCCCAGCAGGTGGCCGCTGGTGCCTGCCGCGACCGGGAAGTTGAGCATCTGTACGGCGAAGATGAACGCCGCCACCAGGCCGGCCAGCGGGGCCGTCTTCTCGTCCAGCTCACGGCGGGCGCCGCGCAGGCTCACCGCGAGGGCGCCGGCGGCGACCACTCCGGTGACGGCGGAGGTCGGGGCGTCGATGAATCCGTCAGGTACATGCACCCGACGATTTTAGAGCCTTGTTGCGAACGTCTTGCAAGAGAGAGGCGGTCTCATCGTTCGATCGGGCGAGAACGGGAATATGTGCGACATTGGAAAGAAGCGGATGCACAGCTTTCGCAAAGGTCACTCAGCGTGAGAGGGCGATCCGATGTCTGTAGTCGAGCAGTACGCGCGCGCCCATATCGTCACGGACGAGGAGGACCCGGGCGCCGTGCCCGTGGTCCTGCGGTACGACCCCGATGCCGATCCGCGGTCGGTCCGGTTCGGCCTCCCCGGACCGCACGAATGGACCTTCTCGCGCACCCTGCTCGAACGCGGACTGCGGGCGCCGGCCGAGAGCGGCGCCGTACGGGTGTGGCCGTGCGGGCGCGTGCAGGCCGTCGTGGAGTTCCACTCGGACAACGGTGTCGAGGTGGTCCAGTTCGAGTCGAAGGCGCTGCTGCGCTTCCTGCGCCGTACGTACACGGTGGAGCCGGTGGGGGCCTGAGCCGTACCGGCGCCTCTCCCCTCCGCACGTCGTCCGCAGGGGGCCTGGTCAGCCGCCCGTCTTCAGCAGGGCCGCCACGATGGGGCCGGCCGTGTCGCCGCCGTGACCGCCCGCCTGGACCACGCCCGCCGCGGCGAGGTCGCCCTTGTAGGCGGTGAACCAGCCGTTCGGCTTCTTCTGGCCGTCGACCTCCGCGGAGCCCGTCTTGGCGCCGTAGTCCCCGCTCATGCCCGCCATCGCCTTGGTCGCTGTGCCGTAGTCCGCCGTGAACCGCATGACGTCCTTCAGCTGGGACCGCGTCGTCGACGACATGGTCCGCGCCGCCTTCGCCAGCGTGCGGTGGTCCACCTCGGGGGAGACCAGGTACGGCTGGTGGAAGGCGCCCGACTCCACCGTCGCCGACACCGAGGCCATGTTCAGCGGGTTCATGCGCACCCCGCCCTGCCCGATCAGTGAGGCGCCCATCTGCGCGCCGCTCTGCACCGGCACCGAGCCGTCGAACGACGGGACGCCGATGGCCCAGTTGTCCATGCCGAGGCCATAGACCTGCTGGGCCTCCTTCGTCAGGTCGCTGTTCGACAGCTTCGGCGCGAAGTCGATGAAGGCGTTGTTGCAGGAGGCCCCGAAGCTCTGCTTGAACGTGCCCTTCTTGATCTCGGAGTCGTCGTCGTTGTGGAACGTCCAGCCGGCCAGCTTGTACGTCTTGGGGCAGGGGTGCGACGCGTCGGGGGTGACGAGCTTCTTCTCGAACAGCATCGTCGACGTCACGATCTTCATCGTGGAGCCGGGCGCCAGGGAGCCCTGGAAGGCCGTGTTGAAGCCGTGCCCGCTGTTGGCCACCGCGAGGATCTCGCCGGTCGAGGGCCGCAGCACCACCACGGAGGCCTGCTTGCGCTGGGCTACCTGCCGCTCGGCCGCCGCCTGCAGCGTCGGGTTCAGCGTGGTCCGCACCCTGCCGGGCGTGCCCTTGCTCAGCTCCACGAGCGTCTTGTCGGACAGCTCGGCCTTCTGCGACGCCTTGCCGCGCACCACACGCAGCTCCACGCCGGCCTTGCCGCCGGCCTTCTTGCCGTACTTCTCCCGCAGCCCGTCCAGCACCGTGCCCAGGGAGGGGTACTTCGCCGTGGTCAGCTCGCCGCCGTCGCGGTCCAGGGCGGTGACCGGCGGGGTGCCGGACTCGCCGGTGACGAGCGTGTCGCCGTCCCTGAGGTCCGGGTGGACGACGGACGCGTGCCAGTCGACGAGCGGCTTGCCGTCGCTCTTGCGCCGGACGACGGTGAGCGAGCTGTCGTAGGCCAGCGGCTTGCTGAGGCCCTTGTACGACACCGTCGCCTTGACGGAGAAGGGCACCTTCACGCCCGTGGCCGTCCCCGGCGTGAGGGTGACGTCCTTCAGGTGGGCGTCCTTGGTGTAGCCGGTGAGCAGCTCGCCGGCGGCGGAGGTGTCGTCGGTGACCCCGGCCGCCTCGGTCACCCTGCCCTGCTGCCAGGCGGTCAGGAAGCGCGTGGACGCCGTACGGACCTCGGCGGCGCTGAGCGGGCCGGTCCTGACGGCCTTGTGGTGGGCGGAGCCGGCGGACGTCCCCTCGTCGGCGGCGGCCCCGCCGCCGTACAGCGCGTAGACGCCGAGCCCGGCGCCGCCGAGCACCACGGCGAGCATCCCGCCGAGCACGACGGGTCCGGTCTTCCGTCGCTCGGCGACGCGCCTTCTCTTGCCCACTGCCTCAGTTCCTCCGCGCCTTCCCCGGGTCCCCGCCGCCCTCGCACTCCTCAACGACGGCAATCACCTTAAAGTCCCCGCCTCGACGGGTGACGTCAGCCCGCATTCCGTAGCACGCTTGCGACAATCGGGCCGGCCGCGTCGATGCCGTGTCCGCCGTCCTGGGTCATCGCGGCGGCGGCCACGTCCCCCCGGTAACCGGTGAACCAGCTGTTGGACTTCGTCTGCCCGTCGACCTCGGCCGAACCCGTCTTGGCGCCGATGTCGCCCCTCAGCCCGGCCATCACACCGGCCGCCGTGCCGCTGCGCGCGGTGCGGTTCATCATCGCCCGCAGCTGCCCGGCCGTGCTCTGCGACAGCCCACGCGCGTGTGCCGCCCGGCGATGGTCCAGGCTCAGCGGAACGATCACCGGCTGGCGGAAGGTGCCGGTCATCGCGGTCGCCGTCACGGACGCCATGTTCAGCGGGTTCATCTGGACCTGGCCCTGCCCGATCAGGTTGGCCGCGGTGTCCGGGCCGCCGGAGGCCGGGACCCGGCCGTCGAAGGAGGGCACGCCGACCTTCCAGTCCTGTCCGATGCCGAACCGCTCCTCGGCCTCCTTGGTGAGGGAGTCCACCCGCACGGAGTCCGCGAACTTCACGAACGCGGTGTTGCAGGAGCGGGCGAAGCTCTCGGAGAGGGTGGCGTGCTCGTTCGGCGCCAGGTCCTTGAGGTTCTGGAAGGTCTGGCTCTGCCAGACGGCCGTCGCCGGGCAGGGCGCCGGGCCGCTCGCCGTGGTCAGCCCGGCGTCGATGAGGGTCGCCGCGCTGATGATCTTCATGGTGGAGCCGGGGGCCAGGGTGCCGAGGAAGGCCGCGTTGAAGCCGTCCGTCCGGTGGTTGGCGACCGCCAGGACCTCGCCCGTGCTGGGCTTGACGGCCACGACGGACGACTCGGCGTACTTCTGCACGGCCGCCTCGGCCGCCGCCTGTGCGCTCGCGCTGAGCGTCGTCCGCAGCCTGCCCGGCCGGCCCTTGGCCAGGGTGAGGAGCGGGGTGTCGGCGGCGCTCCCCTCGTGCCGGATCGCCAGCTCCACCCCGGGCCGCCCGCCCGTCGTGTCGCCGTACCGCGCGCGCAGATCGTCCAGCACGGGACCGAGGGAGGGGTACTTCTCCTTCGACAGGACCGTGCCGTCGCGGTCCACGGCCACGACGGGCGGGTCCGCCGCCTTCCCGGTGACGAGCGTGTCCCCCTTCTCCAGCCGCGGATGGATCACGGACGGCTGCCAGTCGACCAGCGCGCGGTGCGAGGTCTGGCCGCGCACCACGGACAGGCTGCTCGCGTAGGAGAGCGGCTTGGAGGTGCCGTCGTACGACACCGTCGCCCTGACCGTGAACGGCACGGTCGTGCCGGCGGCCGTGCCGGGCGTGATGTGCACGTGGGTGATGTGCGCGTCGTCGCCGTAGGCGGTCAGCAGGGCGCGCGCGGCCTCCGGGTAGTTCGTGTACGACGCCGCGGTCGACGCGTCGCCCTTCTCCCAGGCGGTGAAGAACGTGCCGGTGGTCTCCTTCACCTCGGTGGTGCTCGGCGGCCCGCTCTTGACGGACACCGCGCCGCCCCCGGGCCCGCTGCCGCTCCCGCCGCCGTTCAGCGCGGACAGGATGTTGTACGTGCCGTAACCGGCCCCGCCCAGCACCACCGCACACACGGTGCCTATGACGGCACCCTTCACCCCGTTGCGCATACCGCGCTTCCCTCCCCGAAGACCCTGTTGAACGCGTTCAAAACAGGTTGCCCGGGGCACTCTATGCGCCGGTGGTGTCGTTGTGACGGATGTTGGCGAAACTGTGACTCGGGTCCAGGGGCCGGACAGCGGTGGAGCCGTGGCGCGCGGCGAGGCAGGCTGGGTGCATGAAGGCGCTCTTGCGCTCACCCTCGTGGCCAGGAGCAGGCGGTCGGCACCGGGTCCTCTTCACGCTGATGCAGTGTGCGCCCTTTCTGATCGCGCCGGCCGTGCTGGTCATCGAGCTCACGCCTGCGCACTTCATCTACACCGGCCCCTTTCTCACCGCGGTCCCGGCGCTGGCGGCGGTGACGTTGGGGCCCAGGGGCACCACCGCGGCGGCGGCCCTCGCGCTGGCGATCAGCGTGACCACCGCGACCTACAACGGGGCATGGGGCACGCTGCAGGTCTACAGCAACTTCCTGGCCCTGGCCCTGGTCTCCGTGGCCGGCTTCATCACCAGCCGTGCCATGCAGGAACGCAGGCAGAGAGAGCTCGACCAGGTCCGCCGCATCGCCGTGGCGGCCCAGGACGTGGTGCTGCGGCCGGTGCCCGCGCGCCTGGGCCCCCTGCGGGCCGGCAGCCTGTGCCTGGCCGCCGGGACCGGGGCACGGGTGGGCGGTGATCTGTACGAGGCCGTGCAGACGCGGTACGGCGTCCGGATGATCGTCGGGGACGTGCGGGGCAAGGGACTGTCCGCGGTGCGGGCCGTCGCGGCGGCGCTGGGCGCGTTCCGGGAAGCCGTGCACTACGAGGAGGACCTGGTGGAGGTCATGAACCGCTGCGCGGCCGCGCTGCGACGGGAGGTCACCGTGCCGGGTGCGTACGGTCCGGAGGTTCTCCTGGAAGGGTTCACCACGGCGCTCATCGCGCAGGTGCCGGACCAACCCGTGGTGCAGCTGGTCAACCGCGGACATCCACCCCCGCTGCTGCTGCACCAGGGCAGGGCCGTACCGCTGACGCCGAGCCTGCCGTCGCCGCCCCTCGGCCTCGAGGACCTGGCCCCCGACCTCCCCGAGAAACCCGAGAGCTACACGTTCCTCCCCGGTGACCGCCTGTTGCTGTACACCGACGGTGTGATCGAGGCCCGCGACCGCGACAGCGCGTTCTTCGCTCTGCCGGAGGCCATGGAGGACATAGGCGCCGGCCCCACCCCACCGGAATTCCTGGAGCGGCTGCACCAGGCGTTGACCCGCCACACCGGCGGCGACCTGGCGGACGACGTGGCGATGATCCTCACCGACCGGTCCGACGGCCTGCCGGGGCCCACTTCCGATGGGGCGGACGTGGGCTGACCGGCCCACCCCGGTCGGGGCGACGGCCGGCTAGACCCAGGTGTCCAGCCACATCCGCGACCGCCACTGGTCTATCGGGATCGCCTCGCCCGTGAACAGCGGCCAGAAGTAGATGAAGTTCCAGGAGATCAGCAGCACCAGGACGCCCGCCGCCGACGCGCCGACCACGCGGCGGGTGTCGCTGGAGCCCGGTGGGCCGACGATCGCGCCGATCATCATCGCCACCGCCAGACACAGGAACGGCACGAAGACGACCGCGTAGAAGAGGAAGATCGTCCGCTCCTGGTACAGGAACCACGGCAGGTAGCCGGCCGCGATGCCGCAGGCGATCGCGCCCGCCCGCCAGTCGCGGCGGAACGCCCAGCGCCACAGCACGTACAGGATCGCGAAACAGGCCGCCCACCACAGCAGCGGCGTGCCGATCGCGAGCACCTCCCGGGCGCACTTCTGGCCCGCGTCCGCCGGGCAGCCGTCGGCGCCGGGGTTGGGGGACTCGTAGAAGTACGACACCGGGCGGCCCAGCACGATCCAGCTCCACGGGTTGGACTGGTAGGTGTGCGGGGACGTCAGCCCGACGTGGAACTTGTACACCTCGTGCTCGTAGTGCCACAGGCTGCGCAGCCAGTCCGGCAGGAAGGTCCAGCTGCCGCCCTTGCCGTCGGTGGCCGCCCAGTTGCGGTAGTAGCCGCCGGTGCCGTTCGCGGGGGAGAGGATCCAGCCGGTCCAGGAGGCCAGGTAGACGACGATCGCCACCGGCACCGTCGCCAGGAAGGCGAGCCCCGTGTCGTACTTCAGGACCGCCAGGTACGGGTGCTGGGCACCGGCCACCTTGCGCGCGCCGACGTCCCACAGCACCGCCATCACACAGAAGGCGGCCAGGATGTACAGGCCGTTCCACTTCGTGCCGATCGCGAGACCCAGCATCACCCCGGCCCCCCACCGCCAGGGGCGCAGGCCGAAGCGGAAGGTGTCACCGACGTGCACGTCCGGGCGGACCCGCCCGTCGGGGCCGGCGGGCAGCGCGGCGGCGAGTCTCTCCCGTGACCTGTCCCGGTCGACGACCAGACAGCCGAACGCGGCCAGTACGAAGAACATCAGCACGCCGTCGAGCAGCGAGGTCCGGCTCATCACGAAGTGCAGCCCGTCCACCGCCATCAGCGCGCCCGCCAGACAGCCGAGGAACGTCGAGCGGAAGATCCGCCGCCCGATCCGGCACAGCAGCAGCACGGAGAGGGTGCCGAGCAGCGCGGTCATGAAGCGCCAGCCGAACGGGTCGAACCCGAAGATCAGCTCGCCGAGCCCGATCACGTACTTGCCGACCGGCGGGTGCACGACGTACGCGGCGTCCGTCGGGACCGCCAGGTGGCCGTGCGTCTGCAGGACGAGGTCGTTGGCGTTCTTGTCCCAGTTGACCTCGTACCCGCGGTGCACGAGCGCCCAGGCGTCCTTGGCGTAGTACGTCTCGTCGAATATCACCGCGCGCGGGCTGCCCAGGTTCCAGAATCGCATCAGGCCCGCCATCAGCGTCACCAGCAGCGGGCCGCCCCAGCCCGACCAGCGCCGGATGCGTTCGGCGAGGACCGGCGAGGCGCCGAGTGCCGCCCACAGCCGGGAGCTCGGCTCGGCGAACGGAGGCACCAGCCGGTCCCGTACGTCGCCCGCCGGGGCGTCCTTGGCCGGTGTGTACCCGAATCGGCGCAGCCGCCGCTGCCACGACGGCTGCTCGTCGTGCGGCGCCTGGCCCTGCCGGAGGTCCATGGAGGACGCGGTACTGGTCACCGCGCCATCGTAGGGAACGGTTCTGTGCGAGTCCCGTGCATGTGAGGTACCGGTCGTGATGCGGCCGTTTTCCCCCCGGTGAGGCGGCCCTGGGAGGATGGGGGCGTGACTGGAACCCTTGTCCTGGCAGGTACCCCCATCGGTGACATCGCGGACGCGCCGCCCCGGCTGGCCGAGGAGCTGGCCGGCGCCGACGTGGTCGCCGCCGAGGACACCCGGCGGCTGCGCCGGCTCACCCAGGCACTGGGCGTGACCCCCAAGGGGCGCGTGGTGTCGTACTTCGAGGGCAACGAATCCGCCCGCACGCCGGAGCTGGTGCAGGAGCTGGTCGGCGGCGCGCGCGTGCTGCTCGTCACGGACGCCGGCATGCCGTCGGTCTCCGACCCCGGCTACCGGCTGGTGGCGGCGGCGGTCGAACAGGACGTCCGGGTGACCGCCGTACCGGGGCCGTCCGCCGTACTCACCGCGCTGGCCCTGTCCGGGCTGCCCGTCGACCGGTTCTGCTTCGAGGGCTTCCTGCCGCGCAAGGCGGGGGAGCGGCTGTCCCGGCTGCGGGAGGTCGCGGCCGAGCGGCGCACGCTGGTCTACTTCGAGGCCCCGCACCGGCTCGACGACACCCTCGCCGCCATGGCCGAGGTCTTCGGCGCGGACCGGCGCGCCGCCGTCTGCCGCGAGCTGACCAAGACGTACGAGGAGGTACGGCGCGGTCCGCTGGCCGAGCTGGCGGAGTGGGCCGCGCAGGGTGTGCGCGGGGAGATCACCGTCGTCGTCGAGGGCGCCCCCGAGGCCGGGCCCGAGGAGCTGGACGCGGAGGAACTCGTCCGCCGGGTCCGGGTGCGGGAGGAGGCGGGGGAGCGGCGCAAGGAGGCGATCGCCGCGGTCGCCGTCGAGGCGGGGGTGCCGAAGAGGGTGGTGTTCGACGCGGTGGTCGCAGCCAAGCGCGCCGGCGGCTGAGCGTCGCTCCGGGCGCTCACGAAAACCCCTCTGAGCAGGTCCGTTCTCGGGTGAGCGGATGCGCCATGCGACGGCAAAGGGCTGTCTCCGATGGCAAAGCCCACAGGGGTGGAAGAGGGCGGTTTCTGCAAGGAAAGTCCAAATCGCCTCCAACACTCGACAGCCCTGATGCGTTCACGTCGGCGGAAGAGTCCACTGGTCGAAGAGGCGCCCCGTCGCGGGGCGCCTGTCCAGCGGAACAAGAGGAGCTGGCATGAGCGAGATCGCAGGGCAGACCGGCCTCCGTGGTACTGCCACAGCCGTCGTTCACGAGTCGTACGCGTTCGCCTGCATGAGGTGCGGGCACGGCTGGGAGCAGTCGTACGAGATAGAGCACCACACGGACGGCGACGGGCAGGAGTTCGTGCTGTACGTGGCCGACGGCCGGGTCGTGCCGTCGCCGCTGAGCCGGCCCAGCTGCCACAACTGCGACGGCCATGTCGTGCGGATCATGCGGGCGGGGCAGGTCTCGTCGGCGCGCGGCGCCGCCCAGCACCACCACGTGCCGCCGGCGGGCCCGGTCGAGGCGCCGCAGGTGCCCGGGCAGACCGAGGAGCCGCACCACTGGCACCTGACCGATCTCCTCCACCCTTTCCGCAAGGCGGGCTGAGCTGCGTCCGGGGCCCGGTGAGGGGGGCTTGCCCCTTTCGTAGGATCGGGGCATGCCTTCGAACGCCGGCCAGAGCGCCAAGGACGACAAGCACACGGCCCCGCCGCTCCCGGCGCCCCTCCAGGTGCCCGTCGCCGACTCGCACACCCATCTCGACATGCAGTCCGGCACGGTCGAGGAGGGCCTCGCCAAGGCCGCGTCGGTGGGTGTGACGACGGTCGTCCAGGTCGGCTGCGACATCAAGGGCTCACGCTGGGCCGCCGAGACGGCCGCCGCGTACGACAGCGTCCACGCCGCGGTCGCCCTGCACCCCAACGAGGCGCCGCGCATCGTCCACGGCGACCCCGACGGCTGGTCGCGGCAGGGTGCCCGCGAGCCGGGCGGGGACGCCGCGCTGGACGAGGCCCTCGTCGAGATCGACCGGCTCGCCGGGCTGCCCCAGGTGAAGGGCGTCGGGGAGACGGGGCTCGACCACTTCCGCACGGGCCCGGAGGGCAAGGCCGCGCAGGAGCGGTCCTTCCGCGCCCACATCGAGATCGCCAAGCGGCACGGCAAGGCGCTGGTGATCCACGACCGGGACGCGCACGCCGACGTCCTGCGGATCCTGCGGGAGGAGGGCGCCCCCGAGCGGACCGTCTTCCACTGCTACTCCGGCGACGCCGACATGGCCGCGATCTGCGCCCGCGAGGGCTACTTCATGTCCTTCGCCGGCAACGTCACCTTCAAGAACGCCCAGAACCTGCGCGACGCCCTCGCCGCCGCCCCGCTGGAGCTGGTCCTCGTGGAGACCGACGCGCCGTTCCTGACCCCCGCGCCCTACCGCGGACGGCCGAACGCGCCGTACCTCGTCCCGGTCACGGTCCGTGCGATGGCCGCCGTGCGCGGCATCGACGAGGACGCGCTGGCGACGGCCCTGGGCGCCAACACCGCCCGTGCCTTCGGCTACTGAGAGTCGTCAAGCGTCCCTGAGCGCATGTTCGGGGCGCAACTGTACGTAGCCGTGCCGCTTTGGAGAGTGACAGCCGCTCCGCTAGGTTCTGCTCGCCCGATCCGGACCCCTCTGGCTCCCTGGAGCGTGTCGGCGTGAGCAAGTCGCAGTACGAGACGTACGAGCCCTACGGCCCTGACGCCTCCGTGCACACCGCGGAGACCCTGCCCTACGGCCTGTACGAGGACACCTACCGGCCCGCCTACGAGGCCCAGGCGTACTTCGTCTCCGAGCCGGCGCTGCCGCGGCGGACGACGACGGTGCCCGCTCCGGTGAGCACGGAGGAACCGGAGTCACTCGACGGAGTGACCGGCCCACCCGAAGGGGTGTACGGGCGTGCCGCGCGCCGACGCAGGGCGCGCAGCGCCGAGCGCCCTGAGTCCGCGGTGCGCCGTCTGCTGCCGCAGGCGCTGGTGGTGGCCTTCCTGGCCGGCGGCACCACCGCGTTCGTCGCCAAGGACAAGGCGATCGAGCTGAGCGTCGACGGCCATCCCCGCACCCTGCACACCTTCGCCGACGACGTGAGTGAGCTGCTCGCCGAGCAGGGCGTGCACGTCGGGGCGCACGACATGATCGCGCCCGGTCCCGGCGCGGCCCTCGCCAGCGGGGACGCGGTCGCGGTCCGCTACGGCCGCCCGGTACGGCTCACGCTGGACGGCCGACAGCACGAGGTGTGGACGACGGCGCACACGGTCGAGGGGGCGCTCGACGAGCTGGGGGTGCGCGCCGAGGGCGCGTATCTGTCGATCTCCCGCTCCCAGAGCATCGGGCGCGCCGGACTCGCGCTCGACGTGCGCACCGAGCGCGCCGTCACGGTCATGGCGGACGGCCGTACCCGCACCATCCGCACCAACGCGGCCACCGTCCGCGAGGCCGTCGAGGAGGCCGGCATCGTCCTGCACGGCCAGGACACCACCTCCGTCCCGCTCGACAGCTTCCCGCGCGACGGCCAGACGGTGACCGTGCTGCGCATCAGCGGCACCCGGGAGGTGCGCGAGGAGCAGATCCCCTTCGACGTCGAGCGGGTCGAGGACCCCACCCTGTTCAAGGGCATCGAGGTCGTCGCCCGGCCCGGCCGGCCCGGGCTGCGGCGGGACACCTACCTGCTGCGCACCGTCAACGGCGTACGGCAGAAGCCGCGCCGGGAGACCTCCGAAACCGTGCGCGGGCCGCACAAGCAGCTGGTGAAGGTGGGCACCAAGCCGCTGCCGCCCTCCGTGGAAGGCGCCGAGGGCCTGAACTGGAGCGCCCTCGCCGCCTGCGAGTCCGGCGGCCGCCCGCACGCGGTCGACCCCTCGGGAACGTACGGCGGGCTCTACCAGTTCGACGTCCACACCTGGCGCAGCCTCGGCGGCACCGGCCGGCCCCAGGACGCGTCGGCGGAGGAACAGACGTTCCGCGCGAAGAAGCTGTACCTGAGCCGGGGGGCCAGTCCCTGGCCGCACTGCGGGGCGCGGCTGCGCTGGTGACCGGGGGCCGGTGCGCCTCGCCCCGTGCCTCGACGGCCCGGGAGACGTCCCCGGGAGCGGTACCTGGCAAACCGCCCCGGTGGACCCCCGTACCCTTGTCCCGTGAGCAGCCCCACCCCCGACGCCCTCCTCGGCCCGGCCGACATCCGTGAGCTGGCGGCAGCGCTCGGTGTCCGTCCCACCAAGCAGCGCGGCCAGAACTTCGTGATCGACGCCAACACGGTCCGCCGTATCGTCCGCACCGCCGAGGTCCGCCCCGACGACGTGGTCGTCGAGGTCGGCCCGGGGCTCGGCTCCCTCACCCTCGCGCTGCTGGAGGCCGCCGACCGGGTCACGGCCGTCGAGATCGACGACGTCCTCGCCACGGCCCTCCCCACGACCATCGGCGCGCGCATGCCGGCCCGCGCCGACCGGTTCGCACTGGTCCACTCCGACGCGATGCACGTCACCGAGCTGCCCGGCCCCCCGCCGACGGCCCTGGTGGCGAACCTGCCCTACAACGTCGCCGTACCCGTGCTGCTGCACATGCTCGAGACCTTCCCGAGCATCGAGCGCACCCTCGTCATGGTGCAGTCCGAGGTCGCCGACCGGCTCGCCGCCGCCCCCGGCTCGAAGGTGTACGGCGTGCCGTCCGTGAAGGCCAACTGGTACACCGAGGTGAAGCGGGCCGGGGCCATCGGCCGCAACGTCTTCTGGCCCGCGCCGAACGTCGACAGCGGACTGGTCTCCCTCGTCCGACGGACCGAGCCGATCAAGACGACGGCCTCCCGGAAGGAGGTCTTCGCGGTGATCGACGCGGCCTTCGCGCAGCGCCGCAAGACCCTGCGCGCCGCGCTCGCCGGCTGGGCCGGATCCGCCGCTGCCGCCGAGGCCGCCCTGGTCGCCGCCGGGGTCTCGCCGCAGGCCCGCGGGGAGTCGCTCACGGTGGAGGAGTTCGCGTCCATCGCCGAACACAAGGAGTCCGGTAAGTGAGCGTCACGGTCCGCGTTCCCGCCAAGGTCAACGTCCAGCTCGCGGTCGGTGCCGCCCGCCCCGACGGGTTCCACGACCTCGCCAACGTCTTCCTCGCCGTCGGCCTCTACGACGAGGTCACGGTGACCCCCGCGGACGAACTCCGGATCACCTGCGAGGGCCCCGACGCCGGGCAGGTCCCCCTGGACCGCACCAACCTCGCCGCGCGCGCCGCGCTCGCGCTCGCCGAGCGGCGGGGCATCGAACCGGCCGTGCACATCCACATCGCCAAGGACATCCCGGTCGCGGGCGGCATGGCGGGCGGCAGCGCCGACGGCGCGGGAGCGCTGCTCGCCTGCAACACGCTGTGGGGCACGGGCGCCTCGCGGGCCGAACTGCTCGCGATCTGCGCCGAGCTGGGCAGCGACGTGCCGTTCAGCCTGGTCGGCGGGGCGGCTCTCGGCATCGGGCGCGGCGAGCAGCTGACCGCCCTGGAGACCGGCGGCACCTTCCACTGGGTGTTCGCGATGGCCGAGCGGGGGCTGTCGACGCCGGCGGTCTTCCGCGAGTTCGACCGGCTGGCGCAGGGGCGGGACATTCCGGAGCCGGTGGCTTCGGCGGCGCTGCTTCAGGCGCTGGCGAAGGGGGACGCGGACGCACTGGCCGCCGCCGTCTCCAACGACCTCCAGCCCGCGGCCCTGTCCCTGTTCCCGGAGCTCGCCGACACGCTGGACGCGGGGCGCGGGGCCGGTGCCCTCGCCGCGCTGGTCTCGGGTTCGGGGCCCACGACGGCCTTCCTCGCGCGCGACCCGGAGGCCGCCACGAAGATCGCCGACGCCCTCCGGTCCTCCGGTACCTGCCGTACGGTGCGCACGGCGACGGCCCCCGCGCCGGGCGCCACGGTGACCCCCCGGGACGTCGCGCGGCAATAGGGCTGCGCCGTCGGCGAGGTCGCTCTGGGCTCCGCTGCCTCGGCCGCTTGTGACGCGGACGGACGGGGGAGGGAGCGCACACATGGGCACGGGGGACGCGGACCGGCTCGTCACGGCCGTACGGCGCGGGGACGCGGAACAGGTCCGGGAGCTGCTGGAGGCCGGGGCCGATCCGGACGCCCCCGACGCGAGCACGGGCCTGCCGGTGCTGTGCCGGGCGATCGACGCGGACGACCGGCCGGTCGCCGAGGCCCTGGTCGAGGCCGGGGCCGACCCGCTGCGGCGGCTGCCCGACGGCACCACCCCGCTGCTGCGGGCGGTGGACGGCGGCTCACCGGGACTGGCCCAGGCCGTCCTCCCCGGCGTGGCACTCCGCCCCGGACCGGTCCGCGAGGAGGTGCTGGAGCACGCACGCCGCCTGGCGGGCACCGATCCGGAGGCCGAACTGCGGCGCCGCACCGGCCTGCCGGGCCCGGTCGCGCGGATCCGGCGGCAGGACGACATCGGCTGCTGGTACGAGCGGCTCACCCTCGGCGGGTTGACGCTGTGCGACGGGCACGCGGCCTTCCTCACCGCCCTGGAGGCGAGGCTGCGGCTGCGTACGCCCTTCGGCGAACTGCTCGCGCGCGCCCTGACCCGCCCGGACCGCGACCACGAGGTGTGGACGGAATCGGTGCTGGCGCTGGGCGCGCGGCTGGACGACGCGATCTGGGCCGAGGCCGTCCGGCTCGGCCGCGACCCCGATCCGCTGCTCCGGCTCTTCGCCGCGGACGTGCTGCTGAGCACGATCGTCGCGGACGCCCAGCGCCGCAGGCCCACCCTCCGGGACCCGGCCCGAGACCTCGTTCCCTGGGCCGAGCGGGAGCGGGACACGGACGTGCTCGACGTCCTGCTCAACGGGCTGACGTGGATGAGCGGCCCCGAGACCGACGCCCTCGGCCTGGCGCACGTCACGCACCCCGATCCCCGGATCCGCAGCCATGTGCCCGAACTGCTGGACGGCGACGAGGACGTGCTGCGCCCGGAGGGCCTGGCCGCCGTTGTCGCGCTGGCCCGCGATCCGGACCCCGACGTACGCGACCGCACCTGCTTCTGGCTGTCGCACTACCGGGGCCGCGAGCCGGAGACCGGGGACGTGCTGGTGGAGCTCACGCACGACGAGCGGCAGCGCACGCGCGCGTACGCGGTCGCGGCGCTCGCGCACCGCGACGACCCGCGCTGCGTGGAGCTCGAACACCGCATCGGACCCCTGGAGCCCGGCACGGACATCGACACGTTGCCACTGAGTGCGGTCTGGTACTACCAGCGGCGTCAGGAGCAGCAGAAGGACGACGGCTGACCTCGGACTACCCTGGACGGGCGATCCATCCCCCCGGGCAGGAGTGAAATGGCCGTCAATCTGGTCAATGTCGAGAACGTCAGCAAGGTGTACGGCACCCGTGCCCTGCTCGACGGCGTCTCGCTCGGTGTGTCGGAAGGGGACCGGATCGGCGTCGTCGGGCGCAACGGCGACGGCAAGACCACCCTCATCCGGATGCTCGCCAAGCTGGAGCAGGCCGACACCGGGCGCGTCACGCACTCCGGCGGGCTGCGGCTCGGCGTGCTGACCCAGCACGACTCCCTCGACCCCGCCGCCACCGTCCGCCACGAGGTCATCGGCGACATGGCCGACCACGAGTGGGCCGGCAACGCCAAGGTCAGGGACGTGCTGACCGGGCTCTTCGGCGGGCTGGACCTGCCGGGCTTCCCCAAGGGGCTCGACACCGTCATCGGGCCGCTCTCCGGTGGCGAGCGGCGCCGTATCGCGCTCGCCAAGCTGCTCATCGAGGAACAGGACCTGCTCGTCCTGGACGAGCCCACCAACCACCTCGACGTCGAGGGCATCGCCTGGCTCGCGAACCACCTGCGCAACCGCCGCTCGGCGCTGGTCTGCGTGACCCACGACCGGTGGTTCCTGGACCAGGTCTGCACCCGCATGTGGGACGTGCAGCGCGGTGACGTCTACGAGTACGAGGGCGGCTACTCGGACTACGTCTTCGCCCGGGCCGAGCGGGAGCGGATCGCCGCCACCGAGGAGGCCAAGCGGCAGAACCTGATCCGCAAGGAGCTGGCCTGGCTGCGGCGTGGGGCGCCCGCGCGGACGTCCAAGCCCCGTTTCCGGGTCGAGGCCGCCAACGAGCTGATCGCCGACGTGCCGCCGCCCCGGGACACCTCCGAGCTGATGAAGTTCGCCTCCTCGCGGCTCGGCAAGACCGTCTTCGACCTGGAGGACGTCACCGTGCAGGCCGGGCCCAAGGTGCTGCTGAAGCACGTGACCTGGCAGCTGGGCCCCGGCGACCGGATCGGTCTCGTCGGCGTCAACGGCGCGGGGAAGACCTCCCTGCTGCGCGCCATGGCGGCGGCGGCCCGTACCGAGGGCGAGGAGCAGCCGGCCGCCGGCCGGGTCGCCGTCGGCAGGACCGTCAAGCTCGCCTACCTCTCCCAGGAGGTCGCGGAGCTGAACCCGACCACGCGGGTCCTGGAAGCCGTCCAGCAGGTGCGTGAGCGCGTCGACCTCGGCAAGGGGCGCGAGATGACCGCCGGGCAGCTGTGCGAGACGTTCGGCTTCGGCAAGGAGAAGCAGTGGACTCCGGTGGGGGACCTCTCCGGCGGTGAGCGCCGCCGCCTGCAGCTCCTGCGCCTCCTCATGGACGAGCCCAACGTCCTCTTCCTCGACGAGCCCACCAACGACCTCGACATCGAGACCCTCACCCAGCTCGAGGACGTCCTCGACGGCTGGCCCGGCTCGATGATCGTCATCTCCCACGACCGGTTCTTCGTCGAGCGCACCACGGACCGTGTGTTCGCCCTCCTCGGGGACGGCACCCTGCGGATGCTGCCGCGCGGCATCGACGAGTACCTGGAGCGGCGGCAGCGCATGGAGGAGGCGGTCGCCGCGCAGGCCGCCGCCGCGGCGCCCAAACCGGCCACGACGGAGAAGAGCGCCGCCGACCAGCGGGCCGCCAAGAAGGAACTGCAGAAGATCGAGCGGCAGTTGGACAAGATCTCCGAGAAGGAGTCCACGCTGCACGCTCAGATCGCCGACAACGCCACCGACTTCGCCAAGGTGGCCGAACTGGACGGCCGGCTGCGGGACCTGGCCGGGGAGCGCGAGGAACTGGAAATGCGCTGGCTGGAATTGGCGGAGGACGCCTGACCTCCGCGGTATCCCGCGCGGGGGGCGCGTGCGCCGCGTGAAGGGGGCGTGAAGGCGCATAACAACGGCATCACGGGCCGGTTCTCCCTTGGGAACAGGGGAGGGCGCGGCCCCGTGTGCTGTCTGTGCCGGGTGATAGAAAGAGCCGTCTGACAACTTCTGAATACGACCTTGGGTCCATCACGAACCTCAGGGCGTGGCTAAAAATCAGTGAACGAGGGGGAAGAGCGCTGATGACTCAGCCGCCCAACCAGCCGCCCCACGGCGGTTTCGGAGCGCCACAGGACCAGCCGCCACAGGGCGGCGGATTCGGTGCACCCCCTCCGCCGGCGCAGCCGCCGGCCGCCCCGCCCCAGCCGCCCGCGGCCCCGCCGCAGCAGCCACAGCCCGGGTACGGCTACCCGCAGCAGCCCGGGCCGTACGGCGCTCCGCCCGCGCCCGGCGCGCCGGGCCCGTACGCCGCCCCGGGGCCCTACGGTTACCCGCAGCAGCCCCAGCAGCCCGGCCCGTACGGCGCGGCACCCCAGCCCGGTTTCGGCGGCGGGTACCCGCATCAGCCGTACCCGGGCATGCCCGGCACCCCGCCGGGCGGCCCGGCGCCGGGGTCCAGGACGAAGCCGGCGCTGCTCATCGGTGCCGCGGTGGCCGCGCTGCTCGTCATCGGCGGCACCGTGTACGCGGTGACCAGCGGCGGGGACGACGACGGCAAGAAGAAGCCGGTCGCCCAGCAGAGCGATGACCCCAAGCAGTCCGCCTCGGCGTCCGCCACCCCGAGCCCGGCGAGCGGCGGCGGTGACGACCCGGAGAACTTCAACGAGGGCCGCAAGCCCGGCGAGGCGAAGGTCCTCTGGTACAAGTCGGCGCCGGACGCCCCGGGCAACGGTGCCGACGCGCCCGGCCTGTGGGTCA
The DNA here is from genome assembly GCF_044593395.1 of Streptomyces sp. NPDC052301. NCBI lineage: Bacteria > Bacillati > Actinomycetota > Actinomycetes > Kitasatosporales > Streptomycetaceae > Streptomyces > Streptomyces sp. NPDC052301. The sequence continues at coordinate 165,338 of NZ_JBIUBE010000006.1, read as the reverse complement.
CCGGCTCCACGGTGGTGAAGGCGGCGTACAAGCAGGTCTTCGCCTTCGGTGCCGGTGACGGCGGGACCGCCTGGGGGCCGATCACCCTCCCGCAGAAGATCTGCGCGGTCACCCCGCAGAAGTCGGCCGACGACAAGGTCGTCGTGGCGTACGCGAGCGGCGCCGGCGACAGCGCCAAGTGCAACCAGCTGCAGCAGATCGACCTGGCCACCGGCAAGAAGGGGTGGAGCGGCGAGGTCGCCGACGGTGAGCTGTTCGACAGCGCGCTGAACGTCGAGCTGACCGTGAGCGGGAAGACGCTGATGGTGGCCCGTTCGCAGTCGGGCACGGCGTACGACATCGACAGCGGCAAGAAGCTGTACGACAAGAAGAAGTACGGCTCCGCCTGCTTCCCGGACGCGTACGCGGGCGGCACCGGCCGGCTGATCCAGGTGGCGTCCTGCGGCGCCGGTACGAGCACCGAGCACGACGAGATCCAGGAACTCGACCCGGCCACCGGCAAGGTGAGGTGGACCCAGAAGGTCAAGAAGGGCTGGAAGGTGTCGCGGACGTACTCCGTCGACCCGCTCGTCGTCTACCTGACCAACGAGGACAAGAAGGCCTGGAACATCTCGACCTTCGCCAAGAACGGCAAGTTCCGTTCGCAGGTGACGGTCGACGAGAAGTTCGCGCCGCGCTGCGGCTGGGCGATCCTCGAACGCGACCTGCAGGGCTGCCAGGGCGTCGCCGTCGACGGCGACACGCTCTACCTGCCCACGGACTCCACGGCCAGTGCCAACGAGATCGTCGCCATCAGCCTGGCCGACGGCAAGGCGAAGTGGCGCGCCAAGTCCCCGGCGGACGAGCCGATGTCGCCGATCAAGGTGGAGGGCGGCAAGCTCATCGCGTACGTGCAGCCGTCGTTCGAGGCGGGCGGCCAGGTCGTCTCCATCCCGGTCGGCGGTTCCTCCCACAGCACGACCAAGCTGCTGCAGAACCCCTCGGGCACCGCCGAGATCGAGGAGACCTTCTACGACAGCGTCCTCGACTGGTCCGGCGGGCGGTTCTACATCTCCTCCGGCCGGCTGAACGGAAACGACGACGCGAAGGAGAAGCTGATCATGGCCTTCGGCAACTGAGCCCGGCTTCCCGCCCGTCCGTAGAGTCCGAGTCCGCTGAGCCGTCCGGCCGTTCGCGCTTCACCGAGGTACCCACGTCATGACCCAGCCGCCCCCTCCGCCGCCCCACCAGCCCCCGCAGCAGGGCGGTGGCTTCGGCCCGCCGAACACCCCGCCGCCCCCTCCGTCGCAGACCCCGCCTGCGCCGACCCCGCAGGACCAGCCGCCCGCGGGCGCACCGCTCCCGCTGGACAAGCCGCCCGCGGCCCCCGCGGCCCCGGCGGGTCCGCCCGTGCAGCCGCCGCACCCGCCGCAGCCCGCGTACGGCTACCCGCAGGCCGCCGCTCCGGCTCCGCAGCCGCAGCAGCCGCCCCAGCCCGGATACGGCTACCCCGGCGCCCAGCCGAACCCGTACGCCCAGCAGCCCCCGGCCTACGGCCAGCCGCAGGCCCCCTACGGGACGCCCGCCCAGCCGATGCAGCCGGGACAGCCCGGGCAGCCGGGCTACGGCTACCCCGGTTACGGCTATCCGGGGCAGCAGCCGACGATGCCGATGCAGCCGCAGGTGGGGACGGCCGGCGGCGGCCGGAACAACACCGTGCTGTTCATCGTCGTCGCGGCGGTCGTCGTGATCGCGCTGATCGTCGGCGGCGGCATCTGGTACGCCAAGTCCTCCGGTGACGACGGCAAGCAGCACCACACGGCCTCCTCCAGCGGGGGCACGGGCGGTGACAAGGGCGGCTCCGGGGGCACGTCCACCGGCGGCAAGGAGAAGGCGCCGGCCGACCCCGCCTCCCAGGTGCTCTTCCAGGTCCCGATGCCCAAGGCCGACGACACGACCGACACCTCGGGCTCGTGGCTGACCGACAAGGTGTACGCCAAGAGCGGCATCGCCGAGATCGTCGGCTACGACCCGGTCAAGGGCGGCAAGCTGTGGACGGTCAAGCTGCCCGGCCCGGTCTGCGCGGCCAGCGCCCAGGTCAGCTCCGACAACCGGACGGCGGTCCTCTTCCAGCCGAAGATGCCCGCGAAGAACTCCTCCGCGGGCTGCAGCCAGGTCGCCGGGATCGACCTCGACACGGGGACCAAGCTGTGGACGAAGACGGTCAAGTCCGGTGACTACACGGCCAGTCTGGACAACGTGACGGTCGCCCAGCACACCGTCGCGGTCGGCAGCACCGACGGCGGCGCCGCGTTCGACCTCGACTCCGGCAAGACGCTGTGGCAGCCGAAGCCGGACGACACCTGCTACGACGCCGGGTACGGCGGCGGCACCAAGCTGGTCGCGGTGCGCAAGTGCGGCGGCTACGACAACAAGCAGCTGCACATCCAGAACATCGACCCGAAGTCCGGGAAGGTGATCTCCGAGTACAAGATGGACTCGGGCATCGAGTACGCCTCCGTCGTCTCCACCGACCCGCTGGTGGTGGCGGCCGACGTCGGGGACAGCGCAGGCGACGGCAGCGGTGTCTCGGACTACTTCTCCATCGACGGCAGGACCGGCAAGCTGATCACCCGCATCTCCGCGCCCGCCGACACCTACGGCGGCCGCTGCGACGGCATCGACACCGTCGACGGCTGCAAGGAGATCGTCGCGGGCGACGGCAAGCTGTACGTGCCGACCGAGGAGCACGACGGGTCGGGCCAGTACAGCAGGACCAACGAGATCCTCGCCTTCGACCTGAACACCGGGAAGCAGACCGGGCAGCGCGCCGAGGCCGGGGACGGCTACACGATCTCTCCGCTGCGCATGGACGGCGGCAACCTGATCGCCTACAAGCGCCCGCCGTACGACAAGGGCGGCCAGATCGTCAGCATCGACGGCGGCTCCTTCAAGGAGACCAAGCTGCTGGAGAACCCGGCCAACTCGACCGTGCGGGACGTGGAGACCAGCATGTCGCCGGACTACTCGGAGATCCTCTTCGGGCACGGCCGGCTGTACATGTCGGAAGTCTTCGCCCACAAGCCGGACTCCACTAACGAGAAGGAGGTCCTGGCGATGGCGTTCGGCCCCAAGGGCTGACCGTTCGCCGACGCCTGGTGCCGTCTCGCCCGAATGGGTGACTTGCCGAGAAGTGCCCCGGATTTCATCGATCCGGGGCACTTCTCATGAAGAGGGGCAGCGCGACGTCGAACAAGCGTGTAGCTTCCGGGGACATGAAGGGGCCGGGTGCCGGGGGGCGCTCTGTCCCGGCGGACCGGTGGGCGTCCATAGTGGGGCATCCATGGGGGGGACTGGGGGGTTGCTCGATGGGAGTGCGGCTCATGGTCGTCGACGACCATCGCCTGCTCGCGGAGGCGTTGGCGTCGGCGTTGAAGCTGCGCGGGCACCGGGTGCTCGCCGCGGCGGCGCCGGCCGCGGGCGCGGCGGACCTGGTGATCGCGCGGGCGCCGGAGGTGTGCCTGCTGGGTACGGCGGCACCGGCCGAGCCGGGGGCGTTCGACCCGGTGGTGAAGATCAAACGGGAGCGGCCGCAGGTGGCGGTGCTGGTGCTGGGGCCGGTGCCCTCGCCGCGGGGCATCGCGGCGGCGTTCGCCGCGGGCGCGTCGGGGTACGTGCGGCACGACGAGCGGATCGAGGGGGTCGAGCGGGCCATCATGAAGGCCCGCTCGGGCGAGGCGGCGGTGGCTCCGCAGCTGCTCCAGGGGGCGTTCGGCGAGCTGCTCAATCCGGCGGCGCAGCCCGACGACGAGGCGCAGCGGCTGCTGGAGATGCTGACGCCGCGGGAGGTGGAGGTGCTGGTGCGGGTGGCCGACGGCGAGGACACCCGGCTGATCGCGGCGGGCATGGGCATCGCACCGAGCACGGCCCGCACCCATGTCCAGCGGGTCCTGATGAAACTGGGCGTGGGCTCACGCCTGGAGGCGGCGGCGCTGGCGGCCAGGACCGGCTTGCTGGACCGGGCGGGACCGCTGAACCCCGGTCCGGAGTAGGTGCCCGAAGGGGCGCGGGGCCGTGCCGGTCTGCGGCTCCGCCGCGCGGGCGCGACCAGCTTCCACGCGCCCGCGGGCGGGGCGGCGGGTTACTCCCCCTGCCCCTCCTCCGGCGAACCCTCCGGAGGAAGCGGCGGCGGAGTCGGCCGCAGCTTCAGCCAGGCCAGGAAGAAGATGCCCAGCAGGAGCATGCCGATCCCGGTCCAGAGGTTGATGTTGACTCCCTGCGCCTTGTCGATCGCGGCCTGGGAGTCGGTGATGCCGGTGATCGTGACGATGATGCCGTAGACCACGAACAGGCCGCCGATGATGCGGCGCAGGTCGAAGATGCGGGCCGCGGTCGCCGACTTGCTCTCCAGGTCGGTGACCTCGCGCTGGACGTCCTCCTCCGAGTAGTGGAACGGCTCGTGCGGGCGGTCGGAGTGTTCGTTCATGATTTCCTCGATCCTCCCGCGTCAGAACGAGAACGGGATGTAGCAGGCGGCGGCGAGCACGACCGCGCCCCAGCCCAGCAGGGCCGGCTTGCGGTACCAGGCCTCGTCACCGGGCGCGGGCGGTTCGGACATGCCGGGGGAGCGGGTGCCGTAGACGAGGCCCTGCAGCTCCTGTGCCGGCTTCGGCTGGGTGAACAGGGACACCGCGACCATCACGACCGCGCCGGCGACGAACCCGGCGATCGCGGAGACGAAGTTGGCGCCCTGGTCGGAGGGGATGGAGATGATCCCCTTCTTGTAGAACACGAAGTAGTTGATCATGGCGGCCGTGGTGCCGGCGAGCAGGCCCCAGAAGCCGGACTTGGCGGACGCGCGCTTCCAGAACATGCCGACGATGAACACCACGAACATCGGCACGTTGAAGAAGGAGAACAGCGTCTGCAGGTAGCTCATGATGTTCGAGAACGAGGACGCCAGGAACGCCGTGCCGATCGAGGCGAGGACGCCGACCACGGTGATCAGGCGGCCGAACCGCACGTAGTACGCGTCCTCGCGGCCCCGCACCACGTACTTCGCCCAGATGTCGTTGGTGAACACCGTGTTGAAGGACGACACGTTGGCCGCCATGCCCGCCATGAAGGCCGCCAGCAGACCGGTGACGGCGATGCCGAGCACGCCGTTGGGCAGCAACTCCTGCATCAGGTAGGGGATGGCGTCGTTGTACTGGTAGCCGGAGGCCGGGGTGCCGAACTTCGGGACGATCGCGGCGGCGACCAGGCCCGGGATCATCACCAGGAAGACGATGAAGATCTTGGGGTAGGCGGCGATCAGCGGGGTCCGCTGCCCGGCGGAGAGGTTCTTGGCGGACAGGGCGCGCTGCACCTCGGCGAAGTTGGTGGTCCAGTAGCCGAAGGAGAGCACGAAGCCGAGGCCGAGGACGATGGTCAGCCAGTTGGCGCCGAGCGGGTTGGCGTGGCCGATGCCGGTGCCGCCCCAGGCCGTGGTGAAGTCGGCCCCGTGGGTCGCGGTGAGCTTGTGGGTCAGCCCGCCCCAGCCGCCGACCTTCTTCAGGCCGAGCACGGTGATCGGGATGAGCGCGGCCAGGATCACGAAGAACTGCAGCACCTCGTTGTAGATCGCCGAGGACAGACCGCCCAGGGTGATGTACGCGAGCACGAAGGCGCCGGCGACGACGATGGCCACCCACTGCGGCCAGCCGAGCAGGGCCTCGACGACGATCGCGAGGGCGTAGAGGTTGACACCGGCGATCAGGATGGCGGCGAAGGCGAACAGGATCGAACTGAGCAGGTGAGCGGCCCGGTCGAAGCGCAGCAGCAGGAACTCGGGGACCGAGCGGACCTTGCTGCCGTAGTAGAAGGGCATCATCACCAGGCCCAGGAAGACCATGGCGGGGATGGCGCCGATCCAGTACCAGTGCACGGTGTAGGCGCCGTACTGGGCGCTGTTCGCGGCCATGCCCAGGATCTCGGTGGCCGCCAGGTTCGCCGAGATGAAGGCGAGGCCGGTGATCCAGGCGGGCAGCGAGCGTCCCGAGAGGAAGAAGTCCAGGCTGGTCTTCACCGAGCGGCGGGCCGCGAAGCCGATGCCGAGGACGACGAGGAAGTAGATCCCGAGGATCGTGTAGTCGAGCCCGTTGGTCGGGAGCCGTAGGCCCGCCGCCAGGTACGTATGGGCGTCTGTGGGGGTTTGCATGGAGAACTCGCTTCGTCGCGCGAACTGATCAGTGCGGAACCTACGCCGCCGCGTTCAGTATTTGAACACTTCTGTTGATGTTCTTTGTTTGATTGTGATGATCCTCGAGGTGGTCGAGTGTGGTCTGTTATGTTTGATTGTGTTGAGTGATTGGGTGCGGGACGTGAGGAGTCCGGCGTGAAGAAGACCTCGACCCGGCTGGCCGACGGTCGTGAGCTGATCTACTACGACCTGCGCGACGACCGCGTGCGGGACGCCGTCGACCGCCGCCCGCTGGAGCGGACCCATACGACCTCCGAGATCCGCCGCGACCCGCTGCTCGGCGACGCGGTCGCCGTCGCCTCGCACCGCCAGGGCCGCACCTACCATCCGCCGGCCGACGAGTGCCCGCTGTGCCCGACGCGGGGCGAGCGGCTGAGCGAGATCCCGGACTCCTCCTACGACGTCGTCGTCTTCGAGAACCGGTTCCCCTCCCTCGCCGGCGACTCCGGGCGCTGCGAGGTGGTCTGCTTCACCTCCGACCACGACGCCTCCTTCGCCGACCTCACCGAGGAGCAGGCGCGGCTGGTGCTGGACGCCTGGACCGACCGGACGTCCGAGCTGTCGCACCTGTCCTGCGTCGAGCAGGTCTTCTGTTTCGAGAACCGGGGTGCCGAGATCGGTGTGACCCTGGGCCATCCGCACGGACAGATCTACGCCTACCCCTTCACCACCCCGCGCACCGCGCTGATGCTCCGCTCGCTGGCCGCCCACAAGGAGGCAACCGGCGGGGAGAACCTCTTCGACACCGTCCTGGAGCGGGAACTGGCCGGTGGGCGGGTCGTCCTGGAGGGTGAACACTGGGCGGCCTTCGTGCCGTACGCGGCGCACTGGCCGTACGAGGTCCACCTGTACCCCAAGCGCCGCGTGCCCGACCTGCTCGCCCTGGACGAGGCCGCGCGCACAGAGTTCCCCCAGGTCTATCTGGAACTCTTGAGGCGCTTCGACCGGATCTTCGGTACCGATGAGCCGCCGACGCCGTACATCGCGGCCTGGCACCAGGCCCCGTTCGGCGCCCTGGAGGAGTTCGACGGTGTCACGCGCGACGACTTCGCGCTCCACCTCGAGCTTTTCACCATCCGCCGCACTTCCGGCAAGCTGAAGTTCCTCGCGGGTTCCGAGTCCGGCATGAACGTGTTCATCAACGACGTGCCGCCGGAGCGCGCGGCCGAGCGACTGCGAGAGGTAGCGAGTTCATGAAGTACCTGGTGACGGGTGGCGCGGGATACGTCGGCAGTGTCGTGGCCAAGCATCTGCTGGAGGCCGGCCACGAGGTCACCGTCCTCGACAACCTCTCCACCGGCTTCCGCGAGGGCGTCCCGGCCGGTGCCGCGTTCGTCGAGGGCGACATCCGCGAGGCGGGGAAGTGGCTCGACCCCTCTTACGACGGCGTGCTGCACTTCGCCGCGTCCTCGCAGGTCGGCGAGTCGGTGGTGAAGCCGGAGAAGTACTGGGACAACAACGTCGGCGGCTCCATGGCCCTGCTGGCCGCGATGCGTGAGGCGGGCGTGCGCAAGCTGGTCTTCTCCTCCACGGCGGCGACCTACGGCGAGCCGGAGCAGGTCCCGATCGTCGAGACCGCCCCGACCAGGCCGACCAACCCCTACGGCGCCACCAAGCTGGCCGTCGACCACATGATCACCAGCGAGGCGACCGCCCACGGCCTGGCCGCGGTGTCGCTGCGCTACTTCAACGTGGCCGGCGCGTACGGCGCCCACGGCGAGCGCCACGACCCGGAGTCGCACCTGATCCCGCTGGTCCTCCAGGTCGCCCAGGGCCGCCGCGACGCCATCTCGGTCTACGGCGACGACTACCCGACCCCGGACGGCACCTGCGTCCGCGACTACATCCACGTCGCGGACCTGGCCGAGGCTCATCTCCTGGCCCTGCGGGCCGCCGCCCCCGGCCAGCACCTGATCTGCAACCTCGGCAACGGCAGCGGCTTCTCGGTCCGCGAGGTCATCGAGACCGTCCGCAAGGTCACCGGCCACCCGATCCCCGAGGTGGTCGCCCCGCGCCGCGGCGGCGACCCCGCGGTCCTGGTCGCGTCGGCGGCCACCGCCCGCGAGAAGCTGGGCTGGAACCCGTCCCGCGCGGATCTCGCGGGGATCGTCGCGGACGCGTGGGAGTTCGCGCAGACCACCACAAGGGGGCACTAGTGGGGGCACAGCAGGTCCGGGAGCGCTTCGCCGAGCTGTACGGGACGGAGCCGGAGGGCGTCTGGGCGGCGCCGGGCAGGGTCAACCTGATCGGGGAGCACACCGACTACAACGACGGCTTCGTGATGCCCTTCGCCCTGCCGCACCAGGCGACGGCGGCCGTCTCCCGCCGCACCGACGGCGTCCTGCGCCTGCACTCGGCGGACGTCGAGGGCGGCGTCGCGCAGCTCCCGCTCGACGCCCTGGCACCGCAGAGCGACGACGCCTGGACGGCGTACCCGGCGGGCGTGGTCTGGGCACTGCGCGAGGCGGGCCACGAGGTCACCGGCGCGGACGTCCATCTGGCCTCGACCGTCCCGACCGGCGCGGGCCTGTCCTCCTCCGCCGCCCTGGAGGTCGTGATCGCGCTGGCGCTGAACGAGCTGTACGGACTCGGCCTCCAGGGCTGGCAGCTGGCGCGCCTGTGCCAGCGCGCCGAGAACGTCTACGTCGGCGCGCCGACCGGCATCATGGACCAGACGGCGTCGGCCTGCTGCCGGGCCGGCAACGCCCTGTTCCTGGACACCCGGGACCTGTCCCAGCAGCAGATCCCCTTCGACCTGGCGGCCGAGGGCCTGCGCCTGCTCGTGGTCGACACCCAGGTCAAGCACGCCCACAGCGGCGGCGAGTACGGCAAGCGCCGTGCCGGCTGCGAGAAGGGCGCCGCGCTGCTCGGCGTCGACGCCCTGCGGGACGTCCCGTACGCCGAGCTGGACGCGGCGCTGGCCCGGCTCGGCGACGAGGAGGAGGTCGTCCGCCTGGTCCGGCACGTGGTGACGGAGAATCAGCGGGTGGAGCGGGTGGTGGAACTCCTGCGCGCGGGTGAGACCCGGGCGATCGGCCCCGTCCTCACCGAGGGCCACGTCTCGCTGCGCGACGACTTCCGCATCTCCTGCCCCGAGCTGGACCTGGTGGTGGACACGGCCCTGTCCGCCGGTGCCCTGGGCGCCCGCATGACCGGCGGCGGCTTCGGCGGCTCGGCGATCGTCCTGACGGAGGCGGCCGACGTGGACACCCTCACCAAGGCCCTCGAAGAGGCCTTCGCGGCAGCGGACTTCACGACCCCCCGCGTCTTCGAGGCGGTGCCTTCGGCGGGGGCGCGGCGGGTGGTCTGAGTCTCCGCCGACGTCGTCAGCCCCGCACGGATGTGCGGGGCTGACGCTCTTTCACAGGAGGCCTGGCGAATGAAGGACGACGAGATCCGGTCCCGCTTCGACGGGCGGGGACGCGTCGAGATCCGGGGGTCGGCGGCTGTGAAGGTCCGGGCCGGGGCGATCGCTCATGCGCTCGGGTACCGGCCGGTCTCCGTCGAACGCCTCCGTGGGCCCGGTCGCGTGTACGGGTTGCCCGCCCCCGTCAGTGTGCGGTTGTTCTTCCGGCGCGACGACGATCCCCGGGCCCGCCGCCGGGTCGAGCGGACGGTCGAGCGGTTGCGGGCGGGCGGCCCCGTGCTCGCGGACGACGAACTGCCGCCCCCGCCCCCGCCGACCCCGGCTCCGCCCCTGACGCCCCGTCCGCCGGCACCCCGCCCACGGCGGTCGACGGAGCCGCCTCCGCCCGCACCGTCGGGCCCGCCCGGCCCCCGCATCCCGTCCCGGCCGCCTGGTCCGCCCCCGCCCCCGCCTCCTCCTGCCGGGCAGTGAGTCCCCGTCAGGCCAGCCGCTTGGTCAAGGTGTACTCCGTGATGCCCGGCGGATAGTCCGGGATCACCCCCACCACCCTGTACCCCTTCTTCTTGTAGAAGTCGGGCGCTTGGAAGTCCCAGGTCTCCAGCCGGGACGCCGTGCAGCCGCGGGTGGTGCGGGCGAGGTCCTCCGCCTCCGCCAGCAGGCGCGAGCCCAGGCCCGTGCCGCGGTGGACGGCGTCGACCCACAGGTAGGTGATGTGCAGCCAGCTCGCCCAGGTGTGGCCGACCAGGCCGCCCGCCAGGTCGCCCGAGGAGTCCAGGGCCCACACGTGCAGGGGCAGATCGCGCTCGCCGGGAGTTCCGCGCAGGGCCGCCAGCACCGGGGACGCCGCCGTGTTGGTGTCCCGCAGCCGCGAGCGGAGCAGATCACGTCGAGCTTTGTCGACTTCCGCCTCAATACGAAACATGCGGCACACCATAAACGTGCCGGACGGCCAGTTCTGCAAATCTCCTTCCGCTCCGTGCTCCCATCCGTACTCTGAGGAACAGCACCGGTGGGGGCCGGTGCTGATCAGGGGGCGAGACAAGCGGGTACGGCGCCCGCGGTGGGGGTAGCAGTGTCCGCGACGGCGGCGGCCGTGCGGCAGGTGTTCCTTTCCGCGGGTGTCGTGTCCGCAGAGGTCGCCGTTCTCCGGAGGACCAGGCCCGGTCCGGGAGGGGTTTCGTGGTTCGTATCCGAGTCCTGGTCGTCGACGACCACCGCATCTTCGCCGAGTCGCTCGCCGCGGCACTGGCCGCCGAGCCCGACGTCGACGTCTTCGCCGCCGGGAGCGGCCCGGCCGCACTGCGCTGCCTGGAACGGGCGGCCGGTGAGGGCCGCCGCTACGACGTCCTCCTCGTCGACGCCGACCTGGGCGGCCGGCTGCCCGGCGCCCGCCCGGCCGTGCCGGTGCAGGACGGCAACGAGGACGGGCTGGTCGACGGCATCTCACTCGTCACCGGGGTCAGAGCCGCCCAGCCCGCCGTGCGGATCGTCGTCCTCGCCGAGAAGGACGACCCCCGGCGTGCGGCGCTCGCGCTGCAGGCCGGTGCCTCGGGCTGGGTCGCCAAGGACTGCTCGCTGTCGCGGCTGCTGACGGTGATCCGCGGGGTGCTGCGCGACGAGACGCATCTGCCGCCCGCCCTGCTCACCGGGGTCCTCAAGGAGCTGACGGCCGCCCGCCGGCACCGGACCGAGAGCGAGCGGCTGGTGGAGTCCCTCACGCCGCGCGAGCGGGAGGTGCTGCGCTGCATGGTCGCCGGGCTCGGCCGCAAGGCCGTCGCCGAGCGGCTGTTCCTCTCCCCGCACACGGTGCGCACCCACATGCAGAACGTCCTCGGCAAGCTGGGCGTCCACTCCACGCTGGCCGCCGTGGCGCTGGCCCGGCGGGCCGGGGTGGGGCCGGCCGACCTAGCCGGGGATGTTGTCGAACGGGGCGGTCAGCTGGCGTAGCAGTCCCGCCAGCTCCGCCCGCTGGGCGCGGGACAGCTCGGCGAGGATCGCCCGCTCCTGCTCCAGCAGCCCCGCGAGGGCCTGGTCCGCGCGGTCCTGGCCGGTGTCGGTCAGCCGGACCAGCACGCCCCGCCGGTCGCTCGGGTCGGGCAACCGCTCGACCAGGCCCTTCTTCGCGAGCCGGTCGATCCGGTTGGTCATCGTGCCCGAGGTGACCAGGGTCTGCGTCAGCAGCTGCCCGGGGGAGAGCTGGTACGGCGTGCCCGCGCGCCTGAGCGCGGTCAGTACGTCGAACTCCCAGGGTTCGAGCTGGTGCTCGGCGAAGGCCAGCCGGCGGGCGCGATCCAGGTGCCGGGCGAGTCGGCTCACCCGGCTGAGCACTTCCAGCGGCTCCACGTCGAGGTCCGGGCGCTCCCGGCGCCACGCTGCGACCAGCCGATCGACCTCGTCCTCCATGGAGATCAGTGTAGTGGTTGTGTCGACGTGAAGTCTCTTGATGTCGAGTCTCTTGACATCAAGAGACATTTCGCGGGACAGTGCCCTCATGACGACGCCCACGTGGGACCCCACCCAGTACCTCCGCCACGCCGGCCACCGTGCCCGCCCCTTCGCCGACCTCCTCGCGCGCGTGCCCGCCCTCCCCGGCGACCGCCCCCGCATCGCCGACCTCGGCTGCGGCCCCGGCAACGTCACCGTGCTGCTCACCGAACGCTGGCCCACCGCACACGTCACCGGCTACGACAACTCGCCCGAGATGCTCGACAAGGCCCACGTCGACCACGAGGGGCCGACGGCCGGCGCGGGCCGCCTCGACTTCGCCCACGCCGACGCCCGTACCTGGACACCCGAGGAGCCGTACGACCTGATCGTCTCCAACGCGACCCTGCAGTGGGTGCCGGGCCACGCCGACCGCTTCACCGACTGGATCGCGGGCCTCAGGCCCGGCGGCACCTTCGCCTTCCAGGTCCCCGACAACATCGACGCCCCGCTGCACGCCCTGATGCGCGACCTCGCCGGCACCCCCCGCTGGAAGTCCCGCCTCGCCGACGTCCTGCGCCACACCGACTCCGTGCACACCCCCGGCGTCTACCTGGACCGGCTCGCCCGCCTCGGCTGCGCCACCGACGTGTGGCAGACGACGTACTTCCACGTCCTGGAGGGCGAGGACCCGGTCCTGGACTGGGTGAAGGGCACCGGACTGCGGCCCGCCCTGACCGCGCTCGCCGACGACCCCGAGGCACGGGACGCGTTCGTCACCGAGTACCGGGACCTGCTGCGCCAGGCCTACCCGAGCGCCCCCTACGGCACGGTCCTGCCGTTCCGCCGGCTGTTCGCCGTCGCCGTGAAGGAAGGCTGAGGATGCTGGTGGCCGTCGATCATGTGCAGCTGGCCGCCCCGCCCGGGGCGGAGGACGCACTGCGGGCGTACTACGTCGACGTCCTCGGTATGACAGAGATCCCCAAGCCGCCCGGCCTGGCGGCGCGCGGGGGCTGCTGGTTCCGGGCCGCGGCCGTCCAGCTCCACGTCGGCGTGGAGGAAGGCTTCCGGCCCGCGAAGAAGGCCCATCCAGGGCTGCGGGTGACGGGCATCGAGGCCTTCGCCGCCCGGCTGCAGGCCCTCGGTGCCCCGGTGACCTGGGACGACAACCTCCCCGGTCACCTGCGCTTCTACTCGGAGGACCCCGTCGGCAACCGTCTGGAGTTCCTGGAGCGGGTCAGGCCGTCCGGCCGAGGTGGGTGACCAAGATGCGGATGATCTCGGACTCGATGACATACATGACCCGGTAGTCATCGACGCGAAGACGGCGGATGTCCGAACCGTACGGCGCCGATGTCAGCGGCCGGGGATCGTGAGCCAGCTCGTCGATTGCGTCCAGGACCTTGGCAAGTCCTGCCGGGTCCTCCTCCAGGAACCGTGCTGCGGCGTTCAGGGCGTTCGGTTCGAAGACGATCTCGTAGGTCACGGCTTTTCGAGCCCCAGTCGCCTGCGCACCTCTGCCATGGGGATGCCCTCGCCCAATGTCCCCTCGGCCTTGCGCCGCTGATAGTCGGCGACCGCCAGCGCGTCTTCGAGATCCTCTATCACCTGCGGCGAGACGAGGAGCGCGGCCACATGCCCGTGATCGGTGAGTGCGATGGTCTCGCGGCCGTGTGCCGCGCGGCGTACCAGGTCACCGAGCTGGGAACGGGCTGCGCTGATCGCGATCTGAGTCATGCGGTCATGATTCCACGAGATGCATCCGAGTGACCACTAGTGTCACCTTTCCCGGTGAACCTCAGCTCTTCCGGTGCCCTATCAGCCGCGGCTTCGGCTCCAGGCCGTCCAGGCCGTGCCATGCCAGGTTCACCAGATGCGCCGCCACCTCCGCCTTCTTCGGGCGGCGTACGTCCAGCCACCACTGGCCGGTCAGCGCGACCATGCCGACCAGTGCCTGCGCGTACAGCGGGGCCAGCTTCGGATCGAAGCCGCGGGACTTGAACTCGCGGCCCAGGATGTCCTCCACCTGGGTGGCGATGTCCGAGATCAGGGAGGCGAAGGAGCCCGTGGACTGCGGGATGGGAGAGTCCCGGACCAGGATCCGGAAGCCGTCCGTGTACTCCTCGATGTAGTCCAGGAGGGCGAAGGCCGCCTGCTCGCACAGTTCGCGCGGATGGCCGGCCGTCAGCGAGCCGGTCACCATGTCCAGCAGCCGCCGCATCTCGCGGTCGACCACCACCGCGTACAGCCCCTCCTTGCCGCCGAAGTGCTCGTACACCACCGGCTTGGACACCCCGGCCTTCGCCGCGATCTCCTCCACCGACGTGCCCTCGAAGCCCTTCGCCGCGAAGAGGGTGCGACCGATCTCCAGCAGCTGCTGGCGCCGCTCGGCACCGGTCATCCGTGTCCGGCGGGTCCGCCGCTGCTTGTCATTGCTCGAGGTGCTGCTGGAGTCGGTCGCCACGGCGTCAATCATGCCGCCTTCGCGGTCTCCTTCCGGCGCCGGGAGCCGCCTCCCTCGGTGTCACGGCGCGAATCGATACGCGAGCGTGACGGCCAGCGCACGTCGTACGCCCATCCGCACAGCTCGAAGATCCGGATGAAGCGCGCCGAGGAGTCGATCTGGCCGCGCATCACCCCGTGCCGCGCCGACGTCGGGTCGGCATGGTGCAGGTTGTGCCAGGACTCGCCGCAGGACAGCACCGCCAGCCACCACACGTTGCCCGAACGGTCCCGCGACTTGAACGGCCGCTTGCCCACCGCGTGACAGATCGAGTTGATCGACCACGTCACATGGTGCAGCAGGGCCACCCGCACGAGTGAACCCCAGAAGAACCCGGTGAACGCGCCCCACCAGGACATCGTCACCACACCGCCGATCACCGCCGGCAGCACTAGCGACAGCGCCGTCCACAGCACGAACTGGCGGGAGATCGCACGGATCGCCGGATCCTTGATCAGATCCGGCGCGTACTTCTCCTGCGGGGTCTGCTCCTCGTCGAACATCCAGCCGATGTGCGCCCACCACAGACCCTTGATCAGCGCCGGAACCGTCTCACCGAACCGCCACGGCGAGTGCGGGTCGCCCTCGGCGTCGGAGAACTTGTGATGCCTGCGGTGATCGGCCACCCAGCGCACCAGGGGACCCTCGACGGCCATCGATCCCATGACCGCCAGGGCGATCCTCAGGGGCCGCTTGGCCTTGAACGAACCATGGGTGAAATAACGGTGGAAGCCGATCGTGATGCCGTGGCAGCCGAGGAAGTAGAAGAACACCAGCAGGCCCAGATCGAGCCAGCTCACTCCCCAGCCCCAGGCCAGGGGCACCGCCGCCACCAACGCCAGGAACGGCACGGTGATGAAGAGCAGCAGCGTGAGCTGCTCGATCGAACGCTTCTGTTCCCCGCCCAGTGTCGCGGACGGAACAGCTGCGTCGGTGGCTTTACGGGGGTCGTCGATCACATCGGAACTAGAGGTCATGCGCGTCCCCTGTGGGGTCGAGGGTCGAGGCAGATGCCGGGCCGCCGGGACCGGACGGGACTCGACGGTACTTCCCTACGGTTCCGTAACCTACGGCGTCGTAAGTATGGCAGCGTGTCGTGCGGCGGCAAGAGCCCCAGGGCCTGCGCGTCCCGCATGGACACCTATCCTTGGTCTCGGTCGGACAGCGCGGTCCGCTGAAGTTTCCTTCCCGGACGCTCCGGCCCGTATGCGGCGCCCGCCGCCACGTGGCAGACGGACGGGTTCCCTCCCAGACGAGCTTCAACACTGCAAGGAGCCGCACCTGTGAGCAGTGCCGACGACCAGACCACCACGACCAGCAGCGAGCTGCGCGCCGACATCCGCCGCCTGGGTGATCTCCTCGGCGAGACCCTCGTCCGGCAGGAGGGCCCCGAGCTCCTCGACCTGGTCGAGAAGGTCCGCCGCCTCACCCGCGAGGACGGCGAGGCCGCCGCCGAACTGCTGCGTGGCACCGAACTGGAGACCGCGGCCAAGCTGGTCCGCGCCTTCTCCACCTACTTCCACCTGGCCAACGTCACCGAACAGGTGCACCGCGGCCGCGAGCTGCGCGCCCGGCGCGCCGCCGAGGGCGGCTTCCTCGCCCGCACCGCCGACCGCCTCAAGGACGCCGACCCCGAGCACCTGAGGCAGACCGTCCAGAACCTCAATGTTCGCCCGGTCTTCACCGCACACCCCACCGAGGCCGCGCGCCGGTCGGTCCTGAACAAGCTCCGGCGCATCGCCGCGCTCCTGGAGGAGCCCGTCCTCGACTCCGACCGCCGCCGCCACGACGTCCGCCTCGCCGAGAACATCGACCTCGTCTGGCAGACCGACGAGCTGCGCGTCGTACGCCCCGAACCCGCCGACGAGGCCCGCAACGCCATCTACTACCTCGACGAGCTCCACGCGGGCGCGGTCGGCGACGTCCTCGAAGACCTCACCGCCGAACTCGAACGCGTCGGCGTCAAGCTCCCCGACGACACCCGCCCCGTCACCTTCGGCACCTGGATCGGCGGCGACCGCGACGGCAACCCCAACGTCACCCCCCAGGTCACCTGGGACATCCTCATCCTCCAGCACGAACACGGCATCAACGACGCCCTGGAGATGATCGACGAACTGCGTGGACTGCTCTCCAACTCCATCCGCTACACCGGCGCCACCGAGGAGCTCCTCGAGTCCCTCAAGACCGACCTCGACCGCCTGCCCGAGATCAGCCCCCGCTACAAGCGCCTCAACGCCGAGGAGCCCTACCGCCTCAAGGCCACCTGCATCCGGCAGAAGCTGGAGAACACCAAGCAGCGCCTCGCCCAGGGCACCCCCCACCAGGAAGGCCGCGACTACCTCGGCACCAGCGAGCTGATCGGCGACCTGCGGATCATCCAGAACTCCCTCAGAGAGCACCGCGGCGGCCTCTTCGCCGACGGCCGCCTCGGCCGCACCATCCGCACCCTCGCCGCCTTCGGCCTCCAGCTCGCCACCATGGACGTCCGCGAACACGCCGACGCCCACCACCACGCCCTCGGCCAGCTCTTCGACCGCCTCGGCGAGGAATCCTGGCGCTACGCCGACATGCCCCGCGAGTACCGCGCCAAGCTCCTCGCCAAGGAACTCAGGTCCCGCAGGCCGCTCGCCCCCACCCCGGCACCCGTCGACGCCGCCGGCGCCAAGACCCTCGGCGTCTTCGAGACCGTCAAGAAGGCCCTGGCGGTCTTCGGCCCCGAAGTCATCGAGTCCTACATCATCTCCATGTGCCAGGGCGCCGACGACGTCTTCGCCGCCGCCGTCCTCGCCCGCGAGGCCGGCCTCCTCGACCTGCACGCCGGCTGGGCGAAGATCGGCATCGTCCCCCTCCTGGAGACCACCGACGAGCTCAAGGCCGCCGACACCATCCTCGAGGACATGCTCTCCGACCCGTCCTACCGGCGCCTGGTCGCGCTGCGCGGCGACGTCCAGGAGGTCATGCTCGGCTACTCCGACTCCTCCAAGTTCGGCGGCATCACCACCAGCCAGTGGGAGATCCACCGCGCCCAGCGCCGGCTGCGCGACGTCGCCCACCGCTACGGCGTCCGCCTGCGCCTCTTCCACGGCCGCGGCGGCACCGTCGGCCGCGGCGGCGGCCCCTCCCACGACGCCATCCTCGCCCAGCCCTGGGGCACCCTGGAGGGCGAGATCAAGGTCACCGAGCAGGGCGAGGTCATCTCCGACAAGTACCTCATCCCCTCCCTCGCCCGGGAGAACCTGGAACTGACCGTCGCGGCCACCCTGCAGGCCTCCGCCCTGCACACCGCGCCCCGCCAGTCCGACGAGGCCCTCGCCCGCTGGGACGCCGCCATGGACGTCGTCTCCGACGCCGCCCACGCCGCCTACCGCCGGCTCGTCGAGGACCCCGACCTGCCGACGTACTTCCTCGCCTCCACGCCCGTCGACCAGCTCGCCGAGCTGCACCTGGGTTCGCGGCCCTCCCGCCGCCCCGGCTCGGGCGTTTCGCTCGACGGCCTGCGGGCCATCCCCTGGGTGTTCGGCTGGACCCAGTCCCGGCAGATCGTCCCCGGCTGGTTCGGCGTCGGCTCCGGCCTCAAGGCGCTGCGGGAAACCGGTCTGGACACCGTGCTCGGCGAGATGCACGAGCAGTGGCACTTCTTCCGCAACTTCATCTCCAACGTCGAGATGACCCTCGCCAAGACCGACCTGCGCATCGCCCAGCACTACGTCGACACCCTCGTCCCCGACGACCTCAAGCACGTCTTCGCCACCATCAAGGCCGAACACGAGCTGACCGTCCGCGAGGTGCTCCGCGTCACCGGCGGACAGGAACTGCTGGACGCCCAGCCCGACCTCAAGCAGACCTTCACCATCCGCGACGCCTACCTGGACCCGAGCTCCTACCTCCAGGTCACCCTGCTCAAGCGCCAGCGCGACGCGGCCGCCGCCGGCGCGAACCCCGACCCGCTGCTCGCCCGCGCCCTGCTCCTCACCGTCAACGGCGTGGCGGCAGGCCTGCGCAACACCGGCTGACCCACCCGCGACAGACAAGAGGGTGCCCCCGAGGCCGTACGACCCCGGGGGCACCCTCTTGTCGTCGAGGAACTACTGCACCGCCAGGAACGCCGACGTCAGCAGGGCCACACCCGACAGCCCCAGCACCCACGCCACCCGCGTCAGCCGCATCCCGCCCGCCACCACCACCGACGCCAGGAGCAACGCCCCACCCAACGGCACCCAGGCGTACAGGATCCCGGCCGGGCCCGAACGCAGCGCGTCAGCAGTCCCGGGCTTCAGGACGACGTCGTACGTCCGCCCCTTGCGCACCGCCACGGACTCCGCCAGCTCCACACGCGCGTGCGCCCGCGCCCCCGCCGACGCCGGCGCGAACGGCCCACTGCACGTGTCGCCCGAACAGGCGGTCACCCTCACCGTGCCCTGCTCACGCCCCTTGGTCAGCATCACGTGCTGCGCGGTCCCCCAGGAGCCCCACACCCCCGCGAAGAGAATCAGCGCGGCGAGGACACCCATCACCGAGACCCGCCCGAACCGCAACGCGGACACGGACGCCTGGCGAGCTGAGCTGGCTGAGGCAGGCATGGCCGGGATCATTGGCCAAACCCCCACGACGGGTCAACTCGCCTGTCCGCCGTAGAACTACATGTCAGGAGTTGTACGCGCCCTGCGCCCGCTCCAGCCCCTCGATCACCAGACACTCCACCGCATCCGCCGCACGGTCCACGAAGTAGTCCAGCTCCTTGCGCTCCGCCGACGCGAAGTCCCTCAGCACGAAGTCCGCCACCTGCATACGACCCGGAGGCCGGCCGATCCCGAACCGCACCCGGTGATAGTCGGAGCCCATCGCCTTCGTCATCGACTTCAGACCGTTGTGGCCGTTGTCCCCGCCACCCAGCTTCAGACGCAGCACCCCGTAGTCGATGTCCAGCTCGTCGTGCACCGCCACCACGTTCGCCACCGGCACCTTGTAGAAGTCCTTCAGCGCGTTCACCGGACCACCGGACAGATTCATGTACGACATCGGCTTGGCCAGCACCACCCGGCGGTTCGCCGGCCCCGCCGGACCGATCCGCCCCTCCAGCACCTGCGCCTGCGCCTTGCCCGCCCGCTTGAAGTTCCCCCCGATCCGCTCCGCCAGCAGGTCCACCACCATGAATCCGACGTTGTGCCGGTTCATGGCGTACTCCGGCCCGGGATTCCCGAGCCCGACAATCAGCCAGGGATCAGTGCTGACAGGGGTGCTCACGTCCATGTCTCCTTGATGCGCGCCAGCCGCCGCTCCCCGCGGGGGAAGCGGCGGCTGAACAGATGATGACGGCGAGGATCAGGCCTCGGCGACCTCTTCGCCCTCGGCGGCCTCCTCACCCTCGGTCTCCTCGGCCTGCGCGGCCAGGACCTGCAGGACGACGGCGTCCTCCTCGACGGCCAGGGTCACGCCGCCCGGGAGCTTGATGTCCTTGGCGTGGATGGAGGCACCGGCCGCCAGGCCCTCGACGGAGACCGTGACGGCCTCGGGGATGTGCGTGGCCTCGGCCTCGACCGGCAGCGCGTTCAGGACGTGCTCGAGCAGGTTGCCACCCGGGGCCAGCTCGCCCTCGGTGTGGACCGGGATCTCGACCGTGACCTTCTCGCCACGCTTGACCAGCAGCAGGTCGACGTGCTCCAGGAAGCCCTTCAGCGGGTCGCGCTGAACGGCCTTCGGGATCGCCAGCTCGTTGCTCTTGCCGTCGATGTCCAGGGAGATCAGGACGTTCGGCGTACGCAGCGCCAGCAGCAGCTCGTGACCCGGCAGGGTCAGGTGCACCGGGTCGGTGCCGTGGCCGTAGAGAACGACCGGAACCTTGTTGTCACGGCGGATGCGACGGGCCGCACCCTTGCCGAACTCGGTACGGGTCTCGGCGGCGAGCTTCACCTCGGACATGTGGATCACTCCTCGTAGGAACTGGGAACGGACGTGGTCACCCGGCCACGAACGGCCTGCTACGAAGAGCGCGTCGATAACGGACCGCCGTACACACGAGTACGGCCTCCCTCGCCGAGCAACTGAAGCAGTCTACTCGGAGGGGGAGGCCGTACCAAAAGGATCTACGGCTACCTCACGCGGAGGGGGCGCCGAAGGCGGTGCAGAAACCTCACTGCTCGTCGAAGAGGCTGGTCACCGAACCATCCTCGAAGACCTCACGCACCGCACTCGCGATCGTCGGAGCGATCGACAGCACCTTGATCTTGTCCAGATCCGCCGCCAGCTCACCCGGCGTCGGCAGCGTGTTCGTGAACACGAACTCACTCACCCGCGAGTTCTTCAGCCGGTCCGCAGCAGGCCCCGACAGCACACCGTGCGTCGCCGTCACGATGACGTCCTCCGCACCGTGCGCGAACAGCGCGTCAGCAGCCGCACAGATCGTCCCACCGGTGTCGATCATGTCGTCCACCAGCACACACACGCGCCCCTTGACCTCACCCACCACCTCGTGGACGGTCACCTGGTTCGCCACGTCCTTGTCCCGCCGCTTGTGCACGATGGCCAGCGGCGCACCGAGCCGGTCACACCACCGGTCCGCCACCCGCACCCGACCCGCGTCCGGCGACACCACCGTCAGCTTGTTCCGGTCCACCTTCTCGCCCACGTAATCCGCGAGCAGCGGCAGCGCGAACAGGTGGTCCACAGGACCGTCGAAGAAACCCTGGATCTGGTCCGTGTGCAGATCCACGGTCAGGATCCGGTCCGCACCCGCCGTCTTCATCAGGTCCGCGATCAGACGCGCCGAAATCGGTTCACGACCCCGGTGCTTCTTGTCCTGCCGCGCGTAACCGTAGAACGGCACGATCACCGTGATGGAACGGGCCGACGCACGCTTCAGCGCGTCGATCATGATCAGCTGCTCCATGATCCACTGGTTGATCGGAGCCGTGTGGCTCTGGATCACGAAGCAGTCCGCACCACGCGCCGACTCCTGGTAACGGACGTAGATCTCACCGTTCGCGAAGTCGAAGGCCTTCGTCGGGACGACCCCGACACCCAGCTGCTGGGCGACCTCCTCGGCAAGCTCGGGGTGGGCGCGGCCGGAGAAGAACATCAACTTCTTCTCGCCGGTCGTCTTGATCCCGGTCACAGCACTGTCTCCTCAGAGGTTGTCTCAGCCAGCCGGCTGCTCGGCGACCTCTCGGCTGGGCATGAGAGGCCGTATCAGCTGGTAAGGGTGCGGGTGCACGCGTGCGGATGTGCACTTATCACGGTACGCCGTGTTTGGCGCACCCGTTTCCCGTCAGTCCTCGCGCTCACCCCGCCCGGACGCCGCCTCGGCCGCCTTCGCCGCAGCACTGCCCGGACGCTTCCGTGCCACCCAACCCTCGATATTCCGCTGCTGACCACGGGCCACAGCCAGCGAACCAGGCGGCACATCCTTAGTGATCACAGAGCCGGCAGCGGTGTAAGCGCCGTCCCCGACCGTGACAGGAGCCACAAACATGTTGTCCGAACCCGTCCGGCAATGTGACCCGACCGTGGTGTGGTGCTTGTCCTGACCGTCGTAGTTCACGAACACACTCGCCGCACCGATGTTCGAGTACTCACCGATCGTCGCATCACCGACGTACGACAGATGAGGCACCTTCGTACCCTCACCGATCTTCGCGTTCTTCGTCTCCACGTACGTCCCGATCTTGCCCTTCGCCCCCAGACGTGTACCAGGACGCAGATACGCGTACGGCCCCACCGACGCCCCCGGACCCACCACGGCCCCCTCCGACACCGTGTTGTCCACCCGCGCCCCCGCACCGACCCGCGTGTCCCGCAGCCGGCTGTTCGGACCCACCTCGGCGCCCTCACCGACCTGCGTCGACCCCGTCAGCAACGTGTTCGGGTGCACCACCGCGTCCCGCTCGAACGACACGGTCACGTCCACCCACGTCGAAGCCGGGTCCACGACCGTGACCCCCTCCAGCATCGCCGCCGTCAGCAACCGGTCGTTGAGAATCCGGCGCGCCTCGGCCAACTGCACCCGGTTGTTGATCCCCGCGATCTCCCGGTGATCACCCGCCACCGACGCACCCACCCGGTGCCCGGCCGCCCGCAGAATCCCGAGCACGTCCGTCAGGTACTCCTCACCCTGACTGTTGTCCGTCCGCACCTGCTTCAGCGCCTCCGCCAGCAGCCGGCCGTCGAACGCGAACACACCGCTGTTGATCTCCCGGATGGACCGCTGCGCATCCGACGCGTCCTTGTGCTCCACGATCGCCGTCACGGCACCCGACGCCTCGTCCCGCACGATCCGGCCGTAACCCGTCGCGTCCGGAACCTCGGCCGTCAGCACCGTCACCGCGTTGCCGTCGGCGGCATGGGTCCCCGCGAGCCGCTTCAGCGTCTCGGCGGTCAGCAGCGGGGTGTCACCGCAGACGACCACCACGGTCCCCTCCACGGCCCCGCCCAGCTCCTCCAGACCCATCCGCACCGCGTGCCCGGTCCCCTTCTGCTGCGCCTGCACGGCGGTCCGGGTCTCCGGGTCGATCTCGGCGAGGTGCGCGGTGACCTGCTCACGGGCGTGGCCCACGACCACGACCAGGTTCTGCGGGTCCAACTCACGGGCGGCGGCCAGTACATGACCGACGAGGGAACGGCCGCAGATCTCGTGCAGGACCTTGGGTGTCGCCGACTTCATACGGGTGCCCTCACCCGCTGCGAGAACGACGACGGCTGCCGGGCGGATGGCGCTCACGGGGTTGCCCTTCGGCTGTGGGTGGTGGGGGTGACAGCCGCAGGATACCGGGGGAGGTTTCGGGGGGTATGAGTGCGGGCCCTGACCGGGGAGTCAGGGCCCGTATGTGAGCAGCTCCCCCATCAGGATTTGAACCTGAACTTAAGGGACCAAAACCCTCAGTGCTGCCTGATTACACCATGGGGGATGAAACTCGACTAAACCGGACATTCGGTTAGATCGCCGAGTCGGCACCCAACACTATGCCGTACCAAGAGCCTTCGATGCGACGGTACAAGTCGGCGCCTTTCAGGACTTTGATCACGAGGCACCCGCGGTAGTTGTCGCCGGTGTTCTTGCGGATCGTCTTGGGGTTGTGCTTCTTCAGGGTCGTCGTGTTGAAGACTGACGCGTCGGCGCCGACGAGGGCTGCCGAGTACTCCTCGGCACCCGCCACGTTTGCGTTCTCGTGGATCGTGACGGTGCAGCGCAGGCGCTTGCGCTCCACCCCGAGAAGGTTGGTCGTAGGGCCAGCCCTGGAGGCGTAGCTCACGGGTCGTTGTTGAAGATCTTCAGCTCGTCCCGGATCTGCCGGAGGCGCGTCCGGGTGGAATGCCGTGTTCCGTGATCGAACGGGAAGGCTTCACCAGTTCGAGGGATACCGGTGGGTTTCGAGGTCGTTCGGTTGCGGGGCGTGGTGTGTGGAGGTCGGCGAAAGTCGCCGGAAAAGGCATGGGGGCCGCCCGTAGGCTGGAGGCATGACCACGACGGGGGAAGAGCACGCCAGGGCCCTGAGCGGGCCTTGGTGGTGGGACAGGTGGCGCAGTGCGGTGTTCGACGGGTGTCTCGCGCTGGTGTCCGCCGTGGAGTGCGGTGCGGAGGGGGTTCCGTTCGCCCGGGACGCCGGGATCCCGGTGTGGTTCGGGGTCGCGTTCGGGGTGATCGCCGGTTCGGTGCTGTTGGTGCGGCGGAAGTGGCCGATCGCGGTCGTGCTCGTCGCCATCGCGATCACGCCTGCCGAGATGGGGTTCCTGCTGGGCGTCGTCGGCCTGTACACGCTGGCGGCGTGCGAGCTGCCGCGGCGGGTGATCGGTGCGCTGGCGGGGATGTCGTTGCTGGGGACGGCGGTGGTGACGTTCGTGCGGGTGCGGCAGGACATGGCGCGGGGCGATCTGACGCTCGGTGACTGGTTCGTGCCGTTCGCGGCGGTGACGACGGCGTTGGGGCTGACGGCTCCGCCGGTGTTGCTGGGGCTGTACGTGGGGGCGCGGCGTCGGTTGATGGAGAGTTTGCGCGAGCGGGCGGATTCGCTGGAGCGGGAGCTCCAGTTGCTAGCGGAGCGGGCGGAGGAGCGGGCGGAGTGGGCGCGTAACGAGGAGCGGACGCGGATCGCGCGGGAGATGCATGACGTGGTGGCTCACCGGGTGAGTCTCATGGTGGTGCATGCGGCGGCGTTGCAGGCGGTGGCGCGGAAGGATCCGGAGAAGGCGGTCAGGAACGCTGCTCTGGTGGGGGACATGGGGCGGCAGGCGTTGACCGAGCTGCGCGAGATGCTCGGGGTGTTGCGGGCGGGGGAGGACGTGGGCCGGCGTGCGGCGGGGGTGTCGTTGGCGGCGGTGCGGGAGGCTGCTGTTGCGGCGGCGTCGCGGGTGGCGGTGGAGGACGGGCCGTGGCTGGGGGAGCTGGAGGAGTTGATCGGGCAGTCGGCGGCCGCGGGGATGGTCGTGGATCTGTCGGTGGAGGGGGAGGTGCGGTCGTATGCGGCGGAGGTGGAGCAGACGGCGTACCGGGTGGTGCAGGAGGCGTTGACGAACGTCCACAAGCATGCGGCGGGTGCGAAGACGCATGTGCGGTTGGCGCATCGGGTGTCGGAGATCGCGATGCAGGTGGAGAACGAGCCGCCGCCGGAGCCGGGGTCGGCGTCGGCGGCGGGGTTGCCGTCGGGTGGGAACGGCCTGGTGGGGATGCGGGAGCGGGTCGTGGCGCTGGGTGGGGTGTTCGTGTCGGGGCCGACGGATGCGGGTGGTTTCCGGGTGTCGGCGGTGATTCCGGCGGTGTAGTGGCCCTGTGTCGGGGTGGTGGGGTCAGCCTGCGGTGAGGCGTGCGGGCTGGATGCCGGTGACGAGAGTGGCGAGGGCGTGGTCGATGTCGGGGCCTGCGTACCAGTCGCCGGTGTGGTCGATGGTGTAGACGCGGCCTTCGGTGTCGATGGCGAGGAGGGCGGTGGTGTCGGTCTCTTCGCCGAGGGGGCTGAGTTCGGTGCCGAGGGCGCGGCCGAGGTCGCCGAGGGTGCGGGCGTGGTGGAGGCCGTGGAGGGGGTCGAGGTGGAGGGTGGCGGGGGCGATCTGGCGGCCGGTGCCGGTGGGGGTGATGTGGAGGCCGCCGAATTCGGCCCAGGCCTCGACGGCGGCGGGGAAGACGGTGTGCCGGTGTCCGGCGGGTGAGGTGTGGTCGCGGAGGGTGTCCGCCCAGATCTCGGCTTGTTTTATGTCCCAGCGTCCGGGTTGCCAGCCGGCGGCGCGGAGGGCGGCGTCGACGGGGACGGGGAAGCGGGTGGTGGTGCGGTCGGGGTGCATCTGCCCTTCGTTCGTCGTGCCGGCGGTGTGGTGCGGGTGGTACTGGGGTTGACGGTGGTTCTCAGCCGTCGGTTGCCGTCGGGTCGACGATGCGGACGCCGAAGTGGGCGGTGAGGGCGGTGCAGGCGCGGCAGGGGGCGGCGAAGCTGCCGTGGAGGGGGTCGCCGTCCTCGCGTATGCGGCGGGCGGTGAGTTTGGCTTGTTTGAGGGCTTTGCGTGCTTCGCCGTTGGTCATGGGTTTGCGGGCGGCGCGTTTGCTGCGGGCGTTGTCGGCTGCGGTGATGTGGCGGGAGATGAGGATGGTCTCGGCGCAGCGGCCGGTGAAGCGGTCGCGTTGGGTGCTGGTGAGGGTGTCGAGGAAGTCCTGGACGAGGGGGTGGAGGGTGGGGGGCCGGTCGCCGCGGGCGGCGGTGCCGGTGAGAGTGGCGCCGCGGACGGAGAGGGCGGCGGCGATGGTGGGCAGGATGCCGTCGCGGCGGTGCCGGAGGGTGGGGGCGGGGGGTGTGTCGGTGCCGCTCCAGCCGATGCGGGGGTCGCCGGCCCGCATGTCGGCACCTCCGGTCTGCAAGGCGTTCATGATTGTTTTCCCCTCCCCGGGCATCCCCTCGAAGGACACAGGGTGCCAAATGCCGTGGCTGGTGCGGAAGCTGGGGCGGTGCGACACGCCCGGGCGGGTGTGGGTGGTCACGGTGGGCTGACGGCTGGTCACGGAAGTGGAGGGGTGGTGTCCGCGGGGTTGCGGTGGGCCGGTGACCGGGGTGCGCGTACCGCATAGGCTGTCGCCGTTCGCGATCGACACCGCCGTTCAGGCCAGAGATGACGCCGCAGGGGGCAACCGCCATGACGACAGGTCGGCTCGGGCAGCAAGCCGCGCCGCCGAACGCGGCCTACGCCGGGCAGGTCGTGCACTTCCCGGATCCGGTCCGGGCGGCTCGTCACCCGAGAGGGGTACGGGTCGATGAGCATGGTTACCCGGATTTCTCGCCGTACGCGCGCGTGGCGGTGGAGATCGCCGAGCCGCCGGAGGGGTTCGGGGTCGACGAGTTGCGGCTGACGGACTACGTGTCGGCGAACGCGGCGCTGGCGGCCGAGGAGCACGAGCTCTGGGACACGGTGCCGGATGTGGCGACGCCGCACGGTTGGACGTGGCATCACGTGGTGGGGACGCGGCGGCTGGAGTTGGTGCCGGTCGAGGTGAAGGCGTTGCTGCGGCATCACGGCGGGGTGGCCACGACGCGGGTGGATCATGCCAAGCGGGGGACGCGGCCGTTGCAGGAGACGCGGCCGGCGCATTTCGGGCTGCCGAAGTCGGGTGTGGCGGTGTCGGAGGCGCAGGTGCAGGGCGTCGAGGAGGATCTGGGGTATCGGCTTCCGGGGGCGTACCGCTCGTTCCTGAAGGCGGCGGGTGGTTGTGCGCCGGTGGGTACGGCGCTGGACGCCGAGTTGGGGCTGCTGGTGGACCAGCCGTTCTTCACGGTGCGGGACGAGGCGGCGGTCAATGACCTGGTGTACGTCAACAAGTGTCTGCGCGACCATCTGACGAAGGACTACCTGGGTGTCGCGTTCGTGCAGGGCGGGCTGCTCGCGGTGAAGGTGAAGGGCGAGCGGGTCGGTTCGGTGTGGTTCTGTGCGTACGACGATGTGCGGGACGTGGATCCGTCGTGGTCGGCGGCGGAGCGGGTGGAGCGGTTGTTGCTGCCGTGCGGTGACGACTTCGATGGCTTCCTGTCCCGGCTGGCGGGCAACCCGCCGGAGTTGGAGACGGTGGCGAATCTGATGGTGGACGGCGGTTTCGCGCATGTCGTCCCGGTGTCTTCCGGCTCGGCGTCTTCCGGCCCGGTGGGGGAGTGAGCTTCAGGCGATGGTGACGTACGCGCAGGCGCAGGAGCGTGCCGAGGAGTGGATCAACGGTGACGTGCCCGCGTATCAGCATCGTGAGGTGCGGGTGCGGGAGTTCGAGCTGGGTTTCGTCGTGTGGGGCGAGGACCGGGCGGAGGGGCCGCGGTCGGACGCGGGTGCCCAGCGGCTGGTGATCGCCCGGGACAGCGGTGAGGCGACGCTGTGGCCGGGGCTGCCGGTGGGTGAGGTGATCCGCCGGTACGAGGAGGAGTACGGCCGTGCCGAGGAGCCGCAGGACGCGGTTCCGTCGCCCGCGGCGGCTCGGGTGGACTTGAATCAGACGTCGTTCCTGCTGACTCCTCCGGAGTGGTTGCAGGAGGCGGCGGACAAGCTGGGGATCGGTGAGCGGCCGGCGGCTTCCGGGGCTGGTGGCTCGGGTGCCGGTGCTTCGGGTGCCGGTGCCTCGGGTGCTGATGCTGGTTCTGCGGCTGGTGCTGCGGCCTTCGGGGGCGGGCTGGCGGAGACGCAGGCCGGGGCGCCTGCTCCGGTGGACGTGCCCGCGCCTGCTCCGGTGGACGTGCCCGAGGGGGCGACGCCCTGGGCGGGTACCGACACGAATGCGGAGGTCGGCGAGGAGGACCGTTCCGTGCCGCTGCCGGCGACGGTGTTCGCGCCGCCGCTGAGCGACTCGGGCGACGACGTCCCGCGGCCTCCGGTGGCCGCGCCGGACGCGAAGACGGCGTTGATCTCGGGGGGCAGCCAGCTGCCGCCGACGGCGGTCGCCCCGGCGCTCGACCCTTCGAACGCGCCGGGCGCGCAGGCCGGCCCGCCGGTTCCGGGTGGTGTCTCCGGGGTGCCGGGGGCGCCCGTTCCGCAGGGGAGTACGCCTCCGCCGCCTCCGGGCGCGCCGTCGTACGGCCACCAGGTCGCGCCCGGGACTCCGCCCGTGCCGGGGGCTCCGCAGGGCGGCACGCCCCCGCCGCCGCCTCCGGGCGACCGGTCGTACGGCTACCCGCAGGGGCCGGGCGCTGCGGGGTACGGCTATCCGCAGGCTCCGGGTGGTGCGCCGAACGCGCCGCAGCCTCCGGGCGGTCCGGACGTCTCCGGGCGGCGGCTCGCGCCGAACGCCGGGGACATCGCGGATGCCGCCACGAGCAAGGCGGCGCCGCCCCCGAAGAAGGCGCGTGGTGGCGTCGGTGCGCCTCCGCCGCCGCCGGGCGCTCCTGGCATGCCGGGTGCGCGCCCGGGGAGTGCGACACCGCCGCCCGTGCCGGGTGCACCGGGTGCGCCTGCGGGTGGGTACGTGCCGACGCAGTTGGTGTCGGCGCTCGGGCCCGAGGGACCCGAAGGTCAGGGCGTTCCGGGTGCTCCGGGTGCGCCGAACCCGCCTGCCGCGCCCCCTGGCGCCCCGGGCGGTACGCCTCCGGGCAACGTGCACCCTGCCGCCACGGTGCTGGCGGATCCCAGCCTGCTGGGCGGTGGCGCGCCTCAGGCTCCGGGCGGTCCGGGCGGCCCAGGGGCTCAGGGAGTGCCGGGTGCTCCCGGTGCTCCGGGTGTTCCTGCCGCTCCGGGTGTTCCTGCCGCTCCGGGTGCTCCGGGTGCTCCGGGTGCTCCGGGTGCTCCGGGCGCGCAGGTCCCGCCGAGCGCTCCGGGCATGCCCAGCCCGCCCGGCGCCCCCGTGACTCCGGGCGCCCCGCCCGTGCCCCCGGCTCCCGGAGCACCTGGTGCCCCCATGCCCCCCGCCCCGGGCGCTCCGCAGTTCCCGGGGGCCCCTGGCGGCCCCGGTGTGCCCGACGGGCCCGGTGTCCCCGGTGGCGGGCGTGGGGCCGTGCATCACGCGGAGACCGTGCTGGCCGCGCCTCCGGTGGCCGGGCCGGGGGCGCCCCCGCCCCCGCCCCCGCCGCCGCCCGTTCCGGGTGCTCCGGGCATGCCGGGAGCACCGGGCATGGCCCCGGGTGCTCCGGGCGTCCCGCAGCCGATGCCGCCCGGTGCGATGCCACCGCCCGGCGCCGTGCCGCCCGGTGCGATGCCGCCGCCCGGCGCCGTGCCGCCGGGTGCGATGCCGCCGCCAGGGGGGCCGATGCCCGGGCAGCCCCCGGCGTACGGGTATCCGCAGCAGGGGCAGCCGACGGTCGGTCCGGGATATCAGGCCGTGCTGCGCTATCGCGCGCAGGACGGCTCGGAGCAGCAGCTGATCCGGCGTTCGGCGCCGGGTACGCCGCACCCGGAGTGGCAGATCTTCCATGAGCTGCGGACGATGAACGTGCCGCCGGACCAGGTGCTGGAGCTGCACACGGAGCTGGAGTCGTGTGAGCTGCCCGGTGCCTACTGCGCGCGGATGATCCGGGAGCAGTGGCCGCAGGCGCGGATCGCGAGCATCGCGCCGTACGGCACGGACCATGCGAGCCGGCAGCAGGGCATGCAGCAGTTGCTGGCGCACCAGGGCGAGTTGCACCAGGTGGCGGACGGTCCCGCGCGGCCGGCGCCGGTGCGGGCGCCGTTGCCGCCGGTGCAGGCGGCGCCGCCGATCCCGCCGGAGGGCATCGCGCAGGAGCTGGCGGCCGCGTTCGGGCCGGGGGTCTTCCGGTTCGAGCAGCAGGCGGTGTCCCGGCAGGGTGTGCCGCCGGTGGTGGCGCACACGCTGGTGGTGGCCGGCCTGCCGACGGACATGGGGCCGTTCTTCTGGGCGCAGGCCCAGCCGGGGCGTCCGGTGCCGACGCTGGCGGAGCTGGCGGCCGAGCGCGGGGTGCAGCCGGCGGCGGACGCGGGCTCGTACCTGGTGATGGGCTCCGACTTCGGCAAGGCGCTCTGCGTGCAGTACGGGACGGCGAACATCGTGGCCGTGCCGGTGGAGGCGGGGCCGGGCGGGGCGCCGGTGCCGCCGCAGTTCGTGAACACGGGGCTGCCGGAGTTCGCGCGCTGCCTGGCGCTGCTGGGCCGGATGTGGCGTCTGAGGTTCGGGTTGAACCAGGAGCAGGCGGGCCGCTGGACCGTCGACTTCCAGGCGCAGCTGGCCGCGCTGGACCCGGCGGCGCTCGGTTCGCCGGAGAGCTGGTGGTCGGTGCTGCTGGAGCAGATGTGGGACGGGCTGCTGTAGGGCGGGCCGGACCTGTGTGAGCACATCGTGCCCTTCACGCGCCTGCGTGAAGGGCACGATGCGTTTCCGGATGTCTTTCCGGATGCCTTTCCGGCCGAAGGAGGTGTCCGTTCGCAGCAGGCCGCCGCCCCGGGGGACCACCCATGAGGATCACCCGTGTGGCAGAGGCGCCGGAGGCTGCCTTCGCCGCCACACCGATCGCGAGGTGCAATGTCTCGACCGTGACGTGACAGCGGAGTGTCGCGTTATGAGCGGTTACGTCCGATCCATCAAGATGTGCGCGAAATCATCCTGTCGTGTAGGTCCGGTGGAGAGGGGTTCCCAGGGTGAGCAGCGCATCGATGCCGCCGCACGACTTCGCGACGGTCCGGGGGCGCGGCTACCGCCCCGACCAGGTCGACGCCTACCTGGAGGCGCTGTCCCAGGACCGGGACGCCGCGTGGGAGCGCGCCGCCCGTCTGACGGTGCTCGCCAAGGACATGGAGGCGGAGGTCGTACGGCTGCGCGAGGCCGTCGCCCGGCTCGCGCCGCAGGAGTACGAGACCCTGGGGGAGCGTGCGCGGCGCGTCTTCCAGCTCGTGGTGCAGGAGGCGGCGGACCTCACCGAGGGCACGCGGCGGGCGGCGATCGAGCAGGTCGCGCAGGCCGAGGCGTACGCCGAGAACCTGCGCCGGACGGCCCAGGAGGCGGCGGACGCGCTGCGCGTGGAAGCCGACGAACGCGCCCGCCAGCTGCTCCTCGCCGCCCGCGCCCAGGCCGACGACCTCCGCATCGGTGCCCGGCGCGAGGTGAAGCAGGGCCGCGGGGAGGCCCTCGGCGCGTTGCGCGAGGTACGGCAGCGCACCACCGGCATGCTCGCCGAGCAGTCCCGCGAACAC
The DNA here is from genome assembly GCF_044593395.1 of Streptomyces sp. NPDC052301. Classification (NCBI taxonomy): domain Bacteria; kingdom Bacillati; phylum Actinomycetota; class Actinomycetes; order Kitasatosporales; family Streptomycetaceae; genus Streptomyces; species Streptomyces sp. NPDC052301. Next base: position 133,739 of record NZ_JBIUBE010000006.1, on the reverse strand, counting down.
ACCGAGCGCTGGGCCGCGGCCGAGCGCGAGGAGGCCGAGACGGCGGCCGCCTCGGACGCCGGGTACGCCGAGCGGACGAGCCGGGCCGAGGCCGCCCTGTCGGACGCCGAGCGGGCCCTGGAGGAGGCCAGGGAGTCCGCGCGCCGCGGTCAGGAGGAGGCGCACGCGCGTGCCGCCGAGATCGTCGCCGACGCGCGCGTGCGCGAGGAGTGCATCGCCCGGGAGACCGAGCGGGTGCTGTGCGCGCACAGTGAGACCTGGGAGAGCGTCCAGGCCCACATGGACTCCGTGCGCGACAGCCTCATCTCGCTGACGGGCAGGGCGGCGGCCCTGGAGTAGCCCCGGTACGGCCCGTGTGGGGCGTCACCTGCGCACCGCGCCCGCCAGGATCCATCCCTCCACCGCCTCGTACTGGTGCCGCTGCCGTTCCGCCTTCGCCCGGCCCGACACCACCGTGCCCAGCCAGCCGAAGAAGAAGCCGGCCGGGATGGACACGATCCCGGTGGTGGTGAACGGGAACCAGTTGAAGTCGGCGCCCGGGAAGGCCGAGACGGGTGAGCCGGAGACGAGGTTGGTGCCCGGCATGAGCAGCAGCACGGTCAGCGTGCCGCCGATCAGCGTGGCCAGCAGCCCGCCGCGGGTGTAGCGGCGCCAGAAGAGGCCGTAGACCAGGGCGGGCGCGAGGGCGGAGGCGCCCAGGCAGAAGGAGAGCGTCACCAGCGGCTGCAGGCTGTGGTGCTGCACCAGGGTGGCCAGCAGGATCGTCGGGACGCCTGTGGCGAGCGCCGAGAGACGGGCCAGGGCCATCTCGCGGCGGGCCGGCATCTCCTGCACGCGGGCCGCGAACACGTCGTGGGCCAGGGAGTTGGCGCAGGCGAGGATCATCCCGGCCACCGAGGCGAGCAGGGTCAGGAAGATCGCGGTGGTGACCATGGTGAACAGGAACGTCTCCGCCGTCGACACGTCGGTGCCGAACACCGCCCGGGAGCCCAGCAGGTAGGCGGTGTTGCCCTGCGGGTCGGCGGCGGCGATCGCCGTACGGCCGACCAGCGCCGTGGCGCCGAAACCCACCACCGTGATGACCAGCACGAACAGGGCGACGATGGACACCGCCCAGGACATCGAGCGGCGCACCTGGCGGGCGCTGGAGGCGGTGTAGGTGCGCATGGTGATGTGCGGCAGACAGGCGCCGCCGAGCACGACGGTCAGCTCGGAGGCGACCATGTCGAGGCGGGACCTGCCGGAGGTGCCGAACTCCAGCCCGGAGTGCAGGAAGGCCGGTCCCGCGCCGCTGTTGCGGGAGGCGGCGGTGAACAGGGCACCCGGGTCCCAGTCGAAGCGGTGCAGGATCAGTACGGCGACCACGGCGCCGGAGCCGACCAGCATCACGATCTTCAGGATCTGGATGAGCGCGGTGCCCTTCATGCCGCCGATGGCCGCGTAGGCGATCATCAGGGCGCCGAGTCCGACGACGCAGCCGGTCTTCAGCGACTCGTTGGTGAAGCCCAGGATGAACGCCATCAACTGCCCGGTGCCGGCCAGTTGGACCAGCATCAGCGGCAGCAGTGCGGCGATCGTGACGGCGCAGGTGGTGATGCGCACGCAACGGCCGGGCAGCCGGCGGGCGAGGGCGTCGCCCATGGTGAACCGGCCCGCGTTGCGCAGCGGTTCGGCCAGCAGGAACATCAGCAGCATCAGGGACAGTGCCGTGCTGAGGGCGAGGACGATCCCGTCGTAGCCGCACAGGGCGATCACCCCGCCGGTGCCGAGGACGGTGGCCGCGGAGATGTAGTCGCCGGCGATGGCCAGGCCGTTGCGCAGCGGGGACAGGGAGCCGTAGCCGGTGTAGAACTCGTCGAGGTCGTCACGGTCGGGGCCGGTCATCACGCACAGCAGCAGGGTCACCGTGGCGACGGTGGAGAAGGCGACCAGGGACATGGTCTCGGCCGAGCCGCTGAAGCCGGTGAAGGCGGGGACGGCGGGGGAGCTCGCGGTGCCGGTCATCGCATCGCTCCTCGGCGCGCGTCCAGTTCGGCCTGCTTGCGGATGCGGTCGGCGAGCGGGTCGACGTGCCGGCGCGCGGTGTGCTCGTACAGGGCGATCGCCAGCCAGGTGACGGGGAGTTGGAGCAGGGCGAGCAGCAGGCCTGCGGGGATGCCGTCGGCGACCGTGCGGGTCATGAAGTCGGGCGCGGCGGCGGACAGGACGAGGAAGAGGGTGAAGTAGCCGAGCGCGGTGAGCGTGGCGGTGCGCCGCTGCCAGCGGTAGGCGCTGCGCAGCACGCGCAGGTCGCTGTGGTGGCCGACGGGTTCGCGGGAGGGCCGGGGGCGGGTCCGGGGCGGTTCGGGGGGCGCGGGCTGCCAGGGGTAGGTGAGGGACGGCGGGTGCGGCGGATCGTAGGCCGGGCGCGGTTCGTACGACCGGTGTTGCGGGCTGTGGTTCGGGCGTGGTTCGTACGACGGGTGCGGTGTGTCGTAGGACATCCCGGGGCTCCTTGCGTGGCTCGGGTCCGTGGCGGCGGACCGCAGGGAGGGGGGAGCGGAGCCACGCACGCTACTCGCGACTCTCGGATCGCGTGGTGTTTTCACCGAACTGGCCGGTCGGTATGCGCTTACTGCGCGGGCGGTGTGTCTCCCCGCGGGGGTACCGGCGTCGGCCGGGGGCTATTCGTCGAGCACCGGGAACCGGCGGGGCGCCACCAGCAGCAGCACCAGGAACGCCAGTGCCGCCGCGCCGGCCGCGCCGAGGTACACCGCGTGCACGGCGTCCGCGATGGCGCGCCGGGTCGCCTCCGGGGCCGTACCGGCGTCCAACGCGCGCGTGACGGAGTCCAGATCGCCCGCGCCGCCCAGCCGCGCGGCCAGGACGCCGTTGGCGACGGCGCCGAACAGGGCCGCGCCCAGGGTCTGGCCGGTCTGCCGGCAGAACAGGACGGACGCGGTCGTGGTGCCCCGCTCCGACCAGCCCACCGTCGACTGCACCCCGATGATCAGCGGCAGCTGGAACAGGCCGAGCGCCCCGCCCAGCGCCAGCATCAGCAGCATCGGCTGCCACCAGGACCCGGGATACGGCAGGAAAGGGAAGGCCAGCAGGACCAGGGCCCCCGACCCGATGCCGATCAGCGCGGTGTCCCGGAAGCCGATGCGCCGGTAGACGTGCTGGCTGAGCGCAGCCGACCCCGACCAGGTCAGCGTCCACACGCACAGCACCAGCCCGGCGGCCGCGGGCGCGAGTCCGAGCACCGACTGCGCGTAGGTCGGCAGGAACACGCTCGGCGCCACCATCAGCAGCCCCAGCGCGCCGAGCGCCAGATTGACCGCCGCGTTCGTCCGGCGCCGCCACACCCAGCCCGGGATGATCGGCTCCGCGGCCCGCAGCTCCACCCACACCACGACACCGGCCAGCGCCAGTCCCGCACCGAACAGGGCCAGCGACGGCGCCGACAGCCACGGCCAGGCCACCCCGCCCTGCACCAGCGCGGTCAGCAGCACCCCGCCGCACGCGAACACCGCGAGCGCGCCGGCCCAGTCCACGCGCGTGCGTGCCGTGCGCTCCCGCACGGGCTCGTGCAGATGACGGACGACCAGCCACAGGGCGGCGGCGCCGATCGGCAGGTTGACCAGGAAGATCCAGCGCCAGTCGGCGTACGCGGCGAGCACCCCGCCGAGCCCCGGACCGGCCACCGCCGACACCGCCCACACCGTGGACAGCCTGGCCTGGATCTTCGGGCGCTCCGAGAGCGGATACAGATCCGCGGCCAGCGTCTGCACCGTCCCCTGCAGCGCCCCGCCGCCGAGACCCTGCACGATCCGGAACGCGATCAGCGCGCCCATGTTCCAGGCCACCGCGCACAGCAGCGAGCCCAGCAGGAACACGAACGCGCCCACCACCAGTACCGGCTTGCGGCCGAAGGTGTCGGAGAGCTTGCCGTAGACGGGGAGGGTGACCGTGACGGCGAGCAGATAGCCGGAGAACAGCCAGGAGAAGACGGAGAACCCGCCGAGGTCGCCGACGATCTGCGGTACGGCGGTGGAGACGATGGTGGCGTCCAGCGCCGCCAGCGCCATGGCGAGCATCAGGGCGGCGACGACCGCGCCCCGCCGGCGGGGCCCGGTGCCTTGCGCGGTCCCGTTGCGTATCGCGGGTGTCGTACTTCCCACCGGAAATCCCCTCCCCGTCCCCACCGCCGGCAGCTGCCCGTGCCCCTTGCATGCATGTCCGGTACGACAGCTTGTCACGCGGCGCCTGCTTGCACCTGACGCGACGGGAGGGTGGAGGCTGTCCGCACCCGGGGGTGGAGCCGGCCCCGAGAACGGCTCCACCCCGGGGTGGACCTCCCCTGGGGGTGTCTCCGTACTACGGCTCGGGGAGGGTTCGTCCCGGCGGAGGACGAGCCGGGCCGGGTGCGCTCCCTAACCTGGCTTCACGCCGCAGGGGGCGGCTGCCGGAACCGGCGGGGTGGGGTTTTCCCCCCGGAAAGAGGGGGCTCCGCACCAGCGCGCGGCACCCCCGCCGGCCGCGAGACTCATCGACGTACCCAGGACGACACCCCGGCACACCGGGGCGACATCCACGACTTGCCAACCGACATAGGAGACATACCGTGACTTCGGCTGTGACCATTCCCAGGCACGGGGGCACTGGAGGGCGTACGGCCGTTGCCGCGCGGGCGCGGCAGGTCGTGAAGGCGTACGGCTCCGGCGAGACCCGTGTCGTCGCCCTGGACCACGTCGACGTGGACATCATGCGTGGTCAGTTCACCGCCATCATGGGCCCCTCGGGGTCCGGCAAGTCCACGCTGATGCACTGCCTCGCCGGCCTCGACACCGTGACCGGCGGTCAGATCCACCTGGACGAGACCGAGATCACCGGCCTGAAGGACAAGAAGCTCACCCAGCTGCGCCGGGACCGGATCGGCTTCATCTTCCAGGCGTTCAACCTGCTGCCGACGCTGAACGCGATCGAGAACATCACGCTGCCCATGGACATCGCGGGTCGTAAGCCGGACCGGGAGTGGCTGGACCGGGTGGTGGAGACCGTCGGGCTCGCCGGACGCCTCAAGCACCGGCCGACCCAGCTCTCCGGCGGCCAGCAGCAGCGCGTCGCCGTGGCCCGTGCCCTCGCCGCCCGGCCGGAGATCATCTTCGGGGACGAGCCGACCGGAAACCTCGACTCGCGCGCGGGTGCGGAGGTGCTGGGCTTCCTGCGCCGCTCGGTCGACGACCTCGGCCAGACCATCGTGATGGTCACGCACGACCCGGTGGCCGCCTCGTACGCCGACCGCGTGCTCTACCTCGCAGACGGCCGCATCGTCGACGAGATGTACAACCCGACGGCCGATCAGGTCCTGGACCGCATGAAGGACTTCGATGCCCGGGGGCGCACCTCATGACCGTGCTGAAGACCTCGATGCGCAATTTCTTCGCGCACAAGGGCCGCATGGCGCTCTCGGCGATCGCGGTCCTGCTGTCCGTCGCCTTCGTGTGCGGCACCCTCGTGTTCACCGACACGATGAACACCACCTTCGACAAGCTGTTCCAGGCCACCGCCTCGGACGTGACGGTCAGCGCCAAGGGCGCCTCCGACACCGGCCAGACCACCTCCCGCACCGGCAAGCCGCCGGTCATGCCGGCCTCCGTCCTCGGCGAGGTCCGCGGGGCGCGGGGCGTGCGCAAGGCCGAGGGCACGGTGTTCTCCACCTCGGTGACCGTCGTCGACGCCAAGAAGGACAAGCTGTCGCCGAGCAGCGGCGCGCCCACCATCGTCGGCAGCTGGAACGGCAACGACGCCCGCACCATGGAGATCACCACCGGTACGGCGCCCAAGGGCCCGGACCAGGTCATGGTCGACGAGGACACCGCCGACAAGCACCACCTGAAGATCGGCTCCGAGATCGGCATGATCTCGGTCGTCGGCACGCACCACGCGCGCGTGTCCGGCATCGCCGCCTTCAAGGTCACCAACCCCGGCGCGGCGGTCTTCTACCTGGACACGAAGACCGCCCAGCAGACCCTGATCGGCAGGACCGGCGTCTACACCGACGTGAACGTCACCGCCGCCCCCGGCGTGACCGACGCGCGGCTGAAGGAGAACGTCACCGCCGCCCTCGGCCACGGCTACAAGGTGCAGACCGCCAAGGAGGTCGCCGACGCCAACCAGAAGAGCGTCCAGAGCTTCCTGAACGTCATGAAGTACGCGATGCTCGGCTTCGCCGGGATCGCCTTCCTCGTGGGCATCTTCCTGATCGTCAACACCTTCTCCATGCTGGTCGCCCAGCGCACCCGCGAGATCGGCCTGATGCGCGCCATCGGCTCCTCCCGCAAGCAGGTCAACCGGTCCGTGCTCGTCGAGGCACTGCTGCTCGGCGTGATCGGGTCCGCCCTCGGTGTCGGCGCGGGGGTCGGCATCGCGGTCGGCCTGATGAAGCTCATGGGCACCATGGGCATGCATCTGTCCACCGACGATCTGACCGTCGCCTGGACCACCCCGGCCCTCGGTCTGCTCCTCGGCGTGGTCGTCACCGTCCTGGCGGCCTATCTGCCGGCCCGGCGTGCCGGCAAGATCTCGCCGATGGCCGCCCTGCGCGACGCGGGCACCCCCGCCGACGCGAGGTCAGGTGTCGTGCGGGTCCTGATCGGCCTGGTCCTGACCGGTGCCGGCGGCTGGAGTCTGCACCTCGCCGCCACCACCGACCAGGCCAAGGACGGCTCGGCGTGGCTGGGCCTGGGCGTGGTGCTGACCCTGACCGGCTTCATCGCCGTCGGCCCCCTGCTCGCCGCCGGCCTGGTGCGCGTCCTCGGCGCGGTCATGCTGCGGATCTTCGGTCCGGTCGGCCGGATGGCCGAGCGCAACGCGCTGCGCAACCCGCGCCGCACCGGCGCCACCGGCGCGGCGCTGATGATCGGCCTGGCCCTGGTGGCCTGTCTGTCGGTCGTGGGGTCCTCGATGGTGGCCTCGGCCACCGACGAGCTGGACAAGTCGGTCGGTGCCGACTTCATCGTCGAGGCGGACGGCGGCAGCAAGCCCCTCACGCCGGCGACGGTGGAGGCGGTCCGGGACACTCCCGGTCTCACCCACTTCTCCCGCCTCAGGGAGATGCCCGCCGAGCTGACCCTGCCGAACGGCAGTACCCACCGGCAGAAACTGTTCGCCACCGACCCCGCCTACCCGCAGGACGTGCGCCGCACGACCGTCTCGGGCCGCCTGTCCGCCGCCTACGGGCGCGACGCGATGTCCGTCGGGTCGGACTTCGCCCGCGAGAACGGCGTCAAGGTCGGCGACACCCTGAAGGTCGCCTTCGACGGGGGACACGCCGCCCGGCTCCGGGTGGCCGCCGTGACCTCGGACGACACCTCGATCGACAAGGGGAAGATGTACACCGCCATCACCACGGTCGGCAGGTACGTCCCCGCGGGCCGGATGCCGTTGGACATCGGGGTGCTCGCCGGGCACAGCGGTGACGAGCACCAGGTCTATGCCGCGCTCAAGAAGGCGGTGGCCGAGGACCCGTCGGTGACGGTCATGGACCGGTCCGACTACAAGAAGGACCTGCGCAACCAGATCGGGCAGCTGCTCGACATGGTGTACGGCCTGCTCGCTCTCGCGATCGTGGTCGCGGTCCTGGGCGTGGTCAACACCCTGGCACTGTCGGTGGTGGAGCGGACCCGGGAGATCGGCCTCATGCGGGCCCTCGGCCTCTCCCGGCGCCAGATGCGCCGCATGATCAGGCTGGAGTCGGTGGTCATCGCCGTGTTCGGTGCGCTGCTGGGGCTCGGCCTGGGCATGGGCTGGGGCGCGACCGCGCAGAAGCTCCTCGCCCTGGAGGGCATGAAGGTCCTGGAGATCCCCTGGCCGACGATCACCGGGGTCTTCGTCGGCTCGGCCTTCGTGGGCCTGCTCGCGGCCCTGGTGCCGGCGTTCCGGGCGGCGCGGATGAACGTGCTGAACGCCATCGCGACGGACTAGCGGCCGTACGGCCGACGACCACCGCGTACGGGGGTCGCGGGGGAACGGCGGGGCGCGGAGATCAACTCCGCTGCCCCGCCGTCCGCGTGCTCGCCCCCGGTCACGGCCGGCGGTGTGGATCCCGGTGGATCAGCCGGCGGCGCGAACCGCGTCGTAGTACTTCTGAGCGGTCTTGAGGCAGGCGTTCTTCAGCTGCTTCCGCTGCGCCGGCGGGTACGGGTCGGCCCAGGGCTTCCAGTTGCACGCACCCTTCAGGTCCCTCAGGAGGGCCTTGTCGATGCGGAGCTTGTGGTCCCTCTTGAAGTAGTAGTTGCCCACGAGGCTCTTGTAGTTGCGGTATCCGAAGTCGTGGCGGTAGCAGCCCCACTTGAACGTGTAGCCGCCGGGCAGCGTGTCCGGAGAGTAGGTGCAGTAATCCGTGTGCCAGTTGAATTTGTACTGCTCGATCGCCTTCTTGTGCTGAAGGTGCAGAGTGAGCGCTTCGCTCCACTTCTGCGACGAGGCGTTTGAATCGAGGGTGAGGGACTTGAGTTTGGCGAGCTTCTGCGCCTTGCTCACGGCGGAGGTCGCCGAGTGGGAAACGGTCCCGGTAGGCGCGGAATCCGCCAGAGCGGGCGCCGCCCCCGTGGCGAGAAGAGCGCCCGAAAGGGCAATTCCGGTCAATGTGGCACGCAACTTGGTCAAGGTTGCTTTCCCTTTCCGGTCGAGGTGGCGCAACGATGGCATGTCCGTGCCAGGAGGGGCAATCGACTTCCTGTCGACCTGTGCGTCGAGAAATGCGGAATATATTGATCCGGTCGTCTGACCTGGCTATATCTCTCAACAAGGCCGCTTTATGCCAGTCTCGCTATACGCCGGGCCGGGCTGGTCCAGGCGACGGTCGACAGGTATGAGGAGAAGCTCAGGTCTTGCTCAAGTGGACGTCGGCCGCGGCCGAACTCCGGCTACTCTCCGGGCGTACGTGTGTTCCGAGGTTCGTGGATGTCGAGCGATCCGGGAGTGGCAGTGCGTCATCAACGGGGGGGGGACTTGGCCGCGCCGAGCGCAGGAGAATTCCGGACGAAAGACTGGAAAAAACGCTGGGGCGAGCCGTGCACGAACGGCGCGGAAGAACCGTAATGACACAGAGCCGGCTCGCGGAACTTTCCGGTCTAACCCAGGCGGCGATTTCCCGGCTGGAACACGGGAAATGTATGCCTGCATTTCCGTTGCTGGAACGGATCGCCCAGGCCTTCGGCTCGCCCCTGCTCGTCGCGGTCGAACCGGGCCGCGGCGTGACCGTCAGCTTCGACGGCGGTGACAGGGTCCAGCGGTGACACCGTCCAGGGGCACCGGCCGAGCGGGCGGCGCGGCACGGGCGCCGTCGGCGTCGTAGGCTGGCAGCCCCGGCCCGTGCGACGTGTCGGGCGGTTTGCGTTGCCCCTCCACGGGATGGAAGCCCTCATGAGCCTGCACGGTCTGCTCGACGCCGTCGTCAAGGACCCCGCCCTCGCGGAAGCGATCACGGCGGCCGCGGACGGCAACCGCATGCACGTCGACCTCGTCGGCCCCCCGGCGGCCCGCCCCCTCGCGCTCGCCGCCCTGGCGCGCGAGGCCGGCCGCCCGGTGCTCGCGGTCACCGCCACGGGCCGCGAGGCCGAGGACCTGGCCGCCGCCCTGCGCTCCCTGCTGCCCGAAGAGGGCGTCGTCGAGTACCCCTCCTGGGAGACGCTGCCGCACGAGCGGCTCAGCCCGCGCAGCGACACCGTGGGCCGCCGCCTCGCCGTCCTGCGCCGCCTCGCCCACCCGAGCGCCGACGACCCCGAGACCGGCCCGGTCTCCATCGTCGTGGCCCCCGTACGGTCCGTGCTGCAGCCGCAGGTCAAGGGCCTCGGCGACCTGGAGCCGGTGTCCCTGAGAACCGGCCGCACCGCCGACCTGAACGATGTCGTGGAGGCCCTCGCGGCAGCGGCGTACGCGCGCGTGGAGCTCGTCGAGAAGCGCGGCGAGTTCGCCGTGCGCGGCGGCATCCTGGACGTCTTCCCGCCCACCGAGGAACACCCCCTGCGCATCGAGTTCTGGGGCGACGACATCGAGGAGATCCGCTACTTCAAGGTCGCCGACCAGCGCTCCCTGGAGGTCGCCGAGCACGGCCTGTGGGCACCGCCGTGCCGCGAGCTGCTGCTGACGGACGACGTCCGCGCCCGCGCACGTGCCCTCGCCGAGGCACACCCGGAGCTGGGCGAACTCCTGAACAAGATCGCCGAGGGCATCGCGGTGGAGGGCATGGAGTCCCTCGCCCCCGTCCTGGTCGACGACATGGAACTGCTCCTCGACGTGCTGCCCAAGGGCGCGATGACCGTCGTCTGCGACCCGGAGCGGGTCCGCACCCGCGCCGCGGACCTCGTCGCCACCAGCCAGGAGTTCCTGCAGGCGTCCTGGGCGGCCACCGCCGGCGGCGGCGAGGCCCCGATCGACGTCGGTGCCGCCTCCCTGTGGTCCATCGCCGACGTCCGCGACCGCGCGCGCGAGCTGGACATGATGTGGTGGTCGGTGTCGCCGTTCGCGGCCGACCTCGAACTGGAGGCGGACACCCTCAAGCTCGGCATGCACGCGCCCGAGACCTACCGCGGCGACACCGCGCGGGCCCTCGCCGACACCAAGGGCTGGCTCGCCGACGGCTGGCGCGCGGTGTTCGTCACCGAGGGGCACGGCCCCGCCGCCCGCACCGTCGAGGTGCTCGGCAACGAGGGCATCGCGGCCCGCCTGGACGCCGACCTCGGCGAGCTGAGCCCCTCCGTCGTGCACGTCTCCTGCGGCTGCATCGAGTACGGCTTCGTCGACCCGGCGCTCAAGCTGGCCGTGCTCACCGAGACCGACCTCTCCGGCCAGCGCACCGCCACCCGCGACGGCGCCCGGATGCCGGCCCGCCGCCGCAAGACCATCGACCCGCTCACCCTGGAGTCGGGCGACTACATCGTCCACGAACAGCACGGCGTCGGCCGCTACATCGAGATGGTCCAGCGCACCGTGCAGGGCGCCACCCGCGAGTACCTCGTCGTGGAGTACGCGCCCGCCAAGCGCGGCCAGCCCGGCGACCGCCTCTACATCCCGACCGACCAGCTGGAGCAGATCACCAAGTACGTCGGCGGCGAGGCCCCCACCCTGCACCGGCTGGGCGGCGCCGACTGGACGAAGACCAAGGCGCGCGCCAAGAAGGCGGTCAAGGAGATCGCCGCCGACCTGATCAAGCTCTACAGCGCCCGCATGGCCGCCCCCGGCCACGCCTTCGGCTCCGACACCCCCTGGCAGCGCGAGCTGGAGGACGCCTTCCCCTACGCGGAGACCCCCGACCAGCTGACCACCATCGCCGAGGTCAAGGAGGACATGGAGAAGTCGGTCCCGATGGACCGCCTGATCTGCGGCGACGTCGGCTACGGCAAGACCGAGATCGCCGTACGGGCCGCCTTCAAGGCGGTACAGGACGGCAAGCAGGTCGCCGTCCTCGTCCCCACGACCCTGCTGGTGCAGCAGCACTTCGGCACGTTCTCCGAGCGGTACGGGCAGTTCCCGGTGAGCGTGAAGGCGCTGTCCCGTTTCCAGACCGACACCGAGGCCAAGGCCGTCCTGGAGGGCCTGAAGGACGGCGCGGTCGACGTCGTCATCGGCACCCACCGCCTGTTCTCCTCCGAGACCAAGTTCAAGGACCTGGGCCTGGTCATCGTCGACGAGGAGCAGCGCTTCGGCGTCGAGCACAAGGAGCAGCTGAAGAAGCTCCGCGCCAACGTCGACGTGCTGACGATGTCCGCCACCCCGATCCCGCGCACCCTGGAGATGGCGGTCACCGGCATCCGCGAGATGTCCACGATCACCACGCCTCCGGAGGAGCGCCACCCGGTGCTCACCTTCGTCGGGCCGTACGAGGAGAAGCAGATCGGCGCCGCCATCCGCCGCGAACTGCTGCGCGAGGGCCAGGTCTTCTACATCCACAACCGCGTCGAGTCCATCGACCGCGCGGCGGCCCGGCTGCGCGAGATCGTCCCCGAGGCGCGCATCGCGACGGCCCACGGACAGATGTCGGAGTCGGCGCTGGAGCAGGTCGTCGTCGACTTCTGGGAGAAGAAGTTCGACGTGCTCGTGTCCACCACGATCGTCGAGTCCGGCATCGACATCTCCAACGCCAACACGCTGATCGTGGAGCGCGGCGACAACTTCGGCCTGTCCCAGCTGCACCAGCTGCGCGGCCGGGTCGGCCGGGGCCGCGAGCGCGGTTACGCCTACTTCCTTTACCCGCCGGAGAAGCCGCTGACGGAGACCGCGCACGAGCGTCTGGCCACCATCGCCCAGCACACCGAGATGGGCGCCGGCATGTACGTCGCGATGAAGGATCTGGAGATCCGCGGCGCGGGCAACCTGCTCGGCGGCGAGCAGTCCGGGCACATCGCGGGCGTCGGCTTCGACCTGTACGTCCGCATGGTCGGCGAGGCCGTCGCCGACTACCGGCGCCAGCTGGAGACCGGCGAGATCGAGGAGGAGCAGCCCCTCGAGGTCAAGATCGAGCTGCCGGTCGACGCGCACGTCCCGCACGACTACGCGCCCGGCGAGCGGCTGCGTCTGCAGGCCTACCGGGCCATCGCCTCCGCCAACTCGGAAGAGGACATCAAGGCCGTCCGCGAGGAGCTCACCGACCGCTACGGCAAGCTGCCCGAGCCGGTGGAGAACCTGCTGCTGGTGGCCGGGCTGCGCATGCTGGCGCGCGCGTGCGGCGTCGGCGAGATCGTCCTCCAGGGCACCAACATCCGCTTCGCGCCGGTGGAGTTGCGTGAGTCGCAGGAACTGCGCGTCAAGCGCCTGTACCCGGGCACGGTCATCAAGCCGGCCGCGCACCAGCTCCTCGTCCCGCGGCCGAAGCCGGCGAAGGTCGGCGGCAAGCCTCTGGTCGGACGTGAACTGCTGGGCTGGGTCGGCGAGTTCCTCGCCTCCGTCCTGGGCTCGTAAGCCCCCGGGGGCGCGTACGAGCAACGTGAACGAGGGCGCGTACGAGCAACGTGAACGAGTGACGTGTCCGAGCAACGTGAACGAGTGACGTGTCCGAGCGGCGTGCACGGCAAGGAGTGAGCGGGCGCAGCAGCCCGCCCCGCTCGCTCCCCTCGCCGAGCACCGAATGCCCCCAGCCGTGCCCCGCTTTGCCCCGTAATGCTCGCATGAGGCCCCATCTGCTGGGCCGGAGACGGCGGTTACCGTGGAGGCGGAACGATCCGCCCCTGCGTGAGGGCGGTCCTGGGTGAGCGAGGGGGCGCACCGTGACGCGTCTGAGGGGCGGGGCGGTCGCCGCGGTGGCCGTGCTGGTCGCCGTGGCCGGCTGCAAGGCCGAGCAGGACAAGGGGGCCTCCGGCCCCGGCCGGACGGGCGGCGGCGCGGCCCTGTCCGCCGCCGACTCGCTGACCGTCAAGGGACGCGCGCCGAAGACCGGCTACTCCCGGGCCCGGTTCGGCACCGCCTGGGCGGACACCGACTCCAACTCCTGCGACACCCGCGACGACATCCTCAAACGGGACCTGAAGGACGTGAAGTTCACCGGCGGCACCTGCAAGGTCTCCTACGGCCTGCTGGACCCCGACCCCTACTCCGGCAAGGAGATCACCTACCGGCGCGGTCGCAGCCAGGTCGACATCGACCACGTCGTCGCCCTCTCCGACGCCTGGCAGAAGGGCGCCAAGTACTGGGACCCCGGCAAGCGGATAGCGCTCGCCAACGACCCCCTCAACCTCCTCGCGGTCGACGCGAGCACCAACCGCGGCAAGGGCGACGGCGACACGGCCACCTGGCTGCCGCCCGACAAGGCCTACCGCTGCACCTACGTCGCCGCCCAGGTGGCGGTGAAGAAGAAGTACGGCCTGTGGGTGAGCGCCGCCGAGAAGGCCGCCATGAAGAAGGTCCTCACCGGCTGCCCGAACCAGAAGCTCCCCACGGGCGGCAACCCGACCGAGGCCCCAGGGCGCTTCCGGGCGCGGTGAGAGCGCCGACGGACCACGGAAAACCGCTGGTGGGAAAGGTGGAACCGCCGGCCGAATCGCTGGCGCGGCAATACGCCCGCCGTCTACCGTGGCCGCCATGGACGTCCAGGTGAGCAGCGTCGCCGAGCGGCCCGACCGGCTGCGGGCGGTGTTCGAGATGGCCGACACATGGCCCGAGTTCGTGACCAACGACCCCGTGGGCACCGCCCACTACGGCCGTATCGCGAGCGAACTGCCGGAGTACGCACTGTTCGCCGAGGACGCGCACGGTGAGATCGTCGCCCACGCCTTCAGCGTGCCCTTCGCCCTCGGCCTCGACGGCCGGGGCGTCCTGCCCGCGCGCGGCTGGGACCAGATCCTGCTCTGGGCCTTCGCCGACCTGCGCCACGGCACCCGCCCGGACACGGTGAGCGCGGTGTCCGTCACCATCGCCCCGCACGCCCAGGGTCACGGCCTGTCCGCCGTCATGCTCTCGGCCATGCGGGCGGGTGCCCGCGCCCGCGGTTTCCGCGAGGTCGTCGCGCCGGTCCGGCCCAGCGCCAAGCACCGCGAACCGCACACCCCGATCGCCGAGTACGTCCACCGGACACGCCCCGACGGACTGCCCGCGGACCCGTGGCTGCGCGTCCACGCCCGCGCCGGCGCGCGCATCGACTCCATCGCCCCGGCCTCCATGACCGTGGGCGCCTCGCTGGAGGAGTGGCGCCGCTGGACCGGGCTGCCCTTCGACACCGCCGGGGACGTCGAGGTGCCCGGCGCCCTGGTCCCGGTCCGCTGCGAACCGGAGCGCGGGTACGCCGTCTACGTCGAACCCAACGTCTGGATGCGGCACGCGCTGTGAACGCCGACGGGGCCGGCAGGCTCACGCACCCTTGAGGTGCGCCGGCCCGCCGGCCTCGCGCCGGCCCCCGTCGGTCAGGCGGACTTCAGCTCCTTCAGGGAGTCCAGGATCCGCGTCGTCACCTTCTTCGCCGACGCGGCACCGTTGTCGCCGCCCGCCGTGGACAGCACGGTGATCACGGACTTGCCGGAACGAGCCGCGATCAGCGTGGTGCCGTTCTCCCAGTAGCCGCTCGTCAGCGTCATCGTGTAGGCCTCGTCACCGAGTCCCGGCGTCGACGCGCCCGTGAGCTTCACCTTGGCGTGCGCGTCGGTGTCCGTGTACGTGGCGCACTCGTGGGCGACGGACTGCACGGCCTTCATCACGTCGGCCGCCGTGGTGCCCCGGAAGGCGTCGACCTCCTGGGCCACCTCCTCGCTCTTGTTCGCGTAGTCGTTCTGCGCGAACGACACGCCCCCCTTGTAGCCGGTCACCTGGATCCAGGACGTGGTCTCCAGCCGGGTGCAGTCCGGCTTCGTGGTCTTCCGGGTGGACGGGGGGACGAACGTGCTGCCGCTGTCCGCGGAACCGTCGGCCTCGAGGGTGAGCCCGGACGGGAACGCCGACGCGGGCGCCAGCGCCTTCTTCAGCTGTGCACCGGTGGGAAGACCCGCGTTCAGGTCCTTCGCCTCGGCCGGCTTGGCGCTCGCGCCGCCGGAGTGGGAGGGGGAACCGGAGGAGCAGGCGGTGAGGGCCAGGGGAAGTGCCGCGACGGCGAGCAGGGTGGCGGCACGGGGCGACAGACGCATGACAGTCCTTCAAAAGGTGGGTGGTACGGGGAAACTGGGGTGGGGGGGGGTGTCAGGGGGCACGGGGGCGCGTGCGGAGAGGGGGTCGGCTCAGGCCGCCTTCTTCCAGTCGCCGCAGCCGGTGGTCTTGAAGTAGGCGTCGCCCGGGCCGATGGTGACGACGGCCGTGCCCTTCACGTTGTTGTTGGCGATGATCGAGTCCAGCCCGTGCTCGGCGTTCTTGGTGCGCTCCCAGTAGCAGGAGTCGTCGGTGTTGCCGGTCGACCGGTACGTGCCCGGCGCGATGTCCGTGCCGACCTCGTACATGCCGCCGTCACCGTCCATCGAGGAGGCGGGCGTGCCCTTCGCCTTGGGGTCGACGGCCTCCCAGTCCTTGCAGCCGCTGGACTTGAAGATCTTGTCGGTGGCCTTGACGGTCACGTAGCTCGTGCCGGTGACGTTGTCGTTGGCGAGCAGCGAGTTCAGCTCGCCCTTGGCGTCCTTGGCGCGCTCCCAGTAGCACATGTCATCGGTGTTGCCGGTGGTGCGGTAGGTGCCGGGCTTCACGTCCGAGCCGACCTGGTACTCGCCGTCGCCGGCGAGGGCGGCCTTCTTCTTCCCGGCGGCCCGGGCGTCCCCCGAGCCCTTCTTGCCGGACGTGTGCTCGGCGGACGCGGACGAGCCCTTGCCGCTGCCGGAACCGCTGTCCTTGCCGTTGCTGCCGGCGTTCGCGGACACCGCACCGATGACGACGATCCCCACGACGGCGCCCAGCGCGATCTTGGCCTTCATGCCCATGGCGAATCCCTCCCCAGAAGGCGGCCTCCCCTCGGCGGCCGCTCGTTCGCTGGGTCAATAAGACCAGAGCCTGTGAACCGAGTCAACACGGTTCACAGAATCGACTGTGTACACGTCCGTGAATGCATGGATCTTGTGTACGCCGGTATGCTCGGCGCCACACACGGGACGAGGGGAGCCAGGCCGGTGCAGGACAACGCGACAGAGGTGACCGCCGCCGGTATCGCCCGGCTCGCCGGCGTGGGCCGGGCCGCCGTGAGCAACTGGCGTCGCCGGCACGCCGACTTCCCCAAACCGGTCGGGGGCACCGAGACCAGCCCGTCCTTCGCCCTCGCCGAGGTCGAGGCCTGGCTGCGCAAGCAGGGCAAGCTCGCCGAGGTCCCGCTGCGCGAACGCGTCTGGCAGCAGCTCGTGGGCCACCCCGAGGGCCCGCTGACCGCCCTGGTGCACGCGGGCTGCGTACTGCTGCTCATCCATGAGCGCCCCCCGGTCTGGCTCGACGCGAGCGCCGGCTCCGACGAGCGCCTGGCCGCGATCCTCCCGGGGGAGCTGGAGCAGGTGCTGCGGCCGCGCTTCGGGACCGCTGTGAACACGACTCCGGCGCCACGGCGTGTGAACGACGCCTCCGCGGCGCCCGCTGTGAACGAAGACTCCACCCCCGGGCCGTCGCGTGTGAACACCGCACCGACTCCGCCTGCTGTGAACGCCTCACCCGCTGTTCACAGCGCCCCGGCCGCTCATACGGCTCCCGCGCCGACCGGACCCGCGCCGACCCTCATCTCGCCGACCTCCCCCGCGCCCCGTGCCCTCCGCACCCCCACCGGCCCCCAGCTGCTCCCCTCCGTCCCCCTTCTGCGCGGCGCCGCCGAGCTGGCCGCCGAGACCGGGGCGCGGCAGGCCTTCGAGTTCCTGCTGGGCCGGCACCTGGACGCCAACTCGCGCCAGTACACGCTCACCCCGGCCGAACTCGCCGGTCTGATGGCCGACCTCGCCGGTCCGGCCCGCACCGTCCTGGACCCGGCCTGCGGCACCGGCGCCCTGCTGCGGGCCGTGGACACCCGCCCCGAGCAGGAGCTGTACGCCCAGGACAGCGCCCCCGACCTCGCCGCGCTCACCGCGCTGCGGCTCGCGCTGCACTCGCGGGCCACCGTGCGCGGCGCCGCCGGTGACACCCTGCGCGCCGACGCCCACCCGGAGCTGCGGGCCGACGCGGTGCTGTGCCATCCGCCGTTCAACGAGCGCAACTGGGGCCACGACGAACTCGCCTACGACGCCCGCTGGGAGTACGGCTTCCCGGCGCGCACCGAGTCCGAACTGGCCTGGGTGCAGCACGCGCTGGCCCGGCTGGCCGACGGCGGCACCGCCGTGCTGCTCATGCCGCCGGCCACGGCCTCCCGGCGCTCCGGGCGCCGGATCCGCGCCGACCTGCTGCGCCGGGGCGCGCTCAGGGCCGTGGTCGCGCTGCCGGTCGGGGCGGCACCGCCGTACAACATCCCGCTGCACGTGTGGGTGTTGCGCCGGCCGGACCGGACCCCGGTGACGCCCGAGGTGCTGCTCGTGGACACGGGGTCGTTCGCGGGGGAGGGGCGTGGCGGACCGGACTGGGACGCGGTGCGTCAGGCCGCCCTGGACGCCTGGCGTGCCTTCGAGCGGGCCGGGCGGCTGGAGGAACGGCCGGGGCTCGCCCGTTCCGTGCCGGTCATCGAACTGCTCGACGACGACGTGGACCTCGCGCCCGCCCGCCATCTGCCACCCGCCGTGGCCGACGGAGCCGAGCAGCTCACGGCGGTGCGCGAGCGTCTCGGCGCGACCCTGCGCCTGACCGCCGAGCTCACCCCGCCCCCCGCCGCCCCGGCACCGCCCGCGCGCTGGCCGCTCACCACCGTCGGTGAACTCGCGCGCGGGGGCGCGCTGGTGATGCGCACCGGCGGGAACGGCGGCCACGCGCGCGTGCCCGTGCTCACCGACCACGACGTGCTCGCCGGCGCGGCGCCGTCGGGCACCCTGCCCGAGAGCGAGGAGGAGGCCGTGCTGACCGAGCCGGGCGACGTCGTCGTACCGGTGCTCGGCGGGGGCTCGGTGGCACGCGTGATCGACGAGGCGACCGGCGGCGCCGCCCTGGGGCGCAACCTCGTGCTGCTGCGCCCCGATCGCACGGCGCTCGACCCGTGGTTCCTCGCCGGCTTCCTGCGCGGGACCGCCAACAACCGTCAGGCCAGCAGCTACGCCTCCACCGCGACCCGCCTGGACGTGCGCCGGCTCCAGCTGCCCCGGCTCCCGCTGGACGACCAACGGCGCTACGGCGCGCGCTTCCGGGCCCTCGCCGAGTTCGAGCGGGCGCTGCGCCACGCGAGCCGGCTCGGGGAGCACCTCGTGCGCGGGATGTACGACGGCCTCACCGACGGCACGGTGGCCCCCGGCTGACGGCCCGGCCCCGACAACGGTTCGGTACATCCCTGACCGTTCGTCCGTGGCGGGCCATATGCTCGGAGCGACCATGGCACGAGCGGTGTGGTCGGACCGGAGCACATCGGGCGGACAGCTGCGCCCATTTCAGGCATCAGGAGCAGTCATGCAAGGCCACGGCTACGCACAGCCGGTGAAGCAGCCGCCGCACCAGGGATGGCTGGTCTTCCTGCGCGTGCTGTTCGTGGCGGTCGGCTTCCTCAGCCTCGGCTTCCTGACCTGGGTGGTGCTGCTGCGGCTGGCCGTCGTCACCCGCAGGTCGCTGGACTGGGGCCTGTTCGTGGCGGTGCTGGCGGCCGACATCCTCAGCATCGTGCTGCTGGGCAGCGAGCCGGGCGACGAGATCCACACCGCCGGGGGATACCTGGGCCTGACGCTGCTGCTGGGCACGCTGGTCGCCGCCGTCGCCTACTACCTCGCGGCCGACATCCGGCACTTCCACCGCCTCCGGCCGGCGTACCCGGGCGGCCCGGCGGCGCCCGCGTACGGCTATCCGCAGCCCCCGTCGCCGTTCACCGCGACGGCCATGAGGCAGACCCCCGTGCCCGTGCGGCCCCCGATGCCGCACACCCCGGTGCCCCAGCACCCGCCGACCGTCCCGCCGACCACCCCGCCGCCCCAGCGCCCGGCGCCCGCCCGCATCGACCAGGTCCGTGCCGAACTGGATGAGCTGAGCGACTACCTGCGCAAGCACGACGGCCGTGACGACAGCCAGGGCGGACGGTGACCGTGGCGACGGGGCGTGTCGTCGCCGGCCGTTACGAACTGTCCACGCTCATCGGCCAGGGCGGCATGGGCCAGGTGTGGACTGCGTACGACCAGCGGCTGGACCGGCGCGTGGCGGTGAAGCTGCTGCGTCCCGACAAGGTGGCGGGCCAGGAGGCGGACGAGCTGCGCCGCCGGTTCGTGCGCGAGTGCCGGGTGACCGCGCAGGTGGACCATCCCGGTCTGGTGACGGTGCACGACGCGGGCAGCGAGGGCGAGGAGCTGTTCCTCGTCATGCAGTACGTGGACGGCGCCGACCTGTCCGACCATCTCGCCGAGCACGACCCGTACCCGTGGCAGTGGGCGGTCGCGGTCGCCGCGCAACTGTGCGCCGTGCTGAGCGCCGTGCACGCCGTGCCGATCGTCCACCGTGACCTCAAGCCGCGCAATGTGATGGTGAAGCAGGACGGCACGGTCACCGTCCTCGACCTCGGCGTGGCATCCGTCATGGACACCGACACCACGCGCCTCACCCACACCGGCTCACCCATCGGCTCGCCCGCCTACATGGCGCCCGAGCAGGCGATGGGCGGCGCGGTCGGCCCGTACACCGACCTGTACGCGCTCGGTGTGCTGCTGCACGAACTGCTCAGCGGGGACGTGCCGTTCGTGGGCTCCACGGCCCTCGGCGTGCTGCACCGGCATCTGTACGAGCCTCCGCTGCCCGTGCGCCGGATCCGCCCCGAGGTCCCCGAGGCGCTGGAGACCCTGGTGCTGCGGCTGCTCGCCAAGGATCCGCAGCACCGGCCGGCCTCCGCGCAGGAGGTGTACGAGGACCTGGCGCTGCTCCTGCCCGCGCGTGGCATGCCCACCGGGGCGCCCCTGGACCCCACGCGCCCCTTCCTCCGCCCGCACGCCCCCTGGCCGGACCGCGCGCGGACCCCCGCGCCCCAGCCCGCCCCCGTCGCGCCGGCGCCGCCGGTGGCCGAGAAGCCCGACGTGGCCGCCGCGGTGGACGAGGTCAAGCGTCTGCTGGGGGAGGGTCGCATCACACAGGCCGTGGACATCCTGGGCGCGATCCTGCCCGCGGCGGCCGAACAGCACGGCGCGCAGTCCCCGGTGGTCCGCACCCTGCGCAAGCAGTACGCGGCGACCCTCATGGACGACGGTCAGTACCGGCGCGCGCTGCCCGAACTGCGCCGTCTCGCCGACGAGCGCGCCGCCGAGGCGGGCCAGGCCGACCCGCAGTCCCTGCGCTTCCGCTACGAGGCCGCGCAGTGCCTGGAGCAGCTGGGCGAACCGGCGGCGGCGCTGGCCGAGTACCGGGCGCTGCTGCCGTACTACGAGAACCAGTACGTCTCCGGCGACCCGCAGCTCGCCCACGACGTGCGCCGGCGCATCGGCCATCTGCTGCTCGCCCTCGGCGACCGGCCGGCCGCCCACGACACGCTCGCGCGGCTGCTGATGGACGTGGAGCGGGTGCACGGACCGGGGCACCCGCTCGCGGCGGACATCCGGCGCACCCTGCAGTGGCTCGGACAGGTGCGTGGTTAGATGTGCGGCTGTCGGAGATCGCGGTGATCTTCCGTGCGGGTCTCGCACACACATCGGGGTGGGGAACATGGCCGGCCATCGGCAGTCGAAGAAGCGCAGATACATCACGTGGGCGGTGGCGGGTGCGGCCGTCGTCGCCGGCGGCGGGATCGCCGCCCAGACCTCCATGGCGGCCACCTCCTGGCCCGCCCAGAAGACCTTCACCGGGCGCGCGTTCGACACCTGCACCGCGCCCTCGCTGTCCACGATGAAGGCCTGGCACACCGGGTTCTACGGTGCCGCCGCCGTCTACGTGGGCGGCAAGAACCGGGGCTGCGCCCAGCCCAACCTCACCGCCTCCTGGGTGAAGTCGGTCAGTTCCCTCGGCTGGAAGCTCATCCCGCTCTACGTCGGCGCGCAGCCGCCCTGCCAGTCCGGTTCCAACCCGGAGAAGCTGACCTCCTCCACCGCCGCCTCCCTCGGCGCGCAGGACGCCGCCGACGCCGTGGCCAGGGCCTCCGCCCTGGGCATGAAGGCGGGCAGCGCCGTCTACCTCGACATGGAGGCGTACGACACCACGAACACGTCGTGCAACGACGCCGTGCTGACGTACGTGCGCGCCTTCGACAAGGGACTGCACGCCAAGACGTACCGGGCCGGCTACTACGGCTTCAGCAGCTCCAGCGCCAAGGCCGTCGCCACCGCCAAGGACAAGACGGACCTGCCGGGCAACCTCTGGTACGCGCTGTGGGACAAGAACAACACAACGACGGCGGACTGGCCGTGGGGCTCCACCCAGTTCACCGGCCACAGCCGCGGCCATCAGTACATGGTCAACAGCAAGGAGTCGCACGGCGGTGTCACGCTCACCGTCGACCGTGACGCGTGGGACGCGCCGGTGGCGATCACCGGCTGATCCGGGCGGAGGCGCGGCGGTGCCCGAAGCGCGCGCGAATCGTTGGTCGAATGGGTTGGCCACGGCCTGCCCACTGCCTACCATCGATCATCGCAAGACCTTGTGCACCGTCGCACAATCTCCCCCTGGAGGTTTCCTTGCACCGCCGCCGTCGCACCGCGCTCGTCCTCACCGCCGCGATCGCCGCCGCGGCACCCCTCCTGACCGCCTGCGGTAACGATGCGCACCCGGGCGCGGCGGCCCTCGTCGGAGGGCACCGGATCAGCGTCGCCCAGCTGCAGGACCGGGTCGACGAGGTCCGCAGGGCACAGCGGGCCGCGGTCCCCGACGACACCCAGTACCAGCAGGTCCTGGCCTCCACCGGCAGCCTCACCCGCGACACCCTGCACAACATGGTCCTCGACCGGGTGCTGCACCGCGCCGCGCAGGACGAGGGCATCGCGGTCACCCGCAGGGAGATCCAGCAGATGCGGACGGGCCTGGAGCAGCAGGCCGGCGGCGCCAAGGGGCTGGAGACCACCTGGCTGCAGAAGTACGGCATCGCCCCGGCCCGTCTGGACGACAACCTCCGGCTCCAGCTGGAGGCGCAGAAGCTGGCGGCGAAGCTCGGCACCGACACCACCCAGCCCGCCTTCTGGAAGGCCCTGTCCAAGGCGTCCCAGGAACTCCACGTCGACCTCAACCCGCGCTACGGCTCCTGGGACGTGCAGAAGAGCAGTCGGGTGGACGCCAGGACGCCCTGGGTGCGCGAGGTCACGTCGGCGGCGGGCGGGCAGCCGGCGACGGCGTAGGACGGCACCGGGGCACGACGAGGGCCGACGGCCGGGCACGGCGAAGGGCGGCATCGGCGCACCGCGAGGGCCGACGGCCGGCCGTCAGTCATACGATCGCAAGATCCCCTCGACCCTGTGGACAACCGAAACCGCTCCCTCCCGCCGTGCGTTACGTTCGAATCGTGAACGCAACCAGCCCCGAACCCACCGGCCCGGAGCACGCCACCGCCCCGGCCGGCCCCGGCCGCATCGTCCTGCTCACCACCAGCCACCGCGTCGCCCCCGGCCTGCTGTCCTGGCCCGCCTGGCAGGCCCTGCGCGCCGCCGACGCCGTGCTGTGCGCGGACGGCGCGCATCCGCAGCTGCCGTACCTGCGGGAGGCCGGAATAGCCGTGGAGCAGGCGTCCCCCGGCGCGCAGGAGCTGGTCGACGCCTGCGCCGGCGGGCGGACCGTGGTGGTCGTGGCGACGGGTGAGGGAGAGCCGGTGCTCACCGACGGCCTGGCCCGGCTGGCCGGCTCCGGCCGCGTCGCCATGCCGGAGCTGGAGCTGCTGCCCGCCTCCTACGACCTGCCCGGCGCCCGCCTCCTGGACCTCGTGCAGGTCATGGACCGCATCCGCGCCGAGTGCCCGTGGTCCTCCCGGCAGACGCACCAGGGCCTGGCCAAGTACGGCATCGAGGAGGCCTACGAGCTGGTCGAGGCGATCGAGGCCGGCGACCGCACGGAGCTGCGGGAGGAGCTGGGCGACGTCCTCCTCCAGGTCGTCTTCCACTCCCGGATCGCAGAGGAGGACCCGGACGCGCCGTTCTCCGTCGACGACGTGGCCGGCGGCATCGTCGCCAAGCTGATCCACCGCCACCCGCACGTCTTCGGCGACGAGGAGGCGGAGACACCGGAGGACGTCAAGGAGCACTGGCTGCGCACCAAGGCCGAGGAGAAGCGGCGCAGCTCGGTCACCGAGGGCGTCCCGCTCGGCCAGCCCGGTCTGGCCCTCGCCGCCAAGCTCGCCTCCCGCGTGCGTACGGCGGGCCTGGACGTCCCCCTCCCCCAGGGCGAGGGCATCGGCTACGAGCTGCTCGCGCTGGCGGTCCACGCCGAGGCGGCCGGCGTCGACCCGGAGGCGGCCCTGCGGGCGGCGGCACGGGCGTACCGGGACGGGATACGGGCGGCGGAGGGACTGCCCGGGGGGACGCCGGAGGAAAAGGCGGAGGACGTGCCCGAAGAGACGCCGGAAGACAGACCGGAAGGGACGCCGGGGGAGTAGGGCCGACGCGGCGGTCCCCGGCGGGACGGATACCGTCGAGGGGTGACCGAGCAGCCCCACCCCCCGACGGCCCCCGACCCCGCGCCCGCCCTGTTCACCTGGGAGTTCGCCACCGATCCTTACCCCGCCTACGCCTGGCTGCGCGAGCACGCGCCCGTGCACCGGACGCGGTTGCCCAGCGGGGTGGAGGCCTGGCTGGTCACCCGGTACGCGGACGCCCGCCAGGCCCTCGCGGACCAGCGGCTGAGCAAGAACCCGGCGCATCACGACGAGCCCGCGCACGCCAAGGGCAAGACCGGCATTCCGGGCGAGCGCAAGGCCGAGCTGATGACGCATCTGCTGAACATCGACCCGCCGGACCACACCCGGCTGCGCCGGTTGGTCAGCAAGGCGTTCACACCGCGCCGGGTCGCCGAGTTCGCGTCCCGGGTGCAGGAGCTGACCGACCACCTCATCGACGGCTTCGCGGCCCGCGGCTCCGCCGACCTCATCCATGAGTTCGCCTTCCCGCTGCCCATCTACGCCATCTGCGACCTGCTCGGCGTCCCGCGCGAGGACCAGGACGACTTCCGGGACTGGGCGGGGATGATGATCCGGCACGGGGGAGGGCCCCGGGGCGGGGTCGCCCGGTCGGTGAAGAAGATGCGCGGCTACCTCGCCGAGCTGATCCACAAGAAGCGGGCGGCGCTGCCCGCCGAGCCCCTGCCGGGCGAGGACCTCATCTCCGGCCTCATCCGCGCCTCGGACCACGGCGAGCACCTCACCGAGAACGAGGCCGCCGCCATGGCCTTCATCCTGCTGTTCGCCGGTTTCGAGACCACCGTGAACCTGATCGGCAACGGCACCTACGCGCTGCTCACCCACCCCGAGCAGCGCCGGCGCCTGCAGGAGTCGCTGGCGCGGCAGGAGAGGGAGCTGCTGGAGACGGGCGTCGAGGAACTGCTCCGCTACGACGGCCCGGTGGAGCTGGCCACATGGCGGTTCGCCACCGAGCCGCTCGCCCTCGGCGGGCAGGACATCGCCCCCGGGGACCCGGTGCTCGTCGTCCTCGCGGCTGCCGACCGCGACCCGGCGCGGTTCGCCGACCCGGACGTCCTCGACCTCGGCCGTCGGGACAACCAGCACCTCGGGTACGGCCACGGCATCCACTACTGCCTCGGCGCGCCGCTCGCGCGGCTGGAGGGCCAGACCGCGCTCGCCACCCTGCTCACCCGCCTGCCCGACCTGCGGCTCGCCGTCGATCCGGCCGAGCTGCGCTGGCGCGGCGGCCTCATCATGCGGGGCCTGCGCACCCTGCCCGTGGAGTTCGCTCCGGCCCCCGACAGAGGGGTACGAGCGTAGACACGCCGGACGTTCAGCTCTGTGATCTTCACGTGATCTGTGCGGCATGAACTTGTGACAAGTGATCGTGTGCCGATACGTTCACCCATCAGCGCGGCGCAGGCATCATCCGTCGCGCCGTCCTGCCGTCGCACGAAAGGTTTCCGCATGCTCTCCGGGAACGGTCGTCACCGTCGCCCCCGTCAGGCTCCGGCACTCCTCGTCGCGGCCGGCGTGACCGGCTCCGCCATCGCCATCCCGCTCCTCGGCGCCGCGAGTGCCAACGCGGCCGACGGCACCACATGGGACAAGGTGGCCGAGTGCGAGAGCGGCGGCTCCTGGAGCGCCGACACCGGCAACGGCTACTACGGCGGTCTGCAGATCTCGCAGGCCGACTGGGACAAGTACGGCGGCACCCAGTACGCCGAGAGCGCCGACCGGGCCAGCCGGTCGCAGCAGATCGCCGTGGCCGAGAAGATCGTCGCCGACCAGGGCACCAAGCCCTGGGCGACCTGCGCCCTGCTCGCCGGGCTGACCTCGGACTCCGGGCCGGTCGACGTCGACACCGGCGTCGGGGGCTCCGGGGACACCGGCGGTGCCGGTGACTCCTCCGGCTCCGCCGGGAACTCCGACTCGTCCGGTCTGCCGGATCCGGGCTCCTCGTCCCCTTCCCGTTCCGACTCCAACTCCGGCTCCTCGCAGGGCTCCTCGCACTCCGAGGACTCCTCCGACTCGAGCGCCACGCCGACTCCCGGCCAGGGCGGGGACGCCGCCACGGACCCCGGCACCTCCAGCGGCTCGCACGGCACCGACACGCCCAAGTCCGACAAGTCCACCTCAAAGGGCACCGGGAACCCGCAGGGGGCCGAAAGCTCCCCCACGGTCGATCCCGGTAACGACGAATCGGACAATTCCCAGCAGCCCACCGGCTCCTGGAGTCTCGTCGACACCGGTGCTCTCGGCAGTGGTGGCCGCCACCGGGGCGAGAGTGCGGACGAAAGCGTGACAAACGGTCAGGAGGACCCCTCTTCTGGTCGTCACGCGTCCCGTCGGCCGGACACCTACACGGTCCGCGAGGGCGACTCCCTCGCCTCCATCGCCGACTCCCTTGACGTCGACGGCGGATGGCGCGCGCTCTACGCCCACAACAAGAAGGCCATCGGTGCCGACCCGGACCGTATCGCCGCCGGTCAGACCCTGGAAGTCGGGTCCTGATCGGGCGAAAAGCGGGGGGAGTTGACGTCCCACTTGGTCACTGATGTCCGGTTTGGTGAAAGTGTGGGATGAGTCTCAGAAGCCCTGATCGTCTTTGAATTTCCGTCGATCGCCTGTCTACGGTCGAGGCCGCTCGTCACCGCGAGCCCCGGCTGCCGCAACGCCGAATCCTGCCAGCGGCTGCCCGGGAACAGTCGTCGCGTCAAGCGCCGTAGGCAGGAGCGGGGGACCCAAGGTAGGCGCCGGGCCCAGCAGTTGAGCTGGTTCCGGCTAGGGGTGAAGCCGCGCCTCGCGAGAGCGGGAGCGCGGCCGGGCAACTCAACCGGCCCGAACCCGACAGCTCACCTCGCAGGCGTCGGTGAGGGGATCGATCCATGCTGTTTTCCGGCAAGGGCAAGCACCGTCGTCCGTCCAAGGCCGTCCGCGCCGTCGCGCTGGCCGGTGTCACCGGCGCCGCCGTCGCCGCCCCGCTGATGGCGGCCGGCAACGCCTCCGCCGCCACCGCCTCCGAGTGGGACGCGGTCGCCCGGTGCGAGTCCGGCGGCAACTGGTCCATCAACACCGGCAACGGCTACTACGGCGGTCTGCAGTTCTCCGCCTCCACCTGGGCCGCGTACGGCGGCACCGCCTACGCCCCGCGGGCCGACCAGGCCACCAAGGCGCAGCAGATCACCGTCGCCGAGAAGGTCCTCGCCGCGCAGGGCAAGGGTGCCTGGCCGGTCTGCGGCACGGGCCTGTCCGGCGCCGCCTACAACGGCTCCGCGCCCAGCACCTCCTCGAAGAGCACCGCGCCGAGCAGCACCACCCGCTCCACCGACCAGCAGGCCGCCACCCGCTCCACCGAGCGGACGGCCCCGTCGGCGAGCAAGACCGTCACCACCCCGACCGGCAAGAAGGTCAAGAAGGGCGACGGCGAGTACAAGGTGGTCAAGGGCGACACCCTCAGCACCATCGCCGTGAAGCACCACGTCCAGGGCGGCTGGAAGAAGCTCTTCGAGCTGAACAAGGACATCGTCGAGGACGCGAACCTCATCTACCCGGGCCAGCAGCTGCACCTGAAGTGACGAGCGGCCCACGGCCCTGCCCCGGGGCCCTCACGGCCTCGTCCCCCAACCTGGAGGCCTCGTGAGGGCCACCCCCGTCCCCCACGGGCTCCCCGCCCCGGCGCGTCTCCCCCGTACGCGCCGGGGCGGGGTTTTTGTTTGCCCATTCTTCAGCGGCGGCTCATCCGGGGGCCCCTTTGTTCCGTCCATGAACAATGGGTACCGTCTCTCTGTCCTTCCCTGTCCACGGGCCGGTCGGTCGGCTGGCCGATGGCCCTCGGACGGTTAGGCTCTAGTCGCAAGGCACCGCCGCAAGGCGCACCGCCCCGCACTTCCAGCGTCACATCCCAAGAAGGAGATGCTCGTGCCGTCCATCGACGTCGTCGTAGCCCGGGAAATCCTGGACTCCCGAGGCAACCCCACGGTCGAGGTCGAGGTCGGCCTCGACGACGGCAGCACGGGTCGTGCCGCCGTCCCGTCCGGCGCCTCCACCGGCGCCTTCGAGGCCATCGAGCTCCGCGACGGCGACCCGAACCGCTACCAGGGCAAGGGTGTCGAGAAGGCCGTCCTCGCCGTCATCGAGCAGATCGGCCCGGAGCTGGTCGGCTACGACGCCACCGAGCAGCGCCTGATCGACCAGGCCATGTTCGACCTGGACGCCACCGACAACAAGGGCTCCCTCGGCGCCAACGCCATCCTCGGCGTCTCGCTCGCCGTCGCCCACGCCGCCTCCGAGGCCAGCGACCTCCCGCTCTTCCGCTACCTGGGCGGCCCGAACGCGCACCTGCTGCCGGTGCCGATGATGAACATCCTCAACGGCGGCTCGCACGCGGACTCCAACGTGGACATCCAGGAGTTCATGATCGCTCCGATCGGCGCGGAGTCCTTCTCCGAGGCGCTGCGCTGGGGCACCGAGGTCTACCACACCCTCAAGAAGGTGCTGAAGGGCCGCGGCCTGTCCACCGGCCTCGGCGACGAGGGCGGCTTCGCCCCGAACCTCGGCTCCAACCGCGAGGCCCTCGACCTCATCCTCGAGGCCATCAAGGAGGCCGGCTACGCGCCCGGCGAGCAGATCGCCCTCGCGCTCGACGTCGCCGCCTCCGAGTTCTACAAGGACGGCAAGTACCTCTTCGAGGGCAAGGAGCGCTCCGCCGCCGAGATGACGGAGTACTACGAGGAGCTCGTGGCGGCCTACCCGCTCGTCTCCATCGAGGACCCGCTGTTCGAGGACGACTGGGCCGGCTGGAAGGTCATCACCGACAAGCTCGGCGACAAGGTCCAGCTGGTCGGCGACGACCTGTTCGTCACCAACCCCGAGCGCCTCGCCCGCGGCATCGAGGAGGGCACCGCCAACGCCCTGCTGGTGAAGGTCAACCAGATCGGTTCGCTCACCGAGACCCTGGACGCCGTCGAGCTGGCCCAGCGCAACGGCTTCAAGTGCATGATGTCCCACCGCTCCGGCGAGACCGAGGACGTCACCATCGCCGACCTGGCCGTCGCCACCAACTGCGGCCAGATCAAGACCGGCGCCCCGGCCCGCTCCGAGCGCGTCGCCAAGTACAACCAGCTGCTGCGCATCGAGGAGATCCTCGACGACGCCGCGGTGTACGCCGGCCGCAGCGCCTTCCCGCGCTTCAAGGGGAACGTCGGGATCTCCAAGGGCTGAGCCGACCCGGGCCAAGTCTTAGCCAGTCGTCCGTACGTCCCCGTACCCGGTCCCGTACCGTGTCCGGGGACGTACGCACGTGTGAAGCACAGGCAAGGGGAGGCGGGAAGCCAGGATGGCCGTGAAGGACCGGGACCGTTTCTCCACCGCGACCAGGCTGCGGCTGCTCGGCGAGCAGACGGCGGCCCGGGTCTACCGCTCCCAGACCAAGCGGCAGGCCCGCCGCTCCCGGCTCACCGGCCGCGCGGCGCTGCTCGCCCTGGTGCTGTGCTCGATGATCGTGGCGCTCGCCTACCCGATGCGGCAGTACGTCTCCCAGCGCGCCGAGATCTCCGACCTCCAGCAACAGCAGGAGCAGGCCCGCAGGCGTGTCGAACAGCTGCGTGACCTCAAGGCGCGCTGGCAGGACGACGCCTACGCCGAACAGCAGATCCGCCGCCGGCTGCACTACGTCATGCCCGGCGAGACCGGGTACGTGGTCGTCGATCCGGGCGCGGCCAAGCAGTCCCGCACCGACCTCCGGGCCGCCCACCGGCCCTGGTACGCGAACGTCTGGGACGGCGTCGACAAGTCCGACGCCTCCGACCAGTGATCCCGGCGACCCCCGTCGGTCCTTCACAAGCCACTCCGAGAAAGCCACTCTGAAAGCAGTCATGGAAACGCCCCCGCCGCCCACTCCGCGCACCGAGCCCACCGACGCGGACGTCGAGGCCTTCAAGCAGCAGCTCGGCCGCCCGCCGCGGGGCCTGCGGGCCATCGCGCACCGCTGCCCCTGCGGTCAGCCCGACGTCGTGGAGACGGCGCCCCGGCTGCCCGACGGCACCCCCTTCCCGACGACGTACTACCTGACGTGCCCGCGCGCCGCCTCGGCGATCGGCACGCTGGAGGCGAACGGCGTCATGAAGGAGATGACGGAGCGTCTGCAGAGCGACCCCGAGCTGGCCGCGGCCTACCGGGCCGCGCACGAGGACTACATCCGCCGCCGGGACGAGATCGAGGTCCTGGAGGGCTTCCCGAGCGCGGGCGGCATGCCGGACCGGGTGAAGTGCCTGCACGTCCTCGTGGCCCACTCGCTGGCCGCCGGGCCGGGCGTGAACCCGCTCGGCGACGAGGCCGTCGCGATGCTGCCGGAGTGGTGGGCCAAGGGCCCGTGCGTGACGCCGCCCGGAGCGCCGTGCGGTGCGGGCCGGCAGGCGGAGACGGCAGAGGACGGCAGCGGCCACTTCGCCGCCGGGCCCCTTCAGGAGGACGACGAATGACACGCGTCGCCGCCATCGACTGCGGCACCAACTCCATCCGACTGCTGGTCGCCGACGCAGACCCGGACACGGGTGAACTCGTCGACCTCGACCGGCGGATGACGATCGTGCGGCTCGGCCAGGGCGTCGACCGCACCGGCCGGCTGGCGCCCGAGGCGCTGGAGCGCACCTTCGCCGCCTGCCGCGAGTACGCCGAGATCATCAAGGAGCACGGCGCCGAGCGCCTCCGCTTCGTCGCCACCTCCGCCTCCCGCGACGCCGAGAACCGCGACGACTTCGTGCGCGGTGTGCTCGACATCCTCGGGGTCGAGCCCGAGGTCATCACCGGCGACCAGGAGGCGGAGTTCTCCTTCACGGGTGCCACCCGGGAGCTCGCCGGACACAACCAGGGGGGCGCGCAGCGCCCTTCGACTGAGGGTGGTGGTGGGCGACGGGTGGGCGACCTGGCCAAGCCCTACCTGGTGGTGGACATCGGCGGCGGCTCCACCGAGTTCGTCGTCGGCGAGGAGCACGTACGGGCCGCGCGTTCCGTGGACGTCGGCTGCGTGCGGATGACCGAACGGCACCTGGTGCACGACGGCAAGGTGAGCGACCCGCCCACCGAGGAGCAGATCGCCGCGATGAGGGCCGACATCGAGGCCGCCCTGGACCTCGCCGAGGAGACCGTCCCGCTGCGCGAGGCGCACACCCTGGTCGGCCTGGCGGGCTCGGTCACCACGGTCTCCGCGATCGCCCAGGAGCTGCCCGAGTACGACTCCGCGCGCATCCACCACTCCCGGATCTCCCACGACCGGGTCCGCGACATCACCGAGTGGCTGCTGCGCTCCACGCACGCCGAGCGCGCGGCCGTACCGTCCATGCACCCCGGCCGGGTCGACGTCATCGGGGCGGGTGCTCTGGTGCTGCTCGCGATCATGGAGCGGATCGGCGCCGAGGAGGTCGTCGTCAGCGAGCACGACATCCTGGACGGCATCGCGTGGTCGGTGGCGTAGCTCTCTTTTGTTACTTGCCGGTAGCCATCGGCTGAGCAGGTCGGATAACGTTTGAGCGTCTTCGAGGGGCCCTGCGGGGCCCCTCGTCAATGCCTTGGCGGAAAAGTTCGTGAAGTTCTTCACAAGGAAATGGCCCCCGCGGGGTGTCCGCAAGGGGCCGGTTGGGCCTTTCGGGGACCCAACCGGCGTTTGAACACGTTCAGATAGGGTGCGTGAGGGTGCCTCGGCGGAAGGTGTTCCGGGTCTGTTCCGGGAGCCTCACGGATGCCCCGGCGAGCCGGAGAGGCAGCTCACGCGGCATTGACAACGGGACGAACCGCTTCCTGGTTCCGCTTCGTCGCATGACCTGCGTCACGCGGGTCGCGGAGTGTAGCACAGGGCCTGTCAGACCTTGTGAAGGGGCGCACGAGCGACCCCTGCCGGGCGGGTGGATACTCGATGGCATGAGCACCACGGAGCGTCCCAGGATCCTCGTAGTAGGCGGTGGGTACGTAGGCCTGTACGCAGCTCGGCGCATTCTCAAGAAGATGCGCTACGGCGAGGCGACCGTCACGGTCGTCGACCCCCGGTCGTACATGACCTACCAGCCCTTCCTGCCCGAAGCCGCCGCCGGCAACATCTCCCCTCGCCACGTCGTCGTCCCGCTGCGACGCGTGCTGCCGAAGGCGGAGGTCCTCACCGGCCGGGTCACCACCATCGACCAGGACCGCAAGGTCGCCACGATCGCCCCGCTGGTGGGCGAGGCGTACGAGCTGCCCTTCGACTACCTGGTCATCGCGATGGGCGCGGTCTCCCGCACCTTCCCGATCCCCGGCCTCGCCGAGCAGGGCATCGGCATGAAGGGCATCGAGGAGTCCATCGGCCTGCGCAACCACGTCCTCGAGCAGCTGGACAAGGCCGACTCGACCAACGACGAGGAGATCCGCCGCAAGGCGCTCACCTTCGTCTTCATCGGCGGTGGCTTCGCGGGCGCGGAGACCATCGGTGAGGTCGAGGACATGGCCCGCGACGCGGCCAAGTACTACAAGAACGTGTCCCGCGAGGACATGCGCTTCATCCTCGTCGACGCCGCCGACAAGATCCTCCCCGAGGTGGGTCCCAAGCTCGGCCAGTACGGCAAGGAGCACCTCGAGAGCCGCGGTGTGGAGATCTACCTCTCCACCTCCATGGACTCCTGCGTCGACGGCCACGTCGTGCTGAAGAACGGCCTCGAGGTCGACTCCAACACGATCGTGTGGACCGCCGGCGTCAAGCCGAACCCGGCCCTGTCCCGCTTCGGTCTGCCGCTCGGCCCCCGCGGCCACGTCGACTGCGAGCCCACGCTCCAGGTCAAGGGCACGGACTACATCTGGGCCGCCGGTGACAACGCGCAGGTCCCGGACCTCGTCGGCCGCAAGGCGGGCAACGAGAACGCCTGGTGCCCGCCGAACGCCCAGCACGCGCTGCGCCAGGCCAAGGTCCTCGGCGACAACGTGGTCTCCGGCATGCGGGGCTTCCCGCAGAAGGAGTACGAGCACGCCAACAAGGGTGCGGTGGCCGGTCTCGGCCTGCACAAGGGCGTCGCGATGATCGTCATGGGCAAGATGAAGATCAAGCTCAAGGGCCGTCTCGCCTGGTACATGCACCGTGGCTACCACGGCATGGCGATGCCGACCTTCAACCGCAAGATCCGCGTCTTCGCCGACTGGACGCTCGGCATGTTCCTCAAGCGCGAGGTCGTCTCCCTGGGCGCCATGGAGAACCCCCGCGAGGAGTTCTACGAGGCCGCCAAGCCGGCGCCGGTCGCCGCCGCCAAGACCGAGGAGAAGGCCAAGGCCTCCTGACCTCCGGTCACCGACCGATCCGAGGGACCTCCCGCCATCCGTGGTGCGGGAGGTCCTTCGGCGTTTCCGGCTCGTTCTCGGCCACCCTTTGCATGGTGTGTGCAACTGTTTTGCTCAGTTGTAACTCCTTTGCGGGACTGCGCGAGGCCACTCTCGGTGTTTACGTGGTAACCGGCATCCGGGATCGTGTCTTGGAGGTGTGCGCCATGGCCGACGCCGCGTCGCGGCTGAGGAGTCTTGCCGAGCAGTTGCTGGGAGCCCCGCTCCCGCTACGGGTGCGAGCCTGGGACGGGTCGCAGGACGGGCCGCCGGACGCTCCGGCGCTCGTCGTGCGCAACCGCCGCGCCCTGCGCCGCATGCTCTTCAAACCGGGGGAGTTGGGACTGGCCCGCGCGTGGGTCGCCGGCGACCTCGGCGTCGAGGGGGATCTGTACACCGCGCTCGACGTGATGGCGGGCCTGGTGTGGGAGCGTGGGGAGGACGCCCGCGGCCTGGCCGAGGCCGTGCGCGACCCCGCCGTCCGGGCCGCCGTCCGGGACCTGCTGAAGCTCGCCGGACCACCGATCCCGCCCGCCCCGCCGCGTGAGGAGGTCCGCAGACCCCGCCGGCGCCTGCACACCCGGCGCTCCGACAAGCGGGCCATCAGCCACCACTACGACGTCGGCAACGACTTCTACGAGATCGTCCTCGGCCCGTCCATGGTGTACTCGTGCGCCTACTGGGAGGACGGCGGGACGCTGGAGACCGCCCAGCGCGACAAGCTCGAACTCATCAGCGCCAAGCTCGGCCTGACCCCCGGTCAGCGGCTGCTGGACGTCGGCTGCGGCTGGGGCTCCATGGCCATCCACGCGGCCCGCGAGCACGGCGTGAGCGTCGTCGGGGTCACGCTGTCCCAGGAGCAGGCCGCGTACGCCCGTAAGCGCGTCGCCGACGAGGGGCTGACCGACCGGGTGGAGATCAGGGTCCAGGACTACCGGGACGTCATGGACGGCCCCTACGACGCGATCTCCTCCATCGGCATGGCCGAACACGTCGGCGCCGAACGCTACCTGCAGTACGCCCGCCAGCTGTACGCCCTGCTGAAGCCCGGCGGGCGGCTGCTCAACCACCAGATCGCCCGTCGACCGCAGCAGGACGAGACGGCGTACAGCGTGGACGCGTTCATCGACGCCTACGTCTTCCCGGACGGCGAGCTCGCCCCGATCGGCACCACCGTCACCCAGCTGGAGCGCGCCGGGTTCGAGGTGCGGGACGTGGAGGCCATCCGCGAGCACTACGCCCGCACCCTGCGCCGGTGGGTCGCCGACCTGGAGGCCGACTGGGGCCGCGCGGTCCGCCTCGCCGGCGCCGGCCGCGCCCGCGTCTGGCAGTTGTACATGGCCGCCTGCGCGCTCGCCTTCGAACGCAACCGGATCGGCGTCAACCAGGTCCTCGCGATCCGCACCGCCGACTCGGGCGCCTCCGGGCTCCCGCTGCGGACCCGCACCTGGACCGCCTGACACCGCGAGGGCCCCGCTCCGGCGACGGAAACGGGGCCCTCGTACACCGTGACGGCTACTCGGCCTTGATCGCCGCCAGCATGTTCAGCCGGGCCGCGCGCCGGGCCGGCCACAGGGCGGCCAGGACGCCGACCGTGCCCGCCAGCAGCAGGAAGACCGCCATCCGCCCCCAGGGCAGGACCAGTTCGTACGTCGGCATCTTCGTGCCCAGCAGCTGACCGGCCGCCCAGCCGAAGAACACGCCCAGGCCGATGCCGAGCACCCCGCCGAACAGGGAGATCACCAGGGACTCCAGGCGAACCATCCGCTTGACCGCCTTGCGCTCCAGGCCGATCGCGCGGAGCATGCCGATCTCCTGGGAGCGCTCGAAGACCGACATCGCCAGGGTGTTGATGACGCCGAGGACGGCGACGATCACCGCCATGCCGAGGAGGCCGTAGAGCATGTTCAGCATCGTCGTGAACATCTTCGCGATGTCGTTGGAGATGTCCTGCTTGTCCTGGATCTTGATCGCGGGGTTGCGGCCGAGGGCCTTGGTCAGGCTGTCCTTGGCCGTACCGGAGGCGCCGTCCGCGGTCTTGACCATGACCTGCATGTCGGCCGGGTCCTTCAGGTGCGGGGTGAGGACCTTGTTGTCGAGCATGATCCCGTTGATCATGTCGTTGCCCTCGTAGATCCCGGCGACGGTCAGCCGCTGCGCCTTGCCGTCCTCGAAGTGCGCGGTGAAGCGGGAGCCGGGCGTCCAGCCGTACTCCTTCGCCCGGTCCTTGTCGACGACGACCCGGTCGCCGCCGACCTCGAAGGCGCCGTCGTCCACCTTCAGATCCGTCAGCTTCCCGATGGACGAGCCGTCGACACCGGTCAGGAACTCGGTCCCGCCGTTGATCCGGGACTCGCCGTTGCGCAGCGGGCTGCTCGCGGTGACGCCGTCGGCGGCGGCGACCTTCTCCGCCACGTCGGGGGAGAGCGGGCCGCGGTTGGCCATCGAGACGACGTAGTCCGCGCGGATCGCCGAGGAGGCCATCTTGTCGATCGCCGTCTGCAGGCTGCCCGCCATCACCGTCATGCCGGTGATCAGGGTCAGGCCGATCATCAGCGCGGAGGCGGTGGCCGCCGTGCGGCGCGGGTTGCGCACCGAGTTCTGACGGGCCAGCTTGCCCGAGACGCCGAAGGCGCGCAGCACCGGGGCGGCGGCCGCGATCAGCGGCCGGGACAGCAGCGGGGTCAGGATGAACACGCCGATGATCAGCAGGACGGCACCCAGGCCCATCGGGCCCTGCGCCGCGTCGGCGTCCATCGAGGTGGCCGCGAGGACCGTGGCGACACCGGCCGCCGCGAACAGCGCGCCGAGCGTGTTGCGCACCACCAGCGACTTGGTGGTGGCCTTGGCGTGCACGCTGCTCATCGCCGCCACCGGGGGGATCTTCGCGGCCCTGCGGCCGGGCAGCCAGGCGGCGAGCATGGTGATGAGGACGCCGACCGCGAGGGCGGCGACCACGGTGCCGGGGCTGATCACCAGCGGTCCGTCGGGCACGCTCGCGCCGAAGGAGCCGAGCAGGGAGCGCAGGCCCGCGCCGATGCCGATACCGGCGGCGAGCCCCGTCACACCGGCGACCGCGCCGACCGCGAACGCCTCGATGAGCACCGAGCGGGTGACCTGGCGGCGGGAGGCGCCGACCGCGCGCAGCAGGGCCAGTTCCCGGGTGCGCTGGGCGACCAGCATGGTGAAGGTGTTGGCGATGATGAACGTGCCGACGAACAGCGCGATGCCGGCGAAGACCAGCAGGGCCTGCTTCAGGCCGCTCATCGAGTCGGCGATCTGCTTGGCCTGGTCGTCGGCGAGCTTCTTGCCGGTGGTGGTCTCCACCAGGTGGGCGGGCAGGGCCCTGTCCAGCGCGGACTTGAGCGCGGACTGGCTGGTGCCGGCCGTGGCCTTCACGTCGATCTCGTCGTACGTGCCCTTCTTGCCGAACAGGGCCTGCGCGGTGGGCGTGTCGAACAGGGCGAGGCTGCCGCCCGCGGACACGTTGCCGTCGTCGGTGGTGAAGACGCCGGCGAGCTTCGGGGTGAGGACCGGGCCGTTCACGGACAGCCGCACGGTGTCGCCGACCTGGTAGCCGGCCCGCTTCGCGGTCCTGGAGTCGAGCAGCACCTCGCCCCTGCCGTGCGGGGCGTGGCCGCTGACCAGCGGGTACCGGGCGTCCTCAGTGCCCCAGTAGTTGCCGCCGGCGGACTGCCAGTCGCCGCCGACCAGCTTGCCGTCCTGGTCGGCGACGGCGGTGAAGCCGCTGACGACACCGGTCGCGGAGGCGGCGCCCGGGACGTGTCCGGCCCGGTCGAGCATGGCCTGGGTCAGGTCGGCGGTCCGGCCGACCTTGTCGCCCTCGGAGTCCTGGTACTTGGGCTGTACGGCGACGTCGACCCGGTCGAAGCCCTTGGCGGAGCTCTTCTGGTAGGCGTCGGAGATGGTGTTGGTGAAGACGAGTGTCCCGGAGACGAAGGCCACGCCGAGCATGACGGCGAGGACGGTCATCAGGAGCCGGGCCTTGTGCGCGAGGACGTTGCGCAGGGCGGTGCGGAACATCAGCTGGTACGGCCCTTCGCGTCGAACTGCTTCATCAGGTCGAGGACGGAGTCGGCCGTCGGGCCGTGGATCTCGTCGACGATCCGGCCGTCGGCCAGGAAGACCACGCGGTCGGCGTAGGCGGCCGCCACCGGGTCGTGCGTCACCATGACGACGGTCTGGCCCAGTTCGCGCACGGAGTTGCGCAGGAAGCCGAGCACCTCGGCGCCGGAGCGCGAGTCGAGGTTTCCGGTCGGCTCGTCACCGAAGATGATGTCGGGCCTGGAGGCGAGGGCACGGGCGACGGCCACGCGCTGCTGCTGGCCGCCGGAGAGCTGCGAGGGCCGGTGGCTGAGCCGCCCGGACAGGCCGACCATCTCGATGACCTGATCCAGCCACGCCCTGTCGGCCTTTCGGCCGGCTATGTCCATCGGCAGGGTGATGTTCTCCAGCGCGGTCAGGGTCGGCAGCAGGTTGAACGCCTGGAAGATGAAGCCGATCTTGTCGCGGCGGAGCCTGGTGAGCTGCTTGTCCTTCAGGGACCCCAGCTCGGTGTCGCCGATCCTGACCGACCCGGAGGAGAAGGTGTCGAGGCCGGCCACGCAGTGCATCAGGGTGGACTTGCCGGAGCCGGACGGGCCCATGATCGCGGTGAACTCGGCCTGCCGGAAGTCGACGGAGACCCGGTCCAGGGCGACCACCCGGGTCTCACCCTGCCCGTAGATCTTCGACAGCTCCGTGGCGCGTGCGGCCACGGCGGTGGTCCGGCCGGCGGTGGGTGTGGTGGTCACGGGACGGTGCTCCTGTCAGGACGACGTGTTGCATGGGGACCGTTCCATCGTCCCGGCGCCCGAGGGCCCTGTAGTCAGTCGCTGTTCCGGTTCCGGAGGGCGACTCGGGTCGGACGGGGGCGCGCCGTGTCATACCTGGGGAGGACGGCCGACCCTGAGACCCGCTTCGTCGAGAAGCTGTCGAGAACAGGTGGAGCGCCCTCGTTCGGTAGGTGAAATTCCGTCATTCCACGTACGCGCGTACTCACGTCGCGCCACGCTATTGGCAAGTGCGGACGGCCTGTTCCGTGGGCTGATGCACCCTCAGACGTCAATAAAATAAGACAACATCGGTCCGCCGTTCCGCTGTTCGGGGGATGCGTCCCGATAGGCTCGGACCCTCGAAGCGGAGCCCATGGCCTGCCCGGATGGTGGAATGCAGACACGGCGAGCTTAAACCTCGCTGCCCCTTCGCGGGCGTGCCGGTTCAAGTCCGGCTCCGGGCACCACCTCCTGCACCGCGATTGAGCAGGGAAGACGAGCCCAGTGGGCCGTTTCTGTTTCCCGTTTGGGAGCACGGTGGGAGCACCGTGCCGTACCCTCCCGCCATGGCGTACGTGACATCACGGAAGAACGCCCACGGGGAGATCACGAACCACCAGGTGAAGTGGGGGCTCGGCGGCTCCCGCTCGGCGCCGCAGCAGACAGTGCGGTTGGACGGGGACGAGGCTGGCGCGGAGGCAGCTGAGATCTTCTGCCAGGCCGTCAACGACAACGGCCGGCAGTGGCCACCCGGCTGGGTGAAGGGCGACGGCTGTATCGACCCGGCCGCCGGAATGGAGCAGAGCTACATCTTCAGCAACTGCCCGCGGGAGTGCATCAAGAACAAGACCGGCGTGGAGGAGCGCTACCGGCAGGACTGCTACCGGGAGCTGGAGACGTACCTGCAGCCACGTTCGGCCACTGCGACATCCGGTCTTCCGAGCACTTCTCCAAGGCGACCGTGGCGGCCTGGGCGAACAAGATGGCCCAGACGTACGTCTGGCGGGGCTCGAAGCGCAAGCTGATGAGCCCCAAGACGCTCGAACCTGCACGGTCTGCTGAGCAGCATCCTCAATGAGGCCGTGCAGGCGGAGCCGCCGCTGCGGGACCGCAACCCCTGCCCGCTCGTCCGCCTGCCGCGCACGGACGACTTCGGCGCCGAGGACGACGAGGGCACCGAGGACATGGAGTCATGACGCCGGGCGAGCTCGTCGGCATCGTCTCCTGCTTCAAGCGCCCGGACGACCGCGTTCTGGTACGCCTGGCGTACGGCACGGGCCTGCGCGCCGTCCTGGCCGCCTACGCGTCCGCTCGGGCGGACGCCTTGCGTATCTGCGGGCTGCACCCGGACCGGGCTGCGAACGGGCGTGAGCCCGTCTCCTGACGGCTCCGATGCGGCCACCCGGCCGTGGTCGGAGATGAACCGCAGCAGCGCCGGAACCGGTGGCGTGACCGGTTTCCCCAGTAGACGACCAAGGGGCCCTTCGAGGGCCCCTCGAGGACGTGTGCGTCGTGACTCTTTTCAACGGCCGTGCTGCGTCGCGACTTGCGCGCACAGCCCAAGGACCGGCCGGACGCCGATGCCGACGCCACGGCAGTCGTCGTTCTTCCCGTCGTGCCTTCCGTGTGCTGGAGGTGTGTGGTTCCTGTCCGGCTTGTCATGAAAGGCCACCAGATCGCCGAGTGGGGCAACGGCGAGATCATCGACGCCTGCGCCGCCGTGATGGGCGGGACCGTCGTCCGCTCCACGCTCAACCGCGACAACGACCGCCAGGGCGTCGCCCAGCTCGTCACCGTCTACGCCGGCGTGCCCGTCGAGGTGGGGGCCGGCTATCCGCTGCCCGACGAGCACGGCCTGATCGCCGCCGACCTGCGTGACCTCTTCACCGCCCGACCGCTGGGCGCGCTGGTCTGCCTCCCCGGCGGAGGTGCCCGGTGATCGACGCACTGATCCTCGGCGTGATGGCCGCCTGCTTCGTGCTCCTGGTCGTGGCCGTCGTCTTCGGCCGCACCGAGGCGGACCGGTCGGCGCACGGCGCGCGGATCCCGCACCCCCGCAAGCAAGACCCGAGGACCTGCCTCGGATGCGCGCAGATGCGGCACCCCTCGCAGTCCGGCGCCCGCCACCAGTTGGCCGCTGCCCTGATCGGCCCGCGCCGGTCAGTGGAGAACGGAGGCACGAAGTGAGCCCCAGGGGACCGCGAGTGGCACGGCCTCGCCCGAGCGGCTGGGGCGAGCCGACGGTCGTGGACCACACGGCCGTCGCCGCCGGCGCCCAGACCCACACGGGCCAGTGGAGGCATTGGGCTGACCGGCGGCAACCGCAACGACGTCACCCGACTGCTGCCGCTGCTCGACAAGGTCCCGGCGGTGGCCGGCGTCGCGGGCCGACCCAGGCGCCGGCCCGACATGCTGTTCGCCGACCGCGGCTACGACCACGACAAGTACCGGCGCCTACTGTGGCAGCGCGGCATCCGCCCGGTCATCGCCGAACTGGCCAACCCCACGGCTCCGGCCTGGGCATCTTCCGGTACGTCGTCGAACGCACCATCGCCTGGCTGCACCGCTTCCGCCGCCTGCGCATCCGATGGGAACGACGCGACGACATCCACGAAGCCTTCCTCGGCCTCGCCACCTGCCTCATCACCTACCGGCATGTCCATTGTCTTTGTTAGAACCTCTAACAGTGTTTTCCTTTCATGGTCTGCAGATCGCGTACACCGTGGTGTTGACACCTCCGGCGACGCCGTTCCCGACTTGTTCCTGATAGCCGGTGGGGGGCGAGCCGATCGGTCTTGCGTACCCCTGGAAATTCACAGCGTTTCCGCTTGACGATTGCACGTTGTATGCGCCACCACCCGTGGCATACGTGCCGGCTGGGCATGAGACCGTGTTGAAGGCTGTGGAGCTTTGCGCGCCAGTGAGGGTACTGGACACCACGACACTCTGTGCTCCGGTCGAACCGGCCCCCTGAGCTCCTTGCGTGCCCTGTGCACCTGTCGCACCCTGAGTGCCCATGGGGCCCTGACTTCCGGTCGCACCCTGCGGGCCGGTAGATCCCTGAACACCCTGAGAGCCACTTGAACCCTGGAACCCTTGCGGGCCCTGTGTCCCGGTGGCGCCCTGGGCTCCGGTGGTTCCTTGGGGTCCGTTGGTGCCCTGGAAGCCTTGGGTGCCTTGGGGGCCGGCAGAACCCTGGGCTCCGGTGACGCCTTGGGCTCCGGTGGTTCCTTGGGCTCCGTTGCTGCCCTGGAAGCCTTGGGTGCCTTGCGGGCCGGCAGAACCCTGGGCTCCGGTGACGCCTTGGGCGCCTGTCGCTCCCTGGGCTCCGCTGGTGCCCTGGAAGCCTTGGGTGCCTTGCGGGCCCGTGTTGCCTTGGGCTCCGGTGACGCCTTGGGCTCCGGTGGTTCCTTGGGGTCCGTTGGTGCCCTGGAAGCCCTGGGTGCCTTGGGGGCCGGCAGAACCCTGGGCTCCGGTGACGCCTTGGGCTCCGGTGGTTCCTTGGGGTCCGTTGGTGCCCTGGAAGCCCTGGGTGCCTTGCGGGCCGGCAGAACCCTGGGCTCCGGTGACGCCTTGGGCGCCTGTCGCTCCCTGGGCTCCGCTGGTGCCCTGGAAACCCTGGGTGCCCTGGGAGCCTCCCACGCCCTGAGCTCCGGTGGTTCCCTGTGGGCCGGCGAAGCCCTGCGGACCCATCGCTCCCTGCGCCCCGGTGGCACCCTGCGTACCGGTGGATCCCTGGGCACCGGTGGATCCCGGGAACCCCTGCGGTCCCTGAGCACCGGTGTCTCCTTGGGTCCCCTGCGGGCCACCGGCGGGCCCCGGCGCCCCGGCTGTGCCTTGCGGACCCTGCGGACCGCCGGAAGGGCCTTGAGGCCCCTGTGACCCGGTGGTGCCCTGGGCGCCGGTGGATCCCTGGAAGCCCTGCGGTCCCTGCACCCCGGAGTCCCCCTGTGACCCCGTGGTCCCCTGGGCGCCGGTCGAACCCTGGAAGCCCTGCGGCCCCTGCACCCCGGTAGAACCCTGCGAACCGGCGGAGCCCTGCGCTCCCGTCGAACCCTGGAAGCCCTGCGGGCCCGTCGTGCCGGCCTCTCCCTGAACCCCCGTGGACCCCTG
>NZ_JBIUBE010000006.1:0-91309 GCF_044593395.1 Streptomyces sp. NPDC052301 | reverse complement strand
CTCCCACCGCGCCCTGCGAACCGGCGGAGCCCTGCGCTCCCGTCGAACCCTGGAAGCCCTGCGGGCCCGTCGTGCCGGCCTCTCCCTGAACCCCCGTGGACCCCTGCGGGCCGGCAGAACCCTGGTTCCCAGCGGAACCCTGCGCACCCTGGGGCCCTTGGCCGCCGGTATCGCCCTGTGCCCCGGTAGCCCCCTGCGGGCCCGCAATACCCTGCGAGCCGGTCGAACCCTGGAAGCCTTGTGTGCCCTGAGCGCCTGTCACGCCCTGGACTCCGGTGGAGCCCTGGACGCCTGTCGAACCTTGCGGTCCACCAGCGCCCTGATGGCCCTGCGGGCCCTGGGTTCCCGTATCCCCCTGTGCTCCCACCGCGCCCTGCGAACCGGCGGAGCCCTGCGCTCCCGTCGAACCCTGGAAGCCCTGCGGGCCCGTCGTGCCGGCCTCTCCCTGAACCCCCATGGACCCCTGCGGGCCGGTGGGTCCCTGGGAACCGTCCGATCCCTGGAAGCCCTGCGGGCCCGCGACCCCTGCCTCCCCCTGGGCCCCGGAAGCGCCCTGAGCACCGTCGCCGCCCTGGGCACCGGTCGCCCCCTGGGATCCCGGAGTGCCCTGTGGTCCCACCGAGCCCTGGGAGCCCTGTGCGCCGGTCGCCCCCTGAGTTCCCGCGGTCCCCTGTTGACCGATGGCCCCCTGAGAGCCCTGCGGACCCGGTGTGCCCGCCTCTCCCTGGACGCCAGTGGCGCCCTGGGATCCTGCCGAGCCTTGTGGTCCACCAGCGCCCTGAACGCCCTGTGGGCCCTGGGTTCCCGTATCTCCCTGTGCTCCCGCCGTCCCTTGCGTCCCGACGGGGCCCTGAGCGCCGGTGGAGCCCTGGAAGCCCTGCGGACCGTTGGCACCCTGCGCTCCTGTCGAGCCCTGCGGACCACCGGCACCCTGCGCTCCTGTCGAGCCCTGCGGACCACCGGCACCCTGGGCCCCTGTCGAGCCCTGCGGACCACCGGCACCCTGGGCCCCTGTCGAGCCCTGCGGACCACCGGCACCCTGCGCTCCTGTCGAGCCCTGCGGACCACCGGCACCCTGGGCCCCTGTCGAGCCCTGCGGACCACCGGCACCCTGGGCCCCTGTCGAGCCCTGCGGACCACCGGCACCCTGGGCTCCGGTGGGCCCCTGCGTCCCTGCGGAACCCTGGAAGCCCTGAGGGCCCTGAGGCCCCGGCGCACCCTGAGTACCCGATCCCTGAGGCCCCTGGGCTCCTGTCGCGCCTTGCGCGCCCTGCGCGCCCTGCGTTCCTTGGGCACCCTGTGGCCCTTGCTGCCCTTTCGGCGGTCTCGGCCATGGGCCGTGGGAGTCGTGTCCGTCGCCGCCCTGGGGCCCGTGGAGCGCATCCGTCTGGCGTTCATGCGCGTCGGGGTGCTCGTCACCCGCGGGCATCAGGCGCCGGGGCAGGACATCGGCACTCACGGCACCCTTGGGACCAAGACCGGCATGCGCTCTCTCCAGAGCGTCGGCCACCGCAACCGCCGTCGGGACCATGGGGGAGACCATGGCCAGGGCGCCGGCCCAGGAGAGCAGGCCGACCATCTTGAGATGGGATCTCCGAAGCGAAGTCCTCATATGCG
Source organism: Streptomyces sp. NPDC052301 (assembly GCF_044593395.1). Lineage (NCBI taxonomy): Bacteria > Bacillati > Actinomycetota > Actinomycetes > Kitasatosporales > Streptomycetaceae > Streptomyces > Streptomyces sp. NPDC052301. The sequence continues at coordinate 89,692 of NZ_JBIUBE010000006.1, read as the reverse complement.
AAATTATGCCTCTGTAATTTATCTGAAAAATGCCGGACGGGGAAGGCGTCTACGCGCATTTGAAGGCGTGATTTCACTTCCGCCAACTATTGATACCTACCGACCGCCACTTTTTCCGGAGGCTGTCCGGGAGCGGCCGGGAAATAGATACGGAAAGCGAGAGGTATATGCCGCAATGATATGCGGTGCGAATCGGTCGCGTCAGGAGAACGGGCGGTTGCTGCGAGGCGTACGCGCCCCCGCTCTCACGGCTGGTTCCGGTGGGAGTCTTCGTCAGGACGTCGCGTGCGCGGCTGCGCTGCAAGAGCGCGAGCGGCGCGGTCGCTGTCGGCGCCGACCGCACGCCCACCCCAGCGAGTACGTGAACGGCGTGCACCGCATCAGGTTGAACTGCCCGCCCGCCCCCCCAAGCCGGACGCCCCCACCGACGTCCTCGAACAGCCGCCGTACGCCGCCGACGAGTGCGGTCGGCCCGACTGAACCGCGGCGCTCGCCGGGGCCCTCGAGCGTGCACGGCGTGCGACGGACGCCTACGAGGCGCTCCGCGTCGACGTCATCACCGCGGCGAAGTACATCGCCCAGCAGCAGCGCCTCGGCCGCTTCCGGCGCTCCAGCCGGACCACGATGCTCGCCGCGCTCGCGGGCGCAGGGGAAGGAACGGCAGGCCGTCGCCATTGCCGCCGCGCTCGTCTTGATCGCGCTCGTCGCCAGCCACCTGTAACCGGCATGCCGAGGGTGCCGTACGCGATGCGTGCGGCCCCCTCGACGTTCCCGGCGGCCGTTACCGCTTCACGATGCTCGGGTCCGCACCCGGCTGCTGGATGTACCAGTCGTAGGGGACGACGACCGACTTCGGGCGGCCCTTGTCCTCGATCAGCTTGTGCTCCGGGCCCCGCTTACGGCGGCGCGGCACGTTGTGTGCGCGAGCGATGAGCCGCACCTGTTCCTCAGCCCACGGCACATGCGTGGCCATCTCCGCGTTGGTCAGGGCCGGGTTGGCCCTCAAGTCGTCGGCGATGGCCTCGTCCACTGCCGCGCGGGCCTTCTTCTCGTCGTCCAGGACCTGGTGCCAGTCGGCGAGCAGGTCACGGAGCTGCTCGCTGGGCTTGCAGACCGGCGGGTCACCCTCCTCCTTGCGGTGCCGCTCGCGCGGCGGCACGCCCCGGCCGGCCATGAGGAGGCGGATGTTCTCGGCCGTCCATGGCAGATGCTCAGCGAGGGTGGGCAGGTTCAGCCGGGGGTTCTCGGTCAGCTCGCGCGCGATGCCGAGGTTCAAGTCCGGCTCCGGGCACCACCTCCCTCTCGACGCCGTGTCGACGCCGGCGGTCTCACCCCTCGTACACCGTCATCACGGCACCCCCCACCTGGATGTGCCGGCCCGCCCGCAGGCCCCCCGCCCGCAGCGTGCGCAGACAGGTGTGGAACAGCTCCAGCTCCTCCGTGTCCAGGATCGCGGCGGCCAGGTCCATCAGCTCGGTCACCGCGTCCTCGGTGAGCACCTCGGGCAGCTCGCCGGAGAGCAGGACGACCGATTCACCGGCGGGACCCCGGACCACCGCGGTGGCCGGCCCGCCATGCACGAACAACACGTTCCCCCCAAAGAGCCCGGGGACGTGCGGCTGTCGCTCCTCGGGCAGGACGAGAGACTAGCGGGGGATCTCGCCGCATTCGGGTGCAGTCGGATATTTTTCCGATGCGACGGAGAGCGGGCGGTTTGCGGTCACTTCTCCGGGGTCGACTGTGCGGAGCGCCCCAGCAGGGACTCCACCAGGGCGGCGACATGCCGGCGGTCCTCGGCCGACAGTTGCTGCACGCTCGCGATCAGCAGGTCCACCTCGGGGTCGGCGGCCCGGACGGCCGTCTCGTCGGCGTCCCGGCCGGAAGGGGTGCCGTACACGTGGATGCCGCAGGCCTCGGCCGCGGCCCGGCGCACCGTGTCGAGCGGCAGTTCCAGGCCCTTCGCCAGGCCCTCCAGCGTGGCCGACTGGGGCATGCGGACGACCCGGTCGGTGGTGGCCAGGTGGTGGACGGTGGAGCGGGGCACGCCGCCGCGGCGCGCCACGTCGCCGTAGGACCAGCCCTTGCGGTCGAGGCGCTCACGGATCAACTGCTGCAGTGCGTTGGCCACCGAAGTCCACTTCCTGCTCGCCGTTCGACCGGACCGTCCCTGTCGGCGCCGATTCTACGGGCGGGTAGGCGGGCCGCCGAAAGGGTGATTCCCCGAACGGGTTGCGGACCGGTGCCGCGAGGGCCTAGTGTCCAATCTCGTTGGACAGCTCGTCCGACCAAGTTGGACAGAGTCCGGGGGGAACCTGACTCTCTCCGACCGGAACCGCCTGTTTCCCGAGGGGGAATGACATGTTGAACGCCCACGAGCTCGACGCCGAGTCCGCGGAGCTGCTGCCGGGTCGCGAGGCCCTCGGCCGGCTGAAGTTCAGCTTCGGCAAGACGGTCAACGTCACCAAGCACGTCGCGAACATCAACGCCCACAACGAGTCCGCCGCCCTGAACGACCACTCCTCGTGGTCCGTGGCCGACTCCGGCGCCGGCCAGACCATCAGCGTCACCCAGTAACGCTCGCGCCCCACCACCCGAAACCACAGGAAGGAACACCATCATGAGCATGGACATGCGCGAGCTGGACGGCGAGTCCGCGGAGCTGCTGCCGGGCCGTGAGGCCCTCGGCCGGCTGAAGTTCAGCTTCGGCAAGACGGTCAACGTCACCAAGCACGTCGCGAACATCGACGCCCACAACGAGTCGGCCGCCCTGAACGACCACTCCGCGTGGTCGGACGCCGAGTCGTCGGCCCAGCAGACGATCACCGTCAAGCAGTAACGGCACCGCCGCGACGACGGCTGTGGGGGCGGATCGCACATGGGCGTGCGGGGCGGTCCGCCCCTCGGCCGGTTTCCGGGGGGAAAGCGGTGCCCACGTGGGGGGAGACCACATATGACGGTGCTCGGAGACGGGCCCACGCTCTACGACACCGGTCCGGTGCCCGGCCCCGGGGGCTGGCCGGTGACGTACGAGCAGGTGACGACCGGCACTCTGCCGATCGTCGGAACGCCGACGGGCCCCGTCCCGCGGCTCAGCGCCGGGCTGCAGTTGCACGGCGAGTACCAGGGCTCGGGCTTCACCGACCCGAAGTACATCGCCCGTCGGGGGGACGGGCAGGTCGTCCAGCTGTCCCGGCTGCTGTACCTGGTGGCGTCGTCCGTCGACGGTGTGCGCGACGTCGACACGATCGCCCACCGGGTCAGCGCCCGCTTCGGTCGCGAGGTCAGCGGCGAGAACGTCCGCTACCTGGTGGAGAACAAGCTCGAACCACTCGGCGTGTGCGTGCCCGAGGGTCAGGAGGACGGCGAGGTCGACGCCCCGCGCTCCGACCTGCTCCTCGCCCTCAAGGGCCACCGGGTGATCTTCGACGAGCGGCGCACGGCGTGGATCGCGCGGTCGCTGGCCTGGCTGCACCGGCCGGCCGTGGTCGCCGCCGTGCTGCTCGCGGCCGTCGCCATGGACGTGTGGCTGTTCGGCTTCTTCGGGGCGATCGAACCGGTGCTGGAGGTCCTGGACCAGCCGGTGCTGATCCTGATCGTCTTCGGCCTCACCGTGGCCTCCCTCGTCTTCCACGAGTTCGGCCATGCCTCCGCCTGCCGGTACGGCGGAGCCCGCCCCGGCTGCATCGGCTGCGGGCTCTTCCTCATCTGGCCGTCGATGTACACCGACGTCACCGACGTCTACCGGATCTCCCGCGCCGGGCGGCTGCGCACCGACCTCGGCGGGGTGTACTTCAACGTCGTCTTCATGCTGGCCATGGCCGGGGCCTACTTCGCCACGGGGGCGCAGTTCTTCCTGGCCGCGGTCTACCTCGGGCACTTCGAGATCCTGGAACAGCTGATGCCGGCCGTCCGCCTGGACGGCTACTACATCCTCGGCGACCTCGCCGGAGTCCCCGACCTCTACGGCAAGATCAGACCGATCCTGCTCGCCCTCGTCCCGGGCGCCAAGGGCCGGGCGGCGCGCGCGGAGGTCGCCGGACTGAAGAAGTCCGCGCGCACCATCGTGGCCACCTGGGTGCTGACGATGGTGCCGCTGATCGTCGGCGAGATGGGCTACGCGCTGTGGAACCTGCCCCGGATCCTCACCACCATGGTCCGCTCGCTGACCGAGCAACTCCTCGGCACCGGATCGGCGTTCGCCCACGGACAGATCGTCGCCGGACTCGTCGGGGTGATCGGCAGTGTCATGCTGCTGTGCCCGATGGCGGGTGTCGTCTATCTGTCCGTGAAGATCGGCGGCCGGCTCTTCCGGGCCGCGAAACGCGCCACGGCCGGCCGGCCCCGGCTGCGGCTGGCGCTGTGCGTGCTCGCCCTCGCCGGACTGACCGGGCTCTCGTACGCCTGGGTGTCCGGGGTGACCCCGAAACCCCTGCCGAAGAAGCCTCCGATCGCACCGATCCTGCAGCCCGGGGTGCCCACCCGGGAGCCCGCGCCGGGGGGCACGACCACCCCGGCCGACGGCGAGGACGGAGCGTACGGCACCGGTGGCGACGCCTCCGCGTCCCCGTCGGCGCTGCCCGGGGCGTCCGTGTCGCCTGGCGGGAGCCCGTCGGCCGGGGCGTCGGAGAGCGCGTCCGCCTCCGCGCCGCAGTCGTCGGCCTCGGGAGCACCGGGCGAGCCGACCGGCACCAGGCCGCGGCAGCCGGGCTCCTCCTCCGGCGGGACCAGTGCGCAGCCGGGGCCGCCGCCCACCACCTCGGACCCGACTCCGCCCGCCTCCCCGACCCCGTCGGAGAGCGTGCCGGCGTCGCCGTCCTCCGAACCCTCGTCATCCGCGCCCGGCGAATCGCCCGCGCCGGCGTCGTCCTGACGTCCCGTCCACTCCCCGAAGGGAGTCCTCATGACACCACAGGAGATCCCATGAGCAGCCATCGCAAGGCACGCCCCGGCCCCCTCACCCAGCGCGCTCTGCGCCTCGGCCTCTTCGCGGCCGGGGTCGCCGGTGTGGCCACCACCGTCCCGGCCCAGGCGGCGACCGGCAGCGCGCACGCGGCGTTCGCCTCCGACCACGTCTTCAGCCATGCCGACCGGGCGCACCACACCCAGAGCAGGGACTCCTTCACGGTCCGCCAGTTCGGCACCGTGAACGCCGTCGGCGCGCGCAACCAGGCCAACGCCGTCTCCGCGGGCTGCTCGGCCGACGACCACTGCCGGTCGGTCGCGCTGTCCTTCCAGATCGTCACCGTCGCCGGGGAGCACACGCACCTCAACGCCTCCAACTACAGCGACGCGGCCAACAAGGAGTGCACCGGCTGCCAGACCCTCGCCGGGGCCTACCAGTTCGTGGTCTCCACGCCCACCGCGTTCAGCCTCGACGCCGGCACCCGGCACCGGCTCGACGACATCCACCGCCGGCTGGACGCGCTGACCCGCTCCACGCTGCCCGCGGCCGAACTGAGGACGCGGGCCGACGGCCTGGCGGGCGAGGTCACCGCGGTCCTGCGCGACGCCGTGGCCCACGCACCGAAGGCCAAGGCCCAGCCCACCGTCACACTCCACCGGCACCTGGACGGCTGGCCGGGCCACTGACCCCGCAGCCGTCCCGCCCGGCCGCCCGCCGGGTCCGCGAGCGCCTCCCGCGGACCCGGCGGGCGGCCCACCCCTTACTCACCCGTTGACACCGGATGCCCCCCGGCGCAGACTCGACGCCCACCGGAAGGTGAAGGAAATTTCACCAGGCGAACTCAGATCGCTGTGAAGGGGCGGAGTCGATGCGCACCACCGTCGGGATCATCGGAGCGGGCCCGGCCGGGCTGCTGCTCGCACGGCTGCTGCACCGCGCCGGAATCGACTCGGTCGTCCTGGAGAGCCGCGACCGCGCCTACGTCGAACAGCGCCAGCGCGCCGGAATCCTGGAGCAGGGCACGGTCGACGTGCTGCGCGCCGCCGGGGCCGGGGAGCGGATGGACCGGGAGGGGCTGCGCCACGACGGCATCGAGCTCCGCTTCGACCGGCGCCGCCACCGCGTCGACTTCCCTGCCCTGACCGGCGGACGGTCGGTGAGGGTGTACGCCCAGACGGAGGTCTGCAAGGACCTCATCGCGCTCCAGCTGACGGAGGGCGGCCCGCTGCTGTTCGAGGCGGAGGCGTTCGCCGTCGAGGGCGCGGACGGCGACCGGCCGCGGATCCGGTTCCGGCACCAGGGCCGCGAGGACGTGCTGGAGTGCGACCACGTCGTCGGCTGCGACGGCTTCTGGGGCGTGGCCCGGGAAGCCTTCCCGGCCGGGACCTCCCGGGTCTTCGAGCGGTCGTACCCCTACGCCTGGCTCGGCATCCTCGCCGACGTCCCGCCCTCGCACGACGAACTCGTCTACGCCCGCCACGAACGCGGCTTCGCCCTGCTGTCCATGAGGTCACCGTCCGTCTCCCGCCTCTACCTCCAGGTCCCCGCCGGGACGGACGCCGGGCGGTGGAGCGACGAGCAGATCTGGGACGAGCTGGAGCGCCGCTTCGAGACCGACGACGACTGGCGGCTGGAGCGGGGCCCGGTCACCCAGAAGTCGGTCACGCCCATGCGTTCCTTCGTGCACGAGCCGATGCGCCACGGCCGGCTGTTCCTCGCCGGTGACGCCGCCCACATCGTGCCGCCGACCGGCGCCAAGGGGCTGAACCTCGCCGTCGGCGACGTCGTCACCCTCGCCCGCGCCCTCGTCCACGAGAAGGAGACCGGCTCCTCGGACCTCCTCGACGCCTACTCCGCGACCTGCCTGCGCCGCGTCTGGCAGGCCGAGCGGTTCTCCTACGACATGACGACCCTGCTGCACCCCGCCCCGGACGCCACGGCCTTCGACGCCCGCCTCCAACAGGCCCGACTGGCACGGATCGCCTCCTCCCGCGCGGCCGAGACCGACCTCGCCGAGGCGTACACGGGGTTTCCTCTGTAGCGTGTGGCGCAGCACGGTGAAGGGAAGATCCGTAAGGGAAAGATCCTCCCGAGGTATTACGGACGGTCTTTTGCCAATCCATTACTCTTGAGCCAAGGCCGCGCAGGGTGGCCATGGAGGAGTGAAATGAGGAGCAGCAACCCGGTCTTCTCGCGACGGGGGTTCAGCCGCGACAACGGCTACGCCGGCTTCAACACCGCACCGCAGGCCGGGTACGCAGGCAACCCCTACGCGCAGAACCCCTACGCGCAGAACCCTTACGCCCAGCAGGGCGTGCAGTACGGCGCCCCGCCGCAGGCCCCGGCCACCACCGACCGGATGACCATGGACGACGTCGTCGTCCGTTCGGCCCTCACGCTCGGCACGGTCGCCGTCGGCGCCGTCCTCGCCTGGGCGCTGCTGCCGGTCTCGACGACGAGCTACGGGCTGGCCGTCGGTTCCGCGCTGATCGCGTTCGTCCTGGCGATGGTCCAGAGCTTCAAGCGCACCCCGGTTCCCGCGCTGATCCTCGGGTACGCCGCGTTCGAGGGCGTCTTCCTCGGCGTCATCAGCGAGATGTACAACAGCCGTTGGAGCGGCGCCCCGTTCCAGGCGGTACTCGGAACCATGGCGGTCTCGGCCGCGACCCTGCTCGTCTACAAGGCCGGCTGGATCCGCGTCACCGCCCGCTACGCCCGCATCGGCATGGCCATCGCCATGGCGTTCCTGGTCGTCATGGCGGTCAACCTGCTGCTGGTCGTGTTCGGCGTCGCCGAGAACGGCGGTCTGCGCAGCTTCGGCCCGCTCGGCGCGCTCGTCGGCATCATCGCCATCGTGCTCGGCGCGTTCTTCCTGACCCTCGACTTCAAGCAGATCGAGGACGGCATCGCCTACGGCGCCCCGCGCAACGAGTCCTGGCTGGCCGCGTTCGGCCTGACCGTGACCCTGGTGTGGATCTACCTGGAGATGCTGCGACTGGTGGCCATCTTCACCAACAACGACTAGCGCACGCGCCGGTCGCGCAGAAAGGCCCCGGGCTGCACGGCCCGGGGCCTTCGCACGTCTAGAGCAGCTTGCGAGCCGCCCTCCTCAGGTCGTACTCGTGGACGATCGCCTTCGCGTGGCCGTACGCGAGGTCGTACTCGTGCCGGAGCCAGCTGACCTTCTCCTCGAAGCGGAACAGTGCCGGGCCTTCTTCGACGGTGCGCAGCCAGTCGGAGACTTCCCGGCCGGTGCAGTGGGGGATGCGGGCGAGCAGATTGCGGTGGGTCTCCTCGGAGAAGAGCTGGGACATCGGCGCCTCCGAACGCAAAGGGGATGTAAGCCGGTCCTTCACGTCACCGTGCCTGAGCGTTCGCGTATTGGCAACAGTGCGGCGCGTTACGCTCGGCGCGTGGTTGATACGACGCCCTTGACCCAAGCAGTGGATCACTTCGCCGACCGGCTGCGGGCGGCGCCCCAGAGTCGCCTCCAGCGGGGCGCCGCGGCCGAGGCCCTGGCGCTGGCCAGGGAGTTGGCCCTGCGGGCCCAGCGGATCGAGGATCCGGCCCGGGAGCCGCGTGAGATGCCGGACGCGGGGATGTTCGCGGCGGCCGATCAGGTCCTCGTGGCCGCACACGACTTGGCCGTGGTGCTGACGAGTGAGGACGAGGTCGCCGAGGCGGTACGGGTGGTGGAGGAGGCGCGGCAGCGGGCGGGGGTCTGAGCGCCGCCGGCGGGCGGCGCCGGCTCAGAGGGACGCGATGACCCGGTCCGCCAGGATGTAGACCGTCTCCTCGCCGCAGGCGAAGGTGAGGGTGTAGGCACCGGAGATGCCGGAGCCGCCGAGGAGGTACGGGGTCTCGCCCGCCGCCACGGCCGCCGCCAGGCGTTCGGCGGTGTCGCGGTGGCCCGGAGTCATGCACAGGGTGGTGCCGTCGGCGAAGACGTACACGTCGAGGGTGCCGAGCGGGCCGGGGCGCACGTCGGCGAGTTCGACGCGCTCGGCGGCCAGTTCCTCCAGCGTGGTGACCGTGCGCTCGTGGTCGTTGACCGCCGACGACTGCACCGGGACGAAGTCCGGGTGCGAGGGGTGGCGACGGCGGGCCGCGGCCAGCTCCGGGGAGTCCCCGGGGAACTCCTCGGGCTCGGCGGACGGCTCGGACACCGGCTCCAGGCCCACGAAGTCCGCCTGCCGGGGCAGGAAGAGATCGGTCTCGGTCAGCCCGAGCAGGGAGGGCGTGTCCGAGGCGTCACGCGCCTCCTGGGCGGCCCAGAAGGCGCGCGCCTCGGCCAGCTCGCGCTCCCGCTCCTCGGCGAGCGCCTCGGCCACGGCCGCACGTATCTGCTCGGCGTCGGCGTGGCTGCGGGCGTGCGGCAGCAGGGCGCGGGTCGCGGCCGCCTGGTCCTCGGTGAGCTGCCGCTGCAGCTCCGAGAGCTGACGGCGGAGCTTCAGGACGGTGCGCAGGACAGCGACGCCCACGGCGCCCGTGGCGGCCGTGGTGAGCAGCAAGGCGATCGGCATGGCGCTCACTGACGTACTCCCGGTTCAAAGTCGACCCCCGACTTCCTACATCAGCTTGAAGGGCGGACTAACCAGCTGTCAGTGCGTAACGTCACGAAACGGACATGACTTTGGGCCGCTGGGTTCGTCGCCCGGTGCGCTGACCTGTGTTGACCTGCACCGATGCGTCCAGGGGGCGATATAGGTCACATCATGAGGGAGATTGGATCACAGAAAGGCCCAGAACCTTGGGGTTTCCTCGGTTCTGGGCCACTTCCTGACGTAAGGTGTCCGACTCGCTACGGACGGTGTGTCAGCTGAGACGCTCGATGACCATCGCCATGCCCTGGCCGCCGCCGACGCACATCGTCTCCAGACCGAACTGCTTGTCGTGCCACTGCAGGGAGTTGATGAGCGTGCCGGTGATGCGGGCTCCGGTCATGCCGAAGGGGTGGCCGACGGCGATGGCGCCGCCGTTGACGTTCAGCTTGTCGAGGTCGATGCCGAGGTCCCGGTAGGAGGGGATCACCTGGGCGGCGAAGGCCTCGTTGATCTCGACCAGGTCGATGTCGTCGATGGTGAGGCCGGCCCGCTGCAGGGCCTGCTTGCTGGCCTCGACCGGGCCCAGGCCCATGATCTCGGGGGAGAGGCCGGAGACGCCGGTGGAGACGATGCGGGCCAGCGGCGTCAGGCCCAGCTCGCGGGCCTTGGTGTCGGACATGATGACGACCGCGGCGGCGCCGTCGTTGAGCGGGCAGCAGTTGCCGGCGGTGACGAGCCCGTCGGGGCGGAAGACCGGCTTCAGACCGGAGACGCCCTCCAGGGTGACGCCGGCGCGCGGGCCGTCGTCCTTGCTGACGACCGTGCCGTCGGGAAGCGTGACGGGGGTGATCTCCCGCTCCCAGAAGCCGTTCTTGATGGCTTCCTCGGCGAGGTTCTGCGAGCGGACGCCGAACTCGTCCATGTCCTGGCGGGTGACGCCCTTGGTGCGGGCCAGGTTCTCGGCGGTCTGGCCCATCGCGATGTAGGCGTCGGGGACCAGGCCGTCCTCGCGCGGGTCGTGCCAGGTGGTGCCCTCCTGCTCCGCGACGGCGGCGGTGCGGGCCTCGGCCTCGGCGAAGAACGGGTTGTGCGTGTCGGGCAGGCTGTCGGAGTTGCCCTTGACGAACCGGGAGACCGTCTCGACGCCGGCCGAGATGAAGACGTCGCCCTCGCCGGCCTTGATGGCGTGCAGGGCCATGCGGCTGGTCTGCAGGGACGAGGAGCAGTACCGGGTGACGGTGCAGCCCGGCAGGTGGTCCATGCCCATCTGCACGGCGACGATGCGGCCGAGGTTGTTGCCCTGCTCGCCGCCGGGCAGGCCGCAGCCGAGCATCAGGTCGTCGATGTCCCGCGGGTCGAGCTCCGGGACCTTGGCGAGGGCCGCCTGGATGATCGTGGCGGTCAGGTCGTCCGGGCGCAGGTCCTTCAGGGAGCCCTTGAAAGCGCGGCCGATGGGGGAGCGGGCGGTTGACACGATGACGGCTTCGGGCATCACGGCTCCAGTGAACAGGTTCTTCGGGCAGGGCTGGTTGGGAAGTTACCGCTACGTAGAGGCCGGGTCACGGGGACGACGGTGTGACACTGGCCGCATCTTACTAAGCGCTTGCTTGGGTCTGTGGCGGATGGCTTCCCGGGAGCGGGCGGGAAAGGGCGGTCACACCGAGGGGCGTGCGGGCTCGGCCTCCGGCACCCGGCGCCGCCGCCGGCGCTTCAGCAGCGCCCACGGTCCCCGCGGGCCCGTCGGCATCGCCGCCGTCACCTCGGTACCGGCCTCCGAGGCCGCCTCGGCCGCGGCGCGGGCGACCGGCAGGAAGCCCTCGCGGCGGAAGACGTCCGGCCGCTCCTCCTCCGCCGGCCACAGCCCCAGCGCCGCGCACACCGTCGGCAGGACGGCCATCGCCGCCGTCGCGTAGCCCTCGGCCGAGGGGTGGTAGTTGTCCGGGCCGAACAGCTCGCGCGGGTTCGCCTCGAACTCCGGGCCCAGCAGGTCACCGAGGGACACCGTCCGGCCCCCCTGCTCCACCACCCCGATCGTCTGCGCCGCCGCCAGCTGCCGGGACGCCCGCCGGGCCAGCCAGCGCAGCGGCTGCTGCACCAGCTCGATGGTGCCGAGGTCGGGGCAGGTTCCGACCACCACCTCCGCGCCGGCCGTGCGCAGCCGTCGTACCGCCGCCGACAGGTGCCGTACCGAGCGGGTCGGCGGCATCCGGTGGGTCACGTCGTTCGCGCCGATCATGATCACGCAGATGTCGGGGACGGGCAGGGGCGACGACAGCACCAGGGTCACCTGGCGGTCCAGGTCGTCGGACTGGGCCCCGGGCAGCGCGACGTTGCGCAGCTCCACCGGCCGTTCCGCCACGGCCGAGAGCCCCGACGCCAGCAGTGCGCCCGGTGTCTGCCCCGACCGGTGCACGCCCTGGCCCGCCGCCGTGGAGTCGCCCAGCATGGTCAGCCTGAGGGGCGGCGCCCCGGGGGCGTCGTAGGCGTGGCCGTAGACACCGTCGGCCACCGGCACGCGGCCGCCGCTGCCGTTGCCCACATGGCGCCGCGCCAGCCGCACCTCCGCCAGCAGCAGCCCGACGGTGGCCGCGCCGACCAGTCCGACCCCGCCGCCGCCGTACGCCGCCCCGGCCGCGATCCGCCGGGCCACCCTCGCCCTCGACATGCTCGTCATGCGTCGCCGCCACCTCCTCGTAGCCGTACATCCACTCCTTGCCCCGTACGGCCTGTGCATCAATCTCAACGGGGAGTGAACGCCCGCCCCGCGTCACCCGGGGGCCTTAGGCTGGCGACACAACTACGACCACAGTTTTTTGCAAGCAACCGGAGACAACGGTGCATTTCCACGACTCGATGATCAGCCTCGTCGGCAACACCCCGCTGGTGCGGCTCAACAGTGTCACCCAGGGCATCCAGGCCACCGTCCTGGCCAAGGTGGAGTACTTCAACCCGGGCGGCTCCGTGAAGGACCGCATCGCCCTGCGCATGATCGAGGCCGCCGAGCAGAGCGGGGAGCTGAAGCCGGGCGGCACCATCGTCGAGCCGACCAGCGGAAACACCGGGGTCGGACTCGCCATCGTGGCCCAGCAGAAGGGCTACAAGTGCATCTTCGTCTGCCCCGACAAGGTCTCCACCGACAAGATCAACGTGCTGCGGGCCTACGGCGCCGAAGTGGTCGTCTGCCCGACCGCCGTGGCTCCCGAGCACCCGGACTCGTACTACAACGTGTCCGACCGGCTGGTCCGTGAGACCCCCGGCGCCTGGAAGCCCGACCAGTACTCCAACCCCAACAACCCGCTCTCGCACTATCACTCGACCGGCCCCGAGCTGTGGGAGCAGACCGAGGGGAAGATCACCCACTTCGTGGCGGGCGTCGGCACCGGCGGCACCATCTCCGGAACCGGCAACTACCTGAAGGAGATCAGCGGCGGCAAGGTCAAGGTCGTCGGCGCCGACCCCGAGGGCTCCGTGTACTCCGGCGGCTCCGGCCGGCCGTACCTGGTCGAGGGCGTCGGTGAGGACTTCTGGCCGACCGCCTACGACCGCAAGGTCGCGGACGAGATCGTCGCCGTCTCCGACAAGGACTCCTTCCAGATGACCCGCCGTCTGGCCAAGGAGGAGGGGCTGCTCGTCGGCGGCTCCTGCGGCATGGCCGTCGTCGCGGCGCTGCGGGTCGCCGAGCGGCTCGGCCCGGACGACGTCGTGGTCGTCCTGCTCCCCGACAGCGGGCGCGGCTACCTCAGCAAGATCTTCAACGACGAGTGGATGGCCGACTACGGCTTCCTGGAGGACGAGGGCCCCAGCGCCCGCGTCGCCGACGTCCTGAACGACAAGGCCGCCGGTGCCATCCCCTCCCTGGTGCACATGCACCCCGAGGAGACCGTCGGCGAGGCCATCGAGGTGCTGCGCGAGTACGGCGTCTCGCAGATGCCGGTCGTCAAGCCGGGCGCCGGTCACCCGGACGTGATGGCCGCCGAGGTCGTCGGCTCGGTCGTCGAACGGGAACTGCTGGACGCCCTGTTCTCCAAGCGTGCCTCCCTCGACGACCCGCTCGAGAAGCACATGTGCGCCCCGCTGCCCCAGGTCGGCTCCGGTGAGCCGGTCGGCGACCTGATGCAGGTGCTCGGCGCGGCCGACGCGGCGATCGTCCTGGTCGAGGGCAAGCCCACCGGTGTGGTCAGCCGGCAGGACCTGCTGGCCTTCCTGGCCAAGGGCGGGAAGTAGCGGCGAACCTGCGGTGAACCGCGCGTGGCCGAGGCGAACTTCCGGTGTCCCGGGCCGGTCGAGCCGTACCGCAAGTGTCACGTGCGCGCAGTACCCGCTTAACACGGGTCCGGCACATTAGGGGGTGTCGGCAGGGAGGGAGCGGCTCCCCTCCCGGGCCGGCGCCGAACGGCGCCAAGGACCTCCGGAGCGGCTCCCGGACCTCCATGGACGCCACGGACGCGCAAGCCAGGCCCTGACCGGCCCGCGTCCCTCGCGGGGACCGCCGTCGTCCCGCCCCCCGGCAACGGGGGTGCGGCGGTCCCCGCGAAAGTCTTCTCAGCGGGCCGCGCCGCTCGACTCCCAACTGCCCAGCAGGGCCAGGCGTTCCGCCGTCTCCGAACCCGGCTCCGGGGTGTAGACGACTACCGTCTGGTCCGGGGCCGCGGGGAGGCTCAGGGTCTCGTACGGCAGGGTCAGCAGGCCCGCCACCGGGTGCCGGAGCTTCTTCACGCCGTACGCGCACTCCTTGACCTCGTGGTCGGCCCACAGTCGGCGGAAGTCCTCGCTCTTCAGGGAGAGTTCGCCGACCAGCGCGCACAGCTCGGGGTCGTCGGCCCAGCGGCCCGCGCTCAGGCGCAGATGGGCCACCGTCTGGGCGGCCACCGCGTGCCACTCGGGGTAGAGGTCCCGGCCGGCCGGGACCAGGAACACCTGCCGGGGCATGCTCCGCTCCGCCGGCGCCATGCGGCTGAAGCCCATCACCGCGTCGCCCAGGGCGTTCCAGGCCAGGACCTCCATGCGGCGGCCCAGCACGAGCGCCGGACTGCGCTCCATGCCGTCGAGCATGGTCTGGACCCCGGGACGCACCCGGTCCGCAGCGGCCCGCTGCCTCCCGCGCTGCCGGCGGGGACGGGCCACCGTCAGCAGATGGGCGTGCTCGGTCTCGTCCAGCCGCAGCACCCGGGCGATCGCGTCCAGCACGGCATCGCTCACGCTCGGCCCCCGCCCCTGCTCCAGCCGGATGTAGTAGTCGACGCTGACCCCCGCGAGCTGCGCCACCTCCTCCCGGCGCAGGCCCGGTACGCGGCGCCGCCCGTGGCTGGCCAGCCCCACCTCCTCGGGCCGGATCCGAGCGCGGCGCGAGCGCAGGAAGTCGCCGACTTCCCCTTCCAGCCAGTCCCCGTCCATACGCCGATCGTAGGGGAGCGGCCGATCGCCGTCCTGGTACTGGCAGACCCAGGAAAAGCGCATCCCTGGGTACGGCCGCGGAGCCCGGCGAGGGTGGTGTCAGCCGCCGGGGAGACGCCCCGGCGGGAGGAACCAGGGGGAACACCCATGTCGTACGAGAACCTGTCCGGCCGCACCGCCGTCGTCACCGGGGCCGCCAGCGGCATCGGCGAGGCCCTCGCCCGGCAGCTCGCCGCCGAGGGCGCCCGGGTGGCGCTGCTCGCCCGGCGCGCGGACCGGCTCCGGGCGCTGGTGGAGAAGATCCGGGCGGACGGCGGCGAGGCCCTCGCGGTGGCCGCCGACGTCACCGACGACGCGTCCGTGACGGCCGCCCGGGACCTGGTGCACGAGACGTTCGGACCCGCGGACCTCGTCGTCAACAACGCCGGTGTCATGCTCCCGAACCCGGTCGTCGAGGGCCGGATCGACGAGTGGCAGCGGATGCTCGACACCAACGTCACCGGTGTGCTGCGGGTCATCCGCGGCTTCGGTGCCGACCTGGTCGCCGCCGCCGGCGAGGGCCGCGCCGCCGACCTGGTGAACATCTCCTCCATCGGGGCCCACGTCCCGTTCCCGAACTACGCGGTGTACGGCGCCACGAAGGCCGCCGTCACCTACCTCTCGCAGTCCCTGCGCACCGAGTTCGGGCCGCGTGACGTCCGGGTGACGAACATCGAGCCGGGGCTGACGGAGACCGAACTGGCCTCGCACGTCGACAGCACGGAGCTGTCCGGGCAGCTGGACGGCATGTTCGAGGCGATCGGCGGGCTGGCGGCGGCCGAGGTCGCGGACGTCGTCGCCTACGCCACCAGCCGGCCCCGGCACGTCAATCTCCGCCAGATCATGGTCCTGCCGACCCGGCAGGCCTGAGCCGGGCGGGTCCGCTCAGTCCCGCTGCGCGGACCGCCCGCGGAGTCCGTCGAGGAGCTCCGGGTTGAGCCGCACGGCCTGGGCGATGTTCACACCGACGATGCCGCCCCAGGTGACCGCAACCCCGCCGATGCCGGCGAAGACGCCGCCGAGCGCGGTCAGCGGGATCGCCAGGACCAGCGAGACGATGGCGAAGCCGAACCGCTCGCCCCAGGAGTCGGCCGACCTCGGCTGCCGGGTGCCACGGGCCACCGTCATCTGCTGCTCGGCCAGGTGCCGGCGCACCCGGCGGTCCACGGTGTCGTCGATCCGCTGCTCGACCTTCTCCAGGAAGGAATCCACCAGGACGGTGTCGTAGTCGTCGCCCAGTTCCCTGCGTGCCCGCACGGTGGCGTCGAGGTCCTTCTTGAGGTCGACGTCCCGGGCATCCGGTGTGCTCATGCCGTTCAGCCTAAGGAGCGGTCAGACCCGGCGCACTGGGGTTAGCCCCCCTGTCCTGCGGGTGCTCCGCCGGGGGCGCCGCGTCCTTCCGGGCGACCAGCCGGTACAGCAGCGCCGGTACGGCCAGGCCGACGATCCAGGAGACGTCCGCACCGCCCGGCGGGTCCACCAGGGGACCGGTGTAGAAGCCCGTGGCGAGGAACGGCAGCTGGGCGAGGAGGCCGGCCGCGTACACGGCGAGCGCGTCCCAGCGCCATGCCCCGTAGCGGCCGTGCGGGTCGGACAGGGCCGGGATGTCGTAGCGCTCCTCGGAGATGAGGTGGTAGTCGACCAGGGGCGTAGGCGTTCGCCACGTCCACGTCGCCCTTCTTCAGGGCGCCCTTGACCGGCGGGCCGTCGGAGTCCAGCGACTTGAACTCCTTGAACTCCACGCCGTACACCTCCTTCAGGCCGACCGCTCCGACCTGGCGCTTCTTCACTTCGGGGGCGGCGCCGACGACCAGGCCCTCCGGCATCTCCAGGCTGAGGTCGTGGACTGCTGTGGTGCCGTTCGGGAAACGCTTGTGGACCGCATCGCACTGGATCATGAGATGTCCCTTGCCCGGCTGCATAACGTCATGCAGAGTTCTTGGTGTCTGAATAGGTTGTCAATGCTCCGGTGTTAAACCGAGGTAATCGATGACCGCAGAGGAAGAACGGATGTCCGGGATGAGGGGAGTTTGGGCTTGATGTCGTCTCGCATCGTGGACGCGCCGGTGTCCGTGCGGTCCGCGCCCGTCGTCCTCGACGGCGCCGCACTCGGCGTCGAGGACGTCGTACGCCTGGCCGACGGCGCGGCGCGGCCCGTCCCCGACCCCGACGCGATGAGGCGGGCGGAGGAGTCCTGGAACGCCGCCCGGAGCATCGCGGCCACCGGACGCGTCTACGGCCGCTCCACCGGCGTCGGTGCGAACCGGAACGAGGACGTGCCCACCGACGCCGCCGCAGGACACGGCCTGCGTCTGCTGCGCAGTCACGCCGGCGCCATCGGGGAGCAGCTCCCGGCCCGCCAGGTGCGCGCGATGCTCGCCGTCCGGGCCAACCAGCTGCTGGCCGGGGGTGCCGGGCTGCGGCCCGGCGTGGTCACCGCGCTGTGCGAGGCCCTGCGGGCGGGCGCGTACCCGGTCGTCAACGAGTTCGGCTCCGTCGGCACCGGCGACATCGCGGCCCTGGCCCAGACGGGGCTCGCGCTGGCCGGTGAGCACCCGTGGCGCGGCGCGGGCGCTCCCGAGCCGCAGCTCCTCGACAACAACGACGCCCTCGCCCTGATCAGCAGCAACGCCCTCACTCTCGGCCAGTCCGCGCTCGCCCTGCACGAACTGCGCGGGCTCGTCGGCGCCACCCAGGTCGTCGCCGCGCTGTCCCTGCTCGCCGTCGACGGCTCCCACGAGGCGTACGCCGCCCCCGTGCACGCCGCCCGACCGCACCGGGGAAGCACCGAGGTGGCCCGGCGGATGCGGGAGCTGATCGGTGCCGCCGACCGCCCGACCCCGCCGCTCGGCCGGATCCAGGATCCCTACGGCTTCCGCTGCCTGCCCCAGATCCACGGCCCCGCGCACGACGCGGCCGACACCCTGGAGCAGGTGCTGGCCGTGGAGATCAACGCGGCGGCCGAGAACCCGCTCATCGCCCCCGAGGACCTCGCCGCCTACCACCACGGCGGCTTCTACCAGGCACAACTCGCCCTCGCCCTGGACCACTTCCGGCTCGCGGTGACCCAGGTGGCCCGGCTGTCCACGTCCCGCCTGTCCACCCTCAACGAGCCCGCCTACACCCGGCTGCGCCCCTTCCTCGCCGACCACGAGCCGGCCTCCTCCGGCGTGATGATCCTGGAGTACGCGGCCGGGGCGGCCCTCGGTGACCTGCGGGCCTTCTCCGCCCCCGCCTCCCTGGGCCACGCTGTACTCTCCCGGGGCGTCGAGGAACAGGCGAGCTTCGCCTCGCTCGCCGCGCGGCAGACCCTGCGCGCGTGCGGTGCGTACCGCCTGGTGGTCGGCTGCGAGCTCGTGGCCGCCGTCCGGGCGCTGCGCCAGCGCGACCTGAGGCCCGACCCGGGGCTGCCGGCCGGACGGGCGTTCGCGCTGGCCGAGTCGCTCCTCGAGGACGCCCCGGCCGACCGGCCGCTCACGGACGACGTGACGACGGCGGCCGCACTGCTCGACCGGTTCACGGACATCTGGAGGGGGAGCGCGTCATGAGCGTGGACGGAAGCGTCGACAAGAGCACGGGGCAGAACACGGAGAAGAACGCGGACAGGAACGCGGACCGGAGCGCGGACAGGACTGCCGACAGGAGTACGGGGATGACATCCGGCGTGACGGACAGCCCGGCCAACCGGCTGCAGGCGCTCTTCGAGGGTCACCGCCTCACGCCGACCCAGCGCCGGATCGCGCACAGCATGGTCCGGCGCGCCGCCGACGTACCGTTCCTGTCCAGCGTGGAGCTGGCCGAACTGGCCGGGGTCAGCCAGCCCTCGGTGACCCGCTTCGCGGTCGCCCTCGGCTTCGACGGCTACCCCGCCCTGCGCAAGCACCTGCGCGAGGTCGTGCCCGCCGAACCGGCCCCCGAGGGCGGCGTCCACAACGAGTACCAGCTCGCCGTCGAGGCCGAGATCGAGAACCTGAGGCACCTGGCCGAGCTGCTCGCCGACCCGCGTCCGGTGCAGAAGGCCGGCCGTGTCCTCGCCGCCTCCCGCCCGCTGCCCGTGCTGGGGCTGCGCGCCGCCGCCTCCCAGGCGTACGGCTTCGCCTACTTCGCCGCCAAGGTCCACCCGGACGTCCGGCTGCTCAACGAGGGCGGCACGATGATCCAGGACCGCATCGACGCCGCCGTCCGCGCGGGCGCCACCGCGCTGCTGTGCTTCGCCCTGCCCAGGCATCCGCGCGAGGTCGTCGACACCCTCGCCTACGCCCAGGAGGCGGGGCTGAGCGTCGTCACGGTCGCCGACTCCGCCTTCGCGCCGGTCGCCAAGCACTCCGACCTGCTGCTGCCCGCCGCGGTCGGCACCGGCCTCGCCTTCGACACCGCGTGCGCGCCGATGCTGCTCGGCCGGGTCCTGCTGGAGGCGATGTGCGACGACCTGCCGGACGCCCAGGCCCGCCTGGAGGACTTCGACGCGGGCGCGGCGGCGCGCGGCCTGTTCGTCGAGTGAAGGCCGGGCGTTCTCAGATTCGTCTCACGTTCTGCCGCTAGCGTGCCGAGGAAGTCGTTGACGAGACGCAGGCGCTGTGTGCGGACGTGACACGGGAGGCTGACGTGGCGCGCGGAGGACAGGGGCTGGCCCGGGTGGCCGTCGTCGTACGGGCCGGGGCCGCCCCCATGTGGTGGTTCGGTGTGATCGCCGCCGGGATCGGCGGAGTGCCGGAAGGGCTGACCGGGCGACGGATCGGGGTGTCGGCCGGGGCCGCGCTGTTCCTCGTGGGCGCGGCCGTGGTGGCGCTGGCGCGCCGCAAGCGCTACGCCGCCCTCGCCCGCGGGGCGGCCCGTGCGGGCAAGTACGACGTGCTGCAGGACCGGGCGGTGACCGTGCGCAACTGGCGCCGGGGCCATCGATGGTGGCTGCTGCTGGCCTTCGCCGTGGCGCTCGGCTCCGGCTTCGCGGTGCCCGCGGCCGGCGGCTCGCTGCTCGCCGGGCTCGGTGCCGGGCTGAGGCTGAAGGCCGCCTGGATCGGGCGGCGCGAGCGCGCCGGGGACCTGCTGCTGTGGGTGCGTGTCGACTGGCTGGACCGGCGCGGCGGGCGCCCTGCGGGCAAGGCCGTGAAGGGCCTGCGCGGTACGGGCATCGCGGCCGGCGACGCCGCCCCGGGCGGGGCCCGCCGCCGTACCGCTGCCCTCGTCTGACGCCCCCGGCGGGTGGCTCAGACCTCCAGTTCCTCCTCGATCTTCTTCAGCTGGTGCCGGGCCATCGCCAGGTTGGCCCGGGAGGCGTCCAGCACCAGGTAGAGGAACAGGCCGTTGCCGCCGCGGCTCTTGAGCAGCCGGATCAGGTGGTACTGGTCCGAGAGCGTGATCAGGATGTCCTCGATATCGCCTTTGAGGCCGAGCATCTCCATCGTGCGCATCTTGGCGCGGATCACGTCGGTGTTGCCCGCGGCGGCCACGTTCAGGTCGAAGGTCTTGCTGCCGCCCATCGTGCCCAGTGCCATGCCACTGGTGTAGTCGACGAGCGCTACGCCGGAGGCGCCCTCGATGGAGGTCAGGCATTCCTTCAGCGCGGTCTCGGTGTTGGCCATGGTGAGTCCTCTCGGATCGTTCAACTGTCGGTTGCAGGGCGCGCTTCGGCGCTCGTGGTGCGGGGGGTACGGGTGCGGGTACGGATCGGGGGCGCGGCGCTGACGGCGCCCAGCGGCCTCCCGGTCGGCCGGGAGGCCGGGGCCGCCGCCTCGGCGGCGTCGAGCAGCTCCCCGATGCGGGCGCCGGACCGGCGGCCCTCGAGGTGCAGCCGGCCGACGTTGACCCGGCCCTCGGCGAGCAGGGTCAGTACGGCGGTGCGGCCGGCCGCGTAGGTGGCGACGTAGCCGCCCTCGCCGCGCACCAGCAGCTCCCGGAAGCCGCCGTGTCCGGTGGAGTCGGAGATCCGGACGGCGACGCCGAGCGCGGCGGCGGTGAGCGCCGACAGCCCCTCCGGGTCGACTCCGGGAGTGTCGTGGGCGACGACGAGGCCGTCGACGCCTGCCGCCAGGGCGCCGGTGAGCTGCGGGACACGGGTGCGCAGCCGGTGCAGCTCGTCCAGGACCACCTTGAGGTCCTCCTGGGACACCATCAGCTCTCTCCTTTCGGCGGGGCGGTGCCGTTCAAAGCGCCTCCAGCGCATCCCTGAGCCTCTTCAGCAGCGCGATGTCGGGGTCGGTGACCCGGGGTGGCAGTGGGGGTGGGAGTGGGGGCGGCGGTGCGGAGGGCGTGGGCAGCGGCGCCACGGGACGCGGCGTGACGTGCCCGGCCGCCGCCAGCCGGCGCACGTCGACCAGCGTGTGGAACGCCTGCCGGCCCAGGTCCCGGGCGATCCCGGTGGCCGTCCGGACGCCGTCCACGCGGTCCAGGACCGCCCGCTGCCGGGGCGCTACCGGCGCCACGCCGGCCGGTCCGGCGGCCGGGTCCGCGCGGATCAGCGGGGCGCTGTCGGCGGCCGGGTCCGGCCACAGCCGGTGCAGCAGCAGCCGGCGGCGCAGCGTCTCGCGCTCCAGCGCGACGACCGGCACCGAGGGCAGCGGGCCGAGGCGGGGCGTGGAGTCGTACCGGAACCGGCCCGGGGTGCTGCTCGGCGCCAGCGCGAAGAACCCGGCGTCGTACAGCGCGTCCAGATGGCACAGCTCCAGTGCGCCCGCCGGCAACAGGTCGGATCCCCAGAGCAGTTCGGCGGCCTTCAGCGGGCCGGCGGACTCGGCGGCGGCCCGCTGCCAGGCGGCGGTCGCGAGGGTGCCGTGGGCCGTGAGGAGCACGTCGAGACCGGGGGCGAGGGGGCTCTCGGCGTGCACCACCCGGCCCTCGGCCAGGTACAGGGTGCCGTGCTCGCGCTCCAGGACGCCGGTGGCCCGCTCCTCGGCGAGCCGGGTCAGCATCGGCGACAGCGCGCGCGTGGCCGCCTTGTCCCGCACCGGCAGGGGCGGCGGAGGTGTCCGCACCATGGTCATCCCAGCACCAGCCGGGCGGCCATCTCACCGAGCCGGATCCGGGCGAGCGCGAGATTGCCGTCCTCGCGGCCGAGCCACAGGTGCAGGAAGACGCTGCTGTCGAAGGACGTGTCCAGGAACCGCAGCAGGTGGTAGCTGTCGCGGTTGCTGATGATCAGGTCCTCCACCGGGGCGTGCTCGTTCCCCGGTGCCGCGAAGGAGCCGTGCTCGGCGGCCATCCGGGCCAGCTCGGCGGCCTCGGCGGCGGTCGTCTCGTGATCCCCGCCGGGCGCTTCCCCGACCGTGCCGAGGGCGAGCCCGCTCGTCCAGTCCACCAGTGCGGCGCCCCGGGCACCGGGCAATCGCATCGCTTCCAGCAGGCACTCGTCGATTCCGGGCACCGTGGCTCCCCTCCCGCGCCTGGGACTCCGGTTGAGTGACGCCGACACTACGCACCGTGCGCGGGGAAGGTGGAGCCTTTGGCATTTTCCAGTGGAACGTGCTTTCGGCGTACTAGGGTTGGTCAACTGACGTGTGTTACACGACCGTTGATCCATTTGTTCGAGGGCGACAGGAGTACGTCAACGGCTCTCGGGAGCATGCAGGGTGGTGAGCGTGGACGAGTGCGCCCCTCCGGATTCCGCCACCACCTCCGCGATCGTCTGCGGCTCCCGTACCGTCGCGAAGACCACGCCCCCCGACCCGTCCGGCGCGAAGCCGTGGATGCCGGGCCGGGCGAGGGAGTTGTAGGCGTAGTGGTGCGCGAAGTAGTACGCCCCCGTGTCCAGCGCCGCCGCGTAGTCCCCCTGCTCCAGCGGCGGCAGTGCGCGCGCCTCGGCCAGCAGGTCGCCGGAGAAGCAGGCCGGCCCGGCCACGTCCTGCACCACCTCCGGCCCCGCCTTCGGCCGCCCCTTGGCGTCGTACGCGGCGATCCTGAGCGGCCACGCCCCCGGCGCGTACACCGTCCGCGTCGCCACCTGCACGCCCGCGTGCGTCACCGCGATCCGCCGCCCGCCCGCGCTCTTGGCGTACTCGACCCGCGCCACCACCGTCCCGTGCTTGGCCAGCAGTGACCGCCCGAACTCGGTCACCAGCCCGTACCGCCCGTCGCACAGCCCCGGCACCTGGTCGGCCAGCAGCCGCGCGTAGTCGGCGTAGGACGGTGTCGTGGCCTCGCCCGTGAAGTTCACCGGCAGCCCGCCGCCGATGTCGAGCGTGTCGATCTGCCGCCGCCCCGCGCACGCGTTGATCTCCTCCGCGAGCGCGTACGTCTCCGCCGCGCCCCGCACCATCAGTGGCAGCGGGATGCCCTGCGAACCGGTGTGCGCGTGCAGCCGGGTCAGCCACGGCCGCTCCAGGTACGCGCGTACGACCCACTCGCGCGCCCCCTCGTCCCGCAGCGCCACGCCGAACTTCGAGGTCTCCGTCGCCGTCGAGGTCGCCCCGATGGTCCCGCCGCCGACCTGCGGGTTCACCCGGATGCCCAGGGGGGACCGCGGGGGCGTGGAGCGTACGAGGGCGTCCAGGCGGTCCAGCTCCTGCGGATTGTCGGCGTTCACGGCGATGCCCAGCGTCAGCGCCTCGCGCAGCTCGGCCGGGGTCTTGGCGGGCGAGTCCAGCACGGTCAGGGCCGGCGGTACTCCGGCGGCCCGCGCCAGCGCCAGCTCGCCCGGGCTGGCCACCTCCGCGCCGATCCCCGCCTCGTGCAGCAGCCGCAGCACCGGCACCAGCGGGGTCGCCTTCACCGCGAAGGCGTGCAGCACCGGCGTCCCGGGCGCGAGGACCGCCTCGAACGCCGCCCGCAGTGCCGCCGCCGACTCCCGGATGCCGGTGACGTCCAGCAGCCCCACCACGGCCGCCTCGGGCCCCAGCAGTCCCTGCTCCACCGCCGCCCGCACCGCCTCGTCCCGCCGGGCGGCACGGTCTCGCGCCTCGGTCTCGATGTCGTGCGCCACGAATCTCTCCCCTCGGGTCCGCCTCACGTACATCCAGCCAAACACCGACGGCGTGCGGACGGAGGCACCCCGATGTATTGACTAGTTCTATTCAGACGTCCAGGATGTGAATAGACGTAGTAACAGGAGGAGGCAGACGATGTCGGGACCCCGCCCCGTACGAGCTCCGCGCGGCACGGAACTCAGCGCCCTGGGATGGCAGCAGGAAGCCGCCCTGCGCATGCTGCAGAACAACCTCGACCCCGAGGTCGCCGAGCACCCCGACAAGCTCGTCGTCTACGGCGGCACCGGCAAGGCCGCCCGTGACTGGCGCTCCTTCGACGCGATGGTGCGCACCCTGCGGACCCTCAAGCAGGACGAGACCATGCTGGTCCAGTCCGGCCGTCCGGTCGGCGTCATGCAGACCCACGAGTGGGCCCCGCGCGTCCTCATCGCCAACTCCAACCTGGTCGGCGACTGGGCCAACTGGGAGGAGTTCCGCCGTCTGGAGGCCCTCGGCCTGACCATGTACGGCCAGATGACCGCCGGCTCCTGGATCTACATCGGCACCCAGGGCATCCTCCAGGGCACCTACGAGACCTTCGCCGCCGTCGCCGCGAAGAAGTTCGCCGGCACCCTCGCCGGCACCATCACCCTCACCGCCGGCCTCGGCGGCATGGGCGGCGCCCAGCCCCTCGCCGTCACCATGAACGACGGCGTCGCGATCTGCATCGACTGCGACCCGCGGGCCATCGACCGCCGCATCGAGCACCGCTACCTCGACGTCAAGGCCGACTCCCTGGACCACGCGCTCCAGCTGGCCACCGAGGCTCGGGACGCCCGCCGTCCGCTCTCCATCGGCGTCCTCGGCAACGCGGCCGAACTGGTCCCGCAGCTGCTCGCGATGAACGCCCCCATCGACATCGTCACCGACCAGACCTCCGCCCACGACCCGCTGTCCTACCTGCCGGTGGGTGTGGCCTTCGAGGACATGGCCGACGCCGCCGCCAAGGACCCGGCCGGCTTCACCACGCGTGCGCGCGAGTCCATGGCGAAGCACGTCGAGGCCATGGTCGGCTTCATGGACGCCGGTGCCGAGGTCTTCGACTACGGCAACTCCATCCGCGGCGAGGCCCAGCTGGCCGGCTACGACCGGGCGTTCGCCTTCCCCGGCTTCGTCCCCGCGTACATCCGCCCCCTCTTCTGCGAGGGCAAGGGCCCCTTCCGCTGGGCCGCCCTGTCCGGCGACCCGGCCGACATCGCCAAGACCGACAAGGCGCTCCTGGAGCTGTTCCCGGAGAACGAGTCCCTGGCCCGCTGGATCAAGATGGCCGGCGAGCGCGTCCACTTCCAGGGCCTGCCCGCGCGCATCTGCTGGCTCGGCTACGGCGAGCGGGACAAGGCCGGTGAGCGCTTCAACGACATGGTCGCCTCCGGTGAGCTGGCGGCTCCGCTGGCGATCGGCCGCGACCACCTCGACTGCGGGTCGGTGGCCTCGCCGTACCGCGAGACCGAGGCCATGCTCGACGGCTCCGACGCCATCGCCGACTGGCCGCTGCTGAACGCCATGGTGAACGTGGCCTCCGGCGCGTCCTGGGTCTCCATCCACCACGGTGGTGGCGTGGGCATGGGACGGTCCATCCACGCCGGGCAGGTCACGGTGGCCGACGGTACGAAGCTCGGCGGCGAGAAGATCCGGCGTGTCCTCACCAACGACCCCGGCATGGGTGTCATCCGGCACGTCGACGCGGGGTACGACATCGCGGAGTCCGTCGCGGCCGAGCGGGGCGTGCGCATTCCCATGCGCGAGGGTGACGACGCGTGAGTCAGGATCAGGTCTCGCAGCCCGTCGGTGGCAGCTCCTTCCACGAGATGTGGGCGGAGCTGCTCCCCCTCGGGCGGCACCCCGAGTCCCGCGGTTACCGCCGTTACGCCTGGACCGGGGCCGACGCCGACTGCCGGGCCTGGTTCAAGCAGCAGGTCGAGGACCGCGGGCTGGCCTACGAGGTCGACCGGAACGGCAACCAGTGGGCCTGGCTCGGTGACCCGGCGGCCGGCGACGCGGTGGTCACCGGGTCGCACCTGGACTCCGTGCCGGACGGAGGGGCCTTCGACGGGCCCCTCGGGGTCGTGTCCTCCCTGGCCGCCCTGGACGAGCTGCGCGGCAGGGGGGTGCGGTTCACCAGGCCCCTGGCCGTCG
Organism: Streptomyces sp. NPDC052301; assembly: GCF_044593395.1. NCBI lineage: Bacteria > Bacillati > Actinomycetota > Actinomycetes > Kitasatosporales > Streptomycetaceae > Streptomyces > Streptomyces sp. NPDC052301. The sequence goes on along the minus strand of NZ_JBIUBE010000006.1, from coordinate 63,719 downwards.
TCAACTTCGGTGACGAGGAAGGGGCCCGGTTCGGGCTCGCCTGTGTCGGCTCCCGGCTCACCGCGGGGCAGTTGACGGTCGAGGCCGCCCACCGGCTCACCGACGGCGACGGTGTGACCCTGCCGCAGGCCATGGAGACCGCCGGATACGACCCCGATGCCATCGGGGCCGACCCCGAGCGGCTGGCCCGCATCGGCGCCTTCGTGGAACTGCACGTCGAGCAGGGCCGCGCGCTGGACCTGTCCGGCGACCGGGTCGGCATCGCCAGTGCCATCTGGCCGCACGGGCGCTGGCGGTTCGACTTCCGCGGCGAGGCCAACCACGCGGGCACGACCCGGATCGTCGACCGGCGCGACCCGATGCTGTCGTACGCCGAGACCGTGCTCGCCGCCCGCCGGGAGGCCGAGCTGGCCGGTGCCGTCGCCACCTTCGGGAAGATCTCCGTCGAGCCGAACGGCGTCAACGCGATCCCCTCGCTGGTGCGCGGCTGGCTCGACTCCCGCGCCGCCGACCAGGAGACCCTGGACACGGTGGTCGGCGGCATCGAGAAGGCCGCCCGGGAGTACGCCGACGCCCACGGCATCGACCTGGACGTCGTCCGGGAGTCCTTCACGCCGGTCGTGGAGTTCGACCACGCCCTGCGCGACGAACTCGGCCGCATCCTGGGCAGGGACAGTGAGCTGACGGTGCCCGTCCTCGGAACCGGCGCCGGACACGACGCCGGAATCCTCTCCGGCAGCATTCCGACCGCCATGCTGTTCGTGCGCAACCCCACCGGTGTCTCGCACTCCCCGGCCGAGTTCGCGGCCGAGGACGACTGCGTGGCCGGGGTGCACGCGCTCGCCGACGTACTGGAAGGGCTGGCCTGCAGGTGACCCGAGGAACCTACTGGTTGGAGCACGCCTGGCTCGGCACGCACGTCGAGCCGGGCGTCGTGGTCGAGGTGGCGGACGGGCGGATCAGCGCCGTCCGTACCGGGACGCCCACCCCGCCGCCCGGCGCAGAGGTGCTGCGCGGCCTGACCCTCCCCGGCCTGGCCAACGCCCACAGCCACGCCTTCCACCGGGCGCTGCGCGGCACGGTCCAGGTCGGCTCCGGGACCTTCTGGACCTGGCGCGAGGTGATGTACTCCGTCGCCGAGCGCCTCACCCCGGAGCGCTACCACGCCCTCGCCCGCGCGGTGTACGCCGAGATGGCGCTGGCGGGCATCACCTGTGTCGGCGAGTTCCACTACGTGCACCACGCGCCAGGCGGCACCCCTTACGCCGATCCCAACGCCATGGGCGAGGCGCTGATCGCGGCCGCCGCCGAGGCCGGCATCCGGATCACCCTCCTCGACACCTGCTATCTCTCCTCCGGCTTCGGCGAGCCGCCGAGCCCGCACCAGCTGCGGTTCTCCGACGGCAGCGCGGAGGCCTGGGCCGAACGCTGTGCAGTTCTCAAGGAACGGGATCACGCACGGATCGGGGCGGCGATCCACTCCGTACGGGCCGTGCCCGCCGACCAGTTGGCGACCGTGGCACGGTGGGCCGAGGAGCGACGGGCCCCGCTCCATGTGCACCTGTCGGAGCAGACCGCCGAGAACGACGCCTGCCTCGCCGCGCACGGCCGCACACCCACCCGGCTGCTCGCCGACCACGGTGTCCTCGGTCCGCGCACCACCGGTGTGCACAACACCCACCTCACCGACGACGACATCGCCCTGCTCGGCGGCTCGGGCACCGGCACCTGCATGTGCCCGACGACCGAGCGCGACCTCGCCGACGGCATCGGCCCCGCCGTCGCCCTGCAGCGGGCAGGCTCCCCGCTCTCCCTCGGCTCCGACAGCCACGCCGTCATCGACCTGCTCGAAGAGGCGCGCGCGATGGAGCTGAACGAGCGGTTGCGCACCCGCACCCGGGGCCACTGGACGGCCGCGGCCCTGCTGCGGGCGGCCTCGGCGGACGGTCACGCGGCCCTGGGCTGGGAGGAGGCGGGCACCCTGGAGACAGGAGCACCGGCCGACTTCACGACCGTCGCCCTCGACTCCGTCAGAACAGCGGGGCCGGTGCCCCGGCTGGGCGCCGAGACGGCCGTATTCGCGGCGAGCGCGGCGGACGTACGGCACACGGTCGTGGGCGGCCGGCACGTCGTACGCGACGGAGCGCACACGCTGGTACCGGACGTGCCGCAGGCGCTGGCCGCCGCCGTCGAAGCCCTGCGCGGCTGAGGACCGCCGACCCCCACAAGGACGACACCATGAGCAGCAGCACCGTCATCACCAACATCGCCACGCTGGTCACCAACGATCCCTCCCTCGGATCGGGGTCCCCCCGCTCGAGCAAATTCGAGAGCGGGGGAGGCTCCCCTCTCGGTCTGATCCAGGACGCGGCCGTCGTCATCGACGGCGACCGCATCGCGTGGACCGGTGAATCCAGCAAAGCACCCGCCACTGACAACCGGGTCGACGCGGGCGGCCGGGCGGTGCTGCCGGGCTTCGTGGACTCGCACTCGCACCTGGTCTTCGCCGGCGACCGCACGCAGGAGTTCAACGCCCGCATGTCCGGCCGCTCCTACACGGCCGGCGGCATCCGCACCACGGTGGCGGCCACCCGGGCGGCGAGCGACGCCGAGCTGGAGGCGAACCTCACCCACTACCTCGCCGAAGCCCTCCGCCAGGGCACCACCACCTTCGAGACGAAGTCGGGCTACGGCCTCACCGTCGAGGACGAGTCCCGCGCCCTGCGCATCGCGGCCCGGCACACCGACGAGGTGACGTACCTCGGCGCCCACATCGTCCCGCCGGACCACGCCGACGACCCGGCCGCCTATGTCGCCCTGGTCACCGGCGAGATGCTGGACGCCTGCGCACCGCACGCCCGCTGGATCGACGTCTTCTGCGAGAAGGGCGCCTTCGACGGCGACCAGGCCCGCGCGATCCTGACCGCCGGCAAGGCGAAGGGCCTGCACCCCCGCATCCACGCCAACCAGCTCTCCTACGGCCCCGGCGTCCAGCTGGCCGTCGAGCTGGACGCGGCCAGCGCCGACCACTGCACCCATCTCACGGACGCGGACGTCGACGCCCTGGCGAACAGCGACACGGTGGCCACCCTCCTGCCCGGCGCGGAGTTCTCCACCCGGGCGGAGTGGCCCGACGCCCGCCGCCTGCTGGACGCGGGCGTCACGGTGGCGCTGTCGACGGACTGCAACCCCGGCTCCTCCTTCACCTCCTCCGTGCCCTTCTGCATCGCCCTGGCCGTCCGCGACATGCGGATGACCCCCGACGAAGCGGTCTGGTCGGCCACGGCGGGCGGCGCGGCGGCCCTGCGCCGCACCGACATCGGCCGCCTCACCCCCGGCGCCCGCGCCGACCTGACCCTCCTGGACGCCCCCAGCCACGTCCACCTCGCCTACCGGCCGGGCGTGCCGCTGGTCAGCGGGGTGTGGCGCCGGGGTGAGCGAGTGGTGTGACGGGCGGAGGCGGGGCTGGTGCGACGGGCGGAGGCGGTACCGGGGCCGGGTTCAGGCGGCCCCGGCCCGCCACCGCTGCTCCTGGCCGCCGTCGAGGGGTTCCAGGGCCACGCCGTACCGGCCGTCCGGGGTCACCGCCGTCTCGATGGCGATGTCCGGGCGGATCGTGCCGTCGGGATCGACGGTGAAGCGGAGGTTGTCGCCGTTGCTGCCGTAGACCGAGTCGCAGCCCCAGATGCCCACGCCCCGGTCGACCGAGCCCCGGCTGTCCAGGCAGAAGTCGTCGTCGGCGGCCGAGCGGAGCACACCCAGGCGGGTGTCGTAGCGCCAGCGCTGGGTGGAGGCGGACGAGCAGGGGGCGGTGACGACGTCGTTGCCCTGGTCCAGGTCGCCGTCGCGGATGTCCAGGCAGCGGCCCGTGGCCAGGTTCACCACCTGGGCGAAGGAGGTGCCCGGGGGTGCGGGCGGGGGCGCCGGCGCGGGGGTCGTCCGGCGCGGCGGGGGAGTGGTCGGGGGGTGTGACGTCCTGGTCGGACGCGGCGGCCCGGAGGAAGAGGACCGCGACGGGGAGGCCGAGGGGGACGCCGAGGGGGACGGGGTGGCGGAGACCGTCGCGGTCACCGTCACGGGCGGTGGCTTCGGGGTCGCCGCCGTCCGCTGCTGCCCGTCGGAACCGTCGGCCGGGGTGAGAAGGAACACCAGCAGCGGGACCATGGCCACGCCCAGGGCCGCCGACATCAGCAGGAGACGGCGCGCGGGCGGCCAGGGCGCCTGGTCGGAGGGGCCGCCCACGGGAAGCGGCCGCGGCGGTTCGGACCGGTGCAGGTACGCCGTGCCGTGCCACGGCAGCAGGCCCTCCGCCAGGGTCTCGCGCGGCGCCTCCCTGAGCGCCCGCAGGTCCTCGCACGCGGCCGTGCAGTGCGGGCAGCCCGCCATGTGGGCGTCCAGGTCGGCGCTGTAGCGCGGCGCGTCCGGTCGTACGGCCTCCTCGATCAGCCGGCGGAAGTCGGCGCAGCGCGGGTCGTCGGAGGCGGCGAGGCGGTGTGTGAGGCAGGACCGGGACAGGGCCTTGAGGGCCTGCGGGGTGCCGTGGGCCACGTCGGCGCGGCTCAGGCCCAGGTATGCGGCGGTCCGCTCCTGCGGTTCCCGCTCCAGCACCCCGTACCAGAGCAGCCCCTGGGTGCGGGACGGCAATGCCTGGAAGGCGGTCAGGAGGGGCGGCGTCGGGCCCTCGGGCAGTCCGGCCGCGTTCAGCACCAGCAGCAGGCCCGGGTCGATGCCCGCGGAGCGCTCGTCGCGTGCCCAGGAGGCCGCGGAGGCGGCGGTCACGAGCAGCAGCCGATGGCGCAGCGGGACGCCCGGCTCGGCGCCGCGGGCCGTCTCGCGGGCCACCGTGGTGAACGCCTCCGCCGCCAGCCGGCGCGCCACGGACTCGCTCGCGGCGCACAGCCGCGCGTAGGCGAGGACCGCCGGCTGGTGCCGCCGGCGCAGCTCCTGCAGCGCGGGGTACGCCGTCGGCGTCCGGGTGCGCAGCAGTTCGGTCAGGCGCGCGTCCGGTGTGTCCTCGTGGCCCCCGTCCGTCTCGGCCCGGTCGCCCTGAGCCATCCGGCATCCTCCGTTCGCAAAGGCGTCTGGCCCACCGGCCAGTTGGGGGCCCCATGCTGGTGGAGGGGGACGGCCGGGGAAAGAGGTTTCCGCGGGTAACCGCATAACGGTTGGGGAGTTGGGGTACCCACCGGATCCGGAGAGGCAGGTCCCGACGCGGGAATGCCGAAGCGGTCCGGCACCGACGGCCGGACCGCTTCGACGGATACGACGCATACGACGCATACGACGGATACGACGCGTACGACGCGTTCGTCGAACCTCGACGAACGGAGACGACGACCCGGAGGGTCACTCCTCCAGCGTCAGCCCCTTGCGCAGCCGTACCAGCGTGCGGGACAGCAGCCGGGACACGTGCATCTGGGAGATGCCGAGTTCCTCACCGATCTCCGACTGGGTCATGTTCGCCACGAACCGCAGGGAGAGGATCTTCCGGTCCCGGGCCGGGAGTTCCGCGATCAGGGGCTTGAGCGACTCGACGTACTCGATCCCCTCCAGACCGTGGTCCTCGTACCCGATGCGGTCCGCGAGCGCGCCCTCGGTCTCGTCCTCCTCGGGCTGGGCGTCCAGCGAGGAGGCGGTGTAGGCGTTCGAAGCGGCCATGCCCTCGAGGACCTCGTCGTTCGAGATGCCGAGGCGCTCGGCGAGTTCCGCGACCGTCGGCGCGCGGTCCAGCTTCTGCGCCAGCTCGTCCCCGGCCTTCGCCAGGTCCAGGCGCAGCTCCTGCAGCCTGCGCGGGACGCGCACGGACCACGAGGTGTCGCGGAAGAAACGCTTGATCTCACCGATGATGGTCGGCATCGCGAATGTGGGGAACTCCACACCACGCGAAAGCTCGAACCGGTCGATCGCCTTGATCAGGCCGATCGTGCCGACCTGGATGATGTCCTCCATCGGCTCGCTGCGGGAGCGGAAGCGGGAGGCGGCGAACTTGACGAGCGCGAGGTTGAGCTCGACGAGCGTGTTGCGGACGTACGAGTACTCGTGCGTCCCTTCCTCCAGCGACTCGAGGCGCTCGAACAGGGTCTTGGACAGGGCCCGCGCGTCGACCGGGCCGATCTCGTCGTACGGGGGGATCTCCGGGAGTCCCTCGAAGGCGTCGAGGGCGTCGATGGGATGATCCAGTTGTTCCGGTGGGGGTGTCGACGTCGCGAGCGGGGTAGGCGATGCGTCGAGCCGGGGTGACATGGGTGTCCTCCATCGTTCTCGGCATAAGGCTGCCGGAGCCAAAACGTGCACTGCGGTGTGCGGGCGCCTCCGAAGCCGGCGTGTAGGAGCAGGTGTCCTACTAGCCCTACCCGCTTCACCGAACGGATCGCAAGTGCGTTCTGTTGCGATATGTCCGGTTGTGTGAGGTTGTTCGGGTGTCGGAGTGTGGATGGAAGGCGTAATGTTCGAGGGCATCAGCAGCCACGACCTCGGGAGAGAGACGGCATGGACCACGGGACGGTCGGCAGCGCACAGTCGGGCCGGCTTCTGGTGGAGGTGCGGGAAGAGGGCTCCAGCGCCGTAGTGACACCGGCGGGTGAACTCGACCACCACACCGCCGATCTTTTGCGTGAGCCCCTCGACGACCTCTTGGCCAAGGGCTTCTCGCGGCTCGTGGTGGACTGCTCGCGCCTGGAGTTCTGCGACTCCACGGGGCTGAACGTCCTGCTCGGGGCCCGGCTGAAGGCCGAGGCCGCCGGGGGCGGGGTCCATCTGGCCGGAATGCAGCCGGTGGTCGCCCGCGTGTTCGAGATCACAGGCGCCGAGGCGGTCTTCACCCTGCACGACTCCTTGGAGGCGGCCCTGGCCGACGGTGCCGACTGAGCCCTCGACCCGGCCGCCCCTGCCACGCACCGGCCTCTCCGGGCGTTGCACCAGCCACGCCGAAGACGGTGGTGTTCCCTGGGCTCGGCCGGGCAGGAGAGGGCAGGAGACAGCAGCAGAGAGCCCTGACGACAGCCGGCCGCCGGATCGTCCGGAACCGGCGAACGACCTGGACGGGCCGCGCGGGCGACGGACGGGTGGGCAGGGAGGCCCGCGCAGGCGGCGGGCGTACGGCGTACGGACCGTTCGGCACCGGCCGGTGCCGGACTTTTGAATCGTGAACTGGTGAATCGGTGAGGTGAAGCGCTGATGAGCACCACCCGGCCTTACTCGCCGGGCGACCGCGGCCCGGAGCCCAGCGGCGCTTCCGGGGCGTCCGAGGGGGGTGCGCCGGCTGCCGGCGCCGCCACGGGGGCAGCCGCGCCGTCCGGGGCTTCCGGCGGTACTCCGGAGGTCCGGGGGCCACAGGTTCGCAGGCTCGGCCTGCGGGGTGAGAGCGGGGTCGTCCCGCTCGCCCGCGACTTCAGCCGGCAGGCGCTGTACGCGTGGGGCTGGCTGCCCGCGGCCACCGCCGACCAGCGGGCCGCCGCCGAGGACGTCCTGCTCGTCGTCTCCGAGCTGGTCACCAACGCCTGCCTGCACGCCGAGGGCCCCGACGAGCTGCTCCTCGCCTGTGACAACAAGGTGATCCGGGTGGAGGTCTCCGACTCCGGCACCGGCCAGCCGGCGCCGCGCACTCCGCACCGCGCGGGACGGCCCGGCGGGCACGGCATGTTCATCGTGCAGCGGCTGTGCCTGGACTGGGGCGTGGTCCGGGTGCAGGGCCGTCCCGGCAAGACGGTCTGGGCCGAACTGGGCGCGCCCGCCTGACGGTTGCGGGCACCTCCCGAGTCTCCGTCTCCACTCCGGCACCCCGACACACGCGCCGGATCGCCACAACTCCGGCGTGTGACGTGTCTTCCTTCCTCACGACCCCCGGCGTACCTTGACGGCCAAATCTGATGTGCCGTCAGGAAATGCGTCCGTCATGTCGTCAGGAACGAATGGGGTGGACCGAACGTGTCGTACCCGAAGCGAACCGCCGCGCTCGCGTCCGCCGCGGCCCTGGCGGGCTCGGTGGTGCTGCTGACCGCGCCGGCCGCCCGTGCCGACGTCGTCGACGTCAACTACCGCTGCCAGACGCCGATCGGCGTCAAGAGCGCCGTCTCACCCATCGACATCAAGGGCGTCCAGAGCGGCAGCGGCTACAAGATCACCATGTCCTGGCAGAAGGGCGTCTCCTCCAGCCCGGTGGAGCTGGGCAAGGGTGCGATGAGCCCGAGCGCCACCATCAAGCTGGGCGGCGCGGACAGGGGCAGCCTGCCGGTCAGCGGGCCCGCCAACGCCGCTGCCATCCCCGCCAACACCCCCATCAAAATCAGCGACTTGAGCGGCACGTACACACCGAAGAAGACCGGCAAGGTCACCTTCATGCCGGGCACGCTCATCATCAAGGCGCTGGGTACGACGACGACCTGCACGCCGACCGACACTCCCGGACCGGCCCTCACGCTGGACGTCACCGCGGCCGGCGGCTCGTCCTCCACGGGCTCCACGACACCGTCCGGCAGCGATACCGGCCGACTCCCGCAGACCGGCCCCGAGGACTCCGCGATCGCCCTGGCCACGCTCGGCGGCACGGTCCTCCTCGCCGGAGCGGCAGGCACCCTGTGGCTGACCCGCCGCGGCCAGACCGCGCGGCGCTGAAGCGCCGGTCGGCCGTGGGGGTTCGGGTGCGGCAAGGCGCCTGAAGGTGCGCAGAGCGCGCCCGGACCACCGGCCCCACGCCCTGACCGCGGCCCCACGCCCCGACCGCGGCCCCACGCCCGGACCACCGGCCCCACGCCCTGACCGCGTCCCACGCCCTGACCGCGGCCCCGGCCCCTGACCGCAGCCCCCACCCCAGCCCCGACCCGTGTCCCGGCCGGCCACCGCCCCGGCCGTCGCCGCCCGTCCGGCCCACGACCGTTGGAGCCGCCCATGCCGTCCGCCGCCCGTGTCCTGTCCCGCTGCCGGCGTCTGCCCCCAGCCGCCGCCCTCCCGGCGACGCTCTGCCTGATCGCGCTGGCCGGCGCGGCGCCCCGGGCCGCCGCCGTCGCAGGGGGCTGGTCCGTCGCGCCGTCGGGTGGGGGCCGCCCGTCCCTCTACGCCGAGGGCCCGCCCGGAGCGGTCCTGCAGGACACGGTGTCCGTCACCAACCCCGGCCGGACGCCCGTCGTCGTCCGGCTGTCCGGCACCGGCGTCCGCGTCGCCTTCGCGACGAAGGGCGTACGCATACCCGCCCGCACCCGCGCCGACGTGCCGTTCACGGTGACCGTCCCGGCCGGGACCGGACCCGGTGTCCGCGCCGCCACGATCACGGCGCGCGACGCCGACGGGCGGACGGCGACCGTACGGCTGCGGCTGCGCGTCGGCGGCCCGGCGCTCGCGGCGCTGACCGTGGAGCATCTGTCCGTACACCCGGGCCGGCTCACCTACGAGCTGGTCAACCGCGGTACGACCGTCCTCGTGCCCAGGCTCGCGGTGCGTGCGGACGGTGTCCTCGGCCGGGTGCTGGACCGCCCGCCGCGCGCACTCCCCGTGCACCTGCGTCCCGGCGCGCGGCTGCGTCTCACCGAGCCCTGGCCGGACCAGCCCGCGCTGGACGCGGTCGACGTACGGCTCACGGTGACGGCCCCGGGCGGAGCACACGACACGGCGACGGTGTCCGTGCGGTTCGTGCCCTGGGGCCTGCCGGCGGGCGCGGCGGGTGCGCTGGTCGTGGGCGGGGTGGTCGTCGTACGACGGCGGGGGAGCCGTACGGCGGACGGCGGATCCGCGGCCGGCCACGAGGCCGCGCCCCACGCCCCGGCCGCGGCCGAAGCCCCCACCCGGAGCACCCAGTCGACGGGAGGCGTGCTGAAGTGAGCGGCATCGTGCGGTTTCTGCGGGGGACGGCGTGCGGGGCGGTGCTCGTGCTGTTGGTGGTGAGCCTCGCGGGGCCGGTGCGGGCGGCGGACCGGCCCGTCGTGAAGCTGTCCGCCGGGCAGGCCGGCGCCGGTGGCGCGGTCACCGTCACCGGGACCGGCTGGCGGCCGCGCACCCTGCTGATGCTGCTGGTCTGCGGCCGGGCCACCCCGGCCCGGGGCGTCATCGGCGGCACCAACTCCTGCGCCAACGGCGACGGCCGGGCCGTCACCACCGACGCCCGGGGAACGTTCGGCAAGAAGCTCCCGGTCGCCGAGCCGCCCGTGCCGTGCCCCTGCGTGGTGCACGTGGCCACCGTCACCGGCGCCGGGGCCGAGGCGGACGCCGTGCTGCGGGTCGCCGGGCATCCGGTCGCCCCGCTGCCCGCCGAGCCCGCGGACGGCCGTCTCGCGGTCCTCTCCGACACCCGGCTGACCGGCTCCGGCTCCCTGCTGACCTGGTTCGGGGCCCCGCCGAGCCGCACTCTCGTCCTCACCGTCGGCAACACCGGCACCGGCACGATCAAGGACCCGGTGTTCCAGGTCGGCACCGCGCACGGCGTCTTCGCCCCCCAGTGGGACGACCGGCAGTGGCACGGCACCCTCGCGCCCGGCAGGAGGGCGCAGGTGGAACTGCCGGTCGAGCTGTCGGCGGGGGCGCACGGCGACTACACCGTGTCCCTGAAGTACGACGGCAGGGTGCTCGCCGCGCGGCCGTGGGGCGTGGGCCGCCCCTGGGGCGTGACGCTGTTCTGGATCCTGCTCTGCCTGGTCGTCCCGGCCGCGCTCTTCCGCATCGGCATGGCCGTGGTGGACCGGGTGCGGCCGCGCCGCCCGGCCGGTGGCCGCCGTACCGGCCACCGGCGGCTGCCCCGGCCCGCCCTGCGGCTGCCGCACTCCCGCGCACGCACCCCCGAGGCGGCCGTCCTCGAAGCGGCCCCCACGACCCCGACCCTGCCGTGGTTCAGCCCGGGCTCCGTCCCGGGCGGCCCGGCCGGCCGGCTCTCCGCACCGCACGACGACAGCCCGACGAGTCCGACGACTCCCACCACGAAGGGACCCACGTGAGCATGCGAAGGAGAGGGACAGCGGCCGGCGGACGCAAGCCGGCCGCGGCGGGCGCCGCGCTGGCGCTGAGCGGAGCGGGCGTCCTGCTGGGCCTGGCCGTGGCGCCCGCGCAGGCGGCCGAGGTGGCGTACGCCACCCACTGCGTGCCGCCCGCGGGCATCAGCCCGGTCGACGGCACCACGAAGGTCGAGATCACCGCACCGGCCACGGCGAAGGTGGGCGACACGGTGGACGTCGTGTGGAAGTTCGTCCAGGCCGCGTCCAAGAATCCCGACATCATCGACCTGCCCGCCAACTCGGTGCAGCCCTCCGGCGTGCTGAAGGCGGCCGGGGCGCAGACCGCCGACGTCGCGATGCAGGGGACCCGCACGAACCCGGCGATCCCCAAGGGCGGTGACATGGTGCTGTCCGACATGAAGGGCAGCCTGAAGCTGACGACGGCCGGCGAGGTGACGCTGACGCCGGACGCGTACACGGTCAACGCGATGTCGACCGACACCAAGTGCACGCCCAAGGAGACCGTGCAGAAGGCGGCGACGATCCAGGTGACGGGTGGCGGCGGCTCGTCCAGCGCGCCGCCGACCGGATCGGCGAGCCCCACCGGGTCGGCCTCCCCGACGAGCGGCGGGTCCGCGTCCGCCTCGCCGTCCACCTCGCCGTCCGCGAGCGGCGGCAGCGGACAGACCGACTTCACCGGCAAGGAGGTGCAGATCCCGTACGCCTGCAAGACCCCGATCGGCGACAAGAACGCGACCTCGCCGGTGCAGATCAACGCCAGGAAGAACGGCGGGAACTTCGACCTCACCGTGCAGTTCAAGAAGTCGGTGATGGACAGCCCCGCCGACATCCCGAAGGACTCCGTGAAACCGTCGATGGAGGTGGTCCTCGGCGGCGCCGACAAGGGCACCGTGCATGTGGAGGGGCCGGCCAACTCCGCCCCCATCAGGTCCGGCGACCCGATCACCGTCCCGGACCTCACCGGCACCTACAAGCCCGGCGCGAGCGGCAGCTCCACGCTGTCCCCGGGCGTCCTGACGGTCAAGGCGCTGGGGACGACGACCACCTGCACGCCGACGAAGACGGAGGTCTCGCTCACCCTGGACACCAGCAGCCAGCCGGGCGGCGCGTCCGGGTCCACGTCCACCTCGGGCGGCACGACCGGCGGCAGCAGCACGTCCGGTTCCGGCGGCCTCGCCGAGACGGGCGCGAGCGACCACGGCGCCCTGATGGCCCTGGGCCTGGTGGCCGGCACGGCGATCCTGCTGGGCGGCGCGGTGTTCACCTTCATGCCCAGGCGCAGGACACGCTGACCCGCTGATACCCGGTTCCTCAAACCTTGCTCAGATCCGGTGAGCGAGTTTGCTCCCAAGATCGGAGGTGTCATAGCGTCCCCTGCATTCGCGCAAGCAAGTGCGCGATGGCGTTGCATGTCGCGCAACAAGGCAGTTGAAAGCTTGATCATCTGTCTTGCTGTGCGGCAGGGGAAAGAGGAAGCAAATGACCTGGGGGAAGAAGGCGGCGGGCGTCGCGCTCGCCGCCGTTCTCATGGCGACGGGGACCGGCCTGGCCGCCGCGGGCACTGCCGAAGCGGCCGGGGCCAAGTACAAGTGCACGTCCGTGGTGCACCTCGACCTCGGCCGGCCGAAGGCCACGTCCACGTGCAAGAAGTCGTCCTCGGGCAAGGCGGTGCGGCTGCACCGGGTCAAGCTCGTGTGCGACGTGGTCCGTGGCACGGGCACCGGTGCCGAGCACACCATCCCGTGGTACCTGTGGGGTCCTTGGAAGAAGCCCGGCGAGAAGTCGACCGTGATGTGCGGGTTCCGCAGCTTCACCCGCTCGTGGTCGGTGGAGACGAAGTCCTGACGGCCGACGGCCGAACGGCGAGGGCCGCCGCACCTGATGTGCGGCGGCCCTCGCCTGTGTGCGCCGGTGCGTCAGTGCACGTCGACCATGAGCGACTTGACCTTCCGGCGGTACATCCACACCGCGAAGCCGGCGAGGGCCGCGAGGAGCGCCTCCCCGAACACGGCGCCCGTACCACCGAGGTCGACCCCGGCGATGGCCGGGTTGGACAGCAGGCTGGTGATGGAGTCACCCGCGGTGACCGCGAGGAACCACACGCCCATCATCTGGCTGGCGTACTTGGCCGGGGCCATCTTCGTGGTCACCGACAGGCCGACCGGCGACAGGCACAGCTCGCCGACGGTCTGGATGAAGTAGATGCCGACCAGCCACATCGGGCTGACCGCGGTGCCGTTCGCCGCCATGACCAGCGGGATCAGGAAGAAGAAGAACGACACACCGATCAGGACCAGGCCCATCGAGAACTTCACGATGGTGCTGGGCTCCTTGTCGCGGCGGTTCAGCCACACCCAGACCCAGGCGAAGACCGGGGCCAGCGCCATGATGAACAGCGGGTTCAGCGACTGGTACCAGGAGGTCGGGAAGTCGAAGCCCAGCATCTGGTGCGAGGCCTTGCCCTCACCGAACGCCTGGACCGTGGACGCGCCCTGGTCGTAGATCATCCAGAAAACGGCGGCCGCGACGAAGAACCAGATGTAGCCGGTCATCTTCGACTGCTCGGTGGTGGAGAGCTCCTTGTCGCGCTTGATGCGCAGCAGCACGCCTGCCGGGATGATCAGCCCGATGATCGTCAGCGGGATCATCGCCCAGTTCAGGGTGAAGTGACCGGTGCCGCCGACGACGCCGTAGAACACAGCCGCGATGATCAGCCAGGTCAGGCCCTTGCGCAGCCAGGAGGTGCGCTCCTCGGAGGAGAGCGGCTTGGGGACGAGGTTGCTCTGCGGGCTCAGGTTGCGCGTGCCGAGCAGGAACGCGGCGAGACCGATCGCCATGCCGACCGCGGCCATGCCGAAGCCGAGGTGCCAGTTGACTTCCTGGCCGACGGTGCCGATGGCCAGCGGGGCGAAGAAGGCGCCCGCGTTGATGCCCATGTAGAAGATCGTGAAGCCACCGTCACGGCGCGGGTCGTCCGGGCCGTCGTACAGGTGGCCGACCATCGTGGAGATGTTGGCCTTCAGCAGACCCGAACCGGCCGCGACCAGCAGGAGGCCGACGAAGAACGGCGCCTGGCCGCCCGGCAGGGCCAGCACGATGTGGCCGGACATGATCGTGACGGCCGCGATGGTCACCGTCTTGCGCGGGCCCCAGACGCGGTCGCCCAGCCAGCCGCCGGGCATGGCGAGCAGATAGACCATCGCCGAGTAGACGGAGACGATCACCGTGGTGGTGGCCACGTCCATGGCCAGACCGCCGGCCATGCTGCCCTTGCCGGCATCGGGGCCGCCGGACAGCAGGTAGACGGTGAGCAGGGCCTTCATGCCGTAGTAGGAGAAACGCTCCCACATCTCGGTCATGAACAGAGTGGCCAGGCCGCGGGGGTGGCCGAAGAAGGTCTTCTCGGAGCCGGGGGTGCCCGGGCGGACCGAGTCCTTCGTCAGGCTGGACGCCATGGTCGTTCCTTGCTGGTCGGGACGCGCTGTGGAGCGCTGCGCGCCCGGTGGGGGTGCGGCCGGCACCGGCAGGGTCGGACGTCCACCCCCACGCCCAGGGGGAGTCCGACTTCCGGGTCTCGGAAGCGGCGGACGGCGACCACCGGGATCCACGCTCCGACGCGTCGCTGCGTCCGAGCCCGGCCAGAGGTCATTCCTTTCAAGGCTGATCTTGCTCAGCCCGCACACAAAAGAGACCTTCAGCGTCAAGTGCCCGCCAAAGGTCCCCAGGTGTACTACAGGCGTTCACGTCACTGTACGGCAGGACACTGCCGGATATGGAAGGACTTGAGACGCGGATCACAGGTGTCGAGGGAACCACACGACGGAATTCGAAGGTCCCTCCTACGATCGCATCTCCGGACCAATGGTTCGTACCAGCGGGTCGGGAAGGTAAGAATCCCGGGAACCGATCACACCCCGGCACTGTGTGCGGGCGGTCTACCATCACCTCATGACCCGTGTACTGCTCGCCGAGGACGACGCGTCCATCTCGGAACCGCTGGCCCGCGCCCTGCGCCGGGAGGGTTACGAGGTCGAGGTGCGCGAGGACGGACCCACCGCACTCGACGCCGGGATGCAGGGCGGCGTCGATCTGGTCGTGCTGGACCTGGGCCTGCCCGGCATGGACGGCCTGGAGGTCGCCCGCCGGCTGCGTTCCGACGGCCACACCGTGCCGATCCTCATCCTGACCGCGCGGGCCGACGAGGTGGACACCGTCGTCGGCCTCGACGCGGGCGCCGACGACTACGTCACCAAGCCCTTCCGGCTCGCCGAACTGCTCGCCCGGGTGCGGGCGCTGCTCCGGCGCGGTGCCGCCGAGCCGCAGCAGCCGCCGGCCACGCACGGCGTGCGGATCGACGTCGAGTCGCACCGCGCGTGGATGGGCGACGAGGAACTCCAGCTGACCGCCAAGGAGTTCGACCTGCTGCGGGTGCTGGTGCGGGACGCCGGCCGGGTGGTGACCCGGGACCAGCTGATGCGCGAGGTCTGGGACACCACGTGGTGGTCGTCCACCAAGACCCTCGACATGCACATCTCCTGGCTGCGCAAGAAGCTCGGCGACGACGCGGCGAACCCCCGCTACATCGCCACCGTACGAGGCGTGGGCTTCCGCTTCGAGAAGAGCTGAGCCGCTCCCGGGCGCCAGCGATCACCTCAGGTAACGGAACATGCGCCGACGTCTCATCCAGTCCACCCTCGCCGTCGTCCTCGTGGTGATCGCCGTCTTCGGCATCTCCCTGGTGATCGTCGAGACGCGGACCATCAGCAACAGCGCCCAGGAGCGGGTGGAGTCCGAGGCGGTGCGGCTGGCCAGCATCGTGGACAGCCGGATCCTCGCCGCGGAGCACGTCAACGCCGGCGTGCTGCGCAACCCGGTCAGCAAGGACCAGTACGCGGTGATCCGCATGCCGGGCCGGCCGCCGATCGAGATCGGCACCCGGCCGCGGGGCGATGTGATCCACGCCACGCAGCACGGCGAGGAGGGTGAGACGGTCACCGTCCAGGAGCCACGCTCCGCGGTGACCCGCGAGGTCGGCCGGACCCTGCTGATCATCGGGTTGGTGGCGCTGCTCGCGGTGGTCGCCGCCGTGCTGCTCGCCGTACGCCAGGCCAACCGGCTCGCCTCCCCGCTGACCGACCTCGCGGAGACCGCGGAGCGCCTCGGCTCCGGGGATCCGCGCCCCCGACACAAGCGGTACGGCGTCCCCGAGCTGGACCGGGTCGCCGATGTGCTGGACTCCTCCGCCGAGCGGATCGGGCGCATGCTGACGGCCGAGCGACGCCTCGCGGCCGACGCCTCCCACCAGCTGCGCACCCCGCTGACCGCGCTGTCCATGCGGCTGGAGGAGATCACCCTCACCGACGACCCGGAGACCGTGAAGGAAGAGGCCAACGTCGCGCTCACGCAGGTCGAGCGGCTCACGGACGTGGTGGAGCGGCTGCTGACGAACTCCCGCGACCCGCGTACCGGCTCCGCCGTCACCTTCGACCTCGACGAGGTCATCCAGCAGCAGCTCGCCGAGTGGCGGCCCGCCTACCGCAGCGCGGGCCGGGCCATCGTCAGCTCCGGCAAGCGGCATCTGCAGGCCGTCGGCACCCCCGGGGCGGTCGCCCAGGTGCTGGCCGCGCTGATCGAGAACTCGCTGATGCATGGGGGCGGCACGGTCGCCCTGCGCACCCGGGTCACCGGTAACCAGGCCGTCGTCGAGGTCACCGACGAAGGCCCCGGAGTCCCGGCCGACCTCGGCGCGCGGATCTTCGAGCGGACGATCAGCGGGAGGAACTCCACGGGCATCGGCCTGGCCGTGGCCCGTGACCTGGCCGAGGCGGACGGCGGCCGACTGGAGCTGCTGCAGACCCAGCCGCCGGTGTTCGGCCTGTTCCTCTCCCGCACACCCCCGGCCCGCAAGGCGGACGAGGAACTGCCCACGGTCCGCTGACGGCGCCCAGCCGGCCGGCGGCTACGGCACCCGCTGGGACTTCGGCTCGGGCTCGTTGCTCGGCTTCCTCGCCTCCGCCACCAGGATCGACTCCGCCTCCTGCGCGGGCAGGGCCCGGAACACCCAGGTGCGGTACGACCAGAACCGGAACAGGGTCGCGACGGCGATGCCGATGAACTTGAAGACGTTGCTCTGCAGCGGGCTGTCCCAGCCGAGACCGTAGGTCGCCAGGTACAGCACGCCGTTCTCGATCACCAGACCGATCGCGCTGAAGAACAGGAACAGCGTGAGTTCCTTGGTGCGGCCGTGCTTGTCACGGTCCCGGTACGTCCAGTAACGGAAGCCGACGTAGTTGAAGGCGATCGCGACGACGGTCGCGATGATGCTGGCGCGCACGACCGGCAGCGTGGAGACGTGCCGGACCAGGTTGAACACGCCAAGATTGACAAGGACGCCGGCGCCGCCGACGGCGCCGAACTTGGCCACCTCGCGTACGAGCCGTTGCAGCCCCGAGGAACGAGGTTCCATGGCTGTGCAGCTCCCGTCGGTAGGTTGCGTCAACCCGGCCATGCTATCCACGCCGACCCTCCGCCGCCTCTGCACAAGGCCAAGGCTCGGAAACAGGTCGGAAAGAGACCGGAAAGGGCCGGGTAAGACGCGGTGAGAGGGACGCGATCCGGCCGCCCCGGCGTGGCCGATACGCTAGGGGTGTGACGTTCCCGGTAGTCGGCATGGTCGGCGGGGGGCAGCTCGCGCGTATGACGCACGAGGCGGGCATCCCGTTGGGCATCAGGTTCAAGCTTCTCAGTGACACCCCTCAGGATTCCGCGGCGCAGGTGGTGAGCGATGTCGTCGTCGGCGACTATCGCGACCTGGACACGCTGCGTGAGTTCGCGCGCGGTTGCGACGTGATCACCTTCGATCACGAACATGTACCCACCGAGCACCTCCGGGCCCTGGAGGCGGACGGCATCCCCGTGCGCCCCGGACCCGACGCGCTGGTGCACGCCCAGGACAAGGGGGTGATGCGCGCCAGACTCGACTCGATCGGCATCCCGTGCCCCCGGCACCGGATCGTCGCCGATCCCGCCGACGTGGCCGCGTTCGCCCGCGAGGGCCTGCCGGAGGGAGCGGAGGGCGACGGTTTCCCGGTCGTCCTGAAGACCGTCCGCGGCGGCTACGACGGCAAGGGCGTATGGGTCGTGGACTCCGAAGAGGAGGCCGCGGACCCGTTCAAGGCGGGCGTCCCGGTCCTCGCCGAGGAGAAGGTCGACTACGTCCGCGAGCTGGCCGCCAATGTCGTGCGCTCCCCGCACGGCCAGGCCGTCGCCTACCCGGTGGTGGAGTCCCAGCAGGTCAACGGCGTCTGTGACACAGTCATAGCCCCCGCGCCCGACCTCGACGAGGACCTCGCGCTGCGGGCCGAGGAGATGGCCCTGACCATCGCCAAGGAGCTGGGTGTCGTCGGACACCTCGCGGTCGAGCTGTTCCAGACCCGTGACGGCCGCATCCTCGTCAACGAGCTGGCGATGCGCCCGCACAACTCCGGGCACTGGACCATGGACGGCGCGATCACCTCGCAGTTCGCCAACCACGTCCGCGCCGTACTCGACCTGCCGCTCGGCGACCCGCGCCCGCGCGCCAGGTGGACCGTGATGGTCAACGTGCTCGGCGGCGACTACCCGGACATGTACTCCGCTTACTTGCACTGCATGGCCCGCGACCCCAAGCTCAAGATCCACATGTACGGCAAGGACGTGAAGCCCGGCCGCAAGGTCGGACACGTCAACACCTACGGCGACGACCTGGACGACGTGCTGGAGCGCGCCCGTCACGCTGCCGGCTACCTGAGAGGCACGATCACCGAATGAGCCCCGTTGTTGGCATCGTCATGGGGTCGGACTCCGACTGGCCCGTCATGGAGGCCGCCGCCAAGGCCCTGGACGAGTTCGAGATCGCCTACGAGGTGGACGTCGTCTCCGCGCACCGCATGCCGCGCGAGATGATCACCTACGGCGAGCAGGCGGCCGACCGGGGTCTGAAGGTGATCATCGCCGGAGCGGGCGGCGCCGCCCACCTGCCGGGCATGCTCGCCTCGGTCACCCCGCTGCCCGTCATCGGCGTGCCCGTGCCGCTGAAGTACCTCGACGGCATGGACTCGCTGCTGTCGATCGTGCAGATGCCGGCCGGCGTGCCCGTGGCCACGGTCTCCGTCGCCGGTGCCCGCAACGCCGGTCTCCTCGCGGCCCGCATGCTCGCCGCGCACGACGAGGACCTGCTGCACAAGATGCGTGACTTCCAGCAGGACCTCAACGACCAGGCCACCGAGAAGGGCAAGCGACTGCGCTCCAAGGTCGAGGGCGCGAGCGGCTTCGGCTTCCGGAAGTGACCGCGATGACATCCCTGGAGGAAGCCCGGGAACTGCTGCGCGCGTTCCCCGTCGTCGACGGCCACAACGACCTGCCCTGGGCGCTGCGCAAGAAGGCCGGCTACGACCTCGACGCGCTCGACATCGCCGGGGACCAGGCCGAGCGCCTGCACACCGACCTCCCGCGGCTGCGCGAGGGCGGGGTCGGCGCGCAGTACTGGTCGGTGTACGTGCCCGCGGACCAGCCGGAGGCGGTGGCGGCGACGCTGGAGCAGATCGACTGCGTCCGGCAGCTGCTGGCCCGCTACCCGGCGGACCTGGCGCCCGCGCTGGCCGCCGCCGACCTGGAGCAGGCGCGCCGGGACGGCCGTATCGCCTCCCTGATGGGCGCCGAGGGCGGCCACTCCATCGCCAACTCGCTCGGCACCCTGCGCGGCCTGTACGCGCTCGGCGTGCGCTACATGACGCTCACCCACAACGACAACGTGGACTGGGCGGACTCCGCGACCGACGAGCCCAAGGCCGGCGGCCTCACCGCCTTCGGCCGTGAGGTGGTCCGGGAGATGAACCGGCTCGGCATGCTGGTCGACCTCTCGCACGTGGCGGCGACGACGATGCGGGACGCGCTGGACGCGACCTCCGCGCCGGTGATCTTCTCCCACTCCTCCGCCCGGTCGGTGTGCGACCACCCCCGCAACATCCCCGACGACGTGCTGGAGCGGCTGCCCGGCAACGGCGGCATGGCGATGGTGACGTTCGTCCCGAAGTTCGTGCTCCAGGCCGCCGTCGACTGGACGGCGGCGGCCGACGACAACCTGCGGGCCCACGGCTTCCACCACCTCGACACCAGCCCCGAGGCGATGGAGCTGCACCGCGCGTTCGAGGAGCGCACCCCCCGTCCGGTCGCCACGGTGTCGACGGTGGCGGACCACCTGGACCACATGCGCGAGGTGGCCGGCATCGACCACCTGGGCATCGGCGGCGACTACGACGGCACCGCGTTCACCCCGGACGGCCTGAACGACGTCTCCGGTTACCCGAACCTGCTCGCCGAGCTGCTCGACCGCGGCTGGTCCCGGGCCGACCTGGCCAAGCTCACCTGGCAGAACGCGGTACGGGTGCTGGGCGCAGCCGAGGACGTGGCCCGCGACCTTCGGGCCACCCGGGCGCCGTCCAACGCCACCATCGAGTCGCTGGACGGCTGACGGCCCAGGGCGGGGCGGTCGTCGTAGCCGGCGGCCCCGCCCCCGTACGGGGCCCGGGTGACGGCCCCCGTGATCAGGTCGGTCAGGTCCGGGGCGGCCGCCGTGCCCCGCGGGACGCACTCGGCCAACGGGATGCCGCTGCACCACTTCCTCGCGGACAGCACCAACCGTCGCGAGGTCGGTTACGGCGGCTCCGTGGCGCGGCGGGTGCGGTTCGCGGCGGAGGGTGAGCGGGGCCGTCACGAGCTGGTCGGGGAGCGCCGGCCGAGCCGGGCCGGGCCGGGGCCGGGAAGTCCGTTGTCCGCGTCATGCCGGCCCGGTAGAACTTGACACCGATGTGAGGTTCGAGCCCGGAGGTCCGCGCAATGAGAATCGGTGAACTGGCCCGGCGCACCGGTGTGAGCGAGCGGTCGCTGCGCTACTACGAGGCACAGGGCCTGCTCACGGCCGAGCGCACTCCCGGGGGCCACCGCGACTACCCGGACCGGGCCGTCGACCGGGTCATCCGGATCCAGGAGCTGTACGCGGCCGGCCTGCACAGCGACAAGATCCGGCAGTTGCTGCCCTGCATGCGCGACCGGGACGGCGGCCCCTCCGCCGTCGCCACCCCCCGGCTGGTCTCGAACCTCACCGCCGAACGCGGCCGCATCGACCGCATGATCGCCGACCTGGAGCGGTCCCGGGAGACGCTGGACGAGGTGATCCGCACCGCCCGCGAGGCCTGACCGGGTGCCCCCCGAACGCCCCGTTCACCAGGAAGGCCTCCTCCGCTCCGTGCGACCGTGGCGATAGCCGGGGCCGTACATGGTGCCGCTGACCGCCGAGCGGACCGGCCCGACCGTCCGCGACGTCGCCGGCCACCTCGACCATGTCCGCGACGTGGCCGGCCCCGGGTGCGTCGGCCTGTCCGGCACCTACGACTCCGGCGCCACCCACCCCCGCGACCTCGCCGACACCTCCCGCTCCCCCCCCACCTGATCGCCGAGCTGCTCCGCCGCGGCTGGACAGAGGCCGAGCTGGCCCTGCCGGCCTGGGGAAACGCCCGGCGGGTGCTGCGCAGTGCGGACTTCACCGCCCGCCTCGCACAGCACCGCAGGGAGGCGTCCCGGGCGAGGATCACCGAACTGGACGCCTAGGGCCTGTCTCAGCCCCCGGCACCTGGAGCACTACGGCTGTTCGATCCGGCACAGGCAGAACGGATGCCCGGCCGGGTCCGCGTACACCAGGAAGTCCTTCTTCTCCCGGTCCTCCAGATCCAGCGGACGGGCACCCAGCGCGAGCACCCGCTCATGGGCCGCGTCGATCTCCGCCCAGGTCCGCCCCGCGTCGAAGTCGAGGTGGAACTGCTGGCCGTTGCGGTCGGCGCGGGGCCACTCCGGCGGGGTGTGCCCCTCGGCCCGCTGGAACGCCAGCCGCGGCCCGTCCGGCACCTGCAGCACGACCCAGTCGTCGTCCTCGGCCTGCGGGGTACCCCCGGCCACGGCCGCGTAGAACGCGGCCAGCGCGCGCGGGTCGGGACAGTCGAGCACTACGGAACGGAAACGGGCGACGGACGCCATGATGCCCTCCCTCTCTTCGACGACTCTTCTTCGATGTCTCGCTTCGATGTCTCTCTTCGAAAGGCGCTTCTCAGCAGGCGCAGAGGCAGAACGGGTGGCCCGCCGGGTCGGCGTAGACACGGAAGGTGCGCTCGCGGTCCTCAGCGTCCAGCGGCTTCGCGCCCAGCTCCAGCACCCCCTTCTCGGCGGCGTCCAGGTCCTCCACCACGAGGTCCAGGTGGAACTGCTGCGCGCCGTCCCCGGACGGCCACACCGGCGGCACATGCTCCGGCGCCCGCTGGAAGGCCAGCGCCTGACCACCGGGCAGGGTCAGGTCCACCCACTCCTCGTCCCCCTCCACCGTGCCGCCCAGCACCCCGGCGTAGAAGCCGGCCAGCGCACGGGGATCGGGACAGTCCAGGACCACGACACCGAGCTTGGCGAGAGCCATGACTACCTCCTTGTGTTACCCGTAGAGCCGGGTAACCGGTAACGGTTACTGCATGCTCCCGTATCGGGGGTAACGTCGCAAGCATGAGTGAGAGATCGGCCGCCCCCGCGGGCCTGGCGCTGGTCGAATCGCTGGTCAACACGATCGACCTCGAATCGGGACGCGACGCGCTCGACACGGCGGACGGCCGCGCACGCTTCGCGCTCACCGAGGCGGAAGTGGACCGGGCCCGGGAACTGCGCGAGTCGCTGCGCGCCGTGCTCCTCGCCCACGCCGGGCACCCCCCGCACCGAACGGTCACCCCCCTGGGCGACCTGCTGGCGCACGCCCCGCTGCTCGTCACCGTCGGCGACGACGGCTCCGCCGCCCTCGCCCCCGCCGACGCGCGCCCCCTGCTCTCCCGGGTCGCCGTCGCCGTGGCCGAGGCGCTCGTCGCCGGCACCTGGACCCGGCTGAAGGCCTGCGAGGCCGACACCTGCCACTGGGCTTACTACGACCGCAGCCCCGCCGGACGCGGTCGCTGGTGCTCGATGCAGGTGTGTGGGGCGCGCGCGAAGATGCGGCGCTACCGGGCGAAGGGGACGTGAGGCGGCCGGACTTGGTGCAGAATGCGGAAAGACGCCGGTTCGGCCGACTGAGCCTCGGCCGAACCGGCGTCGCCACTTGCGTCCGCTACGCGGTGGGCCGGCCCATCGCGCGGTACGTCCACCCGGCCCGCCGCCACAGCTCCGGGTCCAGGGTGTTGCGCCCGTCCAGGATCAGCCGGGCCGCCGCCACCTCACCCAGCGTCGCCGGGTCCAGCTCACGGAACTCCCGCCACTCGGTCAGGTGCAGCACCACGTCCGCGCTCCGCACGGCCTCCAGCGCCGAGTCGGCGTACCCCAGCGTCGGGAAGACCCTGCGGGCGTTCCCCATGCCCTTCGGGTCGTACACGGTCACCTGACCGCCCTGGAGATGGATCTGGCCGGCCACGTTCAGCGCGGGCGAGTCACGGACGTCGTCCGAGTCCGGCTTGAAGGTGGCACCGAGCACCGCGACCCGCTTGCCGAGGAAGGAACCGCCGCCCAGCGCCTCCCGGGTCATCTCCACCATCTGACCGCGCCGGCGCATGTTGATGGAGTCGATCTCGCGCAGGAAGGTCAGCGCCTGGTCCGCGCCCAGCTCGCCCGCCCGCGCCATGAACGCCCGGATGTCCTTCGGCAGACAGCCACCGCCGAAGCCGATCCCGGCGCGCAGGAACTTGGCGCCGATCCGGTCGTCGTGCCCGATGGCCTCCGCGAGCCTGGCCACGTCACCGCCCGCGGCCTCGCACACCTCCGCCATCGCGTTGATGAAGGAGATCTTCGTCGCGAGGAAGGAGTTCGCGGCCGTCTTCACCAGCTCGGCGGTCGGGAAGTCGGTCACCACGAACGGCGTGCCCTCGCCGACCGGCGTCGCGTACACCTCCCGCAGCAGCTTCTCCGCCCGCTCGCTGCGCACCCCGACCACGATCCGGTCCGGGTGCAGGGTGTCCTGGACCGCGAAGCCCTCCCGCAGGAACTCCGGGTTCCAGGCCAGCTCGGCGTCCCCGCCGGCCGGGGAGTGATCGACCAGGTACGCCGCGAGCCGGTCGGCCGAGCCCACCGGCACGGTCGACTTGCCGACGACCAGGGCCGGGCCGTGCAGATGCGGGGCGAGGGAGGCGATCGCCGAGTCGACGTACGACATGTCGGCCGCGTAGTCCCCGTGCCGCTGCGGGGTGTTCACGCACACGAAGTGCACGTCGCCGAAGGCCCCGATCTCGGCCCAGTCCGTGGTGAACCGCAGCCGCCCGGTGGACCCCTCGAAGCCGGCCACGTGCCGGCGCAGCAGCTCCTCGAGCCCCGGCTCGTACATCGGGGTCTCGCCGCGCTCCAGCATGGCGATCTTCTCGGGGACGACATCGAGTCCCAGCACCTCGAAGCCCAGCTCGGCCATGGCCGCGGCGTGCGTGGCGCCGAGATAGCCGGTGCCGATCACGGTGATCTTCAGGCTCATGGGGTGCGCTCCAGATCGGGTACGTCGGTGATGCGGAGCCGAGCATAGTCGGGCCGCCCTGCGGGCAATTTCCCCGCTGTCGCGTAGCTCACGTAGGCGTCCCACGGGCGGCCCTCTAAAATTTGAGTTACTTAACGGTAATTAGCGTCAGTATCACTGCGTCTTTGGAGCGTGAGAGACCGTGGCCGGAACGGCTGACTTCGACCTGTACCGCCCGTCAGAGGAGCACGACATGCTCCGCGACGCCGTCCGCTCCCTGGTCGAGGCGAAGATCGCGCCGTACGCCGCGGCCGTGGACGAGGAGGCCCGCTTCCCCCAGGAGGCGCTGGACGCCCTCGTCGCCAACGACCTGCACGCGGTGCACGTCCCCGAGGAGTACGGCGGCGCCGGCGCCGACGCGCTCGCCACGGTCATCGTGATCGAGGAGGTGGCCCGCGCCTGCGTCTCCTCCTCCCTCATTCCGGCCGTGAACAAGCTCGGCTCGCTCCCGGTGATCCTCTCCGGCGGCGAGGAGCTGAAGAAGAAGTACCTGACCCCGCTCGCCAAGGGCGACGGGATGTTCTCCTACTGCCTCTCCGAGCCGGAGGCCGGCTCGGACGCGGCCGGGATGAAGACCAAGGCGGTCCGTGACGGAGACCACTGGATACTCAACGGCGTGAAGCGCTGGATCACCAACGCGGGCGTCTCCGAGTACTACACGGTGATGGCCGTGACGGACCCCTCGAAGCGCTCCAAGGGCATCTCCGCGTTCGTCGTCGAGAAGTCCGACGAGGGCGTCTCCTTCGGCGCCCCGGAGAAGAAGCTCGGCATCAAGGGCTCCCCGACCCGCGAGGTCTACTTCGACAACGTCCGCATCCCCGCCGACCGCATGATCGGCGAGGAGGGCACCGGCTTCATGACCGCCATGAAGACCCTGGACCACACCCGCATCACCATCGCGGCCCAGGCGCTCGGCTGCGCCCAGGGCGCCCTCGACTACGCCAAGGGCTACGTCCAGGAGCGCAAGCAGTTCGGCAAGGCGATCGCCGACTTCCAGGGCATCCAGTTCATGCTTGCCGACATGTCCATGAAGATCTCGGCGGCCCGCGCCCTCACCTACCAGGCCGCCGCCGCCTCCGAGCGCGGCGACGCCGACCTCACCTACCTGGGCGCCGCCGCCAAGTGCTTCGCCTCGGACGTGGCCATGGAGGTCACCACGGACGCGGTCCAGCTCCTCGGCGGCTACGGCTACACCCGGGACTACCCGGTGGAGCGCATGATGCGCGACGCCAAGATCACCCAGATTTATGAGGGCACGAATCAGGTCCAGCGGATCGTCATGGCCCGCAACCTGCCGTAACGGCAAGGGCGGTACGGCTCTCTCGGAAGGCGCCCCCTGGGGCGCCTTTCTGCTGCCCGGCGCACCTCCCGACCGGTCGGTCACATGCGGGGCGGCCCGGGGGGACGTAGGACGGAAGCACACGGGACCCCTCCCCGGTCCCCGCCCCCCCAGGAGGAGCCATGGCCCAGCCCGGAACGATGACCCCCATGACCCAGCAGATGCAGGACTGCGTCAACGCCTGCATGGCCGCGCACACCATGTGCGAGGAGTCCATGAGCTCCTGCATGCACATGGGCGGCCAGGCCCAGATGCAGATCATGCGTGCCCTCATGGACTGCTCCGAGACGACCCGTATGTGCGCCGACATGATGATGCGCCGCTCGCCCATGTCGGGCGAGATGTGCGCGATGTGCGCCAAGGCGTGCGACATGTGCGCCGAGGCGTGTATGGCGATGCCGGACGACCAGCAGATGATGCGCTGTGCGGAGGCGTGTCGCCGCGCGGCGGAGATGTGCCGCGCCATGGCGGGCGCCAAGATGTGAGGTCCGCCCGAACGTGCTCGAGGGCACCCCGCGGGGTGCCCTCGAGCGTCGTGCGGTGACCGTCAGGTGCCGGAGACGGTGACCTTCTGGTCGTGGTTCAGCTCGTCCACCAGCGTCTTGACCTTCGCCTTGTCCCAGACGAGGTTGCCGCCGGTCGAGCCGGAGATCGGCATGTTCATCGAGGTGCCGTCACCGCCCTGGACGCCCTTCATGGCCCAGAACATCGAGGCCAGGTCCCACAGGGACATGTCCTTGTCGACGATCAGGGAGTCCAGGCCCGCGCCCATCACCGGGTAGAACTTGAAGGGGTTGAGGATCGTCGACGGGGTCGCCACCTGGTGGGCGAGTGCCGACAGGAACTTCTGCTGGTTCTTGGTGCGCTGCAGGTCGGACGCGGCGAAGGCGTGCCGGGTGCGGACGAAGGCGAGCGCCTGCTGGCCGTTCAGGGTCTGCTTGCCCGACTTGAAGTCGGCGCCGGACCACTTGTCCTTGAAGCCCTTGTCGATGGTGATGTCCACACCGCCGACCGCGTCCACGATGTTGGCGAAGCCCTGGAAGCCGATCTCCACGTAGTGGTCGATGTGCAGACCGGTGTTGTACTCGATCGAGCGGACCAGCAGCGTCGGCCCGTCCTCGGCGTAGGTCGCGTTCAGCTTCTCGTGCCGGCCCCGCGCCGGGTAGACCTTGCCGGACGTCGAGCCCTGGTACGACGGGACGACCACGTCGGAGTCGCGCGGCAGCGAGATGAGCGTGTCGCCGCTGTCGCCGACGTGCAGGATCATCATCGAGTCCGTGCGCTTGCCCTCGGCGCCGCCGGTGTGCAGCTTCTTCTCGTCCGCCTTGGACATGCCCTCACGGCTGTCCGAGCCGACGATCAGGTAGTTCGTGCCGTCGCCCGAGGAGGGCCGGTCGATGACCTTGGACAGGTCGACCTCGCGGCGCAGCTTGGAGTCGGCCCAGAAGTAGGTCGCGACGGACGTGACGATCAGCACGGTCGCCAGGGTGATCGCGGTCCACTTGATCCGGCGCCGCCAGTTCGGCGCGGGCCGCGGGGCCCGAGGGGGCGCCCCCGTGCCGCCGGGGCCGTGACCGCCCGGGGCGCCGTAGACCTGGCCCGTGTTGTAGCCGCTGTCGTACGCGTCGTAACCGGCGCCGTCGTCGTACCCCTGGCCGTCGACGTACGACGGCTGCTGCGGGACACCGGAGCTGTACGGCGGCGCGGCCGGGCCGTCACCGTACGGCGAGCGCGGTCCGGGCGGTACCGCCGGGCCGCGGCGCACCTGACGCATCACACGGGCACCCTCCGGCTGCGCGCCGGCACTGCCGTGTCCGTAGCGCGGGCCGCGATTGTCGTCGGACCATCCCTCGGGCCAGTCATTCATGCGCCCCAGTGTGCAGGGCGCCGCCGTGTGCCGTACAAGGGCTGTCGGAAAATCAGAGCGGCGCTGTTGCGAAGCTGACACAAATTCCGCGAATGTCACTTCGGCATAAGGTGGAGGGCATGACAGACCAGGTCACGGACACGGAACCTGACATTCCGGGCAAGCCCACCTCTGCCTCGCGCACCACGCTCAGCCACATCATGACCCACAACGACACCAACCTGCTGGGGACGGTCCACGGCGGGGTGATCATGAAGCTGGTGGACGATGCGGCGGGTGCGGTGGCCGGCCGGCACTCCGGTGGCCCTGCCGTCACCGCGTCCATGGACGAGATGGCGTTCCTGGAGCCGGTGCGGGTGGGTGACCTGGTCCATGTGAAGGCGCAGGTGAACTGGACCGGCCGGACCTCCATGGAGGTCGGCGTACGGGTGCTCGCCGAGCGCTGGAACGAGTCCGCCCCGCCCACCCAGGTCGGCTCGGCGTATCTGGTCTTCGCGGCCGTGGACGCCGACGGCAAGCCGCGGCGGGTGCCGCCGGTGATGCCGGAGACCGACCGCGACCGCCGCCGCTGCCAGGAGGCCCAGATCCGCCGTACCCACCGTCTGGCCCGCCGTCGGGCGATCCGCGAGCTGCGCGAGAAGCGCGCGGCGGAGGGCTTCGAGGACTAGCGAGGGCGCGGCCGGTCCTGCGCCCTTTCCGTGATCCCTCGGTCACTCCCGGTTCAACTCCCCGTGCCCTCAAGGGGGTTGTACGGAAGTGGCAAGTATCACGGCGGCTGCCCGTCGAAGACCTGTGCGGATAGTGTGTGCGCAATCTGACTGGTTGTGAGGCGGGCGGGGCGCGTGATGCAGGGCCCCGGCGGGGGGTAGAGGCGTGGACGCACAGGGCCGCGGATGGGGCGACGACATCGACCCCTCGGACCAGTGGGTGCTGAACCCGGAGACGGGGGAGTACGAGCTGCGTTCGGGCCCGGCCGGGGAGCCGTCCGTGCCCGCCGCCCGGCAGCCCTCCGCTCCCGGCACCCGGCAGCCCTCGGCGGGGAAGCCGTCCGTGCCCGCGCCCCGCGGTGCCGCCCCGGCGGAGACCGCGGCCCCCAGCCGCAGGCGCGGGAAGAAGGCCCGTAGGCCCACCGGTGGGAAGTCCACAGGCAAAAGGATTCTGCTGTGGACGAGCGGCACCCTCGCGTTCGTCCTCGCCGCCGGTGCGGGCGGTGTCTACCTCTACCTCAAGCACCTCGACGGCAACATCACGACGACGGACACCGTGGGTGCCACCAGCGACTCCTTCAGCAAGGACAAGGCGTTCAACATCCTGCTGATCGGCACGGACAGACGGCAGGGCAAGGGCAACACCAGCTACGGCGACCTCGAGGACAGCCTCGGTCACGCCGACACCAACATCCTGCTGCACGTCTCCCAGGACCGGACGAACGCGACCGCGCTCAGCATCCCCCGGGACCTGGTCACCGACATACCGGACTGCCCGACCAGGCAGTCCGACGGCTCGACCAAGGTCATCGCGGGCAGCAAGGGCATCCGCTTCAACGAGAGCCTCGGCCAGCTGGGCCGCGACCCCGGCTGTACGGTCCGTACCGTGGAGCGGCTCGCCGGCGGCATGAAGATCGATCACTTCATGATGGCCGACTTCAACGCCGTGAAGACCCTGACGACGGCCGTCGGCGGTGTCGAGGTGTGCCTGGCGCACCCCGTGAAGGACAAGGAGTCGCACCTGGACCTGCCCGCGGGGCCGTCGAAGGTCCAGGGCGAGCAGGCGCTGGCCTTCGTCCGCACCCGGCACAGCTGGGCGAACGAGAGCGACCTGGACCGCATCAAGGCCCAGCAGCAGTTCCTCGGCTCCATGTTCCGCCAGATGAAGTCCGACTCCACGCTCACCAGCCCGAGCCGGCTGATGGATCTCGCGGAGACGGCGACCAAGGCGCTCACGGTGGACAAGGGCATCGGGCACATCACCACGCTCAAGGACGTGGCCCTGGAGCTGAAGAAGGTGCCGCCGAAGAACATCAGCTTCCTCACCCTGCCGGTCAAGGACAACCCGGCCGACGGCATCCACCACAAGACCGTCGTCGAGGACCCGGGGCCCGCCCAGCAGGTCTTCTCCTCGATCGAGGACGACGTCTCCTTCACCGAGGTGAAGAAGAAGCAGAAGGCGAAGGAGTCCGCCAAGCTCAAGGGCCCGCGCTCGGCCGCCGGCGACGTCCGCGTCGACCTCTACAACGCGGGCGCCCCCGACGGCTCCGCCCAGACGACCCTGTCCTGGCTGCAGACCCAGAAGGGCGTGACGAAGTCCAGCCAGCTCGGCAACTCGGGCGCGCACCAGCCGAAGACGACCCTGGAGTACGCCCCCGACCAGGCCGCCCAGGCGCGCGAGCTGGCCGACCTCATGGGGCTCCCGGCGTCCGCCCTGAAGCCGGGCCACAGCGAGAAGAACGCCCAGGGCCTGCCCGCGATGGTGCTGCGCCTCGGCGCCGACTTCAAGGGCGCCGGCATCCCCCTCACCGGCCCGGCGAAGTCCCCGTCGGTGCAGAAGACGACGGCCGACGAGGTGAAGTGCGCGTCCTGAGGCGGGGTCCCGCAGCGGGGGCTACCCGTTCTGCGAGCACACCACCTCGCTGCCCCGCACCACGGTCGTGTCCGGCCGGGTGGGGTCCTCCAGCCGCACCTTCCGTACGTCCTTGAAGTCGGGGCCGGCCGTCAGCTTCATCAGCGGCCCCTGACCCGGCACCGCGCGCAGCTCGCTGCCCGGCAGGGCCGCGGCCAGCGTGCGGGCGGAGCGGTCCCAGCGGGGGTCGTAGGAGACGACCGTGCGCGGTACGTGGGCGGGCGCGGTCACCGGCTGGTGGTTCGTGGCGAAGCCCGCCGCCGCGAGCGCCGCGTCGACCCGCTTGGCCAGCCCGATCGTGCCGGTCCCGTTCGCCACCTGCACCCGGACCTGCCGCGGGTCCACCTCCACCGGCACCGGTGCCGGTCCGCGGTGCGGGGGCGCCACGGCGAGCGGCTTGTCGTCGCGCAGTGAGGCGAACAGCTGCTCCGCCCTCGCCCGGTCCCACTTCAAGGTCGAGCCGATGCCCTTGACCTTGTAGTTCATCTGCCCGATGGGCACGGTGACGAACTCGGAGGAGGACGGGCGGAAGTTCCGCATCGCCCGGCCGAGGTCGATCAGCTCGTCGGCGCCGAACCCCTCGTCGGCGCGGACCGAGCCCAGTACCGCCC
Source organism: Streptomyces sp. NPDC052301 (assembly GCF_044593395.1). NCBI lineage: Bacteria > Bacillati > Actinomycetota > Actinomycetes > Kitasatosporales > Streptomycetaceae > Streptomyces > Streptomyces sp. NPDC052301. Next base: position 32,791 of record NZ_JBIUBE010000006.1, on the reverse strand, counting down.
GGGTCACGTCCCGGAACCTGATCGGGTTCAGCAGCACCCCGGAGGAGCCGGCCCGCTCGATCAGCGCGGCCAGGAACCGCTGCTGCCGCTTCATCCGGCCCAGGTCGCTGGCCCCGTCGAGGTGCCGGGCCCGCACGTACTGCAGCGCCTGTCCGCCCATGAGGCTGTGCGTGCCGGGCGCGAGGTCGAGCCCGGTGTACGTGTCCTTCAGCGGCGTCGCCGTACAGACCTGCACCCCGCCGAGGACGTCCACGGTCCGCATGAAGCTGGCGAAGTCGACCTCCAGATAGTGGTCGATCTTCACGTGCGTCAAGTCCTCGACGGTGCGGATGGTCAGCTGGGGGCCGCCCTCGGCGTAGGCCCCGTTCAGCTTGAGCGCGTGCGCCGGGTGCTGCCGGCCGGTGGTCGGGTCGGTGTGCGCGGGCACCTCGGCGTAGGAGTCGCGCGGCAGGCTCACCACGGTGGCCCGTTCCCGGTCGTCCGAGATGTGCACGATCATCATCGTGTCGGTGCAGTGGCAGGGCTGACCGCCCAGCCGGTACGCGCGCCGCTCCTGTTCGCTGATCTTGTCGCGGCCGTCGGTGCCGACCAGCAGGACGTTCATGCCGTGGCCCGCGCGGGGCCGGTTCTTCATGTCCTTGAAGGCGTCGATGCGGGCGATGCCCGCGTCCAGGCTGGTCACCACCGCGTGCCCGATCCCGGCGGAGGCGAGGACCACCACGGACAGCGTGGTCACGGCCCGCATGGCCCAGCGGGGCCGCCGGGGCGGCCGGGCGGACGGCACGGGCCGCTCGTGCGGACGCGGGACTCGGTGGGGCGGCTGCGGACCGGGCTGCGGGCGCGCGGGAGACCGAGGCGGGCTGGGCAAGGAGGACACCTCCGGACGAGGCCGTACGTGGGATCCGTGAGCACAGTAGGCCGATACGATCTCCAGCCCGCGTTCTCGCCCCGGTGGCGCGCACCGGTGTCCCCCGTTCGCGGTAACGTGAGGCCCCTATGAACGCCAAGTCCGACGTGCGGCTCCCCGCTGTGTCCGTGATCATGCCCGTCCTCAACGAGGAGCGGCATCTGCGCGGGGCCGTCCAAGCGATCCTCGCGCAGGAGTACACCGGCGAGATGGAGGTCGTGATCGCCCTCGGTCCGTCCACGGACCGCACGGACGAGATCGCCGCCGAGCTGGTCTCCGAAGACCCGCGCGTGCACACCGTCCCGAACCCGACCGGCCGTACGCCCGCGGCGCTGAACGCGGCGATCAAGGCCTCCCGGCACCCGATCGTGGTCCGCGTCGACGGCCACGGCCTGCTGTCGCCGAACTACATCGCCACCGCGGTCCGGCTCCTGGAGGAGACCGGCGCGCAGAACGTCGGCGGCATCATGCACGCCGAGGGCGAGAACGACTGGGAGCACGCGGTCGCCGCCGCGATGACCTCCAAGATCGGCGTCGGCAACGCGGCCTTCCACACCGGCGGCCAGGCCGGCCCCGCCGAGACCGTCTACCTCGGCGTCTTCCGCCGCGAGGCCCTGGAGCGGCAGGGCGGCTACAACGAGGAGTTCATCCGCGCCCAGGACTGGGAGCTGAACTTCCGCATACGTGAGGCGGGCGGCCTCATCTGGTTCTCCCCCGAGCTGAAGGTGTCGTACCGGCCCCGGCCGAGCGTGCGCGCCCTGGGCAAGCAGTACAAGGACTACGGCCGCTGGCGGCACGTCGTCGCCCGCTACCACTCGGGCTCCATCAACCTGCGCTACCTCGCCCCGCCGACGGCCGTGTGCGCCATCGCCGCCGGGATCGTGGTCGGCGCCGCACTGACCCCGTGGGGCTTCGTCGTCCCCGGCGGCTACCTCGCGGCGATCGCCGCCGGGTCGCTCCCCGCGGGCAAGGGCCTGCCGCTGAAGGCCCGGCTGCAGATCCCGGTGGCCCTCGCCACCATGCACATGTCGTGGGGCTGGGGCTTCCTGACCAGCCCGAGGTCCCTGGCGAAGAAGGTCATCGCCTCCCGGCGCCCGGCGGTGCTCAGCTCCCACTGAGACGACGGCAGGGGCCCCTCCTTTCCGAGGAGGGGCCCCTGCCGTGTTCTCACCGGGTCACCACTGGTACGGCTTGTAGACGTCCATGCACTTCGACTTGTCCGAGCCGTTGACCGCGTCGGTGCCCTCCGGCAGGTCTCCGGCCTTCGGCTTCGACTGCTTGGGATAGGACGTGCCGGTGCGCCAGTCCGCGCCGACGACGACCGTCACGCCCGAGACGTCGGTCGACTTCTGCACCGAACTCACCGGGATCCCCAGGGCCTCGGCCACCGCCTGGGCGTCACCCTCCAGGTCCGCGCTCGGGTACTTCACGACCGTCTTGTCCGCGGACAGCGCTCCCGAGGTGTCGGCCTGCGCCCTGCCGTAGCCCGCCTGCACCAGTGCCTGGCCGATCGCCCGCGCCCGCTGCGGCACCGCGGCCTCGGTCGAGGACCGGGTGGCGTTCTGCACCAGCACCCCGAGCCGGCCCGGGTCCGTCGACGGAGCCTTGCTCGCACCGGTCTTGTCGGAGGCCTGCTTCGCGGCCGGCTTCTTGCCGTGCTTGTCCAGCGGCACGTCGTCGCGGAGCATCTCCCACAGCTTGTCGGCGTTGGCCTTGTCCGGCACCACGTGGTTGCTGGGGTTCAGCGGGTCCTCGACGTTGGGCATCGTCACCGACGTGATGCGGTCGGACGGCACCGACTTCATCTCCATGGCCAGGTCGTACAGCTTCTTGACCGTACCGATCTCCTCGGAGACCTTCAGGGACTTGGTGGCCGCCTCGGCCAGGTCCATCAGGCGCCCGGTGTCGGTGAAGACGTTCTGCTGGCGCAACGTGCGCATCATCGAGTTCAGGTACATGTGCTGGGCCCGGGCCCGCATCAGGTCGCTGCCCCAGGCGTGCCGGGTGCGCAGCCACTGCAGCGCCTGCACGCCCTTGACCTTGTGCGTCCCCGCCCGCATCTTCAGCCCGGAGCCGCCGCGCTGATCGGGCGTCGAGCGGTCCCACACGTTCTGCCGCACACAGACGTCGACACCGCCGACGGCGTTGCCCATCCGCACCACACCGGAGAAGTCGATCGTCATCCAGTGGTCGATGTAGACGCCGGTGAGGTCCTCCCAGGTGGACAGCGTGCAGCCGGCCCCGCCCCGGGCCAGGGTGGTGTTGATGATGTCGTTGGTCTCCGGGTAGACCTTGCCGGTCTCCGGGTCCTTGCACTCAGGGATGTGGACGCGGGTGTCGCGGGGGATGCTCACCATGGCGGCGCTCTTGCGGTCCGCGGACAGGTGGATCAGCATCTGCACGTCCCCGAGCGGGGGGCTGCCGACGCTGTCCTTGCTGCCGCCGAGCTTCAGGTTCTCCGCCGAGTTACGGCTGTCCGAGCCGATCAGCAGGATGTTCAGCGGGGTCTGCCCGGCCGCGTTGGGCGCGGTCCTGCGGGCCTTGGAGTCGCCGCTGCTGCGCGCGCCCTTCTGGATGTTGCCGTTGAGGTGCTGGTAGTACAGGTAACCGGCGCCGGCCGTCCCGAGTATCACCACCGCCAGTACGGTCGCCGACCAGCGCAGAGCGCGCCGTCTGCGTCGCCGCCCGTCGGCCTTCGTGCCGCCCTTGCGCCGCCCGCCACCATGCCGGCCTGCGCCCCCCGACGCGTCCGAGGCCTGCGGTGCGAGCGACATCGTGTCGTCCACCGCGGGAGCCTTTCCGCGCACATCGCTCTGCGCCAAACTTCCTGCCCTCCCCACCCTTGCGCCATGCAACGGGTCCGTCCCGCGCCGAGTTAGACGCACGACGGACCCGTTGGGTTACCTACGAGGCGCACTTCACCTTGTCTGCCGTGGACTTGTCGACGTCCGGCGCCTTGGCCGGCGTGGTGAGCGACACGCCCGCCCCCTTGAAGTCCTTGCCCAGGGTCAGCGTCATCGCCGGCAGCCCCTGCGCATTGGTCACGCTCTTGCCGGGCTTCAGTGCCGACCCGGGCAGCCCCATCAGCGCGGCCAGCTCCCGGGCCTGGGCGGCCTGGTCGGGGCCGTACTCCAGCGTGGTCTTCTTCAGCTCGGCCGGGGCGTTGCCCGCGTTCTCCGACTTCAGCACGCCCTTGTCGGTCTGCAGCCAGGACAGGGTCTCCTGCGCGCTGCCTCCCTCGGCGCCACCGTTGAGGATCCGCACCCGCACCTCGGAGGGCGCCGACCTGCTGCCCTTCAGCCGTGCGGCGGCGGCGTCCTTGGCCGCCTTCTGCTTCCTCTTCACGTCGGTGAAGGAGACGTCGTTCTTGATGGCGTCGAACACGGCCGGTGCCGTCGCGTCGTTGACGACGACCGTCGCGTGCACCTTCTCCGCGGGGTTGTCCACCACCGGCACCGTCGTGAAGGTGATGTTCTTCGTCGGGACCTTCTTCATCTCCATCGCGATGTCCTTCAAGGTGCTGACATGGCCGATCGCGCTGTCGACGGTCAGCGCCTTGGTGGCCGCCTCGGCCAGGTCCAGCACCTTGGAGGGGTTGGTCAGCGTGTCGCTGGAGGACATCTTGCGCATCAGGGAGCCCAGGAACTGCTGCTGCGCCTTGATGCGGTCCAGGTCGCCCTGGTTGCCGAAGCTGTGCCGGGTGCGGACGAAGGCCAACGCCTGCTCGCCCTCCACCACCGACTTGCCCGCGGGCAGCTTCAGATGGGACTCCTTGTCGTTCACCGGGTGCGCGACGCACACCTCGACCCCGCCCACCGCGCTGGTCAGGGTCTTCACCGCGTTGAAGTCGGCCATCATGAAGTGGTCGACGTGTATGCCGGTGGTCTCTTCCACGGTGCGCATGGTGCAGCCCGGGTCCCGGCCGTCCTGGCCGAGGCTGGTGTTGAAGCGCACGTTCTCCGTGCCGGAGATGACCTTCGTGCTGCCGTCGGGCTGCTTCGTCGGGCAGTCCGGGACGTCGACGATCAGGTCACGCGGAATGCTCAGCGCGGTCGCGTTCGTCCGGTCCTTGGAGACGTGCAGCAGGATGTTGGTGTCCGCGTGGCCCACGGAGTTCTTGTCGCCGTAGCCCTCGTTGCCCTTACCGGTCCGCTTGTCGGTGCCGATGATCAGGATGTTGAAGGCCTCGTCCTTGCTGAAGCTCTTCGAACCCGCGTCGCCGACGTCGGTCGTGGTGACGTTGCCCTCGAGGTGCTTGAGGTACAGGTAGCCGGCCGTGCCGACGGCGACCAGCACGAACGCCGTACCGCCGGCGGTCCACGCCAGCACCTTCTTGGCCCTCGACTTCTTCTTCACCGGCCGCCGGGCCGCACGCCGGCCCTGCGGTGCCTCCGGCTCGCCGCCCCGCCTGCGGGCCGACCGCGGCGGAGGGACGGACCCCTTGCCGGCCGCGCGCATCTCCCGGGTTTCGCCGGGCGCCGAGTCGTTGCGCCGGCGCGGTGCGCCGCCACCTGCCCGGGGGGACGGCCTGCGGGGCCCGGGGACCGGTGACTGCGGTGCGGAAGGGGTCAGTCGCAGTTCGTATTCGCCGGTGTTCGGATTGAGTACCCACTGATCTGCGGGGTCGATGTTGTCCGCCCGCCCACGGCTCTGCGCGTCCACGGTTGTCCGAATCCTCCGTCGGGGCCACGCGGCGCCTTCCCCCCAGAGGCGCTCGGGTCTCGGTGAATCAGTGCATGACCCCAGGACGGATCTCGCGGTCAGGTGCACCGGATCGCTCACACTATCCGCCCAGTTCAGCGTCGAGCGACGCCGGTGACAAATTCTCTGTTCCTACAACCGGGCAATCCGCCTCATTTGCCGAGCGGAGCGACCGTGGCCGGCCCGCCCCTCACGTACACGGGTGCTCGGCGGCGGTGTTCCCGCGGAAGGTCGGCGGCGGCGACGGAGCGCTCCTTCCGTTCCCTCCCGGGGCCTGATCGGGGTCGTGCCGGGCCACGACCACGGGCTCGTCGGCCCGCAACCGCGTGAAAAGCCTCTCGGCCTCCGGCTCCACGAGTTGATCACGGTTGGTGTCGTAGACGTACGACTCCCTCGGCACCGTCAGGAACTGCACCTGTTCGGTGGGGATGTCGCGCAGCCCACGCACCAACTGGTACAAGCCACGCAGACTGGCCAGGCCCGGATCGGTGGTCAGCGACGAGGTCGCCGCGTCCAGCACCGGGTACAGCTTCACCGGATTCAGCAGGACGTCGTTGCTCTGCACCTTGTCGACGAGCGCGCCGAGGAACCGCTGCTGACGCTCCATGCGCTCGGTGTCGCTGCCGTCGCCGAGCGACTTGCGGGCCCGCACGTACCCGAGCGCCTGCTCCCCGTCGAGCGTGACCCTCCCCGCGGGCAGCTTCAGCTTGGCCGCCGCGTCGTCGACGGGCTCCTTCAGACAGACCTGCACCCCGTCGACGGCGTCGACCATCTCCTTGAACCCGCTGAAGTCCACGACCATGTGGTGGTCGATCCGTACGTCCGTCAGCTTCTCGACGGTCCGGATCGTGCACGCCGAACCGCCCACCTGGAAGGCGTGGTTGAACATCGCGAACACCGGCTCGCTGCGGGTGCCGTCCGCCCGCAGGCAGCCCGGGACGTCCACCATCAGGTCCCGGGGCAGGGAGACGGCCGTGGCGCTGCGCCGGTCGGCGGCCAGGTGCAGCAGGATCGCCGTGTCGGACCGCTCACTGCCCAGGTCCCGCCCGTACGCGCCGTTGCCGTCCCCGGCCCGGGTGTCGGACCCGATCAGCAGGATGTTCTGCGCACCCCGCACCAGCGCGGTGGGCCGCTCCCGCTCGTACCGGGCCAGCTCCCGGGCGGCGGCCTCGTCGGCGGTGATGTTGGCGCTGAGCTTGGCGTAGACCGCCCACCCGGCCCCGGCGGCGGCCACGAGGAACACGCCGACACCGAGCGCGCCCCCTTTCACCCACCGCCGCCTGCGCCGCCGTACCAGCCCGGTCCCGGTGGCGGAGGCCCCGAGACCGGGGCCGAGGGGCTCGCCTGCGGTGTCGGTCACGGCCGGGGCACCCCCTCATGGGCGTACGAGCGTCACGTCCTGCTCCTACGACGATGGCGGGGGAAGGGACGGCGAGCCCCCTGTAGTACTCCGACCGGGGGGCCGGCCGAGGGACGGCCGGGCGAACGACCCGGGGGAACCCTTGCTCAGCGGCGCACCGCGGTCACCCGCTCGCTCTCGATCCGCTGGGCGAGGCTCTCCTCGGCCAGCCGGTCCAGATGCCGGCACAGCACCACCGATCCGCCGGTGGCGAGCGGCGCGAACAGCCCCGCGCTCAGCCCTTCCCAGGTGTCGTACGGCAGAGCGGACAGCAGCCTCGAACCGGGCCCCGTCAGATCCAGTGACGGCGCCTCGGCCGAGGCCCGCTCGACCACCTCCGCCCCGCTGAACTCCCGGCCGGCCACGACCAGCGCCGGCTCCTCCGGATCCACCGGCGCGAACGGGACGAACCGGTCGCCCTGCCCCGGCACTTCGACGGCGTAGTCGACGAACCCGGCCGGAGGCTCGGGGAAGCGCCCGCCCAACGGCCGCAGGGCGAGCGCCACTCGCTCACCGGTGCACGCCCGCGCGGCGTCGAGCGAGTCCGGGCCGCTGACCACCACGTCGGCCGCCGCCGGCTCCCCGCCGACGTCCGCGACCGCGCCCACCGAGGAACAGGCCAGCAGCCACACGGCCGTCTGCCAGTGCGCGGGCAGCAGCAGCGCGACCCGGTCGCCGGGTGCGACGGACAACTCGCCCTGAAGGAGGTTGGCTGTCTTGGCCACCCAGTTGGCGAGGGTGGCCACGGACAGTTCGACGCGTTCGCCCGTGGCGTCGTCGTAGAAGGTCACCAGGGGACGGCCGGGGTCGGCGGCGAGCGCGGAAGACAGCAGGTCGGCTGGGGTGCGATCGGTGGCGTTCACCCGGCACAGCGTACGCGCGGGCGGACACGGGCACCGAGCGCCGCAGGCGGACGGCCCGGTCCGCGACCGCGGTCGCCTGCAAGCCCCCTCCGTCATCCGCAGTAGCCACCGCTACCACTGCCGCGTGAAACTCGGCCTGTTCGGGGCGAAACCGCGCGCATGGACATATCTCGCGCCGGGCGGTGGCAATCTCTAACCCAAGGGTAAGAACGAACGACTGAACGTGATCTCCGACCATACGGGCGGACGCGCGTTCACCGCCGGCACGGGGCCCGCTCTCACCGTTCTCATACCGATCTCGCGGATAACCGCGCGTTCGTCAAGGGTGCCGTCGCTACGGTCTGCATACACTGACCGGCCGAAACGAGTAGTACGAGCAGTTCGGCCGGTCCCGGCAGGAAGCAGAGACGACAGGTGACAGAAGCGATCCTCCTGGTCGGTGGCAAAGGCACGCGGCTGCGTCCGCTCACGGTGCACACGCCCAAGCCGATGGTCCCGGCCGCCGGGGTGCCGTTCCTCACGCACCAGCTGGCGAGGGCGAGAGCCGCCGGCGTCGACCACATCGTGCTCGCGACGAGCTACCTGGCCGAGGTCTTCGAACCGTACTTCGGCGACGGCTCCGCGCTCGGCCTGTACATCGAGTACGTGACGGAGGAGGAGCCGCTCGGCACGGGCGGCGCGATCCGCAATGTGGCCTCCCGGCTCCACTCGGGCCCCGAGGACCCGGTCCTGATCTTCAACGGTGACATCCTCACGGGCCTGGACATCGGCGCCCTGGTGGACACCCACGAGTCGACGGGCGCGGACGTCTCGCTGCACCTGACGAAGGTCACGGACCCGCGCGCCTACGGCCTGGTGCCCACCGACGCCTCCGGCCGTGTCCTCGCCTTCCTGGAGAAGCCGCAGACGCCCGAGGAGATCGTCACCGACCAGATCAACGCCGGGGCGTACGTCTTCCGCCGCTCGGTCATCGACACGATCCCGGCGGGCCGCCCGGTCTCGGTGGAACGCGAGACGTTCCCCCAGCTGCTGTCGGCGGGAGCCCATCTGCAGGGCATGGTCGACTCCACGTACTGGCTGGACCTCGGCACCCCGGCGGCCTTCGTCCGCGGCTCGGCCGACCTGGTCCTCGGCCGCGCCCCGTCCCCGGCGGTGCCCGGCCGCTGCGGCGACCGCCTGATCCTTCCCACCGCCAGGGTGGCGCCGGACGCCAAGCTGACCGGTGGCACGGTGGTCGGCGAGGGCGCGTTCGTGGCCGAGGGCGCCCACGTCTCCGGCTCGACGATCCTCCCCGGTGCCGTCATCGAACCCGGCGCGGTCATCACCGACTCCCTCATCGGCACCCGGGCCCGCGTGGGCGAACGCTCTGTCCTCACCGGCACGGTCATCGGCGACGGCGCGATCGTGGGCGCGGACAACGAGCTCCGCGAGGGCGTACGGGTGTGGTGCGACGCCCGCATCCCGGCAGGAGCGGTCCGCTTCTCTTCCGACCAGTAGCCCCGGGCTCCGCCCCCGGCCCCCGCGCTCCAGGGACAGGACCAGAACCGGCCTGCCCCCGGGCGGCCGTGCTGCTGGGGCCACCCGGCAGAGGGGAGGGGGCGTGGCTGCGGGCGGTCGTATTGCTGGGGTGATGTCCCTCTGGGAGTGGCGGGTGGGGCGTGGGTGTGGGCGGTCGTGCGGCCGGGCCGGCGCCCGTCTGGCAGCGCAGCCATGCCGCGGTGGCTGCGGGCGGTCGTACCGCTGGGCGGTGTCTTTCTGGCAGTGGCGGGTGGGGCGTGGGTGTGGGCGGTCGTGCGGCCGGGCCGGCGCCCGTCTGGCAGCGGCAGCCATGCCGCGGTGGCTGCGGGCAGTCGTGCCGCTGGGGCGGCACGGGTGGGCGCAGCGGCACCCCGCCGGCGCGGGCAAGCGAGTCCCACCCCCGCCCAGCCGCAGCCGAGCGAGTCCCACCCCCGCCCAGCCGCAGCCGAGCGAGCCCTACTCCTGCCCAGCCGCAGCCGAGCGAGCCCTGCTCCCGTCCCCTCACAGCCGAGCGAGACGAACGCTCACTCAGGCACAGCCGAGCGAGACGAACACCCCGGTCAGGCACAGCCGAGCGAGACGAATACCCCCTCAGGCACCAGCCGAGCGAGACGAACACCCCGGTCAGGCACAGCCGAGCGAGACGAATACCCCCTCAGGCACCAGCCGAGCGAGACGAATACCCGCTCAGGCACCAGCCGAGCGAGACGAACACCCGCTCAGGCGCAGCGCACCGCGCCTCAGAGCAACCCGATGTCCACCCGAGGCATCTTCGGCGCCCGCCGCGCAGGCGCGTTCCCGCTCAGCAGGATCAGCCGCGCCGCCCGATGCCGCTGCCCGGCATACGGCTCCAGCAGCTCCAGCATCACGGAGTCGTCCGCGTGCCGGTCCCCCGCCAGGGCCCACCCCACGATCCCCGGCAGATGCAGATCCCCGACCGTCACCGCGTCCGCCGCCCCATGACTGCGCTGCACCACCTCCGCCGACGTCCACGGCCCCACCCCCGGCACGACCTCCAACCGCGCCTGGGCCTCGGCAGGAGTCATCCCCACCGCCTGCTCCAGCCGCGCAGCGACCCGCACGGCCCGCAGGATCGTCGACGCCCGTTTGTCGTCGACCCCGGCCCGATGCCACTCCCAGGAGGGAATCAGCGCCCAGGTACGCGGCGCCGGCATCACGGACATCGGCCGCTCGAACGCCCCCGCGGGCCCCGGCGCCGGCTCACCGAACCTCCGCACCAGCAGCCGCCACGCCCGATACGCCTCGTCGGTCGTGACCTTCTGCTCCAGCACCGACGGGATCAAGGACTCCAGCACCAGCCCCGTCCGCGTCAGCCGCAGCCCCGGCCGCCGGTGCCGCGCCAGCGCCACCACCCGGTGCCGGGGCACGAACGCGTCCGGATCGTCGGCCGCGCCGAGCAACTCGGGCAAGCGGTCCAGCAGCCACTGCGCCCCCGGCCCCCACGCCTCACCGAGCACCTCGCCGCCGTACGCCCGCACCCGCAGCGTGCCCGGCCCGGCGGGCGTCAGGGTGGCCCGCCACACGGAGCCGTCCGGGGTGGCCCGGAACGTGGGGTCGGCGGGCCCGCGCCGCAGCGGTCCGAGCACCAGCCCGACATCGAGCGGTCCTTGGGGCACCCACCGCCGTACCCGGGCCGGGGCCGTCGCCTGGCGGGGTATCCCGGCGGCGCTCCCGGGTACGCCGACATGGCCCCCGCGCACAGTCGTACGCGTGGGCCGCTGAGGAAAACGTCCTGCCACGAGTGAGGTCCTAGAGAAGCCGGTGCCGTCCTACGAGCCTAGGCGCTGCCCGCACCGATTCACCGCACTTCGACGAACCCGCCCGCGTCCCGCTCCGGCCGCGGTCTCGGGTGCTCCGCGGGATGTCCGATCGCCACCGCTCCCATGGGATCCCAGCCGGCGGGCAGCCCGAGCGTCTCGCGCACCACGTCCCGGCAGAACATGGTCGACGACACCCACGCCGAACCCAGCCGCTCCCCGGCCAGCGCGACGAGGAAGTTCTGCACGCCCGCGCCCATCGCGACGACGAACATCTCCCGCTCGGCACCGTCGCGCCGGGCGTCCCCGTAGTGGTGCGAGCCGTCCATGACGAGGCACGGCACGGCCAGGTAGGGCGCATGGCGCAGGACGTCACCGCGGCGCACGCGCTTCGCGACGGACTCCTCACTCCTGCCGTCCCGGCGCAGATCCGCGATCCACGCGTCCCGCATCGCGTCCAGCAGCCGCACCCGCGACTCCTCCGACTCCAGCAGCACGAACCGCCAGGGCGTGGTGTGGTGCGGGGCGGGTGCGGTGACCGCCGCGGCCACCGCGCGCCGGACCGCGCCGGGGTCCACGGGCTCGTCGGTGAAGGCCCGGACCGTACGCCGCTGGGTCACCGCCTCCCGGATCGCCTCGGAGGTGCCGAGCCGGAACATGTCGTCCCGCGAGGCGCGCACCAGCGCCCGCGCCCCCGCGGCGTCCTCGCCGGTCTCTGCGTCCTCCGCGTCGTCGTCCTCCTTCCCGGCGACGACGTGGGGCAGCCCGCGCAGCACGGCCACCGGCCGCCCCTGCGCCTTGCCCTTGACCAGGTCCCCGGCGGCGGCCAGCTCGTCCGCCGTGGCCACGACGGTCGCGCTGAGCGGATTGCCGTACGCGTCCGTGCCCCCGCGCAGATCGTCCAGCACGCGCACCCCGGCGGCGCCGATCGCCACGTCCGTGAGCCCCGCGCGCCACGGGCGTCCGAAGGTGTCCGTGACGACGACACCCACCTGCACGCCGAGGATCTCGCGCAGGCCCGCGCGGATCGCGCGCGCGGAGGCGTCCGGATCCTCGGGCAGCAACAGCACGGTCCCGGCGGGGGTGTTGGAGGCGTCCACCCCGGCGGCTGCCATGACCAGGCCCTGCCGGTTCTCGACGATGCGCAGCGCGCCGCGCCGGGCCACGACCCGTACCGTCTCCGCGTCGATGGCCGCCTCCCGGTCGGCCGCCTCCACGATCCGGCCCTCCGCCTTGGAGACGATCTTGGAAGTGACGAGCAGCACGTCCCCGTCGGCCAGGCCGGGCTCGGCGGCGGCGATCAGCTTGGCGAGGTCGTCGCCCTGCTGCACCTCGGGCATGCCGGACAGGGCCCACACCCGGTACTCGGGGCGCTCGTCGGTCACGCTCCCCGCACCTCCTCGGCCAGCGCCAGCGCCTCCCGGACCATCTGCGCGGTCGCCTCGACGTCGGTCATCATCAGCGGTACGGCCCGGCAGCGGATGCCGTCCGCCTCGACCCGCTCGACCGCCGCCGCGTCCACGGTGTCGACCAGCCAGCCGTCCAGCAGCCCGGAGCCGTAGTGCTCGGCGACCGCGGCGGCCGTGGACTCCACGCCGACCGCGGCGAGTACCTTGTCGGCCATGCCGCGCACGGGCGCGTCCCCGACGATGGGGGACAGGCCGATCACCGGCACGCCCGCCTCCGCGATGGCCTCGCGGATGCCGGGCACGGCGAGGATGGTGCCGATGGACACGACCGGGTTGGACGGCGGGAAGAGGATGACGTCCGCCGCGGCGATGGCCTCCAGGACCCCGGGCGCGGGCTTGGACTGCTCGGCGCCGACCGGGACGACGGCCTGTGCCGGGACGGAGGCGCGCAGCCGTACCCAGTACTCCTGGAAATGGACGGCCTTGGTCTCGCCGTCCACCTCGACCGCCACGTGGGTCTCCACGCGGTCGTCGGTCATCGGGATCAGCTTCACGCCCGGCCTCCAGCGGTCGCACAGCGCCTCGGTGACCGCGCTGAGCGGATAGCCGGCGCCGAGCATCTGCGTCCGCACGATGTGCGTGGCGAAGTCCCGGTCGCCGAGCCCGAACCAGTCGGGGCCGACGCCGTAGGCCGCCAGCTCCTCCTTGAGATGGAAGGTCTCGTCGGCCCGCCCCCAGCCCTGCTCCTCGTTGATGCCGCCGCCCAGCGTGTACATCACCGTGTCCAGGTCCGGGCAGACCTTGAGCCCGAAGAGATGGATGTCGTCGCCGGTGTTGCCGATCACCGTGACGTCCGCGTCCGGCACGGCCCGCTTCAGACCGCGCAGGAAACGGGCACCACCGATGCCGCCTGCCAGAACCACAATGCGCATGGGCCAAGTCTTGCAGGCGGGTACGACAACGTGTCAGGCAGTCACCGGACGCGGCTCGGTGCGCGCCTCGCAGTGCGGGGAGGTGTGCATCGGCATCTCGGTCAGTCCCGGGTAGTACACGTGCAGGCTGACCGCCGGTTCGAGCGTGTCGTTGACGACCTCGTGCACGTAGCCCGGCGCGAACACGCGCTGCGCTCCCGCCGTCAACGCGCGCGTGCGGCGCTCGGTGCGCTCGGTGAGGGCGCCCTCGAGGACGGTGAGGACACCGGAGGAGCGGCCGTGGTCGTGCGGCCCGCTGCCCTGCCCGGGCACCCAGGACAGCAGCCAGACCTCGTAGCCGGGTCCGGTGCGCAGCCTGTGGTACCAGCGGGTGGTGGCGTCGTAGCGGACGAGGTGCGCCCACTGGGAGCGGTCGGCGGCGATCGAGCGGGCGAGACCCGCGAACTCGGCGACCGTGGCCGGGTGCTCGCGCGGCGGCTGGAGCAGGTGCGGGACTTCGAGGATGTCGCCGGCGATCTGGAGGTCGTTGTCGCTGTTCATGGGGTGCGTGGTTCCTCGGTGAAGGAGGTCAGAGGGAACGGAGGACGGAACCGCGTCGGGAAGGGACACGGCCCACAGCCGGAGCGAAGGAGAGGCTCAACAGCTGGAACAGTGACAACAGCTACAGCGAGACCGGGCAGCACCGTGGGACCCGGCGGTGCGGGTCGAGGTGAGTGCCAAGTTCGCGAGCATGCCCCCTAGGACAGCGGTTCACACCCGCAGTGTCAACTCGAGGCCCGGAGTGTGGGACATGTTTCACCTCATCCGGTTCATCTGTCAGGTGAAAGGTTTGTTCATCCGAGTGCCGGGACACATGGGGCACAACCGAGCGCTCGAGCCTCGCGGAACGCGATCGAACACGGAGGCGTCCTCATCCGTACAGAGATCTGGACGGGTCTGCGGTCGCCCCCGGGTCCCGTCTGCGTGTCAGGGTTTATGGCGATTTGAACACTTTCCGCATGGCCTTGGTTCCGCAGAGTGAATAACGGGCCCAATAGCAGATCTCGGCTTGACTCGCCCGGAGCAGCACACTTGTAATTTCACTCGTGTCGTTCAGCCGAAATCGGTAACGGCTACACACGGGGACGCGAAAGACAGACGAGGGGCGCACATGACCGAGCTGGTGCAGCAACTGCTGGTCGACGACGCGGACGAGGAACTCGGCTGGCAGGAGCGCGCGCTGTGCGCCCAGACCGACCCCGAGTCCTTCTTCCCCGAGAAGGGCGGCTCCACCAGAGAGGCGAAGAAGGTCTGCCTCGCCTGCGAGGTCCGCTCCGAGTGCCTCGAGTACGCCCTCGCCAACGACGAGCGCTTCGGCATCTGGGGCGGCCTGTCCGAGCGGGAGCGGCGCCGGCTCAAGAAGGCCGCCGTCTGAATCGGCGCGCACGCACGCGTATCCACGGAAAACGTCACGAACGGCCCGTCGCCCATGGGTTATCCACAGGCGGCGGGCCGTCGTCCTGGTCAGCCGATAGTGTGGTCGCTCGTCCGAGACACCCCGCTGTCCCCTCGCGCACGAGCCGCGCGGGGAGACACAGGCGTCCACCGCAGTCCATCGAACCGGGGCCCGTACCTCGATGTCCGTGCACAGCCATACGGCAGCCCATCACAACCCCGCTGCCACACCTGAGTTCCCGCGTCATGTGGTGACCGCGGTCCTCGTCTCCCACGACGGCGCCCGCTGGCTGCCCGACGCGCTCGCCGGGCTGCTCGGCCAGGAGCGCCCCGTGCAGTACGCGGTGGCCGCAGACACCGGCAGCGCGGACGACTCCGCCCAGCTGCTCACCGACGCCCTCGGTGACGCCAATGTGCTGCACCTGGCCCGTCGCACCGGCTTCGGCCAGGCCGTCGAGGAGGCGAGCCGCATCGCCCCGCTCCTCACCCCGGAGGAGCTGCCGTACCTGAAGCGCCCCAGCGGCTGGGACCCGGTCACCCGCAGCTGGCGCGACGACGCCTACGACCTGCCCGAGCTGCCGCACGGCGAACCCGTCCAGTGGCTCTGGCTGCTGCACGACGACTGCGCCCCCGCCCCCGACGCCCTCGCCCAGCTGCTCCGGGTCGTCGACAACGAACTCGAACTCGGCCGCGACGACGTCGCGGTGGTCGGCCCCAAGCTGCGCGGCTGGTACGACCGCCGGCAGCTGCTGGAGGTCGGCGTCTCCATCGCCAACTCCGGCCGCCGCTGGACCGGCCTGGACCGCCGCGAACAGGACCAGGGCCAGCACGACCACGTCCGCACCGTGCTGTCCGTCTCCACCGCCGGCATGCTCGTCCGTCGCGACGTCTTCGAACAGCTCGGCGGCTTCGACCGCCGGCTGCCCCTGATGCGCGACGACGTCGACCTGTGCTGGCGCGCCCACACCGCCGGCCACCGCGTGCTCGTCGCCCCCGACGCCGTCGTACGGCACGCCGAGGCCGCCTCCCGCGAGCGTCGCACCGTCGACTGCGCGGGCCGCACCACCGCATCCCCGCACAAGGTCGACAAAGCGGGCGCCGTCCACACCCTCCTCGTCAACACCCGTACCGCAGCCCTGCCCTGGGTGCTGCTGCGGCTCGTTCTCGGCACCCTCCTGCGGACCGTCGCCTACCTGGTCGGCAAGGTCCCCGGTCAGGCCGTCGACGAGATCCGCGGCCTGCTGAGCGTCCTGCTGCGCCCCGAGCGGATCATCGCCGCCCGGCGCCGCCGCGGACCCTCGCAGATCGACAAGGGTGAACTGCGCCAGCTCTTCCCGCCGCCCGGCGCCACCGTCCGGGCCACGGTCGAACAGTTCGCGGCCGGCTTCGCCAGCGGCTCGGACACCGACACCTCCTCCGCCGGCCGGCACGGCGGCGCCGTCGAGTCCGGGCCCGGGGGCGACGACGCCGACTTCCTCCAGGTCGAGCAGTTCGCCCGGCTCAAGCGGATCGCCCGCAGGCCCGGCCCGGTCCTGTTCCTCGCGCTGCTGATGATCTCCCTCGTCGCCTGCCGCGCCCTGCTCGGCGGCGGCGCGCTCGCGGGCGGCGCCCTGCTGCCCGCCCCGGCCGGCGCGAGCGACCTGTGGTCCCGGTACGCCGACGCCTGGCACGCGGTGGGCGCGGGCGGCACCCCGGCCGCACCGCCCTACCTCGCCGTCGTCGCGACCCTCGCCTCGATCCTGTTCGGCTCCTCCGGACTCGCGGTCACCGTCCTGCTGGTCTGCTCGGTCCCGCTCGCCGGATTCACCGCCTACTTCGCCTCCCGGCCCCTCGTCACCTCCCGGCTGCTGCGTGCCTGGGTGGCCGTCGCCTACGCCTTCCTGCCCGCAACCACCGGCGCCCTGGCCGGCGGCCGCATCGGCACCGCCGTCCTCGCCGTGCTGCTGCCCCTCATCGCGCGCGCGGGCATCGCCGCGAGCGGTCTCGCGCATCGCACCGGCGCCCGCGGCAGCTGGCGCGCCACGTGGGCGTACGCGCTGCTGCTGACCGTCACCACCGCCTTCACGCCGATCGTCTGGCCCCTCGCGCTGCTCCTCGGCCTCGGCGTGCTCGTCCTGCGCCGCTCCGACGCCGTCGCCTACGGCCTGCGCTTCCTCGCCCAGCTCGGCACCCCGCTGCTGGTCCTCGCGCCCTGGTCGCTCACCCTGCTCCCGACCGGCTTCTTCAAGGAGGCCGGCCTGGCGTACGGCCCCTCCTCCGCCTCCGCGCTCGACCTGCTCGGCGCGAGTCCCGGCGGCCCCGGCACCGTCGACGGCCTGATGCTCATCGGCATCGTCCTCGCCGCCCTCGCCGCCCTCCTGCGCTCCGAGCGGCAGCTCGGCATCCGGACCGCCTGGGTCGTCGCCCTGCTGGGCCTCGTCCTCGCCGTCCTGTCCAACCGGTCCGCATGGGCCGGGCCCGCCACCCTCGTCTACGGCACCGCCCTGCTGGCCGCTGCCGCCCTCGGCGCCGACGGCGCACGCGCACGCGTGGCCGAGCAGAGCTTCGGCTGGCGCCAGCCCGTCGCCGCCCTGATCGCCTTCGCCTCGGCCGCGGGCCCGCTGCTCGTCGCCGTCGGCTGGATGCTCGGCGGCGCCGACGGACCGCTGGAGCGCCGGGACCCGACCCAGGTGCCCGCCTTCGTCGCCGAGGACTCCACCGGCGGTGACCAGGCGCGCACCCTGGTCCTCGACAGCGACTCCGCCGCGCGTGTGCGCTACACCCTGGTCCGCGGCTCGGGCGCCCGCATGGGAGACGCCGAACTGGCCGCCGCCGACGGTGAGAACGCCCGCCTCGACAAGGTCGTCGCCAACCTCGTCGCGGGCTCCGGCGCCGACCAGTCCGACGAACTCGGCGGCTTCGCGGTGCGCTACGTCCTCGTCCACAAGGGCGCGCCCCGCCAGATCGCCCGCGTCCTCGACGCCACCCCCGGCCTGGCCCGGCTCAGCCAGCAGCACGGCAACGCCCTGTGGCGCGTCGACCAGGAGGTCTCCCGCGCGGCGATCGTCCCCGCCGGCGGCTCGGGCACCGCCCAGCCGGTCAGCTCGGGCCCCGTCGAGATCCACACGACCGTCCCCTCCGGCTCGGGCAGCCGCGTCCTGCGCCTGGCCGACTCCGCCGCGCCCGGCTGGACCGCCACCCTCGACGGCAAGCCGCTCACCCGCACCACCGTCGACGGCTGGGCCCAGGGCTTCCGACTGCCCGCGTCCGGCGGCAGGCTGGACGTCACCTACGACGCGCCGCTCACCCACACCGCCTGGCTGTGGGCCCAGGGCGCGCTCGCCGTCGTCCTCGTCGTCCTCGCCCTGCCCGGCCGCCGACGCGACGTCGACGACGACCTCCCCGAGGAGCAGCCGCTGGCCGCCCAGGCCACCGCCGGCGAGGGCCGCCGCGCCCGCCGCCTGCGCGCCCAGGCCGAGGAGCAGGCCGCGGAGGACCAGAGCCCCGAGGAGCACCCGGCCGCACCGCCGCTGCCGCCCCAGGCCCCGGCGGCCGTACCGCACCAGCCGTCCTACGACGAATGGGACGCGTCCACCTACCCGGACGCGAACGCCGGTTACGGCACCGACCAGTACCAGACCGACGCGCAGTACCAGCAGGCCGGCTACGACCAGCAGGCGGCCTACCCGGCCGACCCGGCCGACCCGTACCGGACGGCGGCCCAGTACGACCCGTACGCCTACAGCGGTACGGCCGACCGGATGCCGTACGACCCGACGGCCTACCAGCAGGGCTACGACCCGGCGTACGACCCGGCCCAGCAGGGCTACGACCCGGCCCAGCACCCCCACGGCACCGGCAGCGAGCGCCCCGACGGGAGCCAGCAGTGAACCGCACCACCCTGTCCCTGATCGCCGGTACGGCCGCGCTGGCCGCCGTCACCGCCTTCGCCACGCTCGACCCCCCGTCGGCGTCCGGCGCCTCCGCCCCCGACGCGGCCGCTCAACTGCCCGTCCAGCGCACCAGCCTGCTGTGCCCGGCACCGAGCATCTCGGACATCGCGGACACGTCGTACACGTCGTTCACGCCCGCCACCAAGGGCGCCGCGAGCAGCGGCAAGGCCCAACTCCAGGCCGCCGCCGAGGACTCGGGCGACGGTGCGGACGGCTCCGGGCAGAACCAGAAGGGCCGGTCGTCCAAGACGTCCGAGAAGAAGGCGGACCAGCCGGTGCTCACCCCGAAGGCGCCCGGCACACCGGTCACCGGGGACACCTCCGGCGCCGACACCCCCGCGCTGATCGGCACCGCCGACGGGAAGTTCGCACCCGGCTGGACCGTCCAGGAGACCACCGAGGTCGCCGCCGGCACCGGCCGCGGCCTGCAGGGCGTCACCTGCACACCCGCGGACACCGAGTTCTGGTTCCCGGGCGCCGGCACGGCCTCCGGACGCACCGACTACGTGCACCTGACCAACCCCGACGACTCCGCGGCCGTCGTCGACATCGAGCTGTACGGCAAGAACGGCCGGATCAAGTCCCCCCTCGGGGAGGACCTCACCGTGGAGCCGCACTCCAGCAAGCCGATCCTGCTCTCCACGCTCACCGACGAACGGCAGGGCGACCTGACCGTGCACGTCAGCGTGCGCAGCGGCCGGGTCGGCGCGGCCGTGCAGGCCCTCGACGACAAGGCCGGCGGCGACTGGCTGGCCGCCGCCACCGACCCGGCCGGCAGCCAGGTCCTGCCCGGCATCCCGAAGGACGCCACCGACGTCCGCCTGATCGCCTTCACCCCGGGCGACGCCGACGCCGACCTGAAGATCCGCCTGGCCTCGCCGGACGGCCTGATCACCCCGGCCGGGAACGAGACCGTGCACGTCAAGTCCGGCATGACGACCACGGCCGACCTCGGCGCCGTGACCCGCGGCGAGGCCGGCTCCCTCGTCCTCACCCCCACCGACCAGTCGGTCCCGGTCGTCGCGGCCCTCCAGGTCGTCCGCGGAAAGGGCGACAAGCAGGAGACCGCGTTCATCCCGGCCACCGCCCCCGTGGGCACGCGCGCGACCTCGGCCGACAACAGCGCCAAGGGCACGACCCTCGCCCTGACCGCCCCCACCGCCACGGCCGAGGTGAAGGTGACCGCGTCGGCGGGCAGCGAGGGCGGCTCGGCGGTCTCCAAGACGTTCACGATCAAGTCGGGCACGACCCAGGACGTCCAGGCCCCGGCCCCGTCCGGCGTCCGGGGCACCTACGCCCTGACCGTGGAGACCCTCTCCGGCGGCCCGGCCTACGCCTCCCGCACCCTGACGGCGACGGAGGCGGGAGTCCCCGGCTTCACCGTCCAGACCCTCCCGAACGACCGGGGGCTGGTGGCGGTGCCGGAGACGGACGAGGACCTGTCGGTCCTGCAGAAGTAGCCGGATAGCAGGCCTGGCGATCCGCCCGGTGCCCGTCGCGGCACCGGGCGACCGGAAGGTCCCCGGAACCGGCCTGCGCCCCTAGTCCTCCCCGTACCGGGGATCCACGGTCTCCGGAGTGAGCCCCAGCAACTCGGCCACCTGCTCCACCACGACCTCGTGCACCAGCGCGGCCCGCTCGTCCCGCCCCTTGGTCCGGATCTCCACCGGCCGCCGGTACACGATCACCCGAGCCCGGCGCCCGTCCCGCGCCGGCGCGACCCCGCCCAGCGGCACGGCCTCGTCACTCCACGTGCCCACCTCGTCCCCCCGGCCCTCCAGCCGAGGCACTTCCAGCACGAGGAAATCGATGTCGGCCAGCTGTGGCCACCGCCGTTCGAGACGCTCCACGGAATCCTGCACCAGGTCCGCGAACACCTCGGCACGGCTGGCCGCCAGCGGCACCTGCGGCGGTGCGATCGGCCCCCGCATGCCCCGGCCGTGACGATCACGGCGACGAGGCCCGGGGCCGGCGGCACGGGGCGGTACACGGTTGTCCATCACCGGTGAAGCCTAGTCCTCACCCGCGCCGCCCGCCCGACTCCACGCGGCAACGATCCGGCCCACCCCGTGTCGCAGGATGACCGTTCCAGCCAAGGTCTGGCTCGTTTCCGTAACCCTCCAAGACCGCCGAACTCAAGGCAATTGACGTTGTTTGTACCGACTCATGACCTGACACGGCCTCGCCCGGGATCCGCCGAGCGTGCGTTCATGCAGGTCAACAGGCCCTCCGTAAAAGGGTGTGTGGGGCGTTTCACAGCACGACACGGTGGAGTGACCTGGTGGAGAGTCGTCGCGGCCCGCTCAAGAGTGCGGTACCGTCCAACGTCGTGAGCCCTGTACGTCGCTGTTCGCG
The DNA here is from genome assembly GCF_044593395.1 of Streptomyces sp. NPDC052301. Classification (NCBI taxonomy): domain Bacteria; kingdom Bacillati; phylum Actinomycetota; class Actinomycetes; order Kitasatosporales; family Streptomycetaceae; genus Streptomyces; species Streptomyces sp. NPDC052301. The sequence goes on along the minus strand of NZ_JBIUBE010000006.1, from coordinate 11,563 downwards.
CACCGCCTGCGGCCGACCCGCCGTCGCGACGCTGACGTACGTCTACGCCGACTCGACCGCGGTCCTCGGCCCGCTCGCCACCTACGCCGAACCCCACTGCTACGACCTGTGCGCCGAGCACTCCGAGCGCCTCACCGCCCCCCGCGGCTGGGAGGTCGTCCGCCTCCTCGACGGCTCCGCTCCCGCACGGCCCAGCGGCGACGACCTGGAAGCGCTTGCCAACGCGGTGCGCGAGGCGGCCCGCCCCCAGCAGCGCGCGGCCGAGGCGGGCGGCGGCGGAGGCCGTACGGCGGACCCCATGGAGGTCGCCCGCCGCGGCCACCTCCGCGTCCTGCGCTCCCCGGACAACTGAGACCGATCCGACGCCCACCGCACCCCGGCGCCCGGTCACGACTCGGAGTCCCCTGGACGTCCACCCGGTGTCCGCACACCTCGCCCTTACCCCCGGCGGGTAGTTTGTGTGCACCCAATAGGACTTCAGGAGGGTTGGCCGTGGCTGCTGATCTGTCGCAGATCGTGAAGGCGTACGACGTACGCGGAGTGGTCCCGGACCAGTGGGACGAGTCACTGGCCGAACTCTTCGGCGCCGCCTTCGCGGAGGTGACGGGTGCGGCGGCGATCGTCGTCGGGCACGACATGCGCCCCTCGTCCCCCGGTCTGACCCGCGCCTTCGCGCGCGGCGCGGCGAACCTCGGCGTGGACGTCACCGAGATCGGCCTGTGCTCGACCGACCAGCTCTACTACGCCTCCGGCGCCCTGAACCTCCCCGGCGCGATGTTCACCGCCTCCCACAACCCGGCCCAGTACAACGGCATCAAGATGTGTCGCGCGGGCGCCGCCCCGGTCGGCCAGGACACCGGCCTCGCACAGATCCGTGAACTGGTCGAGGGCTGGCTGGAGTCGGGCTCCCCGGAACCGGTCGGCCGGCCGGGAACCCTCGCCGGCCGCGAGACGTTGGACGACTACGCGGCGCATCTGCGCTCCCTGGTCGACCTGACCTCCATCCGCCCCCTGAAGGTCGTGGTCGACGCGGGCAACGGCATGGGCGGACACACGGTCCCCACGGTCTTCGCCGGCCTGCCCCTGACCCTCGTCCCGATGTACTTCGAGCTGGACGGCACCTTCCCGAACCACGAGGCCAACCCGCTCGACCCGGCCAACCTCGTGGACCTGCAGAAGCGCGTCCCGGCGGAGGGCGCCGACCTCGGCATCGCCTTCGACGGCGACGCGGACCGCTGCTTCGTCGTGGACGAGCACGGCGACCCGGTGTCCCCGTCCGCGATCACCGCCCTCGTCGCCGCCCGCGAACTGGCGCTCAACGGCGGCAAGGGCACGATCATCCACAACCTGATCACCTCCCGCACGGTTCCGGAGGTCGTGAAGGAGAACGGCGGCACCCCGGCCCGCACCCGCGTCGGCCACTCCTTCATCAAGGCCGAGATGGCCCGCACCGGCGCGATCTTCGGCGGCGAGCACTCCGCGCACTACTACTTCAAGGACTTCTGGAACGCCGACACGGGCATGCTGGCCGCCCTGCACGTCCTGGCGGCCCTGGGCGGCCAGGACGGCCCGCTGTCCTCCCTCGTCGCCCAGTACGACCGCTACGTCGGCTCCGGCGAGATCAACTCCACCGTCGCCGACCAGACCGCCCGCCTCGCCGCCGTCCGCGCGGCCTACGCGGGCCGCGCCGACATCACCCTCGACGACCTCGACGGCCTCACGGTCGCCGCGGCCGACTGGTGGTTCAACGTCCGCCCGTCCAACACCGAACCCCTCCTCCGCCTGAACGCGGAGGCGAAGGACGAGGCGACGATGACCAAGATCCGCGACGAGGCCCTGGCCATCATCAGGGCCTGACCGACGGCTCCGGCCCAGCCCCCGGCACAGATTCGCCCGTCCCCGTCGCCCGCCCCGCACCGGCGGTACGCTGACCAGGCACAACCACAGACACGCACCCGCCCTCGAAGGGACACCCCATGCCGCTCGAAGCCGGCCTCCTGGAGATTCTCGCCTGCCCGGCCTGCCACGCCCCCCTCAAGGAGCAGGACACCGAGCTGATCTGCACGAGCCAGGACTGCGGTCTCGCCTACCCGGTCCGCGACGGCATCCCGGTCCTGCTCGTGGACGAGGCCCGCCGCCCCGCGTAGCGCCAAGGCCGACCGCCTCGCGCAGCGCCAAGGCTCACCGCCCGTGCTCACCACGCGCGGAACGGCGGGACCCCGGCGCTACGACGCGACGGCGAGGCGGCGCGACGACGAGGCACCCACCCCCTGCGAAGGACCCATTCCGCACAGGATCCGGCGATCGGAGACTCCCGCCCATGCTGGACGAATCGCTGCTCGACACCCCGGAGGGCCTCGCCGAGGCCGACCGCCGAGGCCTGCTGCGCGGCGCCGCCGAGGCCGGCGCCCGCGTCCGCACCGCCGCCCGGCACGCCGCCGAGGCCGGCATCGGCGACCTCAAGCCCGACGGCCGCCCCCGCGCGGTCCTGATCGCGGGCCCCGGAGCCGCCGCCACCCACACCGCCGACCTCCTCGGCACCCTGGCCGGCCCCGGCAGCCCCGTGGTCCGCCTCGCCCCCACCGGCGTCGCCCCCGCCGCGGGCGCCCTGCGCTGGGAGCTCCCCGGCTGGGTCGGCTCCGTGGACCTCCTCCTGATCGCCACCCCGGACGGCACCGAACCCAGCCTCTCCCTCCTCGCCGACCAGGCCTACCGCCGCGGCGTCACCGTCGTGGCCGTGGCCCCCGCCCGTACGCCGCTCGCCGAGGCCGTCGCCGCCGCGCACGGCCTGTTCGTACCGATGGCGACGGCACCGTACGACCAGGAGGAACCCCTCGCCGCGTCCTCCCCGGGCGTCTTCTGGGCCCTGTTCACCCCGCTGCTGGCGCTCCTGGACCGCGTCGGCCTGGTCAACGCCCCGTCCGACGCCCTGGTGAAGGTCGCCGACCGCCTGGACCGCGTCGCCGAGCGCTGCGGCCCCGCGATCGTGACCTACAGCAACCCGGCCAAGACCCTCGCCGCCGAACTCGCCGACGCGCTGCCGGTGGTGTGGACGGAGGGCCCCTCGGCGGGCCCGGCAGGCCGCCGGTTCGCCGCCGCCTTCGCCGAACTCGCCGGCCGCCCCGCCCTCGTCGCCGAACTCCCCGAGGCGCTCGCCGCGCACAGCGCCCTGCTGGCCGGACCGCTGGCGGCCAGCGCCGACCCGGACGACTTCTTCCGCGACCGCGTGGAGGAGCCGCCCGCGCTGCACGCGCGCGTGGTGCTGCTCCGCGACCGTCCCATCAGCGGCCTCTCCGCCGCCCCCACCGCCCGTGACCTCGCCCTCAGTCACGACACGCCGATCAGCGAACTCGAACCGGAGGAGGGCGGCGAACTGGAGACCCTCGCGGAACTGATCGCCGTCACGGATTTCGCCGCCGTTTACCTGGCGCTCGCTTCCAGGGCCTGATCTGGCTCAGGGCCGACCCGCGCCCCCCACCGGCACAGGGGCCGGCACCCCTGTCGGCTGAGCCGCGTACGTACGGAGACAGAGAAGACACATGGACCGCCTCGACAACACCGTCCGCCCCTACGCCTGGGGTTCGACCACCGCCATCCCGAACCTCCTCGGCGTCGAGCCGACCGGCGAACCGCAGGCGGAGATGTGGATGGGCGCGCACCCCGGAGCACCGTCGCGGACCGCGCGGGGAACGCTCGTCGAGGTCATCGAGACCCACCCGGAGCAGGAACTCGGCGCCCGCGCGGTGGCCAGGTTCGGCCCGCGCCTGCCCTTCCTGCTCAAGATCCTCGGCGCCGGCGCCCCCCTCTCCCTCCAGGTGCACCCCAACCTGCAGCAGGCCAAGGAGGGTTACGCCGACGAGGAGCGCCGGGGCATCCCGGTGGACGCCCCGCACCGCAACTACAAGGACGCCAACCACAAGCCCGAACTGATCTGCGCGCTCACCGAGTTCGACGGCCTGTGCGGTTTCCGCGACCCGGTCGAGGCGGCCGACCTGCTGGCCGGGCTCGGCGTCGACTCCCTCAAGCCGTACGTCGACCTGCTGCACGCCCACCCCGAGGACGCGGCCCTGCGCGAGGTCCTCACCGCGATCCTCAGCGCCGACCCGGCGGACATGGCCCGCACCGTCGCCGAGACCACCGCCGCCTGCAGCCGCCTCGGCGGCGACTACGCCCCCTACGCCGGGCTCGCCCACCACTTCCCGGGCGACCCCGGCGTCATCGCGGCCATCCTGCTCAACCACGTCCGCCTGCAGCCCGGCGAGGCCCTGTTCCTCGGCGCCGGCATCCCGCACGCCTACATCAGCGGCCTCGGGGTCGAGATCATGGCCAACTCCGACAACGTCCTGCGCTGCGGCCTGACCCCCAAGCACGTCGACGTCCCCGAGCTGCTGCGAGTCGTCCGCTTCGAGGCGGGCGACCCGGGTGTGCTGCGCCCCGAGGCCTCCCCGGACGGCGAGGAGGTCTACGAGACCCCGATCGACGAGTTCCGGCTCTCCCGCTACGTCCTCCCCGAAGGCGGCAGCGCGCACGACGTCACCCGTGACACCCCGCAGATCCTGCTCTGCACGGCCGGTTCCGTTCACGTGGGCGAGTACGAACTCGGCCCCGGCGAGTCGGTCTTCGTCCCCGCCGACGAGAAGGCGGAGATCTCGGGCGCGGGCACCGTCTTCCGCGCCACTGTGATCGTATGACCGGGGTTGTGGATACCTGACGCGCCGGGCCCCGGCAAGACTGCAACAATGGCCCACCGGCAAAGGCCGGGCAAAGGGCGACGGGCGCTGCCGGGCACCGGCGTGGACAGACGAAGGCGAAGGGACAACGCGGACACATGAGCGCGTCAGGCGGTACGAAGGCGATCGTGGCGGCACTCGGCGCCAACCTCGCGATCGCGGCATCGAAGTTCGTGGCGTTCGCGTTCAGCGGCTCCTCCTCGATGCTCGCCGAGGGCGTCCACTCGCTCGCCGACTCCGGCAACCAGTTCCTGCTGCTCATCGGCGGCAAGAGGGCCCAGCGCGAGGCCACCCCGCAGCACCCCTTCGGCTACGGCCGCGACCGCTTCATCTACGCCTTCCTCGTCTCGATCGTCCTCTTCTCCATCGGCGGCATGTTCGCCATCTACGAGGGCTACGAGAAGATCGCCCACCCGCACGAGCTGGAGAACTGGTACTGGCCGGTGGGCGTCCTCGTCTTCGCCGTCATCGCCGAGGGCTTCTCCTTCCGCACGGCCATCAAGGAGTCCAACGAGCTGCGGGGCACGCTCTCCTGGGCCCAGTTCATCCGTCGCGCCAAGGCACCCGAGCTGCCCGTCGTCCTGCTGGAGGACTTCGGCGCGCTCATCGGTCTGATCCTCGCCCTCTTCGGCGTCGGCCTCGCCGTGCTCACCGGTGACGGCGTCTGGGACGGCATCGGCACCGTCTGCATCGGTGTCCTGCTCGTCTGCATCGCCCTGGTCCTGGCCGCCGAGACCAAGTCGCTCCTGCTGGGCGAGGCCGCCGGCGCCGACGTCGTCAAGCAGATCGAGACCGCGACGGTCGACGGCGAGACGGTCACCGGCGTCATCCACATGCGCACCCTGCACCTCGGCCCCGAGGAGCTGCTGATCGCCGCCAAGATCGCTGTGCGGCACGACGACACGGCCGCCGAGGTCGCGAACGCCATCAACGCCGCCGAGGCCCGCATCCGCGCCGCCGTCCCCATCGCCCGTGTCATCTACCTCGAGCCGGACATCTACAGCGAGGCCGAGGCCGCCAAGGGCCCGGACCCGGAGGCAACCCCGGGCGGCCCGAACCCGCACGCGGCCGGGCACTGACAGCAGGGTCGCTCAGCCCTGGGTCGGCCGCACGGTCCAGGGCGCCGGCGGCACGGGCGTCTTCCGCCCCCGTACCGCAAGAAAGCCGATGCCCAGCCCGATGCCGGTGAGGACCAGAACCGCGGCGAGGAGCAGAGCCGTGCCCAGCAGCACCGGGACGGTACGGCTGTCCGTCACCCGCCCCCGTACGGCGGTCACCGGCACCGTCCCGTCGTTGTCGGAGAAGAAGCGTGAGTCCATGGCGTCGCCCCGGCGGTCGCCCAGCAGGAACAACCGGCCCTCCGGCACCTTCACGTCGTACGACCGGTGCACCCCGTCGGCGTCGCCACCGCTGACGTAGGGCTCCTCGACCGGCTTCCCGTTCACGGTGACCCGCTCCTCGGTGCCCACGCGCGTGCAGCAGGCCACCCGGTCGCCGCCCACCCCGATCACCCGCTGCACCACGGCACCGCCCGACCGGTAGCGCTCCGGCATCGAGAACGCCACGACGTCACCGCGCCGCACCTCGCCGCCGTCCACCCGCTCCCACAGGATCCGGTCACCCGGCTCGTACGTCGGCGACATGCTGTGACTCTGCAGCGTGCCCCAGCCGTAGGCACTGCGTGCGTAGCCGACCGTGCCGACCCCCAGCACCAGCCCCAAGAGCCCCACCACCAGCGCCGCTGTCCCGAGCCCCCGCCCCCGCCTCTTACCCATCAGTCCCGCCCTCCCCATGCGTCCCCATCCGCCGTCGCGCGGACAATAGCGGCTCCCTGTGAACGCCGCGCGCCGTCGCCCTCTGGCTCGACCATGCGCAGGCGGACTGGGGACGACCGGGTTGTCCGGTGTAGCTTGGGACGGAGCCAGACGTCGCTGCTGATGGCGGTCGGGCGGTCCCCCACGGGACCGACCGAGGGAGAGAGGGCCTCCGACGGACTGCGCTGCGCGAACGTGGGCATGCCCGTGTCCTCTTCTCGGGCATCCGTATGTCCGACGCCGCGCAGACCAGCCGTACCCACCTCGACCCGATTCCGAGGAGCAGCTCGCAATGACGACTGTCGAGAACCGACAGGACTTCAAGGTCGCCGACCTCTCGCTGGCCGAGTTCGGCCGCAAGGAGATCACCCTCGCCGAGCACGAGATGCCCGGTCTGATGGCGATCCGCAAGGAGTACGCCGAGGCCCAGCCCCTCGCCGGCGCCCGTATCACCGGCTCCCTGCACATGACCGTGCAGACCGCCGTGCTCATCGAGACCCTGGCCGCCCTGGGCGCCCGCGTCCGCTGGGCCTCCTGCAACATCTTCTCCACCCAGGACCACGCGGCCGCCGCCATCGCCGTCGGCCCGAACGGCACGCCCGACAACCCGCAGGGCATCCCGGTCTTCGCCTGGAAGGGCGAGACCCTGGAGGAGTACTGGTGGTGCACCGAGCAGGCGCTGACCTGGCCGGACAGCCCCACCGGCGGCCCGAACATGATCCTCGACGACGGCGGTGACGCCACCCTCCTCGTCCACAAGGGCGTCGAGTACGAGAAGGACGGCAAGGTCCCCTCCGTCGACACCGCCGAGTCCGACGAGCACCGCGTCATCCTCGAGCTCCTGCACCGCACCATCACCGACGGCTCGCAGAAGTGGACCCAGCTCGCCTCGGAGATCCGCGGCGTCACCGAGGAGACCACGACCGGCGTCCACCGCCTGTACGAGATGCAGCGCGACGGCGTTCTGCTCTTCCCGGCGATCAACGTCAACGACGCCGTCACCAAGTCGAAGTTCGACAACAAGTACGGCTGCCGCCACTCCCTGGTGGACGGCATCAACCGCGCCACCGACGTACTGATCGGCGGCAAGACCGCGGTCGTGTGCGGCTACGGCGACGTGGGCAAGGGCTGCGCGGAGTCCCTGCGCGGCCAGGGCGCCCGCGTGATCGTGACCGAGATCGACCCGATCTGCGCGCTGCAGGCGGCGATGGACGGCTACCAGGTCACCACCCTGGACGAGGTCGTCGACAAGGCCGACATCTTCATCACCACGACCGGCAACAAGGACATCATCATGGCCTCGGACATGGCCAAGATGAAGCACCAGGCGATCGTCGGCAACATCGGCCACTTCGACAACGAGATCGACATGGCCGGTCTGGCGAAGGTCCCGGGCATCGTCAAGGACGAGGTCAAGCCGCAGGTCCACACGTGGAAGTTCCCTGACGGCAAGGTGATCATCGTGCTGTCCGAGGGCCGTCTGCTGAACCTGGGCAACGCCACCGGTCACCCGTCGTTCGTGATGTCCAACTCCTTCGCGGACCAGACCCTGGCCCAGATCGAGCTGTTCACCAAGCCCGACGCGTACCCGACCGGTGTCTACGTGCTGCCCAAGCACCTCGACGAGAAGGTCGCCCGTCTCCACCTGGACGCGCTCGGCGTCAAGCTCACCACGCTGCGCCCGGAGCAGGCCGCGTACATCGGCGTCGAGGTCGACGGCCCGTTCAAGCCGGACCACTACCGCTACTGAGCCGGCGATCCCGCAGTCCCGCCCGCCGGGGTGAGGACAGGACGTCGGTGCACCGACGTACCGCGCACTCACCCCGGCAGCAGGCCCTCCGAGGCAGGCCCCCGCACCCCCGTGCCGGGGGCCTGCCCCTTTGGCCGGAACCGCCCGGCGGCACCGCCCCGCCCGGACCGGCAGCGCCGGCCGGACTACCGCCGGCCCGTCACCACCCAGGACTCCCATGCCCCGCGGCCGCTATTCGCTCCACGATCCGCACGATCACACCCCCCTCGCAGAAGAACACTTCCAATGCGCCCCCGGCCCGTCCGGCTGGCGCTACGTCTCGCAGCTGACCAGCCCCGCCGGTGACCACCGTGGCTCGGTCGACCTCGCCCTGGACGACCTGGGCCGCCCCATCCGCCTCGAACTGCACGCGGGCGGCTGGCAGGTGCGCGGTGCCGCCCTCGACGGCGTCACCTGGGTCCGCACCGACCCCACCGGAACTCAAGCCACCGAAGGCAATGTGCGCGCCCACGCCTTCACCGGCACGTCCCCCGCGTTCCTCATCGCCACCGCTCGTCTCCTGCGCCTCACCCCCTCGTCCGCCGCGACCCGCGTACGGCTCGTGGCCTTCACGGACCCGGTCCTCGCCCCCCGCACCGTGGACCAGTCCTGGGCCCTGATCAACAGCGAAGCACACGCCACTGACAACGGCCCCCTGACCGTGGACGAATACCAGGTCACAGCCCTGGACACCGGAGAACGGCACACCGTCCACATCGCGGGCGACGTCGTCCTGGCCGCGCCCGGCATCGAGCTGGAGGACCTCCGGTCGCCGCCGTCGACCTTCGCCTGAGCGGCGCGACCGGCGCTAGGCGGGCGGCGCGAAACCGGTGGCAGGGCGGCCGGCCGGCTGCTCCTGTCCCAGAACCTGGGGCTGAGCGGCCTGGGCCGGGCCCTGCGCCCGAGCCGCCGCGGGAGACATGTGAGCCGGTGGGGAAAGCGGAGACGGCGAAGAAGCCGGGGTGACCGGTGCACCGGGCTGTGCCACCGGAGAGGGGGAACCGCTCGCACCGAACGCCTGCCGGGCTTCACGGGACTGCCTTTCGTGCACCACGGCCGCCAGGAACGCAGCGGGGGGGACGTCCTGCGGTACCGGAGCCCCGGTCCCCGCCGCCAGATCGGCCGCAAGCCGCTGCGCCATCCCCAGCGAAACCTGCGGCTCCAGCTGTTGCATCCGGGTCAGGTACTGCCGGACGGCGAGCCACAGCCCGTCCGGCACCGCCGACAGATCCAACTCGGCGAACCGCCCCGCGAGCCACGGAGGAGGAGGGGGTACGAATCCGGTCCGCCCGGTGGGTATCCGCTCACGCACGACGAGGGTGCCCGCGAACACGTCCCCGAGCCGCCGCCCCCGCGCCGACACCAGTGAGGCGATGCAGGCCACCACGCCGAACGTCATCAGGATCTCGATGACACCGATCGCACCCCGCACCAGCGCGTGCCGGAAGCGGATCGGCCCACCGTCGTCCCGTACCACCCGCAGCCCGAACGCCAGCTTTCCCAGCGAACGCCCGTGACTGAGCGTCTCCACCGCGATCGGCCCGCCCACCAGCACGAGCAGGAACGACGCGATCGACAGCGCCACCTGTGCGGCATCGTCCAAGGACGACGTCGACGCCACCAGCACGATGGTGACGCCGATGTACGCGACCATCGCCACCACCAGGTCGAGCAGCACCGCCAACGCCCTGCTCGGCACCTTGGCGGGCCGTAGTTCGAGCGCCACCGCCTCGCCCGTCACCAGCTCACTCACGCCCCGCCGTCCTTCCCCTGGTCCGCCCCGTGAACAGCAAGTCTGCCAAGCTGTGGGCGCATCGTGCCTCAGTACGACAAGCTGACAACAGTCACGAGCAGCCACGACGAGCAGTCGACGACCAGCCGAGGAGCAGGCAGACCCCATGGACCTGGACGTCTTCGTCTCCGTACATCGAACCGAATGGGACCGCCTCGACACCCTGCTCCGCCGTCGGCGTCGGCTCGACGGCGCCGAGGCCGACGAACTCGTCGCCCTCTACCAGCGCACTGCCACACACCTCTCCCTCATCCAGTCCAGCGCCCCGGACCCGCAACTGACCGGATGGCTGAGCCAACTGGTGGCACGCGCGCGCAGTGCCGTCACCGGCACGCGCCGCGCCTCGTGGCGGGATGTCACGCGCTTCCTGGGCCAGGGCTTCCCGGCCGCCGTCTACCGCTCCCGCCGCTGGTGGGTGCCGACCGCACTCATCTCCACCGTCATGGCGATCCTCCTGGGCTGGTGGATCGGCACGCATCCGGAGGTGCAGTCCTCCATCGCGGCCCCCAGCCAGTTGCGCCAGCTGACCCGCCCCGGCGGTGAGTACGAGACGTACTACTCCAGCCATCCCGCTGCCGCCTTCGCCGCCCAGGTGTGGACGAACAACGCCCAGGCGGCGGCGATGTGCCTGGTCCTGGGCATCTTCCTGGGCCTGCCCGTCCTCTGGATCCTCTTCGAGAACATGCTCAACCTGGGAGTCGGCTTCGGCCTGATGTCCTCGGCCGGCCGCCTCGACACCTTCCTGGGCCTGGTCCTCCCGCACGGCCTGCTCGAACTGACCGCGGTGTTCGTCGCCGCCGGCACGGGTCTGCGCCTCGGCTGGACGCTGATCGACCCCGGTCCCCGTACCCGTCGCGCCGCCCTAGCGGAAGAAGGCCGGGCCGCGGTCGGCATGGCGATCGGCCTCGCTCTGGTTCTGTTCGTCTCCGGCTGCATCGAAGGCTTCGTCACCCCCTCCGGCCTGCCCACCTGGGCCCGCATCGGCATCGGGATCGCAGCCGAGCTGGCATTCCTCGCCTACGTCTTCGTCCTAGGCGGCCGTGCGGCACGCGCGGGTGAAACGGGTGATCTCGAGGCGACGGACCGCAGCTCGTCCGTGCCGACGGCCGCCTGATGTGCGTCCGACCCCTGTGAGCTGCTAGTCTCCTCTTCGCCCCGCGAGAACTGTTGACACGGATCGCGTGGGGAGGTAGATTCAAACAGTTGCCTAGAACTGGACAAGTTCGAGGGCCGCCGATAGAATCTATGAGCTTCCAGGGAAGTCGTGAACGGCATCTCCGAGAAGCACCTCCCGATTACTCAGGAATGAGCGGCCGGTCAGACCGGCCAAAGACTTCTGATAAAGTCGGAACCGCCGGAAAGGGAAACGCGAGAGCGAGAACCTGGAAAGCACCGAGGAAATCGGATCGAGAAAAGATCTGATAGAGTCGGAAACACC
>NZ_JBIUBE010000005.1:321210-708329 GCF_044593395.1 Streptomyces sp. NPDC052301 | reverse complement strand
AAACGCCCGGTTACATTCCGAACCCGGAAGCTAAGCCTCACAGCGCCGATGGTACTGCAGGGGGGACCCTGTGGGAGAGTAGGACGCCGCCGAACAATCTTTGGGAAAACCCCCGCATCGAAAGATGCGGGGGTTTTCTGCATTTAGGGGTTTCCACGGAGATTCCCCGAAGGGAAAGGCCGGCCCGGGTGGCTCAGAGCCGCCCGGCCGTCTTGAGCGCCAGATACGCGTCCGCCAGGGCCGGCGCCAGATCCTCCGGGATCGCGTCCACGACCGTCACTCCATGACGACGGAGCTGTTCGGCGGTGCGTTCGCGCTCGCTCCGTGCCTGAGCTGCCGCCGCGGCTTCGTAGACCGCCTCCACGTCGCCCCGAGCCTGCGCCATGCGCGCGATGTGCGGGTCCGCGACCGAGGCGACGAGCACGGTGTGGCGCTGAGTGAGCTGCGGCAGCACGGGCAGCAGGCCCTGTTCCACCGGTGCCGCGTCGAGCGTCGTGAACAGCACGATCAGAGAGCGGCGGGGTGCTGCCCGTAGTGCCGTGGCGGTGAGGCCGCGGGCGTCGGTCTCGAGGAGTTCCGGTTCGAGAGTGGCCATCGCGTTGACCAAGGACGGCAGCACGTCTCCTGCGGAGCGGCCCTGGACCAGGGCCCGTACCCGACGGTCGTAGGCCATGAGGTCCACACGGTCGCCGGCGCGGGAGGCGAGCGCCGCGAGGAGCAGGGCCGCGTCCAGGGAGGCGTCCAGCCGAGGGGTGTCGCCCACGCGGCCGGCCGAGGTCCGGCCGGTGTCCAGGATCAGGAGGATGTGCCGGTCGCGTTCCGGGCGCCAGGTGCGGACGGCGACGGTGGTCTGCCGGGCGGTGGCGCGCCAGTCGATCGAGCGGGTGTCGTCTCCGGGGACGTATTCGCGCAGGCTGTCGAACTCCGTGCCCTCTCCGCGGGTCAGCACGCTGGTGCGGCCGTCGAGTTCACGCAGTCGGGCGAGTTTGGACGGGAGGTGCTTGCGGCTGGTGAACGGGGGCAGGACGCGTACGGTCCAGGGGACCTTGTGGGTGCCTTGACGGGCGAACAGGCCGAGGGGTCCGTACGAGCGGATCGTGACGCGGTCGGCTTGGCGGTCGCCGCGGCGGGTGGGGCGGAGCCTGGTCGTCACGCGCCTGCGTTCGCCCGTGGGGACGGTCAGGCGGTGGCGTGAGGCCGTGACCTCGGTGCCGGGCTCCCAGCTGCTGGGCGGCCAGGCGTCCCTCAGCTGGGCCCTCAGGAGCCGACGGGACGGGTTGGTGAGGGTGAGCGTGACGTCGGCGGTCTCGCCCAGGCGGGCGGAGGTGTCGCCGGAGCGGCTCAGCTTGAGGCGGCGCACGGGCGCGGCGAGCGCGTAGTCGCAGGCGCAGGCCAGAGCCAGGGAGCCGTTGACCGCGAGGATGCCCGTCCAGCTCGGTTCCAGGATGCCGACGGGGATCGAACCGAGGGCCGCGAGCAGGGCGGCGCGTCCGGTGAGTGCCATCAGCGGGGGACCGGGACGTGGGTGAGGATGGCGTTGATGACGGAGTCGGCCGTCACGCCCTCCATCTCGGCTTCGGGCCGCAGCTGGACGCGGTGGCGCAGCGTGGGCAGGGCCAGGGCCTTCACGTCGTCGGGGATCACGTAGTCGCGGCCGGTCAGCCATGCCCAGGCGCGCGCGGTGGCGAGGAGGGCGGTGGCACCGCGCGGGGAGACGCCCAGAGTGAGGGAGGGCGACTCGCGGGTGGCGCGGCAGATGTCCACGACGTAGGCGGTGATCTCGGGGGACACGGTCGTCTTGGCGACGGAGGCGCGGGCGGCCTCCAGGTCGGCGGGGCCGGCGACGGGGCGGACGCCGGCGGCGTGCAGGTCGCGCGGGTTGAAGCCCGAGGCGTGGCGGGTGAGGACGTCGATCTCGTCCTGCCGGGAGGGCAGAGGGATCGTCAGTTTGAGGAGGAACCGGTCCAGTTGGGCCTCGGGGAGGGGATAGGTCCCCTCGTACTCGACCGGGTTCTGGGTCGCGGCGACCAGGAACGGCTCGGGGAGCGGGCGGGGCGTGCCGTCGACCGTGACCTGCCGTTCCTCCATGGCCTCCAGGAGGGAGGACTGGGTCTTCGGCGGGGTGCGGTTGATCTCGTCGGCGAGGAGGAGGTTGGTGAAGACCGGGCCCTCCTGGAAGGAGAACTCGGCGGTGCGGGTGTCGTAGACGAGGGATCCGGTGACGTCGCTCGGCATCAGGTCCGGGGTGAACTGGACGCGCTTGGTGTCGAGTTCGAGCGCGGATGCGAGCGCGCGGACGAGCAGTGTCTTGGCGACTCCGGGGACTCCTTCGAGGAGAACGTGTCCGCGGCACAGGAGAGCGACGACGAGGCCGGTCACGGCGGGGTCCTGGCCGACCACGGCTTTCGCGATCTCGGCGCGCAGGGCTTCCAGGGAGGCGCGGGCGGTGTCCGCGTCCCCGGTCCGCGCGGCGTTGTCAGTGGTCGGGTCCATCATGAACGGCGTACCTCTCTTTCGAGGGCGTCGAGTTGGTCGGTGAGGGCGATCAGGGCCGCGTCGTCGCCGGGCGGCGGTCCGAAGAGAAGGGGGTGCAGGGCCTGTCCGCCGACGGTGTCGGTGTGGGCGGACAGGGCGGGGAGCAGGGTCTCGGGCGTGTGCGCCTGGGCGACGGGGACGCCGACGAGGGGGGCGAGGCGCGTGCGGGTGGCGGCGCGAAGAGCGGTGGCGGCGCGGTCGCGTGCGTTGGCCTTGCGGTAGAGGCGGGCGCGGCCTTCGTCGGTCTCGGAGGCGCGGATCGCGACGGGGAGCCTCTCGGGCACGAGGGGGCCGAAGCGGCGTGCCCGCCAGAAGGCGGCGAGGGCTGCGGCGATGAAGAGCTGCAAGGTGCCCCAGAGCCAGCCCGAGGGGAGCAGGTCGAAGAAGCTCTTGTGGTCGCTCGTGGTGGCCGAGGTGTCGGAGAGCGAGGGGAAGTACCAGACCAGATGGGGGCGGGAGCCGAGGAGTTGGAGGGCGAGCGAGGCGTTGCCCTGCTTGTCGAGGCGGTCGTTGTGGAGGATGTCGGGCGCGCCGAGTACGACGGTGTCGCCGCCCCCGGAGGCCGCGGGGATGCGCAGCAGGGTGGCGAGGCGTTCGCTGGGGTAGCAGGAGTCGGCGTCGAGGTGGGTGGTGGTGTAGCGGATGCCACCGGTGTCGGCGCTGCCCGCGCGCCGGGCCTCGGGCAGGGTGCAGTCGGGGGCGAGTGTGGAATGGATGCTGTTGGCGGGGTCCGCGGTGACCCCGGGGGCGAGCCGTTCGACGGAGGGGCTGCCGGGGGCGACGAGGACGGTGCGTGCGCCGGAGGCGGCGGTCGCCTTCTGCAGCCGGGTCTGCTGACGGTCGGTCAGCAGGTCGGGTTCGGCGACCAGGAGGGTCGTGTCGGGGCCGGTGGCGGCGCGGGCCGCGCCGAGCGTGGTGACCACGCGCGTGGACACGCCCCGGTCGGCGAGGAGTTGGGCGACGGCGCGGCTGCCGTAGGGGTCGGGGGAGCGCGGGTCCAGCTCGCCGTGGCGGACGGTGGAGCGTACGGCGGCCATGGCGACGGCCGCCGCCAGGATCAGGACGACGGCGAGTGTGATGCCGCGCGCGCGGGTCCAGAGCCGGCGGACGCCGGGTGCGGTGGAGGTCGTCGTCGACAGCGTGGCCTCGGTGGTCACTCGGCGGCCCCCTGGCGGCTGCTGTGGGCGGTGCTGGTGGCGCTGTCGACGAGGGTGGGCCTGGTGCGTTCGAGGTCGCGGTCGAGTTCGGCCATGCGGTGGTACGCCTGCTCGGTGGCCCTGCGTCCGCCGTATGTCACGTCGTCGAACTCGCGGGCCGCTGCGCGCAGCCGGTCCGTGTGCGCGGGGAGGCTGCGGCCGGCCTCGGCGGCCGCTTCGTCGGCGGTGCGGCCGGGGCGGGTGTCCAGCAGGGCCCGCTCCTCCAGGGAGCGGACGATGGCGCGCATGCGTTCCTGGACGGCCTGGTTCCAGTGGCCCTGGGCCGCGTGTGCCTCGCTGGTGGCGCGGTGCTCGGCTGCGCTGCGGGGGCGGTCGTCGAACAGGACGGCGGTGGAGGCGGGCCGGCGGCGCGGGGTGCCGAGGCGCCACCACAGGGCGGCCAGGACGGCGATGACGAACAGGACGACGACGAACAGGCC
This sequence comes from Streptomyces sp. NPDC052301, assembly GCF_044593395.1. NCBI lineage: Bacteria > Bacillati > Actinomycetota > Actinomycetes > Kitasatosporales > Streptomycetaceae > Streptomyces > Streptomyces sp. NPDC052301. The sequence goes on along the minus strand of NZ_JBIUBE010000005.1, from coordinate 704,158 downwards.
GACGGGGCCGCCGGGGGTCGCCGAGGCGGCCGAGCTGAACAGCCGGTCCAGCCAGTTCCAGAGCGCGTTCAGGGCGCGCTGGATCAGGCCGGGGTCGTTCTCGTGGTACATCCGCTTGGACAGCTCGCGCCGGGCTGCCTCCCGCGCGGGATCGCGCGGGAGGGTCACCGGCGGCTGGTCTCCCGAACCGCCGGCTGTCCCCGCGAGCGTCTCCGCCGCGCGCAGCAGCCCCCGTACGAGCGTGGTGGCGGCGGGTGAGGCCGCCGCCGTGACAACTCCCCCCGTGATGCTCACCGCATCAGCTCCCCGGGACGGGGCCGGGGGCAGAGGCAGGGGCGTTGGCGCCGTAGCCCTGGACGCCGGCGGCGCGGGCCAGTTCGAGGTCGAGGGCCTCGCGGCGGATGCGCAGGTCGACGTAGAGGAGCACGGTGACGCCCGCGTTGATCGGGAGGGTGACCGTGGCGCCGATCACCGAGCCGATCCCGCTGATTATCAGGTAGGTCCAGCTGATGTGCCCGCCGCCGGCGCCGAACATGCTGGTCAGGCCGCCGTCACTCAGGGCTGCGCCGACCAGGGCGAAGGGGATCACGACGAGCGACGAGACGATGTCGGCGATGAGCCCGGCGAGCAGCTGGATGCCGAAGACACGCCACCAGGAGCCGCGCACCAGCTTCGCGGAGCGGCCCATCGACTTCACGATGCTCTGCCGTTCCAGCATCAGAGCGGGCGAGGCCAGGCAGAAGCGGACCATCAGCCAGGTCAGGACGACGGCCGCCCCGATGATGCCCAGGGCGAGCAGCGCGATGCCGGCGTTGTCGCTGCCCGAGACGAGCAGGAGGATGCCGGGCAGGGTGCCGGCGAGCATCACGCCGACACCGATGAGACCGAGCAGGAGGAGCAGGCCGAACAGCTTGGGGATCTGCGGGCGGGCGTCGCGCCAGGCCTCGCGGGCGCTGACCGGCTTGCCGAGGACGGCGCGGCTGGTGACGGTCGTCAGCAGGGCGGTCGCGATGATCGTGCCGACGATGGCGATCGTGACGACGATGCCGGAGCCTATGAAGGCCTCGCCCATGGTGCGGAACAGGTGGTCGGGGGTGGTGCTCGGGTCGGTGAGGGACTCCTGGGCGACGGTGTCGTTCAGGACGAGGCCCTGGAGGAGGACCGAAGCGAGCTGCACGAGCAGGGCGACCGTCAGCGAGATACCGAGGACCGTGCGCCAGTGGGTGCGCATGGTGGAGACGGCGCCGTCGAGGATCTCGCCGACGCCGAGCGGGCGCAGCGGGATCACGCCGGGCTTGGCCGCGGGCGGGGGACCACCCCAGCCGCCGCCCCAGGCTCCGTAACCGCCGGGGGCGCCGTAACCGCCGGGAGGGCCGCCGTAGCCGCCCCCGTACCCGCCCGGACCGTACCCGCTCGGACCGTGACCGCCGGGCTGCTGACCGCCCCAGCCGGGACCGGGAGGTGGGGGCGGAGGGGTCTGGCCCGGGCCGGGGACGCCGGTGGGCGCGGACCACTGCGCGGCCGGCGGCTGCTCCTTGGACCACTTCACGCCTGGGCCCTGCGGGTCGGCGCCCGGCTGCGGCGCGGATTCGGCGGGGCCGGGGCGGTCGACGGGCTCGGCGGGGCCGGGCGCGCCGGGTTCCCGCCCCTCGGACGACGGGGCGGATCCGGGCGAGGCCCAGCCCGGAGTGTCTGTCATCGAAGCTCCTTCTCGGTGCCCGTCCGCGGTCGCGGCGGCAGGTTGGCAGCCATCGTGCCATGGGGTGGTCATCTTGGGATCTGCCGCGGTAGGGGCTGGGCGTCTTCAATGGTCCGCCCCATCCGGGGCAGACTGACCGCATGGCTGATCAGCAGGCGCGAACCGGTGAGGGCAAGCGGCCGACCGAGATACCGGCGATCCGATGGGAGGAACCACCCGAAGGTCCCGTACTGGTCCTTCTCGATCAGACGAGGCTTCCGATCGAAGAGGTCGAGCTGGTGTGCACGGACGCACCGGCGTTGGTGGAGGCGATCCGTGCGCTGGCGGTGCGTGGGGCGCCGCTGCTCGGGATCGCCGGGGCGTACGGCGTCGCGCTCGCCGCCGCGCGCGGCTTCGACGTGGCGGAGGCGGCACGGGCGCTCGAGGAGGCCCGGCCCACCGCGGTGAACCTGTCCGTCGGCGTGCGGCGGGCCCAGGCGGCGCACGAGGCCGCGTGGGCCGGGACCGGCGATCCCACGGTGGCGGCCGAGGCGGCGCTGGCTGCGGCCCGGGCGCTGCACCGGGAGGACGCGGAGGCCAGCGCGCGGATGGCGGCCCACGGGGTGGCGCTGCTGGACGAGTTGCTGCCCGGCGGTGGGCACCGGATCCTCACCCATTGCAACAGCGGGTCGCTGGTGTCGGGTGGGGAGGGCACGGCCTTCGCGGTGGCCCTCGCGGCTCACCGGGAGGGGCGGCTGCGGCGGCTGTGGGTGGACGAGACGCGTCCGTTGCTGCAAGGAGCTCGTCTGACGGCGTACGAGGCGGCTCGCACCGGCATGGCGTACACCTTGCTCACCGACAACGCGGCGGGTTCCCTGTTCGCGGCGGGCGAGGTGGACGCGGTGCTGATCGGGGCGGACCGGATCGCGGCCGACGGTTCGGTGGCGAACAAGGTGGGGAGCTACCCGCTCGCGGTGCTCGCCCGGTACCACCATGTGCCCTTCATCGTGGTGGCGCCGGTGACGACGGTCGACCCGAACACCCCCGACGGGGCGTCCATCGAGGTGGAGCAGCGTCCCGGCTTCGAGGTGACAGAGGTGATGGCACCTCAGGTGCCGGTGACGGGAGCGGGGGGCGGGATTCCGGTGGCGCCCCTGGGGACGCAGGCGTACAACCCGGCGTTCGACGTGACACCGCCCGAGCTGGTGACGGCGATCATCACGGAGGAAGGAGTCGTCTCCCCCGTGACCGCCGAGGCCCTTGCGCAGCTGTGTGCCGGGGCGCGTCGGTGACGGCGGGCTGAGACGGGTACGGCCCCTTCGTCCGCGGCGCTGCGTGGACGGAGGGGCGCGTGAGGCGCGCTGTCGGCCGGCCACCCCGCAGCCGTACCGCTCCCGGTCCGCGGGACACGTGCGTCACGTGACGGCCGGGGCGACTTTCGCACGAAAGTAGTGGCCTTCGAGCCGTCGGACGAGTCCGGGGGCAGACAGTGACGGCCCCATACGACTATCGTCACCGGCCAGTGACCTCGCTCACCTGCACCTCTGTCGTCGTTACGAGAATGGGATGATGTCGTTTATGAAGGGACGAGTCCTTGTCGTCGACGACGACACCGCACTGGCCGAGATGCTCGGGATCGTGCTGCGTGGTGAAGGTTTTGAGCCGTCTTTCGTAGCCGACGGCGACAAGGCGCTGGCCGCTTTCCGGGAGACCAAGCCCGACCTGGTGCTGCTGGACCTGATGCTGCCCGGGCGGGACGGCATCGAGGTGTGCCGGCTGATCCGGGCGGAGTCCGGGGTGCCGATCGTGATGCTCACGGCCAAGAGCGACACCGTCGACGTGGTCGTGGGCCTGGAGTCGGGCGCCGACGACTACATCGTCAAGCCGTTCAAGCCGAAGGAGCTGGTGGCCCGGATCCGGGCGCGGCTGCGACGGTCGGAGGAGCCGGCACCGGAGCAGCTGACCATCGGTGACCTGGTCATCGATGTGGCCGGGCACTCCGTGAAGCGGGACGGGCAGTCGATCGCGCTGACCCCGCTGGAGTTCGACCTGCTGGTCGCGCTCGCGCGCAAGCCGTGGCAGGTGTTCACGCGTGAGGTGCTGCTCGAGCAGGTGTGGGGCTACCGGCACGCCGCCGACACGCGGCTGGTGAACGTCCACGTCCAGCGGCTGCGCTCCAAGGTCGAGAAGGACCCGGAGCGGCCGGAGATCGTGGTGACCGTCCGTGGCGTCGGTTACAAGGCCGGGCCGAGCTGACATGTCCGGGGACAGTGCCGCTTCGGCTCCCGGCGGGTCCGGGGCCCGTCCGGGGCGGCCTGTCGGCCGGACGGCGGCGGGTGCGCGTTTCAGGCGTCTCTTCGAGGGCGGCCTGCTGCAGGGTGGTGTCCAGGGAAGTCCGGTTGTCCGGCTGTTCCTGCGCTGGGTGCGTCGGCCGCTGCTTCCGGTGATGCGGTTGTGGCGGCGCAACATCCAGCTCAGGGTCGTCGCCACGACGCTGGTGATGTCGCTGGGGGTCGTCCTGCTGCTCGGCTTCGTCGTGATCGGGCAGGTGCGCAACGGCCTGCTGGACGCGAAGGTGAAGGCCTCGCAGAGTCAGGCCACGGGCGGGTTCGCGGTGGCCAAGCAGCGGGCCGACGAGGCGGTCGGCGGGACCGGCACCGGCACAGGGCCGGGCACGGCCGACGGTGCGTCCACCGCGGACGGGCGGCAGTCGCAGAACGTGATCCAGTGGATGAGCGACCTCGTGGAGTCGCTGTCCAGCGGTGGTGCGGGCGCCTTCGACGTGGTGACGCTGCCCGTCGGTGACGACAGCGGCGGCGGACGCAGCCCGCGTGGTTCCGGGAACGTCGACCCGACGTCCAGCGTGCCCGCCGACCTGCGCGAGCGGGTCAACAGCGGTACGACGGCCGCGCAGAGTTACACGCGGATCGTCTACTACAACGGCAAGGAGTCCCAGCCGGCGCTGGTCATCGGCAAGCAGGTCAACGACCCCAACGGGCGCTCGTACGAGTTGTACTACCTCTTCCCGCTCACGCAGGAGGAGAAGTCGCTGAGCCTGGTCAAGGGCACTCTGGCGACCGCCGGGCTGTTCGTCGTCGTCCTGCTCGGCGCCATCGCCTGGCTGGTGGTGCGGCAGGTCGTCACGCCGGTGCGGATGGCGGCCGGGATCGCGGAGCGGCTGTCGGCCGGGCGGCTGCAGGAGCGGATGAAGGTCACCGGCGAGGATGACATCGCGCGGCTCGGCGAGGCCTTCAACAAGATGGCCCAGAACCTTCAGCAGAAGATCAACCAGCTGGAGGACCTGTCACGGATGCAGCGCCGGTTCGTGTCGGACGTCTCGCACGAACTGCGCACCCCGCTGACGACGGTGCGCATGGCCGCCGACGTCATCCACGAGGCGCGTGAGGACTTCGACCCGGTCACCGCGCGGTCGGCCGAGCTGCTCGCCGACCAGCTGGACCGGTTCGAGTCGCTGCTGGCGGACCTGCTGGAGATCAGCCGCTTCGATGCCGGCGCGGCGGCGCTGGAGGCCGAGCCGATCGATCTCAGGGAGGTCGTCCGGCGCGTGGTGAGCGGTGCCGAGCCGCTCGCCGAGCGCAAGGGCACGCACATACGCGTGGTCGGCGACCAGCAGCCCGTCGTCGCCGAGGCGGACGCCCGCCGGGTGGAGCGCGTCCTGCGCAACCTGGTCGTCAACGCCGTCGAGCACGGCGACGGCAAGGACGTCGTCGTCAAGCTCGCCGCCGCGGGCGGCGCGGTCGCCGTCGCGGTGCGCGACTACGGCGTGGGACTCAAGCCGGGTGAGGCGACCCGTGTGTTCAGCCGCTTCTGGCGGGCCGACCCGGCACGCGCGCGTACCACGGGTGGTACGGGACTGGGGCTGTCGATCGCCCTGGAGGACGCGCGGCTGCACGGCGGCTGGCTGCAGGCCTGGGGCGAGCCGGGCGGCGGCTCCCAGTTCCGGCTGACGCTGCCCAGGACCGCCGACGAGCCGCTGCGGGGATCGCCGATACCGCTGGAACCCAAGGACTCGCGCCGCAACCGCGGCCTCGACGACGCCGGACTGCCCCGTGGGGGCGAGGAGAAGCGGGCGACCGTGCCGGTGCAGCAGGGCGGTGCCCAGGGGCCCGGACTGCCGCCGCGCTCCCCGATCGCTCCGCGGCTGGCCGCTCTGACGGCCGCCGTCGACCCGACCGCCCTGCCCGGCCATGGCAACGGCGCGCGCGTGGTGCCCCGGCCCGCCGGTGGTGCGCGGCGTCCGGACGACGGATCGGCCGCGGGTCCGGCACCCGATGCGAGCAGAGTCCGGCCGGAGGAGGCCGGGCCGCAGGACCCGACCGAGCCAGGGGAGGAATTTCGTGGGCGCTGACCGCGAGGGGGGCGCCCGGCGGCGGCCGGTGCGTGCGGTGGGCTACGCGGCCCTGGGGGTCGTTCTGCTGACCGGGTGTGCCTCGATGCCCGACAGCGGGGATCTGCGGAACGTGGAGTCCACTCCGCGGCAGGACACGGGTGTGCGGGTGTTCGCCATGCCGCCGGCCGACGGAGCCGGCCCGGGCGAGATCATGCAGGGCTTCCTGGAGGCGCTGACCAGCGACGACCCGCAGTACGACACGGCCCGCAAGTATCTGACGGCCGACGCGGCGAGCGCCTGGCGGCCGGAGCGGTCGACGACGGTCCTCGCGAACGGGGTGAGTATCGGGCCGGACTGCCGGGCGGGTGGTCCCGAGGCGACCGACAGCGTCACCTGTGTCCTGGCGGGCAGCCGGGTCGCGTCCGTGGACGCGCAGCAGGCGTATCAGCCCGCCGGTGGTTCCTACCGCGGGAAGGTGCACCTCACGCGGGACGCCAAGAACGGGCAGTGGCGCATCGACCGCCTGCCCGACGGCGTCGTCATGGGCAAGTCGGACTTCCAGCGCAACTACACGTCGGTCGACAAGTACTACTTCGCGTCCAACATGGCGGTCGGGGCGACCGGGCAGCCGGTGGCGGTCGCCGATCCGGTGTTCGTGCGCAGCAAGGTCGACCCGATGACGCAGGTGGTCCGCTCGCTGCTGAGCGGACCCAGCAGCTGGCTCGGCGTGGTGGCCAGGTCCGATTTCCCGACCGGAACGGCCCTGCAGAAGGACGTCGCCGGGCTGGCCCCGGACGACCAGAACAAGCTGACGGTGCCGCTGAACCTGAAGGCGTCGCAGGTCGCGGCGAGCAAGTGCAGCGAGATGGCCACGCAGATGCTGTTCACGCTGCGCAACCTGGCGCCGACGCTCGAGTCCGTCGAGCTGCAGGGGGTCGGCGGGCACCGGCTGTGCGATCTGACCGAGGAGGGCGCCGAGTCCGCGGCGTGGCACGGTACGTCCAAGCGCCCGGAGTACCTGTACTTCCTCGACGGCAAGCACCGTCTGGTGCGGATCCCGACCGGCTCCACCGGCACCGGCGCGCTTCAGGTGCCGGGGCCGCTGGGTGAGGGCGACAAGGGACTGCAGTCGGTGGCGGTGTCGCGGGACGAGCACAGCGCGGCCGGCGTCGGCGACGAGGGCAGGTCGCTGTACGTGACCTCGCTGGCGTCGGGCGGCTCGCTCGGGGACCCGCTCGTGACCAGCCAGGGCGCGACCCCGGCCGAGCGGCTGACGACACCGAGCTGGGACGCCCGCGGCGACCTGTGGGTGGCCGACCGCGATCCGCACCGTCCGAAGCTGTACGTCCTGGAGCAGGGCGTCGCCAAGCCGGAGGAGGTCGCCGTCCCGGACCTGTCCGGTCAGATCAAGGACGCGCGCGTGTCCGCGGACGGCGTGCGGATCGCGCTGGTCGTGGAGAAGAAGGACGGCAAGCAGTCCCTGCTGATCGGGCGGGTCCAGCATGACGACGGCACCGGGCAGGGCATCTCGGTGGACGGACTGCGGTCGGCGGCACCCGACCTGGAGCAGGTCAGCGCCATCTCCTGGGCCGGGGACAGCAGGCTGCTCACCGTCGGCCAGGAGCAGGGCGGCGTGCAGCAGATGAGGTACGTCCAGGTCGACGGCTCCACGCTGGACGGTCCGGCGCCCGGGGCGCTGCCCGGCGTGAAGGCGATCGCCGCGTCGGAGGACGAGCGGGTGCCGCTGGTGGCCTACTCGGACGACGGGATCGTGCGGCTGCCGTCCGGGGCGCAGTGGCAGAAGGTCGACAAGGACGGCACGGCGCCGGTCTATCCGGGCTGAGCGCCTGCCGGCGCCGGCCCCGGTGCGGGGCTCCTCGGGATCCCGCGCCGGGCGTGCGCACGCCTGTCACCCGTGTGGGTGGACGGCGGGTGCCGGAAGTCCCCGCTTGTCCACAGGGCGTTGTCCACAGGGGTGGCCGCTCGTCCTCGGCATCGGCACAGTGGACGTCATGCGGGGGTGGTGGCAGGACCTCACCGACCTGGTGCTGCCGGCCGAGTGCGCGGGCTGCGGGGCACCTCGTACGGCGCTGTGCCCGCGGTGCCGGGCCGTGCTGGACGGAACCGCGCCGCGGCGGGTGCGGCCGGTTCCGGAGCCGGCCGGGCTGCCGGGGGTCCATGCGGCGGCGCCGTACGCGGAGCAGGTGCGGTCCGTCCTGCTCGCGCACAAGGAGCGCGGCGCGCTGATGCTCGCGGGAGTGCTCGGAACGGCTCTGGCGCGGGCCGTGCGGGCAGCACTGGGCGGCAGCGCGGCGGGCGCCTGCACCGGGGCCGGTACCAGGGGCGGACAGGGCGGTCTCGGTACCGGTGACGGGCGGGGTGGTGCCGGTGGTGGGCCGGTTGCGGGCCGGGCCAGCGGGGCGGTGCTGCTCGTCCCCGTGCCCTCCGCCCGGTGGGCCGTGCGGGCACGGGGGCACGATCCGGTGCGGCGGATGGCGCTCGCGGCGGCCGGGGAGCTACGGCGCACCGGCACGCCCGCCCGGGTGGCGGCCGTGCTGCGCCAGCGGCGGCGCGTGGCGGACCAGGCCGGGCTGGACGCACGGCGGCGTCTTGCCAACCTCGCGGGTGCGCTCGAGGTGACGGCCGGCGCCGCTCGGCTGCTCGATACGGGCCGCATCGTCCTCGTGGACGACCTGATCACGACAGGTGCCACGCTCGCGGAGGCGGCCAGGGCCCTGCGCGAGGCGGCCGGAGCACACCGGGAGAGGTGTGACGGGACGGGAAATGCGGTGAGAACAGTCGTGTACGGGGCCGTAACTCGGGAAGGTAGGGGGGAACGAGGGATCGGGGCACGGCCGGAGAGGGGGAAGTGGGTGCACGGTGCATCGGAAAAGGCGGCGGTGAACGCCCCCGGGAGGGTGCTGCACGCGGCCGTGGTCGCCGCTCCCAGGGATTCTTTCGAAATAAACAGGAACTGACCGTCGACCTGCATCGTTGCAGGTGGCGAGAGCATCAATTCACCTGAACGGAGGTACGCCGCAGTAGAGGGTGACGACATCCGTCCGGGCGAGATATGTTCGGTTGTGAGGAAAGGCGCAGGCCACACCTCTCATATCCGAATGCCGTGCCGCGGGTTTTCGCAATCACCCGTGCGGCGGGGTGGAGATCGCGCCCACGGGGGAGGAGGAGGTGTAAGTCACCGAGTCCGAGGTCCGGTGCTCACCGGACCTGGTGCAAAAGGGAGATGCTCCGCCGAAGCAGCGGAGCGATCCGGGAACGGAGTTCTGCGTGGACATCGTCGTCAAAGGCCGCAAGACCGAGGTGCCCGAGCGGTTCCGCAAGCACGTGGCCGAGAAGCTGAATCTCGAAAAGATCCAGAAGCTCGATGCCAAGGTGATCAGCCTCGACGTCGAGGTGTCCAAGGAGCCCAACCCCCGACAGGCCGACCGCTGTGACCGAGTGGAGATCACGCTCCGCTCCCGCGGTCCGGTGATCCGGGCGGAGGCAGCGGCCAGCGATCCGTACGCGGCGCTCGACATGGCGGCGGAAAAGCTGGGTGCCCGGCTGCGCAAGCAGCACGACAAGCGTTTCTCGCGCCGCGGCGCGCGGCGGATCTCGGCGGCCGAGGTCCCCGACCACGTCCCGGGCGCGGCGACGCTCAACGGGAACGGCCTGCCCGTCCACGAGGAAGAGACCGACGGTGTGCCGACGAAGAAGATCGGCTCCCTGGAGGTCAAGGGTGAGGGCCCCCTCATCGTCCGCGAGAAGACCCACGTCGCCTCTCCGATGAGCCTCGACCAGGCTCTCTACGAGATGGAACTGGTCGGCCACGACTTCTACTTGTTCGTCGACGTCGAGACGAAGGAACCGAGCGTCGTCTACCGGCGACACGCCTACGACTACGGCGTGATCCACCTCAGCACGGACCCGATGGTCGCCGAGGCGCAGCCCCCCGCGGCGGGTGGCACGCTGGGCGGCTGATCCACCGGGATGAAGCCGAGTCGGTGCCCCTGGAGCGTGTGTGCGCCCCCAGGGGCACCGGTGTGCGACCACTTCGCGCCTCGCACGTCACCTCGGCGCCGCCCGGGCATGAAATCATGGTCGGACCGGCCCAACCGGTGGGCCGCTGCCTTGGGTTGGCGATGGCACAGGACCACAGGCCACAGCCTTCAGGGGGAGGAACGATGGCGGACACCTTCGGACCGATGCGGGACGAGGATGCCGACGACGGTGTCATCGGCATGGGACAGGACGCGGGCTCGGCGCGCAAGGAGCCGATCAGAGTCCTGGTCGTGGACGACCACGCCCTCTTCCGGCGCGGCCTGGAGATCGTGCTCGCCGCCGAGGAGGACATCCAGGTCGTCGGCGAGGCGGGTGACGGCGCCGAGGCCGTCGACAAGGCCGCCGACCTGCTCCCCGACATCGTGCTGATGGACGTCCGCATGCCCAAGCGCGGCGGGATCGAGGCCTGCACCTCCATCAAGGAGGTCGCCCCCAGCGCGAAGATCATCATGCTGACGATCAGCGACGAGGAGGCCGACCTCTACGAAGCCATCAAGGCGGGTGCGACCGGATACCTCCTGAAGGAGATCTCCACGGACGAGGTGGCCACCGCCATCCGTGCCGTGGCCGACGGACAGTCGCAGATCAGCCCGTCCATGGCGTCGAAGCTGCTCACCGAGTTCAAGTCGATGATCCAGCGCACCGACGAGCGCCGGCTGGTGCCCGCGCCACGACTGACGGACCGGGAGCTGGAGGTCCTCAAGCTCGTCGCCACCGGGATGAACAACCGGGACATCGCCAAGGAGCTGTTCATCTCGGAGAACACCGTGAAGAACCACGTCCGCAACATCCTGGAGAAGCTGCAGCTGCACTCCAGGATGGAGGCCGTGGTCTACGCGATGCGGGAGAAGATCCTCGAGATCCGCTAGCCCAGGGCGAGGGCGAGCTCCCGCGTCAGCGCCTCGCGCAGGCCCGGCGCGTCCACGCGCTCCACGCGGACGTCCGTGCAGTTCACCCAGCCCGCCGCCTCGACGAGGGCCTGGGCGACCGCCGGGACCGCCTTGGGGCCGTCCAGGGTGACCTGCTTGGCGACCAGCGTGCGGCCCTCGCGGGCCGGGTCGACCCGCCCGACCAGCCGGCCGCCGGCGAGCACCGGCATCGCGAAGTAGCCGTACACCCGCTTCGGCCTGGGCACGTAGGCCTCCAGGCGGTGGGTGAATCCGAATATCCGCTCCGTGCGGGCCCGCTCCCAGATCAGCGAGTCGAACGGCGACAACAGGGTGGTGCGGTGACGGCCGCGCGGCGGCGTCGCCAGCGCCGCCGGGTCCGCCCAGGCGGGCTTGCCCCAGCCCTCGACCTCGACCGGCAGCAGACCCGAGTCGGCGATCACCGCGTCGACCTGCTCGCCCTTGAGGCGGTGATAGTCGGCGATGTCCGCGCGCGTGCCCACGCCGAGGGACTCTCCGGCCAGCCGGACCAGGCGGCGCAGGCACTCGGCGTCGTCCAGCTCGTCGTGCAGCAGCGCGTCCGGGATCGCGCGCTCGGCGAGGTCGTACACCCGCTTCCAGCCGCGCCGCTCCACACACACCACCTCGCCGTACATCAGCGCGCGCTCCACGGCGACCTTGGTGCCCGACCAGTCCCACCACTCGCTGGTCTTCTTCGCCCCGCCCAGCTCCGTGGAGGTCAGCGGGCCCTCGGCCCGCAGCTGCTTGATCACCTGGTCGTAGGTGCCCTCGGGGAGTTCGTGGTTCCAGTGCGGGCGGTCACGGTAGGCACGGCGGCGGAAGGCGAAGTGCGGCCACTCCTCCACGGGCAGGATGCACGCCGCGTGGGACCAGTACTCGAAGGCGTGCGTGTCCTTCCAGTAGGCCGCCTCGACGGTCCTGCGGTCGACGGCGCCCAGGCGGGCGTACGGCACCAGCTCGTGGGAGCGGGCGAGCACCGAGATCGTGTCGAGCTGGACCGCGCCGAGGTGGCGCAGCACCCCGCGGACACCGGCCCGCCGGTCGGGCGCGCCGAGGAATCCCTGGGCCCGCAGGGCGATACGGCGGGCGTCGTCCGCGGTGAGCGTGGTGGTCGGGCGCGGAAGGGTCGTCATGTGTCGGACGATAGAGGCTGCCACTGACAGTCCCGGCTGAGCTGCTGCTTCACCGGGCCCGCGCGGGCAGGTACGGCGCCGTGGACGGCAGGCCCAGGTCCGAGGGGAGCAGGGAGCCGACCCAGCAGTCCCGTCGTACTCCCTTGTTGTTGATGGCCGAGCGCAGGGTGCCCTCGATGGTGAAGCCCGCTCGTTCGGCCACCGCGCGGGAGGCGGCGTTGCCGACCTCGGCGCGCCACTCGACGCGGTCGACACCGACCGTGGTGAAGATCCACCGGCAGGCGGTGAGCGTCGCCTCGGTGACATAGCCCCGGCCGCGGTGTCCCACGGCCGCCCAGTAGCCGACCTCGGCCGTGCCCAGGGAGCGCATGGTGAGGCCGAGCATGCCGGCCAGGTCCCCGCCGGTGAGGAAGACGCCGAAGGTGAACATCGAAGCCTGCGCCCAGCCGTCGGGCACGAGCTGCTCCGTGAAGCTCAGGGCGTGCTCCGGCAGATAGGGGGAGGGGATGGTGGTCCAGCGCTGGATGTCGGGGTCCTGGACGGCCTCGTACACCGCGTCGCTGTCGTCCGGACCGACGGTGCGCAGCACGAGACGGTCCGTGGTGAGGGTGACGGGTTCCATCGCCCGATTGTGCTGGGCCACCCGCGCGTGGACCGTCCTTTTCGCTGTGTGTGAGCGGGTGAGCACATTTCGCGCAATTCCTCGACCGGATGCGGCACTATCCGTGTGCCCCGGCCGTTGTCCAGGGTGAAGCAGCCGTCGGGCCGCCAGGCCTCCCGGCGCAGCCGGGTCCTCGCATACGATGGCCGTTGCTCAGTACGTCAGAAGGAAAACCGACCGTCCCAGGCCCGACCGGCAAGGAGACCAGCCCCCGTGTCCGTCCTCTCGAAGATCATGCGTGCAGGCGAAGGCAAGATCCTGCGCAAGCTGCACCGCATCGCGGACCAGGTCAACTCCATCGAAGAGGACTTCGTGAACCTCTCCGACGCCGAGCTGCGGGCGCTCACCGAGGAGTACAAGCAGCGGTACGCCGATGGTGAGAGCCTGGACGACCTGCTCCCCGAGGCATTCGCCACCGTCCGCGAGGCCGCCAAGCGCGTCCTCGGCCAGCGTCACTACGACGTGCAGCTGATGGGCGGTGCCGCGCTCCACCTCGGCTACGTGGCCGAGATGAAGACCGGTGAGGGCAAGACCCTCGTCGGCACCCTGCCCGCGTACCTGAACGCCCTCTCCGGAGACGGCGTCCACCTCATCACGGTCAACGACTACCTGGCCGAGCGCGACTCCGAGATGATGGGCCGGGTCCACAAGTTCCTGGGCCTCGAGGTCGGCTGCATCCTCGCGAACATGACGCCGGCCCAGCGCCGCGAGCAGTACGCGTGCGACATCACCTACGGCACGAACAACGAGTTCGGCTTCGACTACCTGCGCGACAACATGGCGTGGTCGAAGGACGAGCTGGTGCAGCGCGGCCACAACTTCGCCATCGTCGACGAGGTCGACTCCATCCTGGTCGACGAGGCCCGTACGCCGCTGATCATCTCCGGCCCGGCCGATCAGGCCACCAAGTGGTACGGCGACTTCGCCAAGCTGGTCCTGCGCCTCAAGAGGGGCGAGGCGGGCAACCCGCTCAAGGGTCTCGAGGAGACCGGCGACTACGACGTCGACGAGAAGAAGCGCACGGTCGCCATCCACGAGTCCGGCGTCAGCAAGGTCGAGGACTGGCTGGGCATCGACAACCTCTACGAGTCGGTGAACACCCCGCTCGTGGGCTACCTGAACAACGCCATCAAGGCCAAGGAGCTCTTCAAGCGCGACAAGGACTACGTCGTCATCGACGGCGAAGTCATGATCGTCGACGAGCACACCGGCCGTATCCTCGCCGGCCGCCGCTACAACGAGGGCATGCACCAGGCGATCGAGGCGAAGGAAGGGGTGGACATCAAGGACGAGAACCAGACGCTCGCCACGATCACCCTGCAGAACTTCTTCCGCCTCTACTCGAAGCTCTCCGGCATGACCGGTACGGCGATGACCGAGGCCGCCGAGTTCCACCAGATCTACAAGCTCGGCGTGGTTCCGATCCCGACGAACAAGCCGATGATCCGCAAGGACCAGTCGGACCTGATCTACCGCACCGAGGTCGCCAAGTTCGAGGCGGTCGTCGACGACATCGCGGAGAAGCACGAGAAGGGCCAGCCGATCCTCGTCGGCACGACCTCCGTCGAGAAGTCGGAGTACCTGTCGCAGCAGCTCTCCAAGCGCGGCATCCAGCACGAGGTGCTGAACGCCAAGCACCACGAGCGCGAGGCGTCGATCGTCGCGCAGGCCGGTCGCAGGGGCGCGGTCACGGTGGCCACCAACATGGCCGGCCGTGGTACCGACATCAAGCTCGGCGGCAACCCCGAGGACCTCGCCGAGGCGGAGCTGCGTCAGCGTGGCCTCGACCCGGAGGAGCACATCGAGGAGTGGGCTCAGGCCCTGCCCGCCGCGCTGGAGAAGGCCGAGCAGGCCGTGAAGGCCGAGAAGGAAGAGGTCGAGGAGCTCGGCGGCCTCTACGTCCTCGGGACCGAGCGGCACGAGTCGCGGCGCATCGACAACCAGCTGCGCGGTCGTTCCGGCCGTCAGGGCGACCCGGGCGAGTCCCGCTTCTACCTGTCGCTGGGCGACGACCTGATGCGGCTGTTCAAGGCCCAGATGGTCGAGCGCGTGATGTCGATGGCCAACGTGCCGGACGACGTGCCGATCGAGAACAAGATGGTCACGCGCGCGATCGCGTCCGCGCAGTCGCAGGTCGAGCAGCAGAACTTCGAGACCCGTAAGAACGTTCTGAAGTACGACGAGGTGCTCAACCGGCAGCGCGAGGTCATCTACGGCGAGCGCCGGCGTGTCCTGGAGGGCGAGGACCTGCACGAGCAGGTGCAGCACTTCATGGACGACACGATCGACGCGTACGTCGCCGCGGAGACCGCCGAGGGCTTCCCCGAGGACTGGGACCTGGACCGGCTGTGGGGCGCGTTCAAGCAGCTCTACCCGGTGAAGGTCACCATCGAGGAGCTGGAGGAGGCCGCCGGTGACCGCGCCGGTCTGACGGCCGAGTTCATCTCCGAGTCCATCAAGGAGGACATCCACGAGCAGTACGAGTCCCGTGAGGCGCAGCTCGGCTCCGAGATCATGCGTGAGCTGGAGCGCCGGGTCGTGCTCTCGGTCCTCGACCGCAAGTGGCGTGAGCACCTCTACGAGATGGACTACCTCCAGGAGGGCATCGGCCTGCGCGCGATGGCGCAGAAGGACCCGCTGGTCGAGTACCAGCGCGAGGGCTTCGACATGTTCACCGCGATGATGGAGGGCATCAAGGAGGAGTCCGTCGGCTACCTGTTCAACCTGGAGGTCCAGGTCGAGCAGCAGGTCGAGGAGGTCCCGGTCGAGGCCGCGGAGCCGGTCGGCGAGGGTGTCCAGGACACGGTTCCGGCGCAGGCCGGTGCGCGTCCGGAGATCCGGGCGAAGGGACTGGACGTCCCGCAGCGGCGGGATCTGCACTTCTCCGCGCCCACCGTGGACGGTGAGGGCGGCATCCTGGAGCGCGACCTCGAGGACGACGAGCCGGTGCGGTCCGAGGCCGACGGACTGACGCGGGCGGAGCGGCGTCGGCAGGCCAAGGGCGGGCGGCGTCGCAAGAAGTGACCTGCGGTGATTGACCGTTGAGTGGGGCCGGGTTCCTTCGGGAGCCCGGCCCTGCTGCATCTCCCGTTACGCGGTCTCCACCGCTGTGCAGCGCCAGCGGAGGTCCGCGCCTCGTTCCAGGCGGAAGGCCAGGGCCCGGAGCTGGTCTCCTGCGGCGATGCGGGCGAAGGCCTCGACGGCGCCCGTGGCGGCGACGTAGTAGCCGATGTCCCGGACGACCGGGCGGGGGCCGCGGGTGCGCAGCGGGACCCGGGCGGCGAGGCGGACCAGGTCGTCGTAGGCGCGGCCGGCGGTGTGGCGGAGCATCCAGTGGACGGGGCGTTGGCCGCTCAGGACGGCCAGCAGGCGGTCGGCGAAGAGATCGGTGGGGCGTGGCCGACGGGGCTGCCCTGGGGCCGTCCGGGGCGTCGCACGGTCCGTCTGCGGGGGCGTGACGGGCGCTTCGGGGGCCGGGGTGGGGCCGGTCGGCTGGGGGCCGGCCGTGGTGCGCCTGGCCGGGATGCGGGGCGGGGCGCCGCCGGGGCGGCGGGTGTCGTGGCGGGTCGGCGGGCGGTGGCGCGGGCGGGGCTGGGCGGTGCGGCTCAGGCCCTGCGGCGCGGTGCGGCTCATGACCTTGTTCATGGGATCCCCGTTCGACGGGCCCGGGATACCGGGCGGTAACTAGCTGGTGGGGATCTTGTACGGGGCGGGCGAGGGCGTGGCAAGGACGGCGGGGCGCGTCGGGAGGAGCCCGGAAGTTCACCTATCCGGGGGGTGGTTGAGGGTGGAGAGCCCGGGGTTGAGCGGTGGTGGCGGGTGAATCCGTGGCCTGTAGTGGACGCCGTTCCGGGCCCGGGCAGGAACTCGAAAGGGGACGGGCGCACGTATCCTGAAGGCCCTCCGGGAGACGCGCCAGCCGCTCTCCCCGGGTCCGAGCGGAGCTTTTGAGCAGGAAAGAGCGGCCAGAATGCGCGTCTACGTCCCCCTGACCCTCCCCGGTCTCGCCGAGGCACACAGGACGGGTGAGCTGGGGAGCGGCCCCTTCGTGGCGTACGCCGTCACGCCCGCGTTGCGCGAGTGGTACGTCTCCGACGACATCGAGGAGCTGGAGTACGCGGCGCTCGGCCGGGCGGCGCTGGCCTCGCTGCGGCTGCTCGCGGCGGACCCCGGTGCGGCACGGCGCCGGGTCGTGGTGGCCGTCGACGTGCCGGACGGGGCCGCGAGCTCCGAGCCGGCCGCGCCCGGCGAGGTCGGCGTGACGATCACGGTTCCGCTCGCGAAGGCGGCGGCGGTGCACGTCGACGCCGACGACGCGGAGCGGGACGTGGCCGCGGCGGCGCAGGCGCTGGAGGCGGCGGACGGCGGGGACGACGATGCGCAGGCGTTGGTGGACGGCGCGGACGACCATGAGCTGCTCTGGTACGCCACGCAGGAGATCCCCAACCTGGTCGGGCCGGCCTGAGCCCCTGCTGACCTGGTCTCACGTGGTCCGCCGGCCGGGCTGTCAGTGGGGGCGGGTACCGTCTTGGACATGGGGATGCAGGTAAGCGCGCACATCGTCTGGGACTGGAACGGCACGCTGTTCCACGACAATGACGCGATCATCGGGGCGACGAACGCGGCCTTCGCCGAGCTGGGGCTCGCGCCGATCACGCTGGAGCAGTACCGGAGGCTGTACTGCGTGCCGGTGCCGAAGTTCTACGAGCGGCTGCTGGGCCGGCTGCCGACCGATGCCGAGTGGGAGCTGATGGACGGGGTGTTCCATCGGCACTACGCCGACCACCGGGTGCGGTGCGGGCTGACCGAGGGGGCGGCGGAGCTGCTCGCGGGGTGGCGGTCGGCGGGGCGCAGCCAGTCGCTGCTGAGCATGTACGGGCACGAGGAGCTGGTGCCGCTCGTGCGGGGCTTCGGCATCGAGACGCACTTCATACGGGTCGACGGGCGGACGGGGCCGTCCGGGGGGAGCAAGGCCGAGCACATGGTGCGGCATCTCCAGGCGCTGGGGGCGGCCGTGTCGCCCTCGCGGACCGTGGTGATCGGGGACGCGGCGGACGATGCGGTCGCCGCCGGGAGTGTGGGGGCGCGGGCCGTCCTGTACACCGGGGGGTCGCACAGCCGGGCCAGCCTCGAGGGTGCGGGTGTGCCGGTGGTGGACACGCTGGCCGAGGCCGTGGTCGAGGCGGAGCGTCTGGTGGCCTGAGGGGCCCGGCTGCGCGGGCCGCGCCGTGAGCGTGCCCGGTGCTGCGGGCGGCCGGGAGGTGCTCTCCCCGGTCCGCAGTGGCATGGGCGGTTTGGCCCGATACGCCACCCGCCCCCACCCGGCCCCTGTGCAGAACGTCAAAGTTCCCACCCCTCTTTTGTACACATACGGCTCATGACGTGTGCGGGGTGAGGAGCGATAGCCTTGTGGCGTGATCAGCGCGATAGTTCGCGGGGGCGCTCCTGCTCCTGCCCTGCGCCCGGGTTGCACGGAACACCTCCGTGACCGGGCGGCGGTCGCTGGTCTTCGCGGGCGGGACGGGGGCGCCGATGCCCCCTGGACGCCGAGGACGACCCGGATCGGGGCGCCGACGAGAGCGGCGTCACATGCGACGGGCGTGCCGAGAATGGCCGAATTCCCCCCGCTCATCTCACCTCGCGGCATAGCGTCGGAACGGACCGGACACCCCGGGCCGTGGCGTTACGTCGGAGGGGAAGAGACCGTACTTCCTTCTACGTCACGCAACGGCGCGCGACAGGAGCCAGAGGACAATGCAGACCAAGCTGGACGAAGCCAAGGCCGAGCTGCTCGAGAGGGCCGCACGGGTAGCTGAGAACAGCCCGGTCGGGGGGCACCTACCGACCGGGACGACGAGCGAGGGCACTCCCGGCACCCCGGACAGCGAATCCGTGCTCGCGTTCCTCCAGCGTTACTACCTGCACACCGCCCCGGAAGACCTCGCCGACCGCGACCCGGTCGACGTCTTCGGCGCCGCGGTCTCGCACTACCGTCTCGCCGAGACCCGCCCGCAGGGCACCGCGAACGTCAGGGTGCACACCCCGACCGTGGAAGAGAACGGATGGACCTGCAGTCACAGCGTCGTGGAGGTCGTCACCGACGACATGCCCTTCCTGGTCGACTCGGTCACCAATGAGCTGACGCGGCAGGGACGCGGCATCCACGTCGTCGTCCACCCGCAGTTCGTCGTCCGCCGCGATCTCACCGGCAAGCTGATCGAGGTCCTGCCGATCCCGCCCGGCGGCGACCTCCCGCACGACGCGCACTTCGAGTCCTGGATCCACGTCGAGATCGACCGGGAGACGGACCGCGCCGACCTCAAGCAGATCTCCGTCGACCTGCTGCGCGTCCTGTCCGACGTCCGTGAGGCCGTCGAGGACTGGGAGAAGATGCGGGACGCGGCGGCCCGGATCGCCGACGACCTGCAGAGCGAGCCCGTCCCGGGCGACCTGGCGAAGCCCGAGGTCGACGAGGCCCGTGAGCTGCTGCGCTGGCTCGCCGACGACCACTTCACCTTCCTCGGCTTCCGCGAGTACCAGCTGCGCGACGACGACACGCTCGCCGCCGTGCCCGGCACCGGTCTCGGCATACTGCGCTCGGACCCGCACCACGCCAAGGACGACGCCCACCCGGTCAGCCCCTCCTTCGAGCGGCTCCCGGCCGACGCCCGCGCCAAGGCCCGCGAGCACAAGCTGCTCGTGCTGACCAAGGCCAACAGCCGCGCCACCGTCCACCGGCCGTCGTACCTGGACTACATCGGCGTCAAGAAGTTCGACGCGGACGGCAACGTCGTCGGTGAGCGGCGCTTCCTCGGTCTGTTCTCGTCGGCCGCGTACACCGAGTCCGTCCGTCGCGTCCCCGTCATCCGCCGCAAGGTCGACGAGGTGCTGGCTCTCGCCGGGTTCTCGCCCCACAGCCACGACGGCCGTGACCTGCTGCAGATCATGGAGACCTACCCGCGCGACGAGCTGTTCCAGACGCCCGCCGCCGAGCTGCAGTCCATCGTCACGTCCGTGCTGTACCTGCAGGAGCGCCGTCGGCTCAGGCTCTACCTGCGCCAGGACGAGTACGGGCGCTACTACTCGGCGCTGGTCTACCTCCCGCGCGACCGCTACACCACCGGTGTCCGGCTGCGGATCATCGACATCCTGAAGGAGGAGCTCGGCGGCATCAGCGTCGACTTCACCGCCTGGAACACGGAGTCGATCCTCTCCCGGCTGCACTTCGTCGTCCGGGTCCCGCAGGGCACCGAGCTGCCCGAGCTGTCCGACTCCGACAAGGAGCGCATCGAGGCCCGCCTGGTCGAGGCCGCCCGTTCCTGGGCCGACGCGTTCGCCGAGGCGCTGACCGCCGAGTGCGGCGAGGAGCGCGCGGCCGAGGTGCTGCGCCGCTACAACAACGCCTTCCCCGAGGGCTACAAGGCCGACCACACCCCGCGTGCCGCGGTCGCCGACCTGGTCCATCTGGAGCAGCTGAGCGAGGACAAGACGTTCAGCCTGAGCCTGTACGAGCCGGTGGGCGCCGGTCCCGAGGAGCGCCGGTTCAAGATCTACCAGAAGGGCGGCACCGTCTCCCTCTCGAAGGTGCTGCCGGTGCTCAGCCGCCTCGGCGTCGAGGTCACCGACGAGCGGCCGTACGAGCTGCGCTGCGTGGACCGCACGACCGCCTGGATCTACGACTTCGGTCTGCGGATGCCGAAGGCGGCCGGCGGTGACTACCTCGGCGACGACGCCCGCGAGCGCTTCCAGGAGGCCTTCGCCGCGACGTGGACCGGCAAGGCGGAGAACGACGGCTTCAACGCGCTGGTGCTGAGCGCCGGGCTGACCTGGCGGCAGGCGATGGTGCTGCGCGCCTACGCCAAGTACCTGCGGCAGGCCGGTTCGACGTTCTCGCAGGACTACATGGAGGACACCCTCCGTAACAACGTCCACACCACCCGCCTCCTCGTGTCCCTGTTCGAGGCGCGGATGTCCCCGGACCGGCAGAAGGCCGGCCTGGAACTGATCGACGCCCTCCTCGAGGAGGTCGACGCGGCGCTGGACCAGGTGGCGAGCCTGGACGAGGACCGGATCCTCAGGTCCTTCCTGACCGTCATCAAGGCGACCCTGCGCACGAACTTCTTCCAGCACGCGGTCGGCGGCAAGCCGCACGACTACGTCTCCATGAAGTTCGACCCGCAGGCCATCCCGGACCTGCCCGCGCCGCGCCCGGCGTACGAGATCTGGGTGTACTCGCCGCGGGTCGAGGGCGTGCACCTGCGCTTCGGCAAGGTCGCGCGTGGTGGCCTGCGCTGGTCCGACCGGCGTGAGGACTTCCGTACCGAGATCCTCGGCCTGGTCAAGGCGCAGATGGTGAAGAACACCGTCATCGTGCCGGTCGGCGCCAAGGGCGGCTTCGTCGCCAAGCAGCTGCCGGACCCCGGCGTGGACCGCGACGCCTGGCTGGCCGAGGGCATCGCCAGCTACAAGACGTTCATCTCGGCGCTGCTCGACATCACCGACAACATGGTCGCGGGCGAGGTCGTGCCGCCGGCCGACGTGGTCCGGCACGACGAGGACGACACCTACCTCGTCGTCGCCGCCGACAAGGGCACCGCGACCTTCTCCGACATCGCCAACGGGGTCGCCGAGCAGTACAACTTCTGGCTCGGCGACGCCTTCGCCTCCGGCGGCAGCGCGGGCTACGACCACAAGGGCATGGGCATCACCGCGCGCGGCGCCTGGGAGTCCGTCAAGCGGCACTTCCGTGAGCTGGGCGTGGACACGCAGACCGAGGACTTCACGGTCGTCGGCATCGGTGACATGTCCGGTGACGTGTTCGGCAACGGCATGCTGCTCTCCGAGCGCATCCGTCTGGTCGCGGCCTTCGACCACCGGCACATCTTCATCGACCCGACCCCGGTCGCGGAGACGTCGTACGCCGAGCGCCGCCGCCTGTTCGAGCTGCCCCGCTCCAGCTGGGCCGACTACAACACCGAGCTGCTGTCGGCGGGTGGCGGGATCTTCCCGCGCAGCGCCAAGTCGATCCCGATCAACGCCCACATCCGTGAGGCCCTGGGCATCGCCGACAAGGTCACCAAGATGACCCCGGCCGACCTGATGAAGGCGATCCTGCAGTCGCCGGTCGACCTCCTGTGGAACGGCGGCATCGGCACGTACGTGAAGTCGTCCGTCGAGTCGAACACGGACGTCGGCGACAAGGCCAACGACGCCATCCGGGTCGACGGCAATGACCTCCGGGTCAAGGTGGTCGGCGAGGGCGGCAACCTGGGCCTGACCCAGCTCGGCCGGATCGAGTTCGCCACGCACGGCGGCAAGATCAACACCGACGCGATCGACAACAGCGCCGGCGTGGACACCTCCGACCACGAGGTGAACATCAAGATCCTGCTGAACGGCCTGGTCGCGGACGGCGACATGACCGTCAAGCAGCGCAACAAGCTGCTCGCCGAGATGACCGACGAGGTCGGCGCGCTGGTCCTGCGCAACAACTACGCGCAGAACACCGCCCTGGCCAACGCCCTGTTCCAGGCCAAGGACATGCTCCACGCCCAGCAGCGCTTCCTGCGCCACCTGGTGCGCGAGGGCCACCTGGACCGGGCGCTGGAGTTCCTGCCCACCGACCGCCAGATCCGCGAGCGCCTCGGCCAGGGGCACGGCCTGACCAGCCCGGAGACCGCCGTCGTCCTGGCGTACACGAAGATCACGGTCGCCGAGGAGCTGCTGGCCACCTCCCTGCCGGACGACCCGTACCTGCGCGGCCTGCTGCACGCCTACTTCCCGACGGCGCTGCGCGAGCGGTTCGCCGACGCGATCGACAGCCACCCGCTGCGCCGCGAGATCACCACGACGGTGCTGGTCAACGACACGGTGAACACGGGCGGTACGACGTATCTGCACCGGCTGCGCGAGGAGACCGGCGCCTCCCTGGAGGAGATCGTCCGGGCGCAGACCGCGGCCCGCGCGATCTTCCGCTCGGCGCCGGTGTGGGACGCGGTGGAGGCACTGGACAACCGGGTCGACGCGGACGTCCAGACCCGGATCCGGCTGCACTCCCGCCGGCTCGTCGAGCGCGGCACCCGCTGGCTGCTGAACAACCGGCCGCAGCCGCTCCAGCTCGCGGAGACGGTCGAGTTCTTCGCCGAGCGGGTCGAGCGGGTCTGGCAGGAGCTGCCGAAGCTGCTCAAGGGCACGGACCTGGAGTGGTACCAGCACGTGTACGACGAGCTGTCCGAGGCCGGCGTCCCGGACGAGGTCGCCACCCGCGTGGCCGGGTTCTCCTCCGCCTTCCCGGCGCTCGACATCGTGTCGGTGGCCGACCGTACCGGCAAGGAGCCGCTGGACGTCGCCGAGGTGTACTACGACCTCGCCGACCGGCTCGACATCACGCAGCTGATGGACCGCATCAGCGAGCTGCCCCGCAACGACCGTTGGCAGTCCATGGCCCGCGCCTCCATCCGCGAGGACCTGTACGCGGCCCACGCGGCGCTCACCGCGGACATCCTCTCGGTCGGCAACGGCACCTCGACGCCGGAGCAGCGGTTCAAGGCGTGGGAGCAGAAGAACGCCCCCATCCTGAGCCGGGCGCGCACCACCCTGGAGGAGATCCGCAGCTCGGACTCCTTCGACCTCGCCAACCTGTCGGTGGCGATGCGGACGATGCGGACGCTGCTGCGCACGCACTCGTAGCCGTACGACGGTGAGAACGCCCCGGGCCGACGTGGGATCGGCCCGGGGCGTTCCGTTTCTTGCCGGTCCTTAGCGAAAAACGTGCGGCGAATTTACCGTTTCCTGCTTATCGGTGTGTTTCGGATAGGGTCTGCGGTGTGACAGTGAACCTCACCGAGACCCGTCCGGCGGCGCCCCTCGCGCCGACTCCGGCCCGGCCGGTCACGCGCGTCGTGCTGGAGGTCGTGAAATTCGGGATCGTCGGCGGCAGCGGTGTCCTGGTCAATTTCCTGGTCTTCAACCTGTTGCTGCACGGCCTGCGTTGGCAGGCGATGACCGCGACCGTCCTGGCCAGCTGTATCGCGATGGCGACCAATTACCTCGGCTTCCGCTATTTCGCCTATCGCGACCGCGCCTCGCGCACCCGCAGCCAGATCATCCTGTTCTTCGTCTTCAGCGGCCTCGGTGTCGTCATGGAAATCGGCCTGTTCTGGGTCGGCTACCACGGTCTCGGTCTGCACAGCGTGCTGGAATCGAACATGGCGAAAGCGCTGTCGATCGTGCTCGCCTCCGCGTTCCGATTCCTCGTCTACCGCACCTGGGTGTTCCAGCAGGATGCACGCCACCTCTGACATCGAACGGGTGAGCCGCCCGGCACCGCCGACCGCTGCCGCGCGGGCCGGCCGGGCCCTGCCGCAGGCCGCCGCCGCGCTCGTCCTCGTCCTGCTCCTCCTGGTCGTCGTCCGGCTGCCCTGGGCGGGCGACCTCGGTATGCACGCGGCCACGATCCAGCGGCTGCGGCACAGCCTGCTGGATCCCGGCAACCCGCTGGTCGACACGGACACGCCGAGCCCGTACTACTCGCCGTGGATGCTGGTGCTGGGCTGCGTCGCCAGGCTGACCGGTCTGTCGGTGTTCGTCGTGCTGCGGATCGGCGCGCTGGTCGGGCTCGGGCTGCTGGTCACCGGGGTGTGGCGGTACGTGCGCACGCTGAGCGCCCACCGTGCGGCACCGGCGCTGGCGCTGCTGAGCCTGCTCCTCCTGTGGGGGCCGACGCTGTTCAACTGGAGCGGCTTCCTGGGCCTGAACTCCCTGGCGCTGACGGTGTCGTACCCGAGCGTCCTCGCGCTCGGGCTCGCCTTCCACTTCTGGGCGTGGCTGACGCGGGCGCTGCGCGGGGAGGCCGCGTGGGGGGTGTGGCTGGGGCTCGGGG
Organism: Streptomyces sp. NPDC052301; assembly: GCF_044593395.1. NCBI lineage: Bacteria > Bacillati > Actinomycetota > Actinomycetes > Kitasatosporales > Streptomycetaceae > Streptomyces > Streptomyces sp. NPDC052301. Next base: position 679,484 of record NZ_JBIUBE010000005.1, on the reverse strand, counting down.
TGCTGTGGGCGCTGATCCTGCTGTGTCACCAGTTCACGGGGGTCGTGGCGTCGCTGGGCGGGCTGGCCGCGGTGATCGCCGTGCGGCCGGGCCGGGCGGGGCTGGTGCGGCTCGGTGCCGGGCTGGGGCTCGGGGCGGTGCTGCTGTGGCTGTGGCCGTACTACGACTTCTTCTCGCTGTTCTCCGCGGGCGCGGATCTGGAGGCGATCCACCGGCCGCTGTACGAGGACCTCGCCGGGCGGTTCGGGCTGGTGCTGCTGGGGGTGGCGGCGCTGGTGCTGCGGTGGCGGCGGGACCGCCGGGATCCTCTGGTGCTGTTCTTCGCGCTCGGTGCGGTGGTGTTCGCGGCGGGCGGCCTGAGCGGGCACTACTCCTGGGGCCGGGCCCTGCCCGCCGCGCTGATCCCGGCCCAGCTCGCCGCCGCGCTGGAGGTCGTGTCGGCCGGGCGGCGGGCGGTGCGGGGCGCGTGGGCGTGCGTGCTGGGCGCCGCGCTGGCCGTGGGGGCGTGGACGCAGGTCGGGACGCTCGGGTACGTGGCCGGGCGGGACGCGCTGCCGGGGGCGGTGGCGGCGAAGTACCGGACGCCGTGGGTCGGTTACCAGTGGATCACGCCGTGGGTGAAGTACGGGGACGTGGTGATGGCGCGGACGTTCCCGGCGCGGCAGATTCCGGCGTACGGGCCGTACACGGTGGCGCCGGGATACCCGGACGTGTTCCTGCCGGACGCGCCGCGGAGAGAGGCCGCGGTGACGCGGTACTTCGCGGCGGGGACGCCTTCCGACGAGCGGCGGGGGATCCTGCGGGAGTACGGGGCGCGGTGGGTCGTGGGACCGGGGGGTTTGGCCGGCCCCGGCCTGCGGAAGGTGACCGCCGGTCCGGGCGGGCAGGTCCTGTACCGAGTGGTGCCCTGAGCTGCCGGGGGCCGCGGCGGGGGTCGCCCACCCGCGCCGACAGGGTGCCTCTCCCGGAGGGGGCACCCCCAGCGCCCACCCGTGCCGCCCCAGCGGCACGACTGCCCGCGCGGGGCACCGTACGACCCGCCGCAGCGGACCCGCGTACGCCCCCTCACCTGCGGCTCGACGACGCCCGGGCGCGCCCCCTCACCTCAGCAGACTCGCCGCCAGCTTCGCCGCCCTGCGGACCCGGGGGCGGGCGATCTTCTTGATCGCCGGGCGGATCACCCGTGCCGTCACGCCCACCGGGCGCCAGCGGATCTGGAGGCGGCCGGGGTTGCGGTTCTCCGGCTCGATGGTGACCTCGTGCGGGGTCGCGCCGGAGTGGTAGTCGATGCGGGCCGTGGCCCTGGGGAAGTCGAGGGGGGCCAGCAGCAGGCCGGAGTTCGACAGGCCCTGCTGGTTCAGGCGGACCAGGGGGTGACGGATCCCCTGGAAGCCCTGGAGGGGGATCGAGGCGGCGGCGAGATCCAGGCGGACGGTGCCCTCGAAGACTCCGGGGCGGACCGGGTCCAGGCGGAAGGGGACCGTCATCCGGCGGCCGCCGGGGGCCAGCAGCAGGCCGGCGCGCTGAGGGCCGACCGGAAGGCGCAGACCGGGGTCGTACGTGCGGATCGCCAGGGTCACACAGGCCCCGCTCCCGCGGGTCAGCTCGGTGATCTCGTGGCGGAACTGGGCGGTCGGGAACGGGCGCGTGTCCAGCTCCAGGTCGGACAGGTCCAGTTCGCGGCGTCCCCGCTCGGAGTCGGGGACGCTGTCGCCCCAGTACGGCACCCCCGCCTCGTCGGTCGTGACCTCGCGGGGTGCCACCCCCTGCCCCAGTCCGCGCGCCGCCAGCCGGGTGTCGGCCAGGCGGCCCGCCCGCAGCAGCTCCAGCACCACCCGCTCCGCACGCGGCAGCCGGGCGTACGCACCGGGGGACAGGGTCTCCAGGTACGGGTTCATGATCTCGGCGAAGGACTCCAGCCACTCGGTGTCCCGGTACGGCAGGTCGCCCGCGTACATGCGGAAGTCGTGCTTGAGGAACTTGAAGTCCTTGTCCTCCCGCAGCCCCGCGTGCCCGCTCTCCACCAGGAAGTCGTCGATCAGGCGCTGGACATGGACCCGGTCGCGGACGTTCGTGACCTTGTGCCGCTGGTTGGAGATGGACGCCGAGTCCGCCGCGGCGAACGGGTCGATGTACCAGGTGTACACCGGCTCCGGGACGATCGTGAACGCCTTCGCCAGGCAGTACGCCCGTGCCGAGAACAACTGGTCCTCGTAGTGGATGCCCTCGGGGAAGCGGAGGTCGTGGCGGTCCAGGAAGGAGCGGGCGTACATCTTGCTCGTGGACAGGTGCTCGAAGAGCAGACGCGGGTCCGCCTCGATGCCTTCCACCGTGCGGCGCTCCGTGACCAGGTGCGGCATCCACGTCGTACGGTGGCCGTTGTCCACACGGACCCGCCGTACCGCGCCCATGGTGAAGTCCACCGCGCGCTCCCGGTGGGCGGCGAGCAGCGACTCGACCGCGCGGGGCGGGAGTTCGTCGTCGCTGTCGAGGAACATCAGGTACGGCGCCCGGGCGATCTCGATGGCCCGGTTGCGCGGGGCGCTGCAGCCGCCGCTGTTCTCCGGCAGGCGGAGGTAGCGGATCCGGTCGTCCTGCGCCTCCAACCGGCGCGCCACCGTGGGCGTCTCGTCCGTGGAGTGGTCGTCGCTGATGATGATCTCGATGTTCGCGTGCGTCTGCGCGCGCAGGGACGCGACCGCCCGGGGGAGGCGGGCGGCGTCGTTGAAGACGATGACCGTCACCGTCACGTCGGGGGTGGTCATGCCGAGGCCTCCTCGGGGGTCGGGGCGGGGGTGCGTTCCTCGAGCGGGATCACCGGGGGCAGAGACTCCTCCGGCTCGCCCAGGAACACCCGTCGTACGACCCGCTCGGCGGCGCGTCCGTCGTCGTACTCGCAGAACCGGCGGCGGAACGCGGCCCGGGCCTTCACCGCGCTCTCGTCGCGCCAGGCGCCGGAGGCGAAGATCTCTGCCAGCTCCTCCTGGGTGCGCGCGACCCGGCCGGGGTGTTCCGCCATCAGGTCGAAGTAGACGCCCCGGGTGGTCCGGTACGTCTCCCAGTCGTCGGCGTAGACGACGATCGGGCGGTCCAGGTTGGCGTAGTCGAACATGATCGACGAGTAGTCCGTGACCAGCGCGTCGGCGGCCAGGCACAGCTCCTCCACGGGGTCGTAGGAGGAGACGTCGATGATCCGGCCGGAGCGGCGCAGACCGGTCAGCGGCGAGGCCGCGCCGCCGTAGAAGTAGTGGGCGCGGACGAGGAGGACCGTGTCCTCGCCGAGGCGGTCGGCGAAGGCGGCCAGGTCGAGGCGCGGGGTGAAGCCCGCCTCGTAGTCGCGGTGGGTGGGGGCGTACAGGACAGCCCTCCTGCCCGGGGCGATGCCGAGGCGCGCGCGGGCGGCGCGGACGTCGGCGGCCGTGGCGGTGTAGAAGACGTCGTTGCGCGGGTAGCCGTGGTCCAGGGAGGTGTAGCGGGCCGGGTAGGCGCGCTCCCACATGCGGGTCGAGTGGCTGTTGGCGCTGACGCTGTAGTCCCACTTGTCGATGCGGCCCAACAGGGCGGCGAAGTCCAGGCCCTTGGCGGCGGCCGGGTGCTCCATCTGGTCCAGGCCCATGCGCTTGAGCGGGGTGCCGTGATGGGTCTGCAGATGGACCGCGTCGGGCCGCTTGACCACCGCGTTAGGGAAGTTGACGTTGTTGACCAGGTACTTGGCGGTGGCCAGGGTCTCCCAGTAGCGACGGGTGCCGGGGACCACGTGGTCCGTGCCGGGCGGCAGCAGGGCCGCGTTCTCCTTCGACACCACCCACACCCGGCGGATGTGCGGGGCGAGTTCGGCGAGCTTCGCGGCGATCGCGGCCGGGTTGCAGGACACACCGCGCTCCCAGTAGGCCGCGAACACGGCCAGGTCGGGGTCGACCGGGCGGTTCAGGGCACGGCGGTACTGCTGGTCGCGGAGCTTGGCGCCGACCTGGCGCTTACGGGTCCGTACGGTCTTCTTGGCGGCGCGGCGGGCGCGGTTGGCGGCCTGGAACGCGCGGTACTTGGTGTACGCGCCCTCCTCCAGCAGCGCGTGCCGCACGCCCTCGACGCCTGCCGGGCGTTCGTGGTTCTCGGGGCGCCAGCGGACGGCCGCGAGGGAGGCGCGGCGGAAGAACTCGCGGGCCACCGCGTCGGGCAGGTTCTCACCGGCGAAGGTGCGCACCAGGTCGCGCATCATCAGGTCGTACAGCACCGCGCGGGCGGCGCGGCGGTCTCGGGTGAGCGGCAGCAGCGACTCGTAGCGCTCGATGAGGGCGAACCGGTCCTCGGGGGCGAGCGGCGGCAGGCTCTCGGGGCGCAGTTCACGGTTGTCGTACGCCGCCTGGTTCAGGCAGGCGACCCGGCCGGCGTGCAGCAGGGCCGTGTGTGCGGCGCGCCGCTCGTCGTCGGTGGTGAACTGCGGCTCGTGCGCCCGCCAGTACGCGGCGCGCAGGGCGCGGTTGCCGAGCAGCGGGGTGAGACGCAGCAGGTCGGCGGCCTCGTCGAGGGGGAGGCTGTCGCGGCCGACGGCGGCGAGGAAGCGGCCGTCTCGGGAGGGGGTGGCGGCGGTCTGCCACGTGGTGGTGACGTGGTCGAACAGCAGTACGTCGACCGGGGTGCCGGTGGCGTCCAGTTCGGCGGTCCGCTCGGCGACCAGGCGGGACGCGCCGGCCGGCAGGCCGTCCTTGGCGTGCACGAAGTGCAGCCAGCGGCCGGACGCGCGGGCGGCACCGGCGGCCCGGGCCGCCGCGTCACCGGTGCCCTCGGGCAGCGGGACGACGACCGTCTCGGGGGCATGGCCCTCGGCCGTCTCCCGGGCCCAGTCGCCGACCGCGGCGACGATCACCTCGGCGTCCGGCAGGGGGCGGGCCTCCAAGGAGTCCAACAGTTCTGTCAGGTGCCCCTGTGCGTTCGGTCCGTAGACGATGACGCTGAGTTGGGGCATCGCAGTGGACTCCTTCGGTACGGTGGCTCGGTCGACCCTTCATAACATACTGTCACTAAGCGGATGAAAGGGATAACCGTGGCGAGGGTGAGAGCCGGCTCAGGCAGGAAGACGGCGTTCCGCGTCCCCGGGTTTCTGTTCCGGTAACTTTCACGCCGCCTTCTTGGTCACGCTGCCTTTTGCGCCGTCTTTCCCTTCAGGCCGCCGGACCGGTCACGCCGCCTTCTTGGCGGCCGGCTTCTTCGCCGTCTTGTCGCTCTTGTCGCCGGTGAAGGCCTCGTACTCCTTCATGACCTCCTCCGTCGGCCCGTCCATGCGCAGCTCGCCGCGCTCCAGCCACAGGACCCGCTCGCAGGTGTCGCGGATCGACTTGTTGTTGTGGCTGACCAGGAACACCGTGCCCGCGCGCTCGCGCAGCTCGCGGATCCGCTGCTCGGAGCGCACCTGGAACTTGCGGTCACCGGTGGCCAGGGCCTCGTCGATCAGCAGGACGTCGTGGTCCTTGGCGGCGGCGATGGAGAACCGGAGCCGGGCCGCCATGCCGGAGGAGTAGGTGCGCATCGGAAGGGTGATGAAGTCGCCCTTCTCGTTGATCCCGGAGAACTCGACGATGTCCTGATACCGCTCCTTGACCTGCTCCCGGGACATGCCCATGGCGAGCCCGCCGAGATGGACGTTGCGTTCGCCGGTGAGGTCGTTCATCAGGGCCGCGTTGACGCCCAGCAGGGAGGGCTGGCCGTCGGTGTAGATGTGGCCGTTCTCCACCGGGAGCAGCCCGGCGACCGCCTTGAGCAGGGTGGACTTGCCGGATCCGTTGGTGCCGATCAGGCCGACGGCCTCGCCCTTGTAGGTGACGAACGACACCTTCTTCACCGCGTGGACCCGGCGCACGCCCGCCGCCTTCTCGGTCTGCTTGCGGCGCATGATGCGGTTGAGGGCGGCGGTGGCGGTGCCGCGGCCCGCGCCGGTGCCGTTGACGCGGTAGACGATGTCGACGCTGTCGGCGATGACGGTGGGGATCTTCGCTTCGGTGTGCTCAGCCACGGCCGTACGTCTCCTCAGCCTTCCAGAAGTAGATGAAGCCGCCGATGCCCGCGGCCAGGGCCCAGCCGGTGGCCGCCACCCACACGTGCGGGGGCAGCTGCGAGCCGTGGAAGCTGTGGATCAGCGCGTACCGCATGAGGTCGATGTAGACCGCGGCCGGGTTGGTCTCCAGCAGCACCGTGACGATGTGCGGCAGGTGGTCCTTCTTGGTGAGCTTGCTGATGCTCCACATCACGCCGGACACGTACATCCAGGTGCGCAGCACGAACGGCATCAGCTGGGCGATGTCCGGGGTCTTGGCGCCCCACCGGGCCATGATCATCGAAACGCCCGCGTTGAAGACGGACTGCAGGACCAGCGCGGGGATCGCGAGCAGCCAGCGCGGGGTGATCGGGATGCCGAAGGACAGGATGATCACGACGAGCGCGGTCATCGAGAACAGCAGCTGCTGGAGCTGCTGGAGGCAGAAGGAGATCGGCAGGGAGGCGCGCGGGAAGTGCAGGGCGCGGACCAGGCCGAGGTTGCCGGAGATCGCGCGGGTGCCCGCCATGATCGAGCTCTGCGTGAACGTCCAGATGAACACGCCCGTCACCAGGAACGGGATGTAGTCCGGCACGCCCTTGCTGGTGCCGAGCAGCACGCCGAAGATGAAGTAGTAGACCGCCGCGTTCAGCAGCGGGTTCATGACCTGCCAGATCTGGCCGAGCTTCGCCTGGCTGTACTGCGCGGTGAGCTTGGCGGTGGCGAAGGCGGTGATGAAGTGGCGCCGGGCCCACAGCTGGCGGACGTACTCCGGCAGGGAGGGGCGGGCGCCGCTGACCGTGAGGCCGTGCCGGGCGGCGAGTGCCGTGAGGTCATCGTCGGCGGGCGCCTGGGTCGGGGGCGGTGTGTGGAGGACCTGGCTCACATCCGCTGCTTTCGCTCGGGGGAGGGGGGTGCGTCCGGCTGCGCCGGTCTGTGTCGCCGTCCGGCGTTTCCTTACGTTTCTCTTCACGTTCTCTTACGTCGGGACGGGACCGTATCGTCGCAACGTGAGCGTAGAACCAACCGACGTCGGAACGCAACCGTTTCGTCGTAACGCCCTATGCTGTGCGACATGACGACGAACGCCGACGAGGCCCCGAAGCGTCCGCGCCGCCGGTCCCCCGCCGGGGCCGCCGTGCTCCGGGAGGACGTGACCGAGGCCATCCGGGCGGCCGTCTTCGAGGAGCTGGCGGCGGTCGGGTACGCGCGCATGTCCATCGAGGGGATCGCGCGGCGGGCGGGGGTCGGCAAGACGGCGGTGTACCGGCGCTGGCGTTCCAAGCTGCACCTGGTGCTGGACGTGGTCTCCGCGATGGCGGTGCTGGGATTCCCCGTCCCGGACACGGGCTCTCTGGAGGGCGACCTGCGCCTGCTGTACGAGGTCACCTCCCGTGCGCTGCGCCACCCGGTCGCCTCGCAGATCATCCCCGACCTCCAGGCGGAGGCGGCCCGCAACCCCGACCTCGCGGAGGCCTTCCAGAAGGCGCTGCGGGACGGTCAGGAGGGTGTGGCCAGCAAGATCGTGGCGGCCGCGGAGGAGAGGGGGGAGGTGCGGGCCGGTGTGGACGCCGACCTGGCGCTGGACCTGATCTCCGGGCCGCTGTACTGGAGGGCGGTGGTGATCCGCTCCCCGAAGCTGCCGAAGGGGTACCTGGAGAAGCTGGCCCGGGCCACGGCGGGGGCGCTCAAGGCGTTGTGAGGCCGGACAGCCGCTCCGCCAGGGCCCTCAGCTCCGGCGCCCGCAGCACCCGCCCGCCGAACCCCGGCAGCGGCACGTGCAGGGGCTCCAGCCAGCGTCGCGGGATCGCGCCGGCCCCGTACACCGCGCCCGCCAGCGCCCCGGTGACCGCCGCCACCGTGTCCGTGTCGCCGCCCAGGTCTATCGCCGCGCGCACCGCCTCCTCGTACGACGCCGTGGTCCGCAGAGCCCACACCGCCGAGCCGAGACAGGGCCACACCGCGCCGTTGAACTCCGTGGCCAGGTCGGGGTGCCAGTCCGGGGCGAGGACGACGGCGTACCGGTCGCGGTGGCCGGGGCGGAGGGCGGCCAGGGTCTCCGGCACGGCCGTGAGCGGGTCCTCTCCGAACAGGGCGAGACGGATCAGCTCGTGCACAACCGCCGTGCCCTCCCAGGCCGCGGGGTCGCCGTGGGTGAGCGCGGAGAGGCGGCGGGCGGCGTCCAGGGTGGCCTCGCGGCCGGAGCGGGCGAAGTGCACCGCCGAGGGTGCTGCCCGCATCAGGGCGCCGTTTCCGGCCGCCCGCTGGTTCGTCTCGAAGTGCCGGGCCGCCGCGGTGTCCCACGGGTCGCCGCCGGTCAGGACCGCTTCCGTCTGGAGGCCGACGTCCTTGGGGTCGGACGCCGCCCAGCGCCGGAAGCGGCGGAAGACGTCCGGCAGGTCCAGGCCGCCGCGCTCCAGCAGTGACTCCCCGGTGAGCACCGCCAGCTGCGTGTCGTCGGTCGCCTCGCCCGGGTCCCAGCCCCCGCCGCCGCACATCTCGCCGCCGTGTCCGGGGCGCGGGAAGCGAGCGGAGAAGGCGCCCTCGGGGCCGAACTCGAACGGCGCGCCCAGGGCGTCGCCGACGGCCGATCCGACCACGGCGCCCACGGCGCGTTCCACGAGCAGGGCATCGGCCGGGCCGGTCACCCGCACAGCCTACGACCGCGCCGCCTCCGGGTGGAGCCGGACCCAGCCCTCCCACGCCGAGGTGATCATGTCCTGCACGTCGTACTTGGCCTGCCAGCCCAGTTCCGTGCCGATGCGGTCGGCGGAGGCCACCACGCGCGCGGGGTCCCCGGGGCGGCGCGGGGTGACGGTCGGGGGACGGTCGTAACCGGTGACCGCGTTGATGCGGTCGATCATCTCGCGGACGGACACGCCCTCGCCGCGGCCGATGTTGAAGGTGAGGTCGGCGCCGGGGGAGGAGCGCAGGGCGCGGGCCACCGTCACATGCGCCTCGGCCAGGTCGACCACGTGGATGTAGTCGCGGACACAGGTGCCGTCGGGGGTGGGGTAGTCGTCGCCGAAGACGCGCGGCGGCGCGCCCTCGGTGAGCTTCTCGAAGACCATCGGGATCAGGTTGAACACGCCGGTGTCGGCGAGTTCGGGGGTGGCGGCGCCCGCCACGTTGAAGTAGCGCAGGGAGGCGGTCGCGAGACCGGTCGCGCGGCCGGTGGCCCGCACCAGCCATTCGCCGGCCAGCTTCGTCTCGCCGTAGGGGGACAGGGGGCGGCAGGGGGTCTCCTCCGTGACCAGATCCACGTCCGGCATGCCGTAGACCGCCGCCGAGGAGGAGAGGAGGAAGGACGGGATCCGCGCCGCCGTCACGGCCTCCAGGAGGACGCGCAGGCCCTCCACGTTCTCCCGGTAGTAGTGCAGCGGGCGGTCCACCGACTCGCCCACCTGCTTCTTCGCAGCCAGATGCACGACCCCGGTGACGGCGTGCTCGGCGAGGACGCGGGCCACCCGGTCCGCGTCCAGGACGGAGCCGCGCACCAGCGGGACCTCCGCCGGCACGCGCTCGGCGACGCCCGTGGACAGGTCGTCGTAGACGACCGTGCGCTCGCCCGCCTCGGTCATCGCGCGTACGACGTGCGCCCCGATGTAGCCGGCGCCGCCGGTGATCAGCCAGGTCATGGGCCGTCCCCTCATCCTGTGGCCTGTCGCGGCCGGTCGGTCTCAGTGAAGCAGGCGGCGGAGCCTGCCGCGGGCCACCTGCCAGACCCCGCGCACCCCCGTCGCCACGCGCAGCGCCAGCGTGCCGGAATGCGTGGCGTACGGCTGCACCAGGAGCACGCCGTACCGGGCGCTCGGCACGGCGCGTCGGCGCAGTCGGCCGGCGCCCGTCAGAGCGTGCGCCGTGACATCGCGCTGTGCGCCGTCCGAGAAGCGCACGGTCAGGCGCAGGTCCCAGGTGCCCGATCCGAGCGCCGCCAGGTCGACGGGCAGCTCGGCCGACCAGGTGTCCGGGCCGGACGGGGTGAGGGCGGTCGTCGCGCGCCACGCCGTGCGGTCGTCGTCGCGGGCGTGCCACGCGACGTCCACCTCGCACGGACCCGCCTCGGCCACCCTGCCGTAGAGCTCGTGCAGCCTGAGGTGCAGCCGTGCGGCACGCGCGCGCGGGGACAGTTCCGCGTCCACCGCGAGCGGCAGCAGCGGTACGGGGTGGGTGAGCAGCGGGATCAGCGTGACCCGGGGCAGGTCCGTGGACCAGACGGGGACGCCGTCGGGCGTGCGGGCGTACGGCGGCAGCAGCCGCGCCGGCCGGGCGGCGAGCTCGCGCAGCCGGGGCAGGTCACGGGGCTCGGGCGACTCCAGCACGACCCGCCCGAGCAGCCGGCCGGGCGCGGCCGGGTTCAGCTCCCAGTCGGCGGCGTCGTAGCGCGCGAGGTACTCCTGGGTCCGCGCCCACCACGCGCGCCGGTACTCCACGTCACGCAACCCGAGCTCGCGCGCGTACATGCGCACCTCGTGGTCGAGGAACTTGGCCCGCGCCGCCCGCGCCAGCTCCTTCTGCCCGCCGCCGAGCAGGATGTCGTACGCCAGCGCGCAGGCCTCGACCCGCGCCTTCCAGTTGCCGATGCGCTCCCGGTCCAGCGACAGTGACAGCTGCTCGGCCGACCGGCGCACGTGCCAGACGTAGACCCTGTCCGGGACGAGCGCGATCCGCGGGCTCGCGGCCAGCACGCGCGCGGTGAAGACGATGTCCTCGTAGAGGAAGCGGCCCTCGGGGAAGCGGATGCCGTGCTCGCGCAGGAAGTCGGTGCGGTACAGCTTGTTGACGCACAGGGTGTCGTGGACCAGGCGGGGGCGCTGGGAGGGGTGTGTGAGGACGGTGTGCGCCGTGTAGAGGGACGCCTGCCAGGGCTGGTCGCGCCCGGCGGGCAGCTCCCGGCGCACGCACAGGCCGCTCGCCACCTCCGCCCGCGCCTGCGCCGCCGCCGTCAGCAGCGCGTCCACCGCGCCGGGCGGCAGCACGTCGTCGCTGTCCAGGAACATCACGTAAGGCGCCGTCACCGCGTCGATCCCGGTGTTGCGCGGGCTGCCGCAGCCGCCGCTGTTCGTGGCCCGGCGCACCACTCGCAGCCGGGGCTCGTCGGCGGCCAGCCGCTCCAGCAGCTCGGCGCTGCCGTCCGTGGAGCAGTCGTCCACGGCGACGACCTCGGCCACCGCGTCCCCCTGGGCGAGGGCCGAGCGCACCGCGTCGCCCACGTGGGCGCGGTCGTCGTAGCCGATGACGACCACAGCGACCTGCGCCGCGCACGCGGGCTCGGCGGGGTCGTGCGGGTCTGGCAGATCTCGGTGCATGACGTCCACAGGCCGGGAGCGTAGAAATGTTCAGTAATACCCTGTTAAGAGATGCTTAGAGCTCGTTCCGGAAGACGGTCGGAATCGGGTCGGGGTTCCGTTGTTTGCCCGCTCTTTCCAAACGGAGGCCGCGCGTCCCGCCACAGCCGGACGAAGGACAGCACGGCGGCGGCCGTCAGCGCCCCGTTCCGGGCGAGCAGCAGCAGACAGCCGGCCCAGGAGCCGGCGACGACCTCGCGGTAGAACATCGGGAACACCACCGTGCTCAGCGCGGCCGCCGTCAGGATCAGCACGGCCACCGGACGCTGGCTGGTGTGCCGCGAGGTCAGGCACACGGCCGCCAGGCCCACCAGCCAGATCATGTACTGCGGGCTGATCACCCGGCTGGTGACCGTGAACAGCAGCACCGCGCTCAGCGCCGCGTCGTACGGTGTGGCCTCGGTCCACCGCCGCGCCCGCGTCCGCCACAGCACCAGCAGTCCGAGGGCGACGGCCGTCAGCACGAGGGAGGTGGCGGCGACGGCGCGCACGTGCGGGCCGACCAGCTCGACGGCGCCGTACTGGTAGCGGGTCCGGCCGGACCAGCCGGCGTGCCGCGCGAGATCGAGCGCCGTGCCGCCCAGCGACTCGATCTGCACCCCGCGACCGCCCTGCTGCCGCAGGAAGGAGAGCGGGTTGTCGAACAACACGGCGAGCAGGCCCAGCAACGCGCCCCCGGCGGCCCCCGCCCACCCCCACGCCGTACGCGTCACCCGCTCCCGGGGCGTGCCCAGCAGCACCAGCGCCGGCCACACCTTCACCAGCGCCCCCAGCGCCCCGAACACGCCGCACGCGCGCGGGGAGCGCGGCAACGCCAGCAGGGAGAGCACGGCCAGGGCGGTGACCTCGACGTCGTACCGGGCGAGCGGCAGATGCAGCAGCAGCGGTAGCCCGCCCGTCCACACCGCCGCGCCGAGCAGGCTGCGCCCGGGGCGCCTGCCCGTGCGGACCAGCACCGCGGCCACCAGCGCGTCCGCGGCCAGGGTCAGTACCACGAACGCCTGAAAGTACGTCAACCACGGCAGCAGGCCCGGAGCGAGCAGTACCGCGCCCGCGCCCGGCGGGTACTGCCACAGCGTGTCGTGCGCCGGGAAGGCGCCGTGCGCGAGAACTCCGTACCAGTGGAAGTACAGCCGCCGCACCTCCCGGGCCACCGAACCCCGGCCCAGCAGCGGGGCGCCGTCGTGGACCAGCACCCACAGCATCAGGCCGCGCGTGGCGGCCCAGAGGGCGGTGAGCGCGAGGACCGGGCCGGGGGTGACACGGAGACGGTTCATCACATGGGAGCCTAAGCGGTATGCATGGTGTATCTGCGCTGATACGCCGTCAATACCGGAAAAAGATTGGTTAATCGCAAAAGATCGGGCCGTGGTGAACGTCGGGCTTCCTGTGGGACCGCAGCCGCGCGGGGCGGGTGCGACGCCGGTCCGCGCGGCGACCGGTACGGCGGGGCGCGCGCCGCGTGGACTCCGGGCGCGGGTCGCTCGCGGAGCCGTCGTGGGCGTGCCGGCGCTGGTCATGCTCGCCGTCGGGCTCTGGGGGCTCGACCGCGGCGGGATGTGGCGGGACGAGGCCGTCAGCCTCCAGGTCGCGCGCCGTACGGTGCCGCAGATCTGGCGGCTGCTGCACGGTGTGGACGCGGTGCACGGCCTGTACTACCTCCTCATGCACGCCGTCCTCGCGGTCCGTGCCGACGAGGTCGTGCTGCGGCTGCCGTCGGTGTGCGCGGCGGCCGTCACGGCGGGGCTGGTGGCCGCGCTCGGCGCCCGGCTGGTCCGGCCGCGGGTGGGGCTGTGGGCTGGGCTGCTGTACGCCGTCTCGCCGATGGCCGGTCACTACGCGCAGGAGGGCCGCTCGTACGCCCTGGTGGCCGCCGGGGCCACGTTGGCGACGCTGCTGTTCGTGCGGGCCGTGCAGGGCGGTTCCTGGCCGGCGTACGGCGCCGTCCTCGGCCTGACGTGCTGGCTGCACGAGTTCGCGGTCCTGCTGCTGCTCGCCCACGCGGTGTCGCTGGCGCTGGCCCGCGCGGGGGCGCGGGTGTGGCGGGGGTGGGGGTGCGCGGCCGGGGCGGTGGTGGTGTCACTGCTGCCGATGGTGTGGGTCTCGCGGTCGCAGGCGGCTCAGGTGGCCTGGCTGCGGCGGCCCACGGCGGGTGTGGCGGAGGGGTTGCTGCGGGCGTTCGTGGGGCCGGGCGAGGTGGTGTTCCCGGTCTGCCTGGTGCTGGTGGGGGTGGCGGTCGTGGGGGTGGCGGGACGGCGGGGGGAACTCACCTGCGCGGGAGTGGGGGTGTCGTTGGCCCTGGTGCCGCCGGGGGTGCTGATGCTGGTGTCCCAGGTGTCGCCGCTCTACGTCGACAGGTATGTGCTGTACGCGCTGAGCGGGGCGCCCTTGGTGGTGGCGGCGGGGGCCGAGTGGGTGGCGGGGGCGGTGGGACTGCTGTGGGCCGCCCGCCGGCGGGGATCGCACCCTCCGTCGCGGTCCGCTCTCGTCACCCTCGTCGGTGTTCTGGCCGTCACCCTGGCCTTCCTCCACCAGCTCCCCCTCCTGCGCGCCGACCGGACCCCCGCGAGCCGCGCCGATGATCTCGGGGCCGTGTCCCGCGTGGTCGCGCGGGAGACGGAAGCCGGGGACGCGGTGCTGTACCTGCCCGTCAGTGCGCGCAACGTGGCTCTCGGCTATCCCGGGGCCTTCCGGAAGACGCGGGACGTGGCCCTCGGGGCGGGGGCGGCCGAGTCGGGGACCCTGTACGGGATCGAGGCCGGGCCCGGGGAGGTGCGGCGGAGGGTGGGGCGGTTGACGCGGGTGTGGGTCGTGGGGGACCGCAATCTGTTCGCCGGCCGGTGGGCGCCGCGCAGCCCCACCGAGCGGGCCGAACTCGCCGTGCTGGCCCAGGACTTCGTGCCGCGCGCCCAGTTCGTCCGGGACGGCACGGTCGTACGGCTCTACGTGCGCCGGATCAGTCGGAGTGCGCCGGACGGCCGGACTGGTCCGCGTACTCCGCCTCCGACAGCGCCGCCGCGTCCAGCGCGGTCGTGAGCCGGTCGAGCCGATCGCGCAGCTCGGCGATCTCCGCCAGGTCGAACCCGGTCGCCCGGCCGATCCGGCGCGGTACCTCCAGGGCCCGCTCGCGCAGGGCCGTGCCCTCCTCGGTGAGCCGCACCCACACCGACCGCTCGTCCTCGACGCTGCGCTCGCGCCGCACGAGACCGGCCCCCTCCAACCGCTTGACCAGCGGCGACAGCGTGCCGGAGTCGAGCCTCAGCTGCTCGCCGAGCTTCTTGACGGGCAGATCGCCCTGCTCCCACAGCACCAGCATCACCAGGTACTGGGGGTAGGTGAGCCCGAGGTCCTTGAGGACCACCCGGTACACCCCGTTGAAGGCGCGGGACGCCGCCTGCAGCGAGAAACAGATCTGGCGGTCCAGGCGCAGCCACTCCGTGTCGGTCATGCCTCCAGGGTAGCTCTTACGAGCCATTTAGTTGTGCACAACTGAATTGTGTGCTCTACTTGTGGTCGTGAGGCGGTCAGGACAGGGGCCGCCGGACCCGATTTCACCAGGGATGGTTCTCATGGACGCGCTGTACACCGCTGTCGCCACCGCCACCCACGGCCGTGAAGGCCGTGCCGTCTCCTCCGACGGCAAGATCGACCTCAAGCTGGCCCCGCCGGTGGAGCTGGGCGGCAACGGCGAGGGCACCAACCCGGAGCAGCTCTTCGCCGCCGGTTACGCCGCCTGCTTCGGCAGCGCCCTCGGCCTCGTCGGCCGGCAGGCGAAGGTCGACGTCAGCGAGGCGGCGGTGACCGCCGAGGTCGGCATCGGCAAGCAGGGCGAGGGCTTCGGGCTGAAGGTGATCCTCCGCGTGGAGCTGCCCGACACCGTGGACCAGGAGACCGGCCGCAAGCTGGTCGAGACCGCCCACCAGGTCTGCCCCTACTCCAACGCCACCCGCGGCAACATCGAGGTCGACCTCGTCATCGAGTAGGCCCACGAACACCGGGGTGCCGGCCCTGAGCGGCGGCCGGCACCCCGGTCACCCCCTCCACGCCGACCTCAGCGCGTCGTGCCCGACGGCCTGCCCCGGGATCCGCACCGCACCGCGCCGGGCCCGGTCATCGGCGCGCCCAGCAGCAGGGTCCGTACCACCCGCTCGGCGGCACGCCCGTCGTCGTACTCGCAGAACCGGGCCCGGAAGCCCGCCCGCAGCCGCGCCGACTCCTCGTCCCGCCACGAGCCCGACGTGAACAGCCGGGCCAGCTCCCGGTAGGAGCGCGCGACATGGCCGGGCGGTTCGGCGGTGATGTCGACGTACGTGCCCCGGCTCGCGGTGTACGCGGGCCAGTCGTCGGCGAACACCACGATCGGCCGGTCCACGTTGGCGTAGTCGAACATCCCGGCCGAGTAGTCCGTGACCAGCACGTCCGCCGCGAGCAGGGCGTCCTCGACGCGCGGCTCGCCGGTCGCGTCGACCACGATCCCGCGCCGGGCCAGCTCGGCGAGGCCCAAGCCCCGCGCGGGGCCGTCCGCCAGGGACGGATGCAGCCGGACCACGAGGGTGTGTCCCGCGCCCAGGTCCGCCGCGAACCGCGCCAGGTCGAGCCGGTCCACGTGTCCGCCCCTGCGGTAGTCCCGGCGGGTCGGCGTGTACAGCACCACCGTGTCCGCTTTCTGTTGTCTTGCGGACGCGGCCGGGCCGCCCCGCAGGACGCCAGGTGGACGGCCGGCTCGGGGTGGGCCGCGTCGAACCGAGGGGCATGGGAACTCCCGGTAGGACCAACGGTGTTCAGTGGCTCTCGGTGACGGGGAGCCGACCGGAAGGCTGCGGCACGGTGGCCAGCGGTGAACGCGCACAGGCCGACGGCACCGGCTTGCGGTCCGCGAGCGGAACCACCGGCGGCAGCTCCGTCTCGCCCAGCACCACGTGCCGTACGACCCGTTCGGCGGCGCGTCCGTCGTCCCACGGGCAGAACCGCTCCCGGAACGCCGCCCGCAGCTGGGCCGAGCGCGAGCCGCGCCAGTGGCCGGTCGCGAAGATGTCGATCAGCTCGTCCTCGCTGCGCGCCACCGCGCCCGGCGGGAAGGCGCGCAGGTCGAAGTAGGTGCCGCGGGCCGCGTCGTACGCCTCCCAGTCCTCGGTGTGCACCACGATCGGCCGGTCCAGAACGGCGTAGTCGAACATGAGCGACGCATAGTCGGTGACCAGCACGTCCGAGGCCAGACAGAGGGACTCCACACTCGGATGCCCGCCGACGTCGATGATCCGGGTGCCCTCGCCGAGCGGTCCGCCGTGCACGGGATGGGGGCGGGCCAGGATCACGAAGCGCGGGCCGAGGCGGCGCGCGATCCGCTCCAGGTCCAGCAGCGGGAGCTGGGTGCGCCGGTGGTCGCGGTAGGTGGGCGCGTACAGGATCGCGACCGCGCCCTCGGGGATGCCCAGCGACTCGCGCAGCCGGGACACGTCCACGGAGGTCGCCCGCAGCAGGACGTCGTTGCGCGGGGCGCCGTACTCCAGGGTGGTGTAGCCGCCCGGGAAGACCCGCTCCCAGGTCACGGTCGCGTGCCGGTTGCCGGACAGGACGTGGTCCCACCGGTCGACGTCCCGCAGCAGCTCCCCGAAGTCCGTGTCCCCGGCCGCCGCCGGGTGCTCCCGCAGATCGAGGCCCATGTGCTTCAGGGGCGTGCCCTGCTGGGTCTGCACGAGCACCTGCCCGCGCCGCTTGCGCATCCGCCGCTCGAGCTGCGTGTTCGTGACCAGGTACCGGGAGCGGGCCAGCGCCGTCCAGTACGCGGCCGTGCCGGGGCGGAGCCGGCGCGGGCCCGGCGGGAGCGCGGGCTCCTGTTCGGGTCGGGCGATCCACGCGGTGCGGATGTGCGGGGCGTGCGTACGGAACGCCTCCTCCAGCGCCCCCGGGTCCGAGCGCCCCGAGGAGGCGGCGAACACGGCCCGGTCGGAGCGCAACGGCAGTCGCAGCTGGATCCGGTAGTGCAGCTGGAGCACCCCGCAGCGCGCGGCGCGGGCCAGCTTCACCGCGGACTTCCCGGCGCGCCGGCGGACGGCCGAGGCCAGCTGGAGCGCCCGGAACGTGCGGTGCAGGCCGTAGCGGACCAGCGCGTGCCGCAGCGGGAGGCGCGCTCCGGGCACCCGGTGGCGGCGGTAGTGGGCGCGGGCCCGGCGCAGGAACTCGCCGTGACTGCCGCGCGGCAGCCGGCCCCGCCGGGTGAACACCGTCGCGTAGTGGTCGATCATCCGCCGGAACAACTCAGGCCGCCACACCGCGAGTTCGGGGCGCTCCTCGACGTACGCGAACACCCGGTCGTACTGCTCGAACAGGTCGAAGTGCTTGCGGCTCGTGGTGCCGAGGATGCTGCCCTGCCGGCGCTGCCGGTAGTGCACGCACACCCGGTCCAGGGTGGCGATCGACTCCGCCGCCATCAGCACCGGGAAGGTCCAGGGGGTGTCCTCGTAGTAGCCCGGCGGGAAGGTGAAGCCGTGCGCTGCGACGAACTCCCGCCGGCACACCTTGTTCCAGGCCACCATCAGCACCCTGAGCAGCCCCGGCCGGTCCGACAGCCGGAACGGGGCGGGGCCCTGGTGGGTGAGCTGACCGGAGAGCTGGTTGCGGACCGTGCGGCCGTCCCAGTACGTGCGCGCGTAGTCGAGGACCAGGACGTCCGGCTCGCCGGTCTCCTTGATCCGGTCGGCGACCGCCAGCAGCGCGTCCGGGGTGAGGGTGTCGTCGCTGTCCAGGAACACCAGGTAGTCCCCGGTCGCCTCGGCCATCCCCGCGTTCCGGGCCCGGCCCAGCCCCTGGTTCTCCGCCAGGTGTACGGCCCGCACCCGGGTGTCCCGGGCCGCGTACTCGTCGATGATCGCGCCGCAGGCGTCCGGGGAGCAGTCGTCCACGGCGATCAGTTCGAGATCGGGATACGACTGCGAGAGCACCGAGTCCAGGCACTCGGAGAGGTACGCCTGGACCTTGTACGCGGGGACGATGACGCTGAACCTGGGCAAGGGACATCCATGGGTCGGTCGGCGCGGGCCTTCTGCCCGGGAACGGCCGATGGAGTGAATTGGTTACGGCCCCGTACCTCTTGTGGGGGACAACGGATGAACGCGAAGGGGCGGGCCGTTGAAGACCCGCCCCTCCAAGAGTGTCCCGTCTGCGGCTATTTGACCGCGCCTGCCATCACCCCGGACACGAACTGCCGCTGGAACGCGAAGAACACGGCCAGCGGGATCACCATCGAGATGAACGCGCCCGGCGCCAGCACGTCGATGTTGTTGCCGAACTGCCGTACCTGTGTCTGCAGCGCGACCGTGATCGGCTGGGTGCCCGACTTGGTGAACACCAGCGCGACCAGCATGTCGTTCCACACCCACAGGAACTGGAAGATGCCGAGGCTCGCGATCGCCGGCCCGCCGAGCGGCAGCACCACCCGTGCGAACAGCCGCAGTTCACCGGCGCCGTCGAGGCGGGCCGCCTCCAGCAGCTCCCGCGGGATCTCCGCGAAGAAGTTGCGCAGCAGGAACACCGCGAACGGCAGACCGAAGCCCGTGTGGAACAGGATCACACCGAGGATCGTGCCGAACAGGCCGATCTTGCCGAAGAGTTCGGCGATCGGGATCAGTGCCACCTGTACCGGCACCACCAGCAGGCTCACCACGCCCAGGAACCACCAGTCCCGGCCCGGGAACTCCATCCACGCGAACGCGTAGCCCGCGAGCGCGCCGACCACGACGACCAGGAGCGTCGCCGGGACCGTGATCAGCACGGTGTTCAGCAGGGAGTGGGTGATGTCGCCGTTCTCCAGCAGCTTCTCGTAGCTGTCGAAGGTGAGCTGGGACGGCTTGCTGAACACCGTCCACCAGCCGCTCGCGCTCATGTCCTCGGGCGGGCGCAGCGAGGAGATGAGCAGGCCGACGGTCGGCACCAGCCAGAACAGGCCCACGACGACGAGGAAGAAGCGGACCAGTCCGCCGCTCAGCCGCTCTGCGATCGTCGCACCGAGCGACTGCCGGGCCTTCACCGTCCGGACCGGGCCGGCCTTCGTGACACTTCCGGCTGCCGCCGTCATCGCCGCACCTCCCGCCTGAGCCGACGCACATTGAAGAGCATCACCGGGATCACCAGCACCAGCAGCAGCACCGCGATCGCGCTCGCGACGCCCGGCTGGCTCTCCGCGAAGCCCTTGCGGTACAGCTCCAGGGCGAGCACGTTCGCGTCGTCCTGGGACGAGCCGGGGGCGATGATGTAGACGAGGTCGAACACCTTGAGCACGTTGATCATCAGGGTGACCACGACGACCGCGAGGACCGGCGCGAGCAGCGGCACGGTCACCTTGCGGAACACCTGCCACTCGTTGGCGCCGTCCACCCGCGCCGCCTCCAGCAGCTCCCTCGGCACGCCCGCGAGCCCGGCCGCGATCAGCACCATCGCGAACCCCGCCCACATCCACACGTACGCCCCGATGACCGCCGGGGTGACCAGCGCCGGGCCGAGCCACTCGAGCCCGTTGTACGGCTCCTTGAAGTTGCTCGCCGGAAGCCGCAGCCGTGCCCCGTCGGCGGACGCGGGCAGGGTGAAGGTGCCGTCGCCGGCCGCCTCGGTGGAGGCGACCACCGTGCCGTCCTTCACCGCCTCGATCCGCATCCCGGCATAGCCCAGCTCGGACGGGTCGGGCGCGCCCAGCCTGCCCACACCTTTGCCGCGTGTGAAGTCCTGCCAGGTGGTGCCGGTGATCTTCCCCGGCTCCGGCTGTGCGGCCACGGCCTTCTTCGCACCGTCCGGCATCTGGTCGGGGGCGACCCCGACCAGGGGCAGCGCGACCGGCTGCCCCGCGTGCACGGTGCCCTCGGTGACAAAGCCGCCGCCCTCGGCCGCGAGCGGCGACTCGCGGCCGGGGTGGGCCTTCGGGAACGCCGACGACTGCGCGAACGTGTCGTGCACGCCCACCCACACCGCGTTCGCGACCCCCTTGTCCGGGTCCTGGTCGTACACCAGCCGGAAGATGATCCCGGCCGCCAGCATCGAGATCGCCATCGGCATGAAGACGACCAGCTTGAACGCCGTTCCCCAGCGCACCCGTTCGGTCAGCACCGCGAAGATCAGGCCGAGCGCGGTGGAGACCGTCGGCGCGAACACCACCCAGATGACGTTGTTCTTCAGCGCCGTACGGATGCCGTCGTCGGTGAAGAGCGTCTTGTAGTTGTCGACCCCGGCGAAGCCGTCACCGGAGGCGTTGTAGAAGCTGCGGACCAGCGAGTACCCGATCGGGTAGACCACGAGCGCGCCGAGCAGGACCAGGGCGGGCAGCAGGAACAGCGCTGCCACCGTCCTGCGGGTGCCGGTCACGCTCTTGCGACCGCGAGGTGCGGCGGGGCCCGGTGGGGCCCCGGCCGCCGCTGCCGACGCCATCGCCGGATCAGCTCCCGCTTCCGTACGCGGCCGACGCGTCCTTCTCCAGCTTCGCCTGGGCGCCCGCGACGTCCGTCGGGTTCTTCAGGAAGTCCTGCAGGTCCTTCCACTCGCCCTTGCCCGGGGTGCCGCCGAAGGCCTGCGGGGCCTGGTCGGACATGTCGAAGCGGAAGTCGTCGCCGGACGCGATCAGCGCCTTGGCGATCTTCTGCTGCACCGCGTTCGGGTATGCCGAGACCGGCACGTTCTTGTTCGGGGACAGATAGCCGCCCAGCTTCGCCTGGATCGTCGCCGCGTCCGGGGAGGCGAGGAACGTCACCAGGGCCTGTGCCGCCTTGGAGTCCTTCAGGATCACCGCGGCGTCACCGCCGGAGACCACGGGCGCGGAGGAGCCGACGGCCGGGAACGGGAACACCTTCGCGTCCGTGCCCACCTTCGCCTTGGTCTCACCGATGTTGACCTGCACGAAGTCGCCCTCGTAGACCATCGCGGACTTCGGCTGGTCGCCGCCGGTGAAGGTCTGGGTGACCGACTGGGGGAACTCCGTCTGCAGCGCGCCGTTCTGTCCGCCCGCCAGATAGTCCTTCTTGGCCCAGATCTGGGCGAGGGTGGTCAGCGCCTGCTTCACCGACGGATCGGTCCACTTGATCTTGTGCTGGGCCAGCTGGTCGTACTTCTGCGGACCCGCCTGGGACAGGTACACGTTCTCGAACCAGTCGGTCAGCGGCCAGCCGTCGGCACCGGCCACCGAGAACGGGGTGACGCCGGAGTCGTAGACCGCCCGCGTGGTGGTCAGCAGGTCCTTCCAGGTCTTCGGCTCCTTCGCGCCCGCGTTCTCGAAGACCTTGGCGTTGTACCAGATCAACGACTTGTTCGCGGCCTTGTAGTAGGCGCCGTACTGCTTGCCGTCGACCTTGCCGATGTCCTGCCAGCCCTGCGAGTAGTTCTTCTGCAGCTCCTTCACGGCATCCGGTCCGAGGGGCTTGGCCCAGCCCTTCTGCACCGCCTGCTTGATGGCGCCCGGCTGCGGCAGCAGCGCCACGTCCGGCGGCTGACCACCCGCGATCTTCGAACCGAGGAAGTTGATGATCGGGTCCTGGGCGGGGACGAAGGTGACCTTCGCGCCCGTCCGCTTCTCGAACTCGGCCAGAACCTGCTTGAAGTTCTTCTGCTCCTGGCCGGTCCACACGGCGGCGATCTCCAGATTCGCGCCGTTCAGCTTCGGCAGGGTGACGGAGGACCCGGACGGGGTGGCCCCGCCGCTCTCGCCGCCGCCCTTCTTGTCGTTGTCGCCGCTGGAGCAGGCGGTGAGCGCGAGGGCTCCCGCGAGCAGCGCGGCACATGTGGTGACGGCCCTGCTTGTCCGGATGGTGCTGCTCTTGCTGTGCATCACTTCCCCGTTCGTCGTTCTCCGTTGAACGTCGTGAACCTCAGGAGTCTGTCCCGTGCGGTCCGGTCTACGCCGGGCCGCTCAGGGCGGGCAAGAGCGCCTGCGGTGTCGAGCGGGTCATCGTGACCGGCTCGTGACCAGGGGTGTATGCGTCAGGCTTCGGCGACTGCGGATGTCCTCCGCTACAGCAGGGACGGCACCTCCGCCGCCGAGACCTCCCGCGCTGCCCGCTCCACGGCGCTCGCCAGCAGGGCCAGGTCCGTGGGGCCGTTGCCCAGCTCCCGTACCGGCCTGCGGGTCGGCGGGTCGCCCATGCGCTGCCAGTCCAGCGGGACGACCGTGGGCCGTTGGGTCGCGGTGCGCGGGATACGGCCCGTCACCCGGCCGCCCTGGAAACCGACGCCCCGCCCGTCCGCGTACGTCAACCGCCCACGCCCCGGCGCCGGATCGTCCGGACCGGCCTGGGGAGCCTGCAGTGCCACCCGCAGCCCGGCCCTCCGCGCGGGCTCGGTCTCCGCCGTACGACCGCCGACCCCGGCCGCCGCCACCACATGCACCCCGAGCCGCGCGCCCTCCCGGGCCACCGCCTCCAGCGCCCGCATCACCGAACCGGCGGCGGGCCGCCCCGGTGAACCGAGCGCGGGGGAGACCAGCGCGTCCAGATCGTCGACCACGACCACGAGCCGGGGCAGCGGCGGTGCCACCTCGGCCCGCCGGCGGGCGGCGCCGCCCGGCCGCAGCCGCAGCGTGGAGCTGGGCGGCACTTCTATGTCCCCCGTGGGGGGCGTGCGCTGGGCGACGATACGGCCCGACAGTTCGCGCCCCGCATGCCACTCGGCGAAGTCCGTGCGGCCCAGCAGCTCCGCGCGCCGCTTCAGCTCCGCGGTCAGCGACTGGGCGAACTCCCGCATGCGCACCGGGTCGTTGGCGGTGAGGTGCGTGGTGACATGCGGTATGTCCGTGCACACGCGCAACCCCTCCCCGCGTCCGGCGCTGGTGCCGACCCCGTCCCGGCCGTCTATCAGCACCACGCCCAGCCGGTCCGGTCGCTCGGCCGCGGCCAGCGAGGCGACCACGGCCCGCAGCAGCTCGGTACGCCCGCTGCCGGGCGGCCCCTCGATGAGCAGGTGCGGGCCGTCGGCCACCAGGTCCGCGGTGAGCGGCCCGCGCGGACCGGCACCGAGCACCGCCCGGGCCCGGCCGCCCAGCGACTCCGTGTCGTCGGCCGCGTCCGCCCAGCGTGCCATCAGCGAGGCCGGAGTGGCCCGGGCCAGCCCCAGTTCGTCCAGCAGCCGCGCCGACGGAGGCAACGGCGTGGCCACGCGCGCGTGCCGCTCACCGATCGGGCCGTCCGGCCGCAGCGGCGCCAGCGCCCGCGCGAACCGCTCCGCCCAGGCGACGGACACGGCGTCCACCGCGGCGAGCGTCCCCGGGCCGACGGGACCGCTCGGCGCGACCCGCATCAGATGCAGCGCGCTCGCGACGTCCCCGCCGAGCAGGGCCACGGCACCGCAGTGCCGGAACGTCGGCGTCACCGCGCACGCGGCCTCGTACGTCCGCGTCACCGGGGACGCGGGCGAGGCGGACTCCGTCTCCGCGAGACACAGGACGTGGATCCCGGCCCGCGGCCCGGCCACGGCCAGCCGCGCGACGGCCTCCTGCAAAGCGGCACCACCGGGGTCACCGTCGACGACCACGACGGTGTACGGCCCGGGGAAGCCTGCGGGCGCGTCGAGGGCGGGGTCGTCCTTCGCCCAGGAGGGGCGACGGGCTCCGGTGCTCGGGGCGCCGGAAGCGGTGCCATGGGCCGACGAGGGCTGTGCGGGGATGCCGGGCGCGCCGGAGGGGGTGGCGTGCGGGTCGTACGCAGCCGCGCCGGGAGCCGGGGCCCCGATGGGGGCGCCCGGTGTCGCCGCGGGCGCCGGGGACGCCGAGGGCGAGGCCCGGCCGGGCAGGCCGGAGGCGTCCGTGGACGGGGCGGAGGGCGGGTGGGCCGCGCTCCAGCCCGTGGCCGCGTGGTCCTCGAGCCGGCGCACCAGCTCCTCCGTGCGGGCCGCCGCCTGCTCGCGGTCGTAGGCCAGCAGCAGACGGCAGTCCTGGCCGTGGTTCGGGCGGACATGCGGGAGCCAGCCGAGCCAGGACCACTCCGCCGCGCGCTCCTCCACCGGACGGGACCGGTCCGCGCTGATCAGCACGATCTCCAGCAGGTCGGGGGAGTGCAGCGCGGCCAGCTGGGCCAGTGCCGCACGGGCCAGCCCGGACAGCCGGGGGCGCGGACCGGCCAGGCCCAGCGCACCCGCCTCCCGCAGTGCGGCGGTCACCGGCACGGCCGGCAGCAGACCCGAGCCGTCCGGGGCGCTCCGGTCGGCCGTGCCGAGCCGGACGGTCAGCGCCTCGGGGTGGCCCGGCCCCCGCTCCCACAGCCGGGGCCCGGGGCCCAGCGCCGTCAGCAGCAGCGCGGCCGGGTCCGGCCAGGTCTCCGGCTGCTGCGGGAGACCGGCCGACGGGGCGGCTCCGGCACCGGCGGCATCCTGCGGATACGACTCCTGCTCGGCCGGCTGGTCCGCGCGCCCGCCGGCCAGCCGGCGCGCCCAGGCGCCGAGCCCGCGCCGCCGGGCGCCCTGCGGGACGTCGGTGCCCCTGAGGGGGGTGCCGCTACGGCCGCGCGGGTCCGCCTCCGCGGGGACGTGGGCCGCCGCACCGGCCACGCCGAAGCGTCCCGCGTGCGTGTCGCCGCCGGGACCGGTGCCGGACGGAGCGCGCCCGCCGCTCCGGCTCTCGGCCCCCGGCGCCCCGGCGTGCCCCGGCACGGCCGGCTCCGCGTCCCGGTGCTCCTGGGCTCCCGCGCCCGCGTTCGAGGCACTCCGGCCGACGGGGTCGTACCCGTGCCGATCACGGCCCGCACCCGCCGAAGGCGACGTGTCTCCAGCAGGTCCTCCCGCGCCCGCCGTGGACGACGCGGCCCCACCGAAGAAAACACCGGCACCCGTCGAAGGCAGCGACGCGCCCCCGGCGGGGCCGCCCGCACCCGCCGACGGCGACGACCCCCGCGGCGGTGCGGTCGGGGACCCGGACCCGGGCGGGGGCTGGGATGCCTCCGTGCCTCCCCACGCGACCCGAAGACACCCCTCGCCGTCCGGCACGGTCCCCACCCGTGCCCCAGGTCCCCCGGACGGAGTAACCCGCAGGGCCGACTCCCCGATCCTCAGCAGGCCCCCTGCGGGGAACCGCACCGGATGCTCGCCCAGCCGCGTCCCGTCGAGCGCCGTGCCGTTCGTCGAGCCCAGGTCGGCCACCGCGACCCGCCCGTCCGCGCCGACCGTGACCGCGCAGTGCAGCCGGGAGACGTCCGGGTCGTCCAGCGGGACGTCCGCCTCGGCGGAGCGGCCCACGGTGATCCGGCCGCCGTGCAGCAGATGGACCCCGCCCGCGTCCGGCCCCGCCACGACGTGCAGCTGGGTCGGCGCGTCGTCCAGCTCGGGATGGGGCTCCGGGGCGGCCGGCGCGCCCAGGGACAGCACCGCGCCGTCGACCAGCGGAGGCTCCCCGAGGGTGCAGCGGCGCGGGTCGAGCCGCTCGGTGCCGGCATACAGCACGACAGGCGAACCGGAGGCGTCGCGGCCCTCCCCGGTGACCGCTCCGGCCAGCGCCGACGCGACCGCGGCCAGGTCCGTGCCCGTGGGGGCCGTGACCAGCACGTCGCGGCTCGCGGCCCGGCCCCGCTGCGGGGCCGGGCCCAGCGGGTCTACGACGGTCAGCCGGATCTGCATCCCCACCCCAACACGAGCACGGCGGCCAGTACTGGTAGGCATCCTTGCACCTGCCACCGACAGCGCGCCCGGGACCCGGGCAGAAGTGATCTTGATTGGTCGGCTCTGCCCCCAAAAGTGCCTGACCAGTGCGCCACCGGCGATCAGTTGAGATCGGTCACGTCCGCTCCCGGCAACCAGCCGACCGGCCCACGCGTCTTCCCGTCGAACACTTCGAACATGCTCGGGAAGAGTTACGTAGTGCCCTGAGGGGCGGCACTACAGTGGTTCGGAACAACCGGAATGCAGGCAAGCAAGCATCAGCAAGCAGCAGGGAGCGCGTGACGTGCGGCCAGTCGGCAGCAAGTACCTGCTTGAGGAGCCGCTGGGACGCGGCGCCACAGGCACCGTCTGGCGTGCCCGCCAGCGCGAGACCGCGGGC
The DNA here is from genome assembly GCF_044593395.1 of Streptomyces sp. NPDC052301. Classification (NCBI taxonomy): domain Bacteria; kingdom Bacillati; phylum Actinomycetota; class Actinomycetes; order Kitasatosporales; family Streptomycetaceae; genus Streptomyces; species Streptomyces sp. NPDC052301. The sequence continues at coordinate 653,110 of NZ_JBIUBE010000005.1, read as the reverse complement.
GCCGAGGCGGCCGTGGCCGGGCAGCCGGGCGAGACGGTCGCGATCAAGGTCCTCAAGGAGGAGCTGGCGAGCGACCCGGACATCGTGATGCGCTTCCTCCGCGAGCGCTCCGTCCTGCTCCGGCTCACCCACCCGAACATCGTCCGGGTCCGCGACCTGGTCGTCGAGGGTGATCTGCTGGCGCTGGTCATGGACCTCGTCGACGGCCCCGACCTGCACCGCTACCTGCGCGAGAACGGCCCCCTGACCCCGGTCGCCGCCGCGCTGATGACCGCGCAGATCGCCGACGCGCTCGCCGCGAGCCACGCCGACGGCGTCGTCCACCGCGACCTGAAGCCCGCCAACGTGCTGCTCATGCAGCGCGACGGCCGGATGCACCCGATGCTGACCGACTTCGGCATCGCCCGCCTCGCCGACTCCCCGGGCCTGACCCGCACCCACGAGTTCGTCGGCACGCCGGCGTACGTGGCGCCGGAGTCCGCCGAGGGCCGCCCGCAGACCTCCGCCGTCGACATCTACGGCGCCGGCATCCTGCTGTACGAGCTGGTCACCGGCCACCCGCCGTTCTCCGGCGGCAGCGCCCTGGAGGTGCTGCACCAGCATCTGAGCGCCGAGCCGCGCCGTCCCTCCACGGTCCCGGACCCGCTGTGGACGGTCATAGAGCGCTGCCTGCGCAAGAACCCTGATGAGCGGCCCAGCGCCGAGAACCTCGCGCGCGGGCTGCGCGTCGTCGCCGAGGGCGTCGGCGTGCACGCCAACGCCGCGCAGATCGCCGCCGCCGAGGGCGTGGGCGCCCTGCTCGCGCCCGACCCGGCCCCGGCCGCCGTCCCGGGCGTGCCCGGCGCCGCCGACCCCACCCAGGTGCTGCCGAACACCGGCCCGCAGGGCGCGTACGACCCGAACGCGGCGACCAGCGTGCTGCCGCACACCGGCGGCCCGGCCGGCGCGGCCGACCCCACCGCCGTGCTGCCGAACACCGGCGCGGCCGACCCGACCGCGATCCTGCCGAACACCGGCCCGCAGGGACAGCAGCCCGACCAGCCGCACCCCTGGCAGACCCAGCTGCGTGCCGCCCGTGACCGCAACGAGCAGACGCAGGTCCAGTACCTCTCCCCCGAGGACGACCCGCTGCGCCACCGCCCCCAGCGCCAGGTCGCCCGGCCCCAGCAGCAGCCGCGTCAGGCTCCGCAGGGCCGTCCGCAGCAGCCGCAGCCGCGCGGCCGGCAGCAGGGTTACCAGCAGGGGTACGGCTACGCGCCGCAGCAGCAGCCCCAGCAGTACGCCCCGCCGCAGCAGCCGCAGCGGTACGCGCCGCCCGCCCCGGAGCCGCAGCGGCCCGCGCGTGAACCCAGGGCGCCGCGGCAGCGCAGCGCCAACCCGATGAAGATCCCCGGGCTCGGCTGTCTGAAGGGCTGCCTGTTCACCATCGTCATCCTGGTCGTCGCGAGCTGGCTGATCTACGAGCTGACCCCGCTGCACACCTGGATCGGCCAGGGCAGGAGCTACTGGCACGAGGTGTCCCACTGGGCCGGCCAGGTGAGTCGCTGGGTCAAGGATCTGGGCGGCTCGTCGGGCGGCGGCAACTGACCGCCGGGAGCACGACGACCGACCGCGAGTTTGCAGATTTGTCGACATCTGGCGGGTGATTTCCGTCTCCGCGGTGAAGGTTGGCTCGTCGGACGCGTAGTTTTAGCGACAACACGCGTCTGTAGGAGCAGTCTTGGCACGGAAGATCGGCAGCCGGTACACCGCGAACCAGATCCTGGGACGGGGCAGCGCCGGCACGGTGTGGCTGGGCGAGGGTCCTGAGGGTCCCGTCGCCATCAAGCTGCTGCGCGAGGACCTCGCCTCCGACCAGGAGCTCGTCGGACGCTTCGTGCAGGAGCGTACGGCGCTGCTAGGCCTGGAGCACCCGCACATCGTCACGGTGCGCGACCTGGTGGTCGACGGAAACGATCTGGCACTCGTCATGGACCTGGTCCGCGGCACCGACCTGCGCACCCGGCTGGAGCGGGAGCGGCGGCTCGCCCCCGAGGCGGCCGTGGCGATCGTCGCCGACGTCGCCGACGCGCTGGCCGCGGCGCACGCGGCCGGGGTCGTCCACCGGGACGTCAAGCCCGAGAACGTCCTGCTGGACATGCAGGGCCCGCTCGGTCCCGGCGGCGCCCACCCGGCGCTGCTCACCGACTTCGGCGTGGCCAAGCTGATCGACTCGCCGAAGCGGTCCCGGGCCACGAAGATCATCGGCACGCCCGACTACCTCGCCCCGGAGATCGTCGAGGGCCTGCCCCCGCGCGCGTCCGTCGACATCTACGCCCTGGCGACGGTGCTGTACGAACTGCTGGCCGGCTTCACGCCCTTCGGCGGCGGCCACCCCGGCGCGGTGCTGCGACGCCATGTCACCGAGACGGTCGTTCCCCTGCCCGGTATCCCCGAGGAGCTGTGGCAGCTGCTCGTCCAGTGCCTGGCCAAGGCGCCCGCCTCCCGGCTGCGCGCCTCCGAGCTGGCGGCCCGGCTGCGGGAGCAGCTGCCGATGCTGGCCGGCATGCCGCCGCTGGACGTCGACGAGCCGGACCTCTCCGAGGAGGCCGCGGAGGAGGAGCCGGCACCGGCGGCCTCGCCGGGCGGCGAGCCGGTACGGCGACGGGGGGCCGTGTCGCTGGTCCCGGGTGCCAAGCCGGACTCCAACCGGGACACGCACACCTCCATGCGGGTGCCGGGTCCGGACGAGCTCGCGGGCGGCGCCCACGGGACCGCTCGCGCCCCCCGGGCGACCGGCACACCACGCCCCGGCTCCGCCCGGCACCGGGCCACGGTACGGCGGCGCCGGATCACGCTGGGCGTGGCGGGGGTGGCCGTGGCGGCGATCGTGGGCGTCGGTGCGTGGTGGGCGTCCTCCGGCGGCGACGACCAGCCGGCCCAGGACACCCACAGCACGTCGGCGCCCTGACCGGGGCTCGCCCACCCGCACCCGGTGCCGGGCGCAGCACGGCCCAGGTCGGTTGCCACAGCCGTTACGCTGGATGCGTGGCAGTCGTCGATGTATCCGAAGAGCTGAAGTCCCTCTCCTCGACCATGGAGTCGATCGAGGCCGTCCTGGACCTCGACAAGCTGAGGGCAGACATCGCCGTGCTCGAGGAGCAGGCGGCCGTGCCGTCCCTCTGGGACAACCCGGACGAGGCGCAGAAGATCACCAGCAAGCTCTCCCACCTCCAGGCCGAGGTCAGGAAGGCGGAGGCGCTGCGCGGCCGGATCGACGATCTCGCCGTGCTCTTCGAGATGGCCGAGGAGGAGGACGACCCGGACACCCGCGCCGAGGCCGAGTCCGAGCTGGCCGCGGTGAAGAAGTCGCTGGACGAGATGGAGGTCCGCACCCTTCTGTCCGGCGAGTACGACTCCCGTGAGGCGCTCGTCAACATCCGCGCCGAGGCCGGTGGCGTCGACGCCGCCGACTTCGCCGAGAAGCTGCAGCGCATGTATCTGCGCTGGGCCGAGCAGCGCGGCTACAAGACCGAGCTCATCGAGACGTCGTACGCCGAAGAGGCCGGCATCAAGTCGACCACCTTCTCCGTGCAGGCGCCGTACGCCTACGGCACCCTCTCCGTCGAGCAGGGCACGCACCGCCTGGTGCGCATCTCGCCCTACGACAACCAGGGCCGCCGCCAGACCTCCTTCGCGGGCGTCGAGGTGCTCCCCGTCGTCGAGCAGTCCGACCACGTCGAGATCGACGAGTCCGAGCTGCGGATCGACGTCTACCGCTCCTCCGGTCCCGGTGGCCAGGGCGTCAACACCACCGACTCCGCCGTCCGCATCACCCACCTCCCCACCGGGATCGTGGTCTCCTGCCAGAACGAGCGGTCGCAGATCCAGAACAAGGCCACCGCGATGAACGTCCTCCAGGCCAAGCTGCTCGAGCGGCGCCGGCAGGAGGAGCAGGCCAAGATGGACGCCCTCAAGGGCGACGGCGGCAACTCGTGGGGCAACCAGATGCGTTCCTACGTGCTGCACCCCTACCAGATGGTCAAGGACCTGCGCACCGAGCACGAGGTGGGCAACCCGGAGGCCGTGTTCAACGGTGAGATCGACGGGTTCCTGGAGGCCGGCATTCGCTGGCGCAAGCAGCAGGAGAAGTAACTTTGTCGACATGACAACTGCCGCCCGAGGGGCGGCAGTTGTCTTATGTCTGGGTTTTACATCACACTCACAGGCTTCAACTCGCCCCAAACGCCGCCCCATCGGACATTGCGCGCGCAACGGCCTTGACGTTGCTTTGAAAAATGGGAAGGGTGAGGCGCGGCATGCGTACGTTTGGGGCGCATGTGAACCGGGGGAAAGAAGTTGATGCCACCTTCGTCACCGGCTGCCCTCGTCGATCACGGCACGCCCCACGCGCCGCCTCCTTGACGAACAGCTACTGGGGGTAGCAACCACATGACGAAGAAGACGCGGATCCGGGTCGCGCGGATAGCCGCCGGCGCCGTGATCGCGGCCGGTGCGTCCCTGACCGCAGCCGGCGCGGCTTCCGCCCTGGACCTCGATGTCCAGGCGGGCCCGATCAGCCTCGGCGTGAGCGCCGACGGCCCCGCGACCGGCGGAGAGACCGACGGTGGCGGCGGCTGCGACCCGGTTGGTGTCTGCGGCCAGACGACCGGTGAGACCACCACGACGGGTGAGACCAACAGCACCGGCCAGACGACCACGACCGGTGAGACCAACAGCACCGGCCAGACGACCACGACCGGTGAGACCAACAGCACCGGCCAGACCACCACGACCGGTGAGACCAACAGCACCGGCCAGACCACCACGACCGGTGGCGGCAACGGCAACTCCGGCGGCAACGGCTCCGGTGGCGGTCACGGTAACTCGGGCGGCAACGGCAACTCGGGTGGCAACGGCTCCGGTGGCGGTCACGGCAACTCGGGCGGCAACGGCAACTCGGGTGGCACCAGCACCACCGGCGGCAACAACGACACCCCCCAGGGCGGCAACGACAACGCCTCCCAGGACGAGGGGTCCTCGGCGCTCACCGACACCGGGTCCGACACCCAGGCCCAGGGCGGTGACAAGCAGCTCGCCGAGACCGGTGCCGGTCAGACCGCCTTCCTGCTCGTCGGCGCCGCGACGATGATCGCCGGCGGCATCGGCTTCCGCGTGCTGCCGCGTCTGGTCAGCGGCCGGGGCGGCGCCGCCGCCTGAGCGTAGCCGTACGGCCACGCAGCGCACGCGACGCGCAGACACAAGGGCCCGGAGCTCGGCGCTCCGGGCCCTTCGGCTGTCTTCGCGGCGGTTTCCCGCCGCATTCCCGTGCGCTTCCCTACGCGGTCTGGTGTGCCAGCAGCGCCACCGCGGCGATCAGCACCGCCAGCAGCGCGATCAGCGCCATCGGGTTCAGCCCGTTCAGGAAGCCCTCTTGCTGCAGTCGCTCGCGGTTGGCACGGCACACCGGGCACCGGCCCTCGCTCACGGGCGCCGCGCAGTTCGCGCACACCAACCGGTCGTACGTCATGCGCTCGCCCTCCTTGCACCGGCCATCACACGTACAACGCTCAAGGGAACCAGAACGTTCCCCTTCCACTGTGCCAGGTTCCTCCGTGCGGTGCGCGGGCCCTCCGAAGAGGGGCCCGGAACGAAGCGGGAGCAGTCACCGGTACAAAAACGCACAAGTCTTGCCCAACCTCGACCTGCGACTGCACTTGCACACCCGGTTCGCGTATGGTCACGCTCATCTACCCCCGGCGACCCGTGGTGCATCCGTGATCCGATTCGACAACGTCTCCAAGGTCTACCCCAAGCAGACCCGTCCAGCCCTCCGGGATGTGTCCCTGGAAGTGGAGAAGGGCGAGTTCGTCTTCCTCGTGGGGTCCTCCGGCTCCGGAAAGTCCACCTTCCTGCGGCTGCTCCTCCGCGAGGAGCGGTGCAGCCACGGCCAGGTGCACGTGCTGGGCAAGGACCTCGCGCGCCTCTCCAACTGGAAGGTGCCGCAGATGCGCCGCCAGCTGGGGACGGTCTTCCAGGACTTCCGGCTCCTGCCGAACAAGACGGTCGCGGAGAACGTGGCCTTCGCCCAGGAGGTCATCGGCAAGTCCAAGGGTGAGATCCGCAAGTCCGTGCCCCAGGTGCTCGACCTCGTCGGCCTCGGCGGCAAGGAGGACCGGATGCCCGGCGAGCTGTCCGGTGGTGAGCAGCAGCGTGTGGCCATCGCGCGCGCGTTCGTCAACCGTCCCAAGCTGCTCATCGCCGACGAGCCCACCGGCAACCTCGACCCGCAGACCTCCGTCGGCATCATGAAGCTGCTCGACCGGATCAACCGGACGGGCACCACGGTGATCATGGCGACACACGATCAGAACATCGTGGACCAGATGCGCAAGCGCGTCATCGAGCTGGAGAAGGGCCGCCTCGTCCGCGACCAGGCCCGCGGCGTCTACGGCTACCAGCACTGACCGCACCTCGTTCCCGAAAGGCCTGAAGACCCGCCATGCGCGCCCAGTTCGTCCTGTCGGAGATCGGTGTCGGTCTCCGCCGCAATCTGACGATGACCTTCGCCGTCATCGTCTCCGTCGCCCTGTCCCTGGCCCTCTTCGGCGGCTCGCTGCTGATGAGCGACCAGGTGAGCACCATGAAGGGCTACTGGTACGACAAGGTCAACGTCTCGATCTTCCTGTGCAACAAGCACGACGCCGAGCAGGACGTCAACTGCGCCAAGGGCGCGGTCACCGAGGACCAGAAGAAGCAGATCCTCGCGGACCTGAAGAACATGCCGGTCGTCGAGAAGGTCACGTACGAGTCGCAGGACGACGCGTACAAGCACTACAAGGAGCAGTTCGGCAACTCCCCGCTGGCCAGCTCCCTCACGCCGGACCAGATGCAGGAGTCGTACCGGATCAAGCTCAAGGATCCGCAGAAGTACCAGGTCATCGCGACCGCCTTCAACGGCCGCGACGGCGTGCAGTCGGTGCAGGACCAGAAGGGCATCCTGGACAACCTCTTCCAGCTGCTGAACCTGATGAACCGGGGCGCGCTCGGCGTGATGGCGATGATGCTGATCGTCGCCCTCCTGCTGATCGTCAACACCGTGCGTGTCTCGGCGTTCAGCCGTCGGCGCGAAACCGGCATCATGCGCCTGGTCGGTGCCTCGGGCTTCTACATCCAGGCGCCGTTCATCGCCGAGGCCGCGGTCGCCGGGCTCATCGGCGGCGGCCTCGCCTGTGTGGGGCTCGTGGTCGGCCGGTACTTCACCATCGACCACGGCATGGACCTGTCCCACAAGCTCACGCTGATCAACTTCGTCGGCTGGGACGCGGTGTTGACCAAGCTGCCGCTGATCCTCGCCACGAGCGTCCTGATGCCGTCGCTGGCGGCGTTCTTCGCGCTGCGCAAGTACCTGAAGGTGTGACGCACGCCAAGAGAGCCGTACGGGCAACCGGCCGTACGGCTCTGTGCGTTGTCCTAGACTCACCGCCATGTCGGGCCGAGATCTCTTCTGTCAGCCCCGCCGCATCCGCCGCGGGGCCGCCCTGACCTTGGTCTTCGCCGGTGTGCTGGTCACCGGCGCCGCCACCGGCTCCTTCCCGGAGGCCGGCCAGCCCTCGCGCAGGGCGGAGGTGTTCGGGCCGACACGCACGGGGAGCCGGCACCAGGAGGTGCAGAAGGCCGCCGCCGAGGCGGCGGCCGACGGCAAGTCCCCGATGGAGGCCGCCGAACGGGCCGTCAGCCGCAGCGGGGACCGCTGGGGCGCCGTCTACTCCGAGGGCGAGTACCAGGAGTTCCAGGAGGCCCTCGACGGCCGCTACACCGGTGTCGGCCTGTGGGCGCGGAGCGGCGCCGACGGCCGGATCGAGGTGACGAAGGTGCGGCCCGGCTCGCCCGCGGCCGACGCCGGGATCCGCACGGGCGACCGGCTGCGCAGCGTCGACGGCGGCGGGGTGGACGGCCGGCCCGTCACCGAGGTGGTCTCCTTACTGCGCGGTGACGCCGAGGACGCCCCGGCCGGTACGACGGTCACGCTCGGCCTCCAGCGCGGCACGCGCGTGTGGACCGAGAAACTGCGCCGGGTCCGGCTGTCCACCGACTCCGTGACCGTGCGCAGGCTGCCCGGCGGGGTCACCGTCGTCAGGATCGCCGCGTTCACCAAGGGTTCCGGTGACGCGGTCCGCGCCGCCGTCCGCGACGCGCCGGCCGACGCAGGGATCATCCTCGACCTGCGCGGCAACTCCGGCGGACTGGTCACCGAGGCCGTGGACACCGCCTCCGCCTTCCTGGACGGCGGTCTGGTCGCCACCTACGACGTCGACGGCGCCGAGCGCTCCCTGCACGCCGAGCCGGGCGGCGACACCGCCCGGCCCCTGGTCACCCTCGTCGACGGCGGCACGATGAGCGCGGCCGAGATGCTCACCGGCGCCCTGCAGGACCGGGGCCGCGCGGTGGTGATCGGCTCCCGCACCTTCGGCAAGGGCTCCGTCCAGATGCCGACCGGGCTGCCCGACGGCGCGGTGGCCGAGCTGACGGTCGGCCACTACCGCACCCCCGCCGGGCACGCGGTCGACGGCCGGGGTATCACGCCCGACCTGGAGGCGGGGCCGGAGCAGGCCCTGCCGCGGGCGGAGACGGTCCTCACCGGCCTGGGTGACCCCTCGTAGCCATGCCTGACGGCCACGCGTAATCGGCTGTACTCACACCCCCTGTGTGGTGCGAAAATGGTCGGCACTATGAGCAAGGGAATGTACGTACCGAAGGAGTCCCAGCCCAAGCAGGGCGGCGGGGCCGCCAAGGCCAGGGACGGCGAGAAGGGCGGCAAGCGCAAGATCGTCGCCCAGAACAAGAAGGCCCGGCACGACTACGCGATCATCGACACCTACGAGGCCGGGCTCGTGCTCATGGGCACCGAGGTCAAGTCGCTGCGCGAGGGACGGACCTCGCTGACCGACGGCTTCGTCCAGATCGACCGCGGTGAGGCGTGGCTGCACAACGCCCACATCCCCGAGTATCACCAGGGCAGCTGGACCAACCACTCCGCGCGCCGCAAGCGCAAGCTGCTCCTGCACCGCGAGGAGATCGACAAGCTGGAGTCGAAGTCCCAGGAGACGGGCCACACGATCGTGCCCCTCGCCATCTACTTCAAGGACGGCCGGGCGAAGGCCGAGATCGCTCTCGCACGGGGCAAGAAGGAGTACGACAAGCGGCAGACGCTGCGGGAGAAGCAGGACCGGCGGGAGTCGGACCGGGCGATCGCGGCGGCGAAGCGCAGGCAGCGCGGCGTCTAGCCGGCCGACCGCCCGGGAATAGGCTGGCATCGTCGTGCGTTGGTCACGTACGATGGCACTGCACTCCACAGCGGGTGCACGCCCCCTCCACGGAGGGGATTGAAAAAACAACATGGGGATGATCGGTTTCGACAGCGGCTGTCGAAGCAGGGGAAGCGTGTCGAGGAAGCGGCAATGATCTCGTAAACCATATGTCGCAAAAAATAATCGCCAACACCAAGCGCGATTCCTTCGCCCTCGCTGCCTAAGTAGCGACTTGCGAAGTGTCAGCCCGGGGCTGTTCCCGACCCGGATCCTGGCATCAGCTAGGGAACTAAACCTTGATCCCGGTCACGGGGTGAAGAGGGAAACCAAACAGTGACTGAGCCCGTCGGCGACTTGTTCGCGTGATCGCCGGGGCCGAGAAAATCACAGCGAACTGCACACGGAGAAGCCCTGATTCCGCACCGTTGGACGCGGGTTCGATTCCCGCCATCTCCACGACGCCCCTCCGGGGGTACCCCATGTGGGCAATGGCCCCGTCGCTCTTGAGCGGCGGGGCCATTGTCATGCGGTGGTGCTGTCATGCGGTGGCGCCGTGGGGTCCGGCGCCCCGCCCGCGCGGGTGAGCGACGCCAGACCCAGGGCGAGGGCAGCGGCCGCCGTCGGTACGGCGTACGCGAACGTCGGGGTGAGGTGCTCCGCCGCCCAGCCTCCCGTCGCCGAGCCGCATGCGATGCCCGTGAGCAGGCCGGTCACCATCAGACTCATGCCCTCGTTGAGGCGGTCGGCGGGAGTGCGCCGCTGGACCAGGGTCATCGCGGTGACCATCGTCGGAGCCGTGGCCATGCCCGCCACCAGCAGTGCGCCCGCGAGCGCGACGAGGGACCCGGTGAGGCCCGCTGCCAGCCAGGGCAGGGTCATCAGCACCGCCATCCCCGCCAGGCAGTGGCCCAGCCGCAGCCCGGCCGGTCTCAGGGCGCCGTACGCCAGCCCCGCCGCGCACGATCCCGCCGCCTGCAGGGCGAGGACCACGCCGGCCGCCGCGCGGTGGCCCTGGGCGTCGGCGTAGGCGATCGTGACGACCTCCATCGAACCGAACACGGCCCCGGTGGCCGTGAAGCAGGCCAGGAGGGGCGGGATGCCGGGGCTGCGCAGCGGCGAGCGTGCCTTCGAACGGGCCTGCGGCGGTGGCTCGGTGGTGCGCTGGGCGGTGAACAGCAGCATGCCGGACAGCAGCAGCGCCGCGCCCGCGAGCGTGCCCGCCTCCGGGAAGAACGTGCCGGTCAGGAAGGATGCGAGGACCGGGCCGAGCATGAAGCACAGCTCGTCGGCGGCCTGCTCGAAGGAGTTCGCGGTGTGCAGCGCGCCCGGGTCGTCGCGCAGCAGATGGGCCCAGCGGGCGCGGGACAGGCCGCCGATGTTGGGGGTGGCCGCGGTGCCGGCGTACGCGGCGAACAGGGTCCAGTCGGGGGCGCCACAGCGCACGCACAGCAGCAGCGCGAGGCTGCCGAGCACCGAGGCGAGTGTGGCGGGTACGGCGACCCGCGCCTGCCCGTGCCGGTCCACGAGCCGGGCGACCCACGGCCCGGCCAGCGCGGTCGCCGCGAGGCCGGTCGCGGTGACGGCACCGGCCAGGGCGTACGAGCCCCGCGAACCGGCGATCATCACGACCGCGCTCACGCTGAACATCCCCATGGGCAGGCGCGCGAGGAGGTTGCCGGTGGTGAAGGCACGGGTGCCGGGGAGGGAGAAGAGACGGCGGTAACCGGAGGCGGTGGCTATGAGCGGGGGCATGGCTCCACCCTCGCCCGGAGCGGATCAAGGGGTCCAACACCTGATCGGCGCCGATTCACGCACCTGTGTTGTAAGTTCGCCTTCATGGCGGCCCACATAGACCCCCGGCTGCTGCGCGCCTTCGTCGCCGTGGCCGAGGACCTCCATTTCTCCCGGGCCGCGGCCCGTCTGTACGTCGCCCAGCAGGCGCTCAGCCGGGACGTACGGCGGCTGGAGCGGGAGCTGGGCACCGAGCTGTTCGTGCGGACCACCCGCCAGGTCACGCTCACCCCGGACGGCGACCGCCTGCTGCCGCATGCGCGGCGCGTCCTCGCCGCCCAGGACGACCTGCTCGCGGCGTTCGCCTCCGGTCAGGCCCGGCCCCTGCTGGTGGACCTCAACTCGCCCGGCCTGGTCACCGGCCGCCGGGTGTTGCACCGGGCGCGTGAACTCGCCCCCGACTGCGAGCTGATGGCCCGCTACGAGAGCGGCCTGACCGGCGCCGCCGCCGAGCTGCTGGCCGGCCGGCTGGACGCCTCCTTCGGCCGCTTCGCCGGTCTGGACCCGGCGCTGCGGTCCGGCCTGGAACAACAGCCGGTGCGCTACGAGCCGATGGCCGTCGTCCTGCCGGAGGACCATCCGCTGGCCGCCCTGCCGCAGGTGCCGCTGGCCGCGCTGGCCGGGGAGACGGTGTACGCCGGGGCCGGCAACCCGCGCACCCTGGAGTGGACCGACCTGGCGCGCCGGCTCTTCGACGGGCGCGGTATCCGGCTGGCCCCGCCCCTCCCGCTCGCCGTCGGGGACGAGGAGTTCGAGCGGATCATGGCCAAGACCCGGCATCCGGTGCTGGCCGTGGTGGACTTCCCGGCCATGCCCCGCACGGTACGCCGCCCGCTGGTCGATCCCGTCCCGCTCTCACCGGTCTCCCTGGTGTGGCGCAAGGGCCTGGTCCATCCCGGCCTGGACGCACTGCGCCGGGCTACGACCGAGCTGGCCCGCACGCAGGGGTGGCTGCGGCGACCCGGCCGGGCCTGGGTGTCGACCGCCGACGCGGACGTGATGGACGCGCCCGGCTGACGCGCCCCGGCCCACCGCGGGACCTCTCACCCCACCCCCGAGCCGGGTGAGGGCACCGTTCCCTCGCGGTCACCCACAGAGCCACAGGCCGGAAACGCGTGCTGCCTACCTTCGAGTTCAGTCAGTCGTACGGCAGACCGAACAGCCGGAGCCCCGTGGAGGCGTGATGACAGCCGCACCCCCAACCCGTCGCAGTGGCCGCTGGATCGAGCGCTGGGATCCGGAGGACGAGGGGTTCTGGGAGGCGACCGGGGAGAAGGTCGCCCGCCGGAACCTGTGGTTCTCGGTGCTCTCCGAGCACATCGGCTTCTCCGTGTGGACCCTGTGGTCCGTGCTGGTCCTGTTCATGGGCCCGGAGTACGGCCTCAGCCCCGCCGACAAGTTCCTGCTGACCTCGATGGTCACCCTGGTCGGCGCCGTCGTCCGCGTCCCCTACACCTTCGCCGTCGCCCTCTTCGGCGGCCGGAACTGGACGATCGTCTCCGCGAGCCTGCTGCTCATCCCGACGGTGGCGGCCTTCGTGGTGATGAAGCCGGGGACGTCCTTCGGCACGTTCCTCCTCGTCGGGCTGCTGGCCGGTGTCGGCGGCGGCAACTTCGCCTCCTCCATGACCAACATCAACGCCTTCTTCCCGCTGCGGAAGAAAGGCTGGGCGCTCGGTCTCAACGCCGGCGGCGGCAACATCGGCGTCCCCGTCATCCAGCTGGTCGCCCTCGCCATCATCGGCGCGAGCGGTGGCCCGCGCGTCCTGCTCGGCATCTACATCCCGCTGATCGTCGTCGCCGCCACGCTCGCCGCCCTCTTCATGGACAACCTGGCGTCCCTGACCAACGACACCGGCGCGGCCAAGGACGCCGCGAAGGACGCCCACACCTGGATCATGGCGTTCCTGTACATCGGCACCTTCGGCTCCTTCATCGGCTACAGCTTCGCCTTCGGCCAGGTCCTGACCATCCAGTTCGGCCGTACCCCGCTGCAGGCGGCGTACCTCACCTTCATCGGCCCGCTGCTCGGCTCCCTGATCCGCCCCGTCGGCGGCCGGCTCGCCGACCGCTACGGCGGCGCCCGCATCACCCTGTGGAACTACGTCGGCATGGCCGCCGCCACCGCCGCGCTGATCGCCGCGGGCATGCGGAAGTCGCTGCCGCTGTTCGTGTCCGTCTTCGTGGTCCTGTTCGTGCTCAGCGGGCTCGGGAACGGCTCGACGTACAAGATGATCCCCGGCATCTTCCACAACAAGGCCCTGGCCGAGGGGCTGACCGGGGAGGAGGCCGCGGCCCACGGCCGACGCCTGTCCGGTGCCGCCATGGGCCTCATCGGCGCGGTCGGCGCGCTCGGCGGCGTCGGCATCAACCTCGCCTTCCGCCAGTCCTTCCTGTCCTACGGCTCCGGCACCGGCGCCTTCGTCGCGTTCCTCGCCTTCTACGGCCTGTGCATCGCCGTGACGTGGGCCGTATACCTTCGCCGGAACGCGACGCAGACTGGAACCACGTCGGCGACGGAGACGAAGCCGCAGCTCAGCTACGCGGAGGTATGACGTAACACCGGTGACATCACCCCGAACCGAGCCTGTCACGCGCTGTTGACAGGCTCGATCGGCCTGCCGGTCAGCTAGGAGAGCGCCATGTACGACGAAGAGCCGCAACCCGGACGGCCCGACCACGGTCCGCTCGCCGGATTCACGGTGGGCGTCACCGCCGCGCGCCGGGCCGACGAGCTGGGTGCACTGCTGCAGCGGCGCGGGGCCACCGTGCTGCACGCGCCCACGCTGCGTATCGTGCCGCTCTCCGACGACGGTGAACTCCTCGCCGCCACCAAGGAGATCATCGACCAGGCGCCGGACGTCGTCGTGGCCACCACCGCGATCGGCTTCCGCGGCTGGGTCGAGGCGGCCGACGGCTGGGGTCTCGGCGAGCAGCTGCTCGGCCGGCTGCGCCAGGTGGCCCTGCTGGCCCGCGGGCCCAAGGTCAAGGGCGCCATCCGCGCCGCGGGCCTCACGGAGGAGTGGTCCCCCACCTCGGAGTCCCTGGCGGAGGTGCTGGACCGCCTGCTGGAGGAGGGGGTCGACGGCCGCCGTATCGCCGTACAGCTGCACGGCGAGCCGCTGCCGGGCTTCGTCGAGTCCCTGCGGGCCGGGGGAGCCCAGGTCGTCCCCGTGCCGGTGTACCGCTGGATGCCGCCGGAGGACCTGGGCCCCGTGGACCGGCTGCTGGACGCGTCGGTCTCCCAGGGCCTTGACGCGCTCACCTTCACCAGCGCCCCCGCCGCCGCCTCCCTGCTCTCCCGGGCTGAGGAGCGGGGCCTGCTCCCCGAGCTGCTGGCCGCCCTGGGACACGACGTGCTCCCGGCCTGCGTGGGCCCGGTGACCGCCCTCCCGCTCCAGGCGCACGGCGTGGACACGGTCCAACCGGAGCGCTTCCGCCTGGGCCCCCTCGTCCAGTTGCTGTGCCAGGAACTCCCGGGCCGCGCCCGTCCCTTGCCGGTCGCCGGCCACCGGGTGGAGATCCGGGGCCACGCGGTCCTGGTGGACGGTGAACTGAAGCCGGTTCCGCCGGCCGGCATGTCCCTGCTGCGCGCCCTCTCCCGCCGTCCCGGCTGGGTGGTGGCCCGGGCCGACCTCCTGCGGGCCCTGCCGGGCGCGGGCCGTGACGAGCACGCGGTGGAGACGGCGATGGCCCGTCTGCGCACGGCCCTCGGGGCACCGAAGCTGATCCAGACGGTGGTGAAGCGGGGGTACCGGCTGGCACTGGACCCGGCGACGGACGCCAAGTACGCGGACGCGTGAGGGAGCCCGGTCTCCTGCCGCGGTCCGGGGCGTACCCGGTCGCACAACTCGCCACGAGGGGTTCCGGCCGTCCCTCCGGGCGGGCACTGTGAGGGGGAGTGGTGGAACGGTCCCCCCACGGTTCCTGCCTAGGCGGTGACAGGCACATGGCACTGGGTTCGGCCACGCCCCCGTACGAGCTGCGGTTCGACGCCGGGCGGATCTGTCTGGATCTCCTCGCGACCACGCATCCGGCCGAACGGCTCGGCACCGTCCCGGCGTTGCGCGCCTGGATCGGCGGCTGCGGACTGGTGCCGGGCGGTACGGCGCTGGACCACGCCGATGCGTCCTGGCTGGTGGCGTTCCGGGAACTGCGGGGGCATGTGGGGCAGTTGGTGCGTTCCGTGCACACCCTGGACGTGCCGTCGTACGAGCGGGCCCTCGGCCGGGTCAACGAGGCGGCGCGGGTCGCGACCCCGGCTCCGTGCGCGGTGCGCGGCGCCGACGGCGCCCTCGTCCGGGAGTTCGCGGGGCCGCCCGTGTGTGCCGCGCTGCTCGCCCTCGTCGCGCGGGACACCGTCGAGCTGCTCACCGATCCTGTCGCGCGGGCGGCCGTCCGGGAGTGCGAGGGGGACAACTGCCCGCTCGTCTACCTGGACACCTCCCGGGGCCGGCGCCGGCGCTGGTGCTCCAGCGAGGTGTGCGGGAACCGGGAGCGGGTGGCCCGGCACCGGCGTCGGGCGGCGCTCGCGCGAGCGTGATTTCCGTTACACCGGGTTTTGGATGCTGTATACACGGGAAGCGGACGCCACCTCCGATGGTGTGTCGGAAATGTGAAGATCACTCGGTGGGAATGTTCGCCCATGTCCCTCTCGTCACGTCACCCCCGAGAAATCTGTCACTCCGTTTTGAACGCCACGCCGCTCCCTTCCGTACGGGTGGGCGAGCGACCGACTGGGGGAACCCCCGGACACCGGAGGTGGGCGTGCGCAAGGATGCGGCCGTGGCCAATGAACGTGGATCGAGGGCCCGACATCGCATGTCCTCGCAGCCCTCGGAACCTGATGAGGAGCTGATGCGTGCGCTGTATCGAGAGCACGCCGGACCTCTGCTCGCGTATGTCCTGCGGCTGGTCGCCGGTGATCGGCAGCGCGCCGAGGACGTCGTGCAGGAAACGCTCATCCGTGCCTGGAAGAACGCCGGTCAGCTCAATCGGGCGACCGGTTCGGTACGCCCCTGGCTGGTGACGGTCGCACGCCGCATCGTCATCGACGGCCACCGCAGCCGGCAGGCCCGGCCGCAGGAGGTCGATCCGTCGCCGCTGGAGGTCATCCCCGCGGAGGACGAGATCGACAAGGCGCTGTGGCTGATGACGCTGTCGGACGCGCTCGACGACCTGACCCCGGCCCACCGGGAGGTCCTCGTCGAGACGTACTTCAAGGGGCGTACGGTCAATGAGGCGGCCGAGACGCTGGGTATCCCCAGCGGCACGGTGCGCTCTCGGGTGTTCTACGCCCTGCGGTCGATGAAGCTGGCACTGGAGGAGCGGGGGGTGACGGCGTGATGAGCAGCGGATACGGGGGAATGCAGGGATTCGGCGCGGGTGGTCCGGGTATGTCAGGACCCATGAGCCCCAGTTCGGGATCTTCGGTGCCGAGCGAGCACGAGACCGTCGGCGCCTACGCCCTCGGGATCCTCGACGACGCCGAAGCAACCGCTTTCGAGGCGCATCTCGCCGGCTGCGAGTGGTGCGCCCAGCAACTGGACGAGCTGGCCGGGATGGAGCCGATGCTGGCCGCCCTCGCGGATCTCCCGGGCTCCGGCAGCACGCCCGCGATCGGCGAGTCGCTGTCCGCCAGGCCCAGCCCACGGCTGGCGGAGAAGCTGGTCGACGAGGTCGCCGAGCAGCGCGCCCAGAAGCGCCGCCGCAGCTTCTACATGATCGCCGCGGCGGCCGCCCTGATCATCGCCGGGCCGCTGGCCGCGGTCGCGGTGAACAGCGGCTCGGACGGGGGAGGGCAGGTCGCCGCGTCCACCGCGCAGACCACCTTCGCCTCCCTGCCCGACAAGAAGTCGGCCACGGACCCGTCGTCGCAGATCAGCGCCACCGTCGCCATGGCCGAGAAGGTCTGGGGCACACAGACGGTGCTGGAGCTGAAGAACGCCAAGGGGCCGCTCAAGTGCTCCCTGGTGCTCGTCGCGAAGAACGGCCAGCGGGTGACCATGTCCTCCTGGTCCGTGCCGAAGTGGGGCTACGGCATCCCGAACGGGAAGACGCCGGAGTCCAAGAAACCGCTGTACATCGGCGGCGCGGCGGCCTTCAAGCCCAACGAGATCGACCACTTCGAGGTCGTGACCTTCGACGGGAAGAAGCTGGTCCAAGTGGACGCGTAGCTTCGGTGGGCCCCCTTCGCGTACGGTTGACGGCTGCCCAGCACGTCAGAAGGGGGTCCGGTGGCCGCTCAGGTTCAGCAGTCCGCGGTCGGCTCGGTACAGGACGCACACGACTCCGTCCGTGACCGAGAGATCAGCGTCGAACAGGCACACCTGGACCGGGTGTACCGGCGGCTCGAGGAGAAGATCCACGAGGCCGAGTTCCTGATGAACGACGCCGCCCAGCGCGGCCAGGTCGGCACCCCGGGCGCGCTGGCCGAGCGCGACGCACAGGTCTTCCGGGCCGGCATCCACCTGAACCGGCTCAACAACGAGTTCGAGGACTTCCTCTTCGGCCGGATCGACCTGCTCCTCGGCAAGGACGGCAAGAAGGGGCCCGACGGCGCCTACACCGCCGTGGAACCCGCCGAGGGCGCGGTGCGGGACGACCACACCGCCGACATCGCCGAGACCCTGCACATCGGGCGCATCGGCGTCCTCGACGAGGACTACGCACCGCTCGTCATCGACTGGCGCGCTCCCGCCGCCGCACCCTTCTACCGGGCCACCCCCGTCGACCCCGGCCGGGTCGTACGGCGCCGCGTCATCCGGTCCAAGGGGCGCCGGGTGCTCGGCGTCGAGGACGACCTGATGCGGCCCGAGCTGACGGCCCGCCTCGACGGCCACGAGCTGCCCGTCATCGGCGACGGCGCCCTCATGGCCGCCCTCGGCCAGGCCCGCAGCCACACCATGCGGGACATCGTCTCCTCCATCCAGGCCGAGCAGGACCTGGTCATCCGCGCCCCTGCCGCCTCCATCACCTACGTCGAGGGCGGCCCCGGCACCGGCAAGACCGCCGTCGCCCTGCACCGCGCCGCCTACCTGCTCTACCAGGACCGCAGACGCTACGCGGGCGGCATCCTGATCGTCTCCCCGACCCCGCTGCTCGTCGCCTACACCGAGGGCGTGCTGCCCTCGCTCGGCGAGGAGGGCCAGGTCGCCATCCGCGCGATCGGCTCACTCGTCGACGGCGCCGAGGCCACGCTGTACGACTCCCCGTCCGTGGCCCGCGCCAAGGGCTCGTACCGGATGCTGAAGGTGCTGCGCAAGGCGGCCCGGGGCGCGCTGGAGCTGGGGCCGAGCGCCCCGGTGGGGCAGCTCGCCCTCGACGACGAGGACGAGGCGGACGAGACGAGGACGGTCACCGGGACGACCGACCGCCTCCGCGTCGTCGCCTTCGGGCGCCGTCTGGAGCTGGAGACGGCCGAGCTGGAACGGGTCCGCCGTACCGCCCTCGGCGGCACCGCGCCCGTCAACCTGCTCCGCCCGCGCGCCCGCAAGCTGCTCCTGGACGCCCTGTGGGCGAAGTCCGGGGCGGCAGGCCGGCACACCGACCCGGAGCTGGCCGCCGAGCTGCGCTCCTCCTTCGACGAGGACGTCAGGAGCGAGGACTCCTTCCTCGCGTTCTTCGACGCCTGGTGGCCCGAGCTGACCCCGAAGGCGGTGCTCGACGCCATGGCCGACGAGAGACGGCTCGGCCGCTGGGCCCGCCGGATCCTCAACCCCGGAGAGGTGCGCAAGGTCGCCCGCTCGCTGAAGCGGGACGGGTACTCCGTGCACGACATCGCCATGCTCGACGAGCTCCAGGCGATCCTCGGTGCCCCGGCCCGGCCGAAGAAGAAGCGCGAGCTCGACCCGCTGGACCAGCTCACCGGCCTGGAGGAGCTGATGCCGGTGCGTGAGGAGAGCCAGCGGGAGCGGGCCGAGCGCCTCGCGCAGGAGCGCACCGAGTACGCGCACGTCATCGTGGACGAGGCGCAGGACCTGACCCCGATGCAGTGGCGCATGGTCGGCCGCCGCGGCCGGCACGCCACCTGGACGGTGGTCGGCGACCCGGCCCAGTCCTCCTGGTCCGACCCGGACGAGGCGGCCGAGGCCCGCGACGAGGCCCTCGGCACCCGGCCCCGGCGCCGCTTCCAGCTCACCGTGAACTACCGCAACCCGGCCGAGATCGCCGAGCTGGCCGCCAAGGTGCTCGCGCTCGCCATGCCCGGCTCCGAGGCGCCCAGCGCCGTACGGTCCACCGGGGTCGAGCCGCGCTTCGTCGTCGTCCGGGACTCGCAGGCGGCCACCGTCCGGGCGGAGGCCGAACGGCTGCTGGGCGTGGTGGACGGCACGGTCGGCGTGGTCGTCGCGATGAACCGGCGCGCGGAGGCCCGGCGCTGGCTGGCCGGGCTCGGCGACCGGGTCGTGGCCCTCGGCAGCCTGGAGGCCAAGGGCCTGGAGTACGACGCGACGGTCGTCGTGTCCCCCGCGGAGATCGCGGACGAGTCCCCGGCGGGCCTGCGCGTGCTGTACGTGGCGCTGACCCGGGCTACCCAGCAGCTGACGGTGGTCTCGGGGGACCGGGACGAGCCGGACGCTTCCGGGGTGCCGGACCTGCTCAGGGACTGATTCCTGTGAACTCCCCGCAGGGGGAAGGGCTTCCGCCGTCGGTTTGTTAGCCTGGGTGTGGCACCGGCCCGATCCAAGCCCCCGGGCCCAACCTTCGTCCCTCAGAGGGACCACTTGCCGCGAGGCGAGCATGGCGGGTCGGTGTCACTGAACTCGTGAGAGGCCCACGTCCGATGTGACGTGGGCCTCTTTCGTCTGCCCGTCCTCTTCTCTCGCCTGATCGTTTCTCGTATGGTGGAAGTGGTTTTCCGAAACTGTGCACCTACCGGTCGGGTTCCTGTGAACAAAACGTCCGCAACCCAGGGCGACTACCACGTACTGAGCGGTAGGTGCGACGATCGGACGGCACAACTCGCGACACGGTGAAAGCAGAGGAAGTCGGCCATGGCAACGGCGCCCAGCGTCTCCTACTCGATGACCATCCGGCTGGAGGTGCCCGCGAGCGGAACCGCCGTCTCGCAGCTCACCACCGCGGTGGAGTCCTCCGGAGGCTCGGTGACCGGCCTCGACGTCACCGCTTCCGGTCACGAGAAGCTCCGTATCGACGTCACCATCGCCGCCTCCTCCACGGCGCACGCCGACGAGATCGTCGAGAAGCTGCGCGGCATCGAGGGCGTCGTCCTCGGCAAGGTCTCCGACCGTACGTTCCTGATGCACCTCGGCGGCAAGATCGAGATGGCGTCGAAGCACCCCATCCGCAACCGTGACGACCTCTCCATGGTCTACACGCCGGGTGTGGCCCGCGTCTGCATGGCCATCGCCCAGAACCCCGAGGACGCCCGCCGCCTCACCATCAAGCGCAACTCGGTTGCGGTCGTGACGGACGGCTCCGCCGTGCTCGGCCTGGGCAACATCGGCCCCAAGGCCGCGCTGCCCGTCATGGAGGGCAAGGCGGCCCTCTTCAAGCGCTTCGCCGGCATCGACGCCTGGCCGATCTGCCTGGACACCCAGGACAGCGACGCGATCGTGGAGATCGTCAAGGCGATCGCCCCCGGGTTCGCCGGCATCAACCTCGAGGACATCTCCGCCCCCCGCTGCTTCGAGATCGAGGCCCGGCTGCGCGAGGCCCTCGACATCCCCGTCTTCCACGACGACCAGCACGGCACCGCGATCGTCGTCCTCGCCGCCCTGACCAACGCCCTGCGCGTCACGGACAAGGCGATCGAGAACATCCGGGTCGTCATGTCCGGCGCCGGCGCCGCCGGTACGGCCATCCTCAAGCTGCTGCTCGCGGCGGGCGTGAAGAACGCCGTCGTCGCCGACATCCACGGTGTCGTCCACGCCGGCCGCGAGGACCTGGTGGACGCCCCGACCGGCTCGGCGCTGCGCTGGATCGCCGACAACACCAACCCCGAGGGCCTCACCGGCACGCTGAAGGAGGCCGTGCACGGCGCCGACGTCTTCATCGGCGTCTCCGCCCCGAACGTCCTCGACGGCGACGACGTGGCCGCCATGGCCGACGGTGCCATCGTGTTCGCGCTCGCGAACCCCGACCCCGAGGTGGACCCGGCGATCGCCCGCCAGACCGCGGCGGTCGTGGCCACCGGCCGCTCCGACTTCCCGAACCAGATCAACAACGTGCTGGTCTTCCCGGGTGTCTTCCGCGGCCTGCTGGACGCCCAGTCCCGCACCGTCAACACGGAGATGATGCTCGCCGCCGCCCAGGCCCTCGCCGACGTGGTGACCGAGGACGAGCTGAACCCGAACTACATCGTCCCGAGCGTCTTCAACGACAAGGTCGCGGGCGCGGTCGCCGGCGCCGTCCGCGAGGCCGCGAAGGCGGCCGGAGCGACCGTCTAGACACCGCGTGACGTACTGTGCAGGGGCTGTGAGGATCACCACGACCGGCCCCCGCACCGGCGCGTCGTGGAACCAGCACATGCCGGGTGCGCTCTAGGGTGACGGCCGAGCAGGCGCTTTTCGTGTGACTCCCCAGGGTGTTCCCACGACTCCTACGGGTGCCGGATTGGCTTTACCGCCGCAGGTAGGGGCAGGATGCGTCCCTGGGCGCGAGCGCATCGGCATCGCAGTGCCTCGGGCGGATCCGCCGCGTGGCACACCCCAACGGCAAGAAGAACACGGGAGTAACAACATGAACCGCAGTGAGCTGGTGGCCGCGCTGGCCGACCGCGCCGAGGTGACCCGCAAGGACGCCGACGCCGTGCTGGCCGCGTTCGCCGAGACCGTCGGCGAGATCGTCGCCAAGGGCGACGAGAAGGTCACCATCCCCGGCTTCCTGACCTTCGAGCGCACCCACCGTGCCGCTCGCACCGCGCGCAACCCGCAGACCGGCGAGCCGATCAACATCCCGGCCGGCTACAGCGTGAAGGTCACCGCGGGCTCGAAGCTCAAGGAAGCGGCCAAGGGCAAGTAAGCGCTCCGCTGCGAGCGCCGGTCCACTGGAGCGCCGTGGGTGACTGCGGGCCGCCTGTGGCCGGCCGCGCAGTTCCCCGCGCCCCTTCGGGGGCGCGCCGCAGCTGACGACGCCCAAAGGGCGGCCCCCCTCTCGCCGAGGTGGGCCGCCCTTTTGGCGTATCCGGGGGCTAGCCGAGCGCCTTGCCCGGCAGCTCCACCTTCGCGCCCAGTTCCACGAGCTTCTCCATGAAGTTCTCGTAGCCGCGGTTGATCAGGTCGATGCCGTGGACCCGGGACGTGCCCTCGGCGGCCAGGGCCGCGATGAGGTACGAGAAGCCGCCCCGCAGGTCCGGGATGACCAGGTCGGCGCCCTGCAGCTTCGTCGGGCCCGAGACGACCGCCGAGTGCAGGAAGTTGCGCTGGCCGAAACGGCAGTCCGAGCCGCCCAGGCACTCGCGGTAGAGCTGGATGTGCGCGCCCATCTGGTTGAGCGCGGAGGTGAAGCCCAGCCGGGACTCGTACACCGTCTCGTGGATGATGGACAGGCCCGTGGCCTGCGTGAGTGCCACCACCAGCGGCTGCTGCCAGTCGGTCTGGAAACCGGGGTGCACGTCCGTCTCCAGCGCGATGGACTTCAGCTGGCCGCCGGGGTGCCAGAAGCGGATGCCCTCGTCGTCGATCTCGAAGGCGCCGCCCACCTTCCGGTAGGTGTTCAGGAACGTCATCATCGAGCGCTGCTGGGCGCCGCGGACGTAGATGTTGCCGTTGGTCGCCAGGGCCGCCGACGCCCAGGACGCCGCCTCCAGACGGTCCGACAGGGCACGGTGGGTGTAGCCGCCGAGCTTGTCCACACCGGTGATGCGGATCGTGCGGTCGGTGTCCATCGCGATGATCGCGCCCATCTTCTGCAGCACGCAGATGAGGTCCTCGATCTCCGGCTCGACGGCCGCGTTGGACAGCTCGGTGACGCCTTCGGCGAGGACCGCCGTCAGCAGCACCTGCTCGGTCGCGCCGACCGAAGGGTACGGCAGCCGGATCTTCGTGCCGCGCAGCCGCTGCGGGGCCTCCAGGTACTGCCCGTCCGCGCGCTTCTCGATGGTCGCGCCGAACTGCCGCAGCACGTCGAAGTGGAAGTCGATGGGCCGGCCGCCGATGTCACAGCCGCCGAGGCCGGGGATGAACGCGTGCCCGAGACGGTGCAGCAGCGGGCCGCAGAAGAGGATCGGGATACGGCTGGAGCCCGCGTGGGCATCGATGTCAGCCACATTGGCGCTCTCGACGTGCGTCGGGTCCAGCACCAGCTCGCCGGGTTCCTCACCCGGGCGGACCGTCACCCCGTGCAGCTGGAGCAGGCCGCGCACCACTCGCACGTCACGGATGTCGGGAACGTTGCGCAGGCGGCTCGGCGCGCTGCCCAGCAGGGCGGCGACCATGGCCTTCGGTACGAGGTTCTTCGCACCGCGGACACGGATCTCGCCCTCCAGCGGGGTTCCGCCGTGGACAAGCAGGACATCGTCGTTGACGGTCATGAATCTCGCGTTCCGATGAGTTGGGCAGGGGCCGGC
Source organism: Streptomyces sp. NPDC052301 (assembly GCF_044593395.1). Lineage (NCBI taxonomy): Bacteria > Bacillati > Actinomycetota > Actinomycetes > Kitasatosporales > Streptomycetaceae > Streptomyces > Streptomyces sp. NPDC052301. The sequence goes on along the minus strand of NZ_JBIUBE010000005.1, from coordinate 629,501 downwards.
CGATCACTGTGCGCAGGGGCCGGGAAGACAGGGTAATCGCCGATCACCCCCCGTCGTTAAGCCCAAGTACCGCCCAGTCGCGTCATAGCTGTGTCACAACACGAACCGTTCCCTATCGGGCACATGGGGTCACCGGTCCGGCGGGCGCCGGACTTGCTCCCCTACGCCCTGGCCTGGGTACCCCGCATTGGCTCCCCACACCGGGGGAAGATGCGGGATCATGTCTGGCATGACCGAGGTGTCCTCGCTCACAGGGCGGCTGCTCGTGGCCACTCCCGCCCTGGCGGACCCCAACTTCGACCGCGCGGTGGTGCTCCTTCTCGACCACGACGAGGAGGGCTCCCTCGGTGTCGTCCTCAACCGCCCCACCCCGGTGGACGTCGGCGACATCCTGGAGGGCTGGGCGGACCTCGCCGGCGAGCCCGGTGTGGTCTTCCAGGGCGGACCCGTCTCGCTGGACTCGGCGCTCGGCGTCGCGGTCATCCCGGGCGGGTCCAACGGCGACCTCGCCCCGCTGGGCTGGCGCCGGGTGCACGGCGCGATCGGCCTGGTCGACCTGGAGGCCCCGCCGGAACTGCTCGCCTCCGCCCTCGGGTCCCTGAGGATCTTCGCCGGGTACGCCGGCTGGGGCCCCGGCCAGCTGGAGGACGAGCTGGTCGAGGGCGCCTGGTACGTGGTCGAGTCCGAGCCGGGGGACGTCTCCTCGCCGGCGCCCGAGAGACTCTGGCGCGAGGTGCTGCGCCGTCAGCGCAACGAGCTGGCGATGGTGGCCACGTATCCGGACGACCCTTCGCTCAACTGATGCGTGTGAGCTTTCAGTACCCTGGGCGGTATGAGCACTCTCGAGCCCGAGCGCGGGACTGGTACGGGGACCCTCGTAGAGCCGACGCCGCAGGTGTCCCACGGTGACGGCGACCACGAGCGCTTCGCCCACTACGTCCAGAAGGACAAGATCATGGCGAGCGCCCTCGACGGCACCCCCGTCGTGGCGCTGTGCGGCAAGGTCTGGGTGCCGGGCCGCGACCCGAAGAAGTACCCCGTGTGCCCCATGTGCAAGGAGATCTACGAGTCCATGGGCAGTGGCGGCGGCGACAAGGGCGGCGACAAGGGCGGCGGCAAGTAGGGGTCTCCCCGCCGGCCCGAGTCTCGTGAGGCCCCCGGGACGCGTGCGTGCACGCCTGTCCCGGGGGTCTTCGCGCGCTCCCGGCGCGAAGTGGTTCAGACCTCTTGTCGGCCGTCACCGGACTCCGTAGCCTCCCTAGCGGTGCGGAGCGGAACGGCCGTTGCACGCGGTGCAACGCTGGTGCGGAGGTGCGACGGCGGTATGAGCGACACACCCCTTTTCCCGGAACCGGACGTGACGCTGATCCCGGCCCCGGAGCGGATCTCGGCCTCGCTGCCGGGCGGTGGCACCGGGTACGTGATCGACGCGGACACCGAGATCCAGGCCGGCGAGGGCACCGAGCGGGTCGCGCGGTGGCTGCGCGCGACCGTCGGCGCGGCGACCGGTCTGCCGCTGGCGCCGCTCCGCGACGGCGGCTGCCGCATCCTGCTGCGGATCACCCCCGGGCTCGCGGACGAACTCGGCAGCGACGAGGGTTACCGGATGTGCGCCGACGGACATCTCATCGCCATCGACGGTGCGAGCGAGGCCGGCGTGTTCTGGGGCGCCCAGACCTTCCGTCAACTGCTCGGCCCGGAGGCCTTCCGGCGCGCCCCGGTCAGCGGGCGGCAGGAGTGGGAGTTCCCCGCCGTCACCATCCACGACGCCCCCCGGTTCCGCTGGCGCGGGCTCCTGCTCGACGTGGCCCGCCACTTCATGCCCAAGGACGGGGTGCTGCGCTACCTGGACCTGATGGCCGCGCACAAACTCAACGTCTTCCACTTCCACCTGACGGACGACCAGGGCTGGCGGATCGAGATCAAGCGCTACCCGAAGCTGGCCGAGACCGCGTCCTGGCGGGCACGGTCGAAATTCGGTCATCGGGCCTCACCGCTGTGGGAGCAGAAACCGCACGGCGGCTACTACACCCAGGACGACATCCGGGAGATCGTCGCCTACGCCGCCGAGCGGCACATCACCGTCGTCCCGGAGATCGACGTACCGGGACACTCGCAGGCCGCCATCGCCGCGTACCCGGAACTCGGCAACACCGACGTCATCGACACCACGGCCCTCTCCGTCTGGGACGACTGGGGGATCTCCTCCAACGTACTGGCTCCCACCGACACCACCCTGCGGTTTTACGAAGGGGTGTTCGAGGAGGTACTGGAACTGTTCCCTTCGCGGTTCATCCACATCGGTGGTGACGAGTGCCGCAAGGAGCAGTGGAGCGAGTCGGTGACCGCCAAGACCCGCATCAACGAACTGGGGCTGGCCGACGAGGACGGGCTGCAGTCCTGGTTCGTCGGCCACTTCGACGCGTGGCTCGCCGCGCGCGGGCGCCGGCTCATCGGCTGGGACGAGATCCTCGAGGGCGGCCTCGCCCGGGGCGCGGCGGTGTCCTCCTGGCGCGGATACGGCGGCGGGATCGCCGCCGCGCGGGCCGGTCACGACGTGGTCATGTGCCCGGAGCAGTACGTGTATCTGGACCACCGTCAGGCGCCGGGCGAGGACGAGCCGGTGCCGATCGGCTTCGTGCGCACCCTGGAGGACGTCTACCGGTTCGAGCCGGTGCCGCCCCAACTCACCGCGGAGGAGGCCCGGCACGTGCTGGGCACGCAGGCCAACGTGTGGACCGAGGTGCTGGAGGACGCCGCGCGCGTGGACTACCAGACGTTTCCGCGGCTCGCCGCGTTCGCCGAGGTCGCCTGGAGCCGGCTGCCCGCCCCGGCGGACCGGGACTTCGCGGACTTCGAGCGCCGGATGGCCGCCCACTACCGGCGGCTCGACGCCCTCGGGGTCGCCTACCGGCCACCGGCCGGCCCCCGGCCGTGGCAGAAACGTCCCGGTGTCCCCGGCCGTCCGATCGAGGGAAAGCCCCCGAACAGATAGTCGAAGGGGTGCTTCCGAACTGGTAATGGAAAAAGACCTCAAGCATCACCGAAGAGTGGCAATCCGCGCTCACCGGTGATGCTGTGCGAAATCGGACCATCTCCCTGGTGAGGCGGGCGAATGCCTCCTAGCGGACCCCCGCGTTCGGCCCTCGCGAAGATGTGCCAGAGTTGCCACGTCCGCCCTGTGAGCACGTACCGTACGGCCACACAGGTGGGACCAGGTGGGGCAGCGGGAAGGGGCAGCCGGTTTGACCACGCACGCACCGCAGGCGGCGCAGGCCGTCACGCTGCCCACGACACTGGACGAGGCCGTGGCGGCCCTCACCGCCATGCCCACGGCCGTCCCGGTGGCGGGCGGCACCGACCTCATGGCCGCCGTCAACTCCGGCCAGCTCAGGCCCGCCGCCCTGGTGGGCCTCGGGCGGATCAGCGAGATCCGCGGCTGGCAGTACCAGGACGGCCACGCGCTGCTCGGCGCGGGCCTCACGCACGCGCGGATGGGCCGTCCCGACTTCGCGGCCCTGATCCCGGCGCTCGCCGCCGCCGCCCGCGCGGCCGGCCCGCCGCACATCCGCAACGCCGGCACCCTGGGCGGCAACATCGCCTCGGCCGCCCCAACCGGGGACGCGCTGCCGGTGCTGGCCGCCCTGGAGGCGACGCTGGTCATCGCGGGCCCGGGCGGAGCCCGCCGGGAGATCCCGGTGTCGCACCTGCTGGCCGGCGTGGAGATGCTGCACGGCGGCGAACTCATCGGCTACGTGCGCGTGCCGCTGCTGCACGCCCCGCAGGTCTTCCTCAAGGCCACCGGACGAACCGGCCCGGGCCGCGCGCTGGCCTCCGTGGCCCTCGTCCTCGATCCCGCCCGGCGCGGGGTGCGGTGCGCCGTCGGTGCCATAGCGCCGATGCCGCTGCGCCCCCTGGAGGCCGAGCAGTGGGTCGCCCAGCTGATCGACTGGGACAACGACCGCGCGCTCGTCCCGGAGGCCCTGAACGCCTTCGGCGAGTACGTGGCCGCGGCCTGCATCCCGGATCCGGCACCCGAGCCCGACGGCTCGGTGACCCCGCTTCCGCCCGCCGTACTGCACCTGCGGCGCACCGTCGCCGCACTGGCCCGACGAGCACTGGGGAGGGCGCTGTCGTGACCGACGACCAGCACGGAGAGGGCACGCACCAGGGCGGCGGACGCTGGAACCCGCTGCCCCAGGGCGACTACGACGACGGCGCCACCGCGTTCGTCAAGCTCCCCGAGGGCGGCATCGACGCCCTGCTGAACGGCGACAGCCCGCTGGCCGCACCGGGACACGGTTACGTGCCGCCGCAGATAGCGGTCGCCCCCGGCACCGCCGACCCGGCGGCGACCGGCAGCTGGAGCGCGGCCGCCGACGACCCCCAGTGGCCCGACCCGAACGCCACGCCCTCGGCCCAGGGCACGGACGACCGCTTCACCTACCAGCCCGGCGCGACCCAGCACTGGACCTTCGAGGAGCCCGCGGCCCCGGCCGCACCCGGGCACGACGTCACCGGGCAGTGGTCCATCCCCGTCGCCGGCGGCGATCTTCCGGACGAGTCCGGCGAGTTCACCACGTCCTCCCTGGTCGAGCAGTGGGGCGGCACGCCGCCGGCCACCCTGCCCGGCGGCGCGCCCGCACCCTGGGCGACGGAGGGGACGGGCCACCCCTGGGGCAGCCCGGCCGACTCCCGGCCTCCGGCCCACCCCGGCACCCCCGTGCCCGACCACACCGGCGCACATCCGGCGGGCGGCACGGCGCCGGAGGGGTACGGGCCGGACGACGGATACGGGCCGGAGGAGCCGTACGGGCACGTTCCGGCCGGTCGTGCGGAGCCGGAGCAGGCGGAGCCGGGGCACGAGCCGGGCCACGAGGACGCCGGCCACGCCGAGCCCGGTCACACCGACCGGGAGCAGCGGCCCCGGCCCGGAGCGGCGCCGGACGCGGACGCCCACGGCCCTGCGAAGGCCCCTGAGCGCCCCGCTGACGGCCCGGCAGGCCACGAGGAGCCCACGGAGCCCCCGGCCCCCGCCACGGCCCCACAGGCCGCGACGACGGCCGCCGCCGCGCCGGCACCCCCCGGCCCGGAGGCACCGCAGGACCCGGCCGAAGCAGTCGAACCCGAAGCCGCACACCCGGCCGACGCCGACGACACCGCGGCCGCCCCGCCGGACGACACGCCCGAGGGCGACGCCGAGGCCCCCGGTGAGCACCCCGCGTCCCCGCACGAGGCCGCCGCGGAGGAGCACCACGCGCCCCTGCCGCCGCACGACGACCACCCCCTCGCCTCCTACGTCCTGCGCGTCAACGGCGCCGACCGCCCCGTCACCGACGCCTGGATCGGCGAGTCGCTGCTCTACGTCCTGCGCGAGCGCCTGGGTCTCGCGGGCGCCAAGGACGGCTGCTCGCAGGGCGAATGCGGTGCCTGCAACGTGCAGGTCGACGGGCGCCTGGTGGCCTCCTGCCTGGTCCCGGCGGTCACGGCGGCCGGCAGCGAGGTGCGTACGGTCGAGGGCCTGGCCGTCGACGGGCAGCCCTCGGACGTACAGCGCGCGCTCGCCCGCTGCGGTGCCGTGCAGTGCGGTTTCTGCGTGCCGGGCATGGCGATGACCGTGCACGACCTGCTGGAGGGCAACCCCGCGCCGACCGAGCTGGAGACCCGGCAGGCACTGTGCGGCAACCTGTGCCGCTGCTCCGGCTACCGGGGTGTCGTGGAGGCCGTCAAGGAGGTCGTCGCCGAACGCGAGGCGTCGCACTCCGCTCCCGGCGCGGACGCCGAGGAGGCACGTATTCCGCACCAGGCGGGCCCCGGCTCGGGCGGCGTCAACCCGTCGGCGTTCGAGGCACCGGGCGCGTTCGACCCGCCGCACGGCACGTCCGCCGGCTACGGCGGCACCCCGGATCCGTACGGCGCGCCCGACCCGTACGGCACCCCGGGACCGCACGATCCGCACGGCCCGCACGACCCGCACTACGGCCAGGACGGAGGCCAGGCGTGAGCAACGAAGCCGCCACGGCGACCACCGCCGCGGAAGCGGTCCCCGAGGCCGACGCGTGGCCGCACGGCCTCGGCGCCTCGCTGCCGCACGCCGACGCCCGCGCCAAGACCGAGGGCACCTTCCCGTACGCGGCCGACCTGTGGGCCGAGGGCCTGCTCTGGGCGGCCGTGCTGCGCTCCCCGCACGCGCACGCGCGCATCGTCTCCGTCGACACGACCCACGCGCGCGAGATGCCCGGCGTACGCGCCGTCATCACCCACGAGGACGTGCCCGGCACCCCCCGCCACGGCCGGGGCACGCCCGACCGCCCGGTGTTCGCCTCCGAGGTCGTACGGCACCACGGCGAGCCCATCGCGGCCGTCGCCGCCGACCACCCGGACACCGCGCGGATGGCCGCCGCCGCCGTCATCGTCGAGTACGAGGTCCTCGACCCGATCACCGATCCCGAGCAGGCCTTCGAGGCCGAGCCGCTGCACCCCGACGGCAACCTGATCCGGCACATCCCGCTGCACCACGGCGACCCGGAGGCCGCAGGCGAGGTCGTCGTCGAGGGCCTGTACCGCATAGGGCGCCAGGACCCGGCCCCGATCGGCGCCGAGGCCGGCCTCGCCGTGCCGCGCCCGGACGGCGGGGTGGAGCTGTACCTGGCCTCCACCGACCCGCACGCCGACCGCAACACGGCCGCCGCCTGCTACGGCCTGTCCCCCGATCAGGTGAAGATCGTGGTCACCGGGGTGCCCGGAGCCACGGCCGACCGCGAGGACCAGGGCTTCCAGCTCCCGCTCGGCCTGCTCGCCCTGCGGACCGGCTGCCCGGTGAAGCTGACGGCGACCCGTGAGGAGTCCTTCCTCGGCCACGCCCACCGCCACCCCACCCTGCTGCGCTACCGCCACCACGCCGACGCCGAGGGCAAGTTGGTGAAGGTGGAGGCGCAGATCCTGCTGGACGCGGGCGCGTACTCCGACACGTCCTCCGAAGCGCTGGCCGCCGCCGTCTCCTTCGCGTGCGGCCCGTACGTCGTCCCGAACGCCTTCATCGAGGGCTGGGCCGTACGCACCAACAACCCGCCTTCCGGCCATGTGCGCGGCGAGGGCGCGATGCAGGTGTGCGCGGCCTACGAGGCGCAGATGGACAAGCTGGCGAAGAAGCTCGGGCTGGACCCGGCCGAGGTGCGGTTGCGCAACGTCCTCGCGACCGGGGACGTGCTGCCGATCGGCCAGACGGTGACGTGTCCCGCCCCGGTGGCCGAACTCCTCCAGACCGTACGGGACTTCCCGCTGCCCGCCCTCCCGAAGGACACGCCCGAGGACGAGTGGCTGCTGCCCGGCGGCCCCGAGGGCGCGGGCGAGCCGGGTGCGGTGCGCCGGGGCGTCGGCTACGGCCTGGGCATGGTGCACATGCTCGGCGCGGAGGGCGCCGACGAGGTGTCCACGGCCACCGTCAAGGTCCACGACGGCGTCGCCACCGTCCTCTGCGCGGCCGTGGAGACCGGCCAGGGCTTCACCACGCTCGCCCGGCAGATCGTCCAGGAGACCCTCGGAATCGAGGAGGTCCACGTCGCCCCGGTCGACACCGACCAGCCGCCGGCGGGCGCGGGCTGCCGGGGCCGGCACACCTGGGTGTCGGGCGGCGCGGTGGAGCGCGCTGCGAAGATGGTCCGCACCCAGCTCCTCCAGCCGCTCGCCCACAAGTTCGGCATGTCGACGGAGCTGCTGCAGATCACCGACGGCAAGATCACCTCGTACGACGGCGTGCTGTCGACCACCGTCACGGAGGCGATGGACGGCAAGGAGCTGTGGGCCACGGCGCAGTGCCGCCCGCACCCCACCGAGCCGCTGAACGCCGCCGGTCAGGGCGACGCCTTCGTCGGCCTGGCCTTCTGCGCCATCCGCGCGGTGGTGGACGTCGACATCGAGCTGGGCTCGGTCCGGGTGGTGGAGCTGGCGGTGGCGCAGGACGTGGGCCGGATCCTGAACCCGGCCCAGCTGGCCGCCCGCATCGAGGCCGGCGTCACCCAGGGCGTGGGCATCGCGCTCACCGAGAACCTCCGCACTCCGCGCGGCCTGATCCGCCATCCCGACCTGACCGGTTACGCCCTGCCGACCGCCCTGGACGCGCCGGACATCCGGATCGTCAAACTCGTCGAGGAACGGGACGTCGTCGCGCCCTTCGGCGCCAAGTCGGTCAGCGCGGTCCCGGTCGTGACGGCACCGGCCGCGATCGCCTCCGCCGTCCGGGCGGCCACCGGCCGCCCGGTCAACCGCCTTCCGATCCGCCCGCAGGCAGCGGTGGTGACGGCCCAGTGAGCACGCACGAGACCTCGAGGACCTCCCGGGCCCCGGAAGCCCCGCAGGCCCCGGAAGCCTCGCAGGCTTCGGACGAGCCGCGCTACGAGCCCCCGCCGAGCGTGGGCAAGCTGTTCCTCTGGGTCCTGCTGTTCCTGGTGGCGGCCCTGGCCGTCGTACTGGGCGGCGTCTACTTCACCTGAGGCGTGGGGGAACGTGCCCGGGCCGTCCGGCGTCCCTTCTGCCGAGGGCCGTTGTCAGTGGGGCGGCGTAGTGTGCTGAGTGGTGGGGGCAGTTGCGCTCACGGACTCGACGTGCACCGACGGGGAAGATCGCGGGGGAGCGATGAGCACGACCGACGCCGGGATCCCGGCGATCACGCTGACCGAGGCGGAGCTCGACCGCTACGTCACGCATGCTCCGACGCGCGGCCTGCTCGGTGACTCCGGGCTGCCCACGGAGACCGACCTGCTGACCTTCTCCCCCCTCCGCACGCATGGCCTGCGCAAGTTCGCCGACGCCGCGGACGCCCCGTTCCGGGTGGCCGCCGAGCTGCGGGACCGGCTGGTGATAGGCGAACTGCTCAACCCGGCGGGCATGGAGCGCGAGTCGATCCTGCTCGACGGGGCCACGGGCGAGCTGACGACCGCCTACCTCTTCGACCCCTCCGGCGCCCGCCCCTTCGCGCCCTCCCTGCACACGCTGCTGCGCTTCGCCGCGGTCACGGAGGAACTGGCGGGCCTGCGCGGCCGTTTCGCCTCCCTGGCCGGCCGGTACGGCCCCGAGGCGGCGGCCGAGGCGACCCGCCGTCTCCTCTCCCTCTTCGCGGAGGGCACGGACGGCCAGGTCCCGCCCTACTGGAAGGCGGCGGCCCTGATCCGTCCCCTCTCCCTCGCCGCGGGCCCCGGCACGGCGTCCGGACTCACCCTGGACGTCCCGGCGCGCATGCTGGACCAGGAGTTCGGGCAGGGCAGAGTGACCCGTTTCGAGGAGGTCGACTTCCCGTCGACGCTCTCCCACGAGCCGACCCGCCGCTTCCTGCGGGAGACGGGGCTGCCCGAGCAGGCGGTCCTCTTCCACGCCGACACGGACGTCCCGCTGCCGACGCTGCGGGAGTACATGGCCGACGAGCGGGGCGACTATCCCCTGTCCGACCTCCCGGCCCACTGCGACCACCTGATCCGCCTCGGCCACCTGATCGGGGACAACAGCCTGGTGATCGACGGCCGAACGGGCGCGGTCCTGACCTTCAGCGAACCGGAGGCGACGCTCTACCCCCTCAACACCGACGTCTCCACCCTCGCCTACACGCTCTGGCTCCTGCACCACGAGCGCACGATCGACGCCCACCTGCGCCACGAACTGACGACGACGGCCTACGACCACCTCGCCGCGGCCATGATCCACACCCTGTCGACGGCGGACCCCACGACCCCGCGCACGCCCTGGCACTACTGGACAGAACTCTTCCAGGACGAGCGGGGCGGGGTGCTCTAGTACTACAGCCTCAGATCTTGTGACTGCTGATCGGTGATGTCGTTGTCTGGTCGTGCTTGTCGATGTGGCGCCGGAGCATGTGGAGGGGTGGGCGGAGGAACTGGCCTCGCTCACCGCAGGGTTCGGGCGCTTGGTCGCGCGGCCGGAGCCGCGGGAGGTGTTCGCGGACCTGATCGAGGGTCTGCTGTTGGACTTGAGCCGTCGAGCCGCTGATCCCTGAGGCCATGGAGCCGGCCGCGGTCTCCGGCGACTTCCCTGGTCCGACACGGAGGTGGTCGGCGGCTGGTGGCACCGCCGGTTCTCACCCGAGATCGATCTCGTCGGTGCAGACCGTGGCCCCGTCGCCGGGACGAGCCACTTCGCCGGATCGGTGAAGTGGCTCGGTACACCCTTCGACCGGCACGACCTGACCGCTCTCGCTCAAGGGGCCGCCAAGGTGCCGGGCTTCACGCCCGGCACCAGCGGTCTGGCGGTTGTGTCCCTGTCCGCTACGCCCCTGCCCGAGGGCGAGATCGAGCTGGTGTGGGGGCCGCGGGACGTCGTCGCAGCCTGGCGGCCCTGAGACCTCGCTCATGGTCGGTCTCAGAGCCGTCGGCCGTCCGACCGGTTGAGGCCACTACCAGTGAGGGTGGCTCAGGTCGTAGTACCAGCCATCGCTCGGGTGCCAAGGGCCGCCCCAGCCCCCGCCACCCCGGGGAGTCACGGTGAAGCACTCGCCGCTGCCGTCCGCAGACGTCGGGGCGTAGCTAGGGTTGCCCGAGTACTCGGCGCGGAAGCAATAGGTCCCGGTGACGGTCGGCGTGAACGGCCCGGACGTGGCCGTGGCGCTGGTCGCCGATGTGGCCGTCAGAGGTCGCGGACCGTCCACCGGGGTGCCGCCACTGTTGCAGCTCGACGCCGGCGGCCCGCAGACGAAGAATCTCACCGTCGCACCGGAGTCCGCCGGATTGCCGGACTGGGCGTTCCCTGTCACCGTCGCGCGGTCGATGACCGGGGTGCCCACCCGGGCCGTGGTCCTGTTGGGGGTCGTGACCAGGGTCGGCACCGGCGTCACGGGCGTGAAGCTGATGGTCACCTGCGGCGTGGTGTTGGGGTTGGCGACCGTGGAGACGTTGTTCGCGCTCGTGGTGGCGAAGCTGGAACCGCCGCCCCCGCCCGCACCGGTGTCGTTCCCCGTGCCACCACCGCCACCACCCCAGAAGCCGGCGCCGCCTCCGCCGCCACCGGACGGAGATCCGAAGTTGCCGCCGTTGCCCCCGAGACCCGGTGATCCGTTCGTGCCGGCGGTTCCACCGCCGCTGCTTCCGCCGCCCGTTCCGCCGGTGGTGCACGTTCCGCCGGTGCCCTGTCCGGCGCCGCTGACGCCCGTGCCGTCAGACCCGGGATTGCAGTAGGCAGGCCCCACACCACCGGCGCCGCCGGGCCTTGGGTCGTGAGTGCCGCCGCCCCCTCCGCCACCGCCGGCGCCCACCAGCAGGCGCGGGTCCGACGACGGAACACCGGTTAGCGCGCAGGAGAACGCGGAGCAATTACGGAAGTCGGACTCGCCGCCGCCCGCCCCGCCATTGGCGCTGCCGCCGGCGCCTCCGCCCACCCCGACGTCGACATACCAGGTGCTGCCGGGCGTGACCGTCAGGTCCGCGGTCACCCGTGCGCCGGCGCCTCCGGGGCTGACCGTGGCGCCGAAGCCGCCTGCGGCACCGTCGGCGACCACGTGAATGCTGGTCACCCCGGCGGGAACGGTGAACGTGTCCTCCCCGGTCGTGGTGTACGTACAGGTGGAACCGCTGAAGGTCCCGTTCGTGCCGCACGGACCTTGTGCGTACGCTTCCTGGGCCGACATCCCCACGACGCCGAGCGCCAGGCTCCCAACGAGCGCGGCGGCCCTTGACCACCGACGTCTTGCGAACGACGGCCGGCCTGACAAGCCGAACATCCCTCCCCCTGCACCAGACTCCCGACGCATCGAACCTCCCGGTATCGCGGCATCCCTCAGCCGCAGTAGTTGACGTACCGTCAGTTAAGGCAAAAGAGGCGCCGCCACTCTCCAGACGCTCCACGCGCGGGTGCCGACTGTCCGCGAAGACCACCCGACCGGCGGTGCGCAGCCCGAAGGGCCCGGAACCGCGTAGCCGTGCCGGTCCGTCCTCCAGACGCCCCGGAGGTAGCGCCTGTCGTCGGTCGGCTCCTGGTGACCGCCGCCCCCGCCGCCGGGGCCGCCCGACGGAGGTGCGCCGGCGTAGGCGTTCGCCGCGAACGTGCCGCCCAGGCCCGCCGCAACAACCGTGCTGGTGCCAAAGGTGTGCCCGCACTCGGCCGCGTAGGTGAGCATCACCATGACCTGGCAGTTAGCGCGTCCCCGGTGGACCCGCAGTGCCGGCGGGCCACCCCGACCGACCGCGTCCCCTTCTTGATCACCTGGGTGTCGTCCAGCACCGGCGTGGCCTGCGCATTCCCGAGGTGGCCGGCGATGTAGTCCTGGACCTCGGCCAGTAGCGCCCCCGCGTCCCAGGACGCCTCACCGAGGAACTTCTGGATCCGGTGCGGGGTGGCGTGCCCGGCCCGCTCGGCCATCGGCCAGCCGTTCTTGCGGCCCAGGTCCGACAGCAGACCCTCAATCAGGTCCGCGAACACCTCCCGCGGCTCCGGCCGCGCGAACAAGCGCCCCAACCCTGCGGTGAGCGAGGCCGGTTCCTCCGCCCACCCCTCCACATGCTCCGGCGCCACATCGACAAGCATGGCCAGACAACGACATCACCGATCAGCAGTCACAAGATCTGAGGCTGTAGTACTAGCCTCTCGGCCGCAACGCGGTCGCATTGTCGTTGAACCAGGACATATTTATCGCTCAACCGTATTGAGCATTCCCAGCGTTAGGCGGTCCGGTCTGCGAGTAGTAACGTGGGTCTCGCCATCATCGATGGGGTCACTCGATCCTGGTGGTCGGCCATAAATGAGTCGCCTTACGACCAGTGAGGGTTAGCCTCGGCCTTTTGCAAGAGATCGATGCGCCGCGAGGAGTCACTCATGCGCAGGAGTCTCATCGTTGCCGGTCTGGCAATACCCCCCCTACTCATGGGTGGGGTTCTCGACAGTGCGTCTGCTTCGGTGCAAAAACCCGGCGCGCAGCAAGTGGTGACGGCACAGCAGCGTGTCCCGGATCGTTCATGTAAGAACAATTACAAGTACTGTAACGGCTGGTCCAATAACGGCCGGTCCAATAACGGCCGAAATAGCGGTAGTAAGAACGGCGGTAATAGCGGTCGCAATAGTGGCCGGAACAATGGTCCCGTGGTCATCTGCCAGACGGGCGCAACTTGCAACTTCGGCAACCGGCCGAACGGCACCCAGGGCGGCACCCAGGGTGGCGGCAAGCCGGGCGGTGGCAATGCGCAGGGCGGCACCCAGGGCGGCACCCAGGGTGGCGGCAAGCCGGGCGGTGGCAATGCGCAGGGCGGCACCCAGGGCGGTGGCACGCAGGGCGGCACCCAGGGTGGCGGCACGCAGGGTGGCACCCAGCGCGGCGGATCCTAGCCCTGTTCCAACGAGCTGGGACGGGACGGCCGAAAGGGCGGTGCCCCCGGAGGGTGCCGCCTTTCGTTCAGCCTGGTCACGTGAGTGGAGGCCGTGGCGGGATTCGAACCCACGTAACTCGCTTTGCAGGCGAGCCCCTGAACCACTCGGGCACACGGCCGTGTTCGGTTGTGCTGCACGGCCGTGGCGGGGATCGGACCCACGTGACTCCCCGCGAGCGGAGCTCGCTGATGGATGCAGCGCAGGCGAGCCCCTGAACCACTCGGGCACACGGCCGTGTTCGGTTGTGCTGCACGGCCGTGGCGGGAATCGGACCCACGTGACTCCCCGCGAGCGGAGCTCGCTGATGGATGCAGCGCAGGCGAGCCCCTGAACCACTCGGGCACACGGCCGTGTTCGTGTGAATGACCGTAGGTGGGGGCGGTGGGGGTGTTCAAGGGGAGGGCCGGGGCTGCAATGTGACTGCCACGCCGCGTTCACAGAAGGGCTCGGGGCGTACGACCAAGGTCGCAGGGACGGTCCGTCTCGTGACAGGGGTCAATGTCGGTTGCGGAGCTTACTCTGACGACCATGAGTGCCCTTGAATCCCGTGACGCCGCCGTCGTGGACCCAGCCGTCGAGCAGGACGGCGGTGTGCTGAGCCGGTCCCACCGGGCCCTCAGTGTCGGCATCGTCTCCGTCGTCCTGCTTATCGCCTTCGAGGCCACCGCCGTCGGCACCGCCATGCCCGTCGCGGCCCGGGAGCTGGACGGTGTGGCTTTGTACGCCTTCGCCTTCTCCGGGTACTTCACCACCAGCCTGCTCGGCATGGTCCTCTCCGGACAGTGGTCGGACCGCAAGGGCCCCCTCGGGTCGCTGACCACGGGGATCGGGGCCTTCGCCGCGGGACTGGTCGTCGCCGGGACCGCGCAGTCCATGTGGGTGTTCATCCTCGGGCGGGCCGTCCAGGGATTCGGCGGCGGCCTGGTCATCGTCGCCCTGTACGTCGTCGTCGGGCGCGCCTACCCCGAGCGGCTGCGCCCCGCGATCATGGCCGCCTTCGCCGCGGGCTGGGTGGTGCCCTCCATCGTCGGCCCGCTCGCCGCGGGCGCCGTCACCGAGCACCTCGGCTGGCGCTGGGTCTTCCTCGGCATCCCCGCCCTCGTCGTGTTCCCGCTCGCCCTCGCCCTGCCGCAGATACGCCGGAGGGCGTCCGGACCGGTGGGCGGGGAGCCCGGCTCCGGCTCCTTCGACCGCCGGCGCATCCGGCTCGCCCTCGGCATCGCCCTCGGCGCCGGTCTCCTCCAGTACGCCGCCCAGGACCTGCGCCCCCTCTCCGTGCTGCCCGGCCTGGCCGGCGCCGCGCTGCTGGTGCCCGCCGTCCTCGGTCTCCTCCCGCGCGGCACCTACCGGGCGGCCCGCGGTCTGCCCTCCGTGGTGCTGCTGCGCGGGCTGTCCGCCGGTTCCTTCATCGCCGCCGAGTCCTTCGTCCCGCTCATGCTGGTCACCCAGCGTGGCCTGTCGCCGACGCTCGCCGGGTTCTCCCTGGCCGCGGGCGGCGGCACCTGGGCGCTGGGCTCCTGGGTGCAGTCCCGCTCGCGCGTGGAGCCGTACCGGGAACGGCTGATGACCTGCGGGATGGTGCTGGTCGCCGCCGCGATCCTCACGGCGCCCGGTGTCCTCGCGCACTCCGTCCCCGTCTGGATCGTCGCCGTCGCCTGGGGCTTCGGATGCTTCGGCATGGGCCTGGTGATCTCCTCCACCAGTGTGCTGCTGCTCCAGCTGTCCGCCCCCGAGGAGGCCGGCGCCAACTCCGCCGCCCTCCAGATCTCCGACGCCCTGTCGAACGTCGTCCTCCTCGCGGGCACCGGCGCGGCCTTCGCGGCCCTGGGCGGCGGTACCGCGGCGGCCACCGCGGCGACGGCCACCGACGGCACCCGTCCGGCCGCCTTCCTGGCCGTCTTCCTGCCGATGGCCGCGGTGGCGCTGGTGGGGGCCTGGGTGACGCGACGGCTGCGGGAGCGGTGAACCGTACAGCCGCACGGATCTGCTCGCCGCACCTGCGTACCGACGGGGTTGTGACGTGGGTCCCACCCGGGGGTGACCCGGCCTCGTCCGGGCGTTGACGGGGGTGCGCCGCCGGTAGGGTGGCCCGGTTGTCATACGTAGCCGCCGACCCAATGCACGGAGACCGTGACTACCACCGCCGCTTCCTCCACCCACTCCCACCACCTCTCGCCCGCCTTCCCGGGCCGGGCCCCCTGGGGTACCGCCAGCAAGCTGCGTGCCTGGCAGCAGGGGGCGATGGAGAAGTACATCCAGGAGCAGCCGCGTGACTTCCTCGCCGTCGCCACGCCCGGCGCCGGCAAGACGACCTTCGCGCTGACGCTCGCCTCCTGGCTGCTGCACCACCACGTCGTGCAGCAGGTGACCGTGGTCGCGCCGACCGAGCACCTGAAGAAGCAGTGGGCGGAGGCGGCCGCGCGGATAGGGATCAAGCTCGACCCGGAGTACAGCGCCGGGCCGCTCGGCCGTGACTACGACGGGGTCGCCGTCACCTACGCCGGTGTGGGCGTGCGCCCGATGCTGCACCGCAACCGGGTCGAGCAGCGCAAGACCCTCGTCATCCTCGACGAGATCCACCACGCCGGTGACTCCAAGTCCTGGGGCGAGGCCTGCCTGGAGGCCTTCGAGCCCGCCACGCGCCGGCTCGCGCTGACCGGTACGCCGTTCCGGTCCGACACCAACCCCATCCCCTTCGTGACCTACGAGGAGGACAACGCCGGCATCCGGCGGTCCGCCGCCGACTACACGTACGGGTACGGCAACGCGCTCGCCGACCACGTCGTCCGCCCGGTCATCTTCCTCTCCTACAGCGGCAACATGCGCTGGCGCACCAAGGCCGGTGACGAGATCGCCGCCCGGCTCGGCGAGCCGATGACCAAGGACGCGGTCAGCCAGGCGTGGCGTACGGCGCTGGATCCGCGCGGTGAGTGGATGCCCAGCGTGCTGCGCGCCGCCGACCAGCGGCTGACCGAGGTCCGCAAGGCCATCCCGGACGCCGGCGCCCTCGTCATCGCCTCCGACCAGGACTCCGCCCGCGCCTACGCCAAGCTGATCCGGGAGATCACGGGTACGAAGGCCACGCTCGTGCTGTCCGACGACGCCGGGGCCTCGAAGCGGATCGACGACTTCAGCGAGAGCAACGACCGGTGGATGGTCGCGGTGCGCATGGTGTCCGAGGGCGTCGACGTGCCGCGGCTCGCGGTCGGTGTGTACGCGACCACCATTTCGACCCCGCTGTTCTTCGCCCAGGCCGTCGGGCGCTTCGTCCGGTCGCGGCGCCGCGGCGAGACCGCGTCCGTGTTCCTGCCAACCGTGCCCGACCTGCTGACCTTCGCCAACGAGATGGAGAAGGAGCGGGACCACGCCCTCGACAAGCCGAAGAAGGAGGGCGAGGAGGACCCGTACGCCGAATCCGAGAAGGAGATGGAGGAGGCGAACAAGCAGCAGGACGAGGACACCGGCGAGCAGGAGCAGTTCTCCTTCGAGGCGCTGGAGTCCGAGGCGGTCTTCGACCGGGTGCTCTACGACGGCGCCGAGTTCGGCATGCAGGCCCACCCGGGCAGCGAGGAGGAGCAGGACTACCTCGGCATCCCCGGTCTGCTGGAGCCCGAGCAGGTGCAGTTGCTGCTGCAGAAGCGGCAGGCCCGGCAGATCGCGCACAGCAGGAAGAAGCCGGACAGCGAGGCCGACCTGCTGGAGTTGCCGGCCGAGCGGCGGCCGGTGGTCAGCCACAAGGAGATGATGGAGCTGCGCAAGCGGCTCAACACCCTCGTGAGCGCCTACGTCCACCAGAGCGGCAAGCCGCACGGGGTGATCCACACCGAGCTGCGGCGGGTGTGCGGCGGTCCGCCCAGCGCGGAGGCCACTCCGGGACAGCTCGAACAGCGCATCGCCAAGGTGCAGGAGTGGGCCACGCGCATGCGGTGACGCTCCACCGGGTTCGACAGCGTTTCCCCCTCGCGGCACGTGGCGCGTGTCAATTCCTGGGCCCTGCTCGTATCCGGACGAACTGAGGCAGGCCGGATCTGGCCTTGCCCGGATTCTGGACGGAGGCTTCCGCTCAGCGAACCGCCTTCGCTACTGTCCGGCTACGCACACGCCCCGTGGCAGCGCCGCCGCGGAGCGCAGCCGTGAAGCGACATGCCCGGAGCCGCCGGGCCTTCCTGCCGATCGGCGGCCTCTGAAGCGCGTCGCCGACGGGACTCGGTGTCGCATTCATCGCTCAGGGATCCGCCGACCTCACCGCCGAAGGAGTGGGCGTCGTGACCGCGGAGACCTCTCAGACGCTCGACCGGGGACTGCGTGTCCTCAAGCTGCTGGCCGACACGGACCACGGGCTGACCGTCACCGAGTTGTCCACCAAACTGGGCGTGAACCGTACCGTGGTGTACCGGTTGCTCGCCACGCTGGAGCAGCATGCGCTCGTACGACGTGATCTGGGCGGCCGAGCCCGGGTCGGGCTCGGGGTGCTGCGGCTCGGGCGGCAGGTGCATCCGCTGGTACGGGAGGCCGCGTTGCCGGCGCTGCGGTCGCTGGCCGAGGACATCGGGGCGACGGCGCACCTGACGCTGGTGGACGGGACCGAGGCGTTGGCCGTCGCGGTGGTCGAGCCGACGTGGACGGACTACCACGTGGCGTATCGGGCGGGATTCCGGCATCCGTTGGACCGGGGGGCCGCGGGCAGGGCGATTCTCGCCGCGCGGCAGGCACCGTCCGCCGACCCCGGATACACGCTCACGCACGGGGAGTTGGAGGCCGGTGCCAGTGGGGCCGCGGCGCCGCTGGTCGGGGTGACCGGGGTCGAGGGCAGTGTGGGAGTGGTGATGCTCGCGGACTCCGTCCCGGAGCGGGTGGGGCCGCGCGTGGTGGAAGCGGCACGCGAGGTGGCGGAAGCCCTGCGCTGAGCGGGCTCGGCCGCCCACTCCTCCCGGCGGTGCCACTCCCTCCGTCCGGCTGTCCGGCACCCTCGGGCCGACCCGCGCCTTTGGCCGTGCGGCCAACCCTGCCCGTCGACCTTTGGCCGATTGCCCCACCACCCTCGCCCCGCCCCTCCGCATCATCAAGGGCCTACCAGCCCGCAGGCGGAGGGAAGCAGTGGCATGGAGAGAGTCGACATCCGGCCGGAGGCCGGAGCGGGGACACCGAGGTGGGCCCGGCTCGGGCGGCGGCAGGCCGTCGGGGCGCTGGTCGGGGAGGCTGCCGCGAGTCCCCTCAAGCGGACCATGGGGGTGGCCCAGCTGACGTTGCTCAGTGTGGGTGCCACCCTCGGCACCGGCATCTTCGTGGTGCTCGGGCAGGCCGTGCCGCAGGCGGGGCCGGCCGTCGTCCTGTCCTTCGTGCTCGCCGGTGTCACCGCCCTGTTCTCCGCGCTGTCGTACGCCGAGCTGGCCGGCATGATCCCCGGCTCGGGGTCGTCGTACAGCTACGCCTACGCCACCCTCGGCGAGCTCGTCGCCTGGGTCTGCGGGTGGTGTCTGATCCTGGAGTACGGGGTGTCCGTGGCCGCCGTGGCCGTCGGATGGGGGCAGTACGTCAATGAGCTGCTCCAGCTGACGGTGGGCGTCTCCCTGCCCGACTCGCTCAGTGCCCCGCCCGGTGCCGGTGGCGTCCTCAACGTCCCGGCCGCCCTCATCGTCGTCCTCGCCATGGTGGTGCTGCTGCGCGGAGCCAAGGAGAGCGCCGTCGCCAACACCCTCATGGTCACCGTCAAGATCGCCGCCCTGGTGTTGTTCTGCGCGGTCGCGTTCACCGCCTTCCGCGCCGGGAACTTCCGTCCCCTCTTCCCGCTCGGCGCCGCCGGGATGAGCGCGGGAGCGGCCTCGCTCTTCTTCTCGTACATCGGGTTCGACGCCGCCTCCACGGCGGGCGAGGAGGCCCGCGACCCGCAACGGGACCTGCCGCGCGCGATCATCCTGTCCCTCGTCCTCGTCACCGCCCTGTACGTCCTCGTCGCCGTCGCCGCGCTCGGCGCGATGCCGTGGAAGCAGTTCGCGGGGACGGAGGCGACGCTGAGCGAGGTGCTGGTGCGGTCCGTCGGGGGCGGCGACCTGTGGCCGGTCCTGCTGTCCGTCGGAGCCGTCGTCGCCACCACCAGCGTGGTGCTGACCGTGCAGTACGGGCAGATCCGCATCCTGTTCGCCATGGCCCGGGACGGCCTGATGCCGCCGCTGTTCGCCCGCGTCCACCCGCGCACCGGTGTGCCCCGCGCCAACACCGTCATCGTGTCCACGTTCATCGCGGTCCTCGCCGCGCTGGTCCCGCTCGGCAGCCTCGCCGACGCCACCAGCATCGGCACCCTCTTCGCGTTCATGCTGGTCAACCTGGCGGTCGTCCTGCTGCGCCGGCGCGACCCCGGCGCGCCCCGCTCCTTCCGGGTTCCGTTCTCCCCGGTCACCCCGCTCCTCGGCGTCGCCTTCTGCGTCTACATGCTGGGCAGCCTGGGCACCGACACCTGGATCGCGTTCGGGGCGTGGATGGCGGCCGGGCTCGTCGTCTACGGCCTCTACGGCATCCGGCACTCCAAGCTCGACCGGCCCCAGGACCCCGCATGAGCACCCTCGACCTCACCGCCGACCTCGTCACCCTCACCCGCGCCCTGGTCGACCTGCCCTCCGAGAGCGGAGGGGAGGGGCGGATCGCGGACGCCGTCGAGGCCGCCCTGCGCGCACTGCCCCACCTCACCGTCGACCGGATCGGCCACTCCGTCGTCGCCCGGACCGGTCTCGGCCGCCCGGAACGCGCCCTCGTCGCCGGTCACCTGGACACCGTCCCGGCCGCCGGGAACCTGCCCTCGCGGCTCGCCGACGACCGGGTGTACGGGCTCGGCGCCTGTGACATGAAGGGCGGGGTCGCCGTCGCCCTCGGGCTGGCCGCCGGCCTCGACGAGCCCGACCGCGACCTCACCTTCGTCTTCTACGAGTGCGAGGAGGTGGAAGGGGACCGCAACGGGCTCGCCCGGATCGGCGCCGCGCGGCCCGACCTGCTCGAGGCCGACCTGGCGATCCTCATGGAGCCCTCCGACGCGGGCGTGGAGGCCGGCTGCCAGGGCATCCTCACCGCCGACATCGTGGTCGGGGGCGCCCGTGCGCACACCGCCCGCGCCTGGAAGGGCGTCAACGCCGCCCACAAGGCGGGCCGGGTGCTCCAGCGCCTGGACGAGCACACCCCCGAGCGCGTCGTGATCGACGGGCTGGAGTACCGGGAGGGGCTGAGCGCCGTCGCCGTACGGGCCGGGGTCGCCGGGAACGTCGTCCCCGACGAGTGCCGCGTCACCGTCAACCACCGCTTCGCACCGAGCCGTTCGGCGCAGGAGGCGGAGGCGTACGTGCGGGGTCTCTTCCCCGAGTACGACGTCCGGGTCACCGAGGTCGTCCCCGGTGCCCTGCCCCACCTGGACCGGATCGGCGGGCTCGTGGCGGCTCTCGGTGCCGCGCCCCGGCCCAAGCTGGGCTGGACCGACGTGGCCCGGTTCGCCGCGCTCGGCGTGCCCGCGCTGAACTACGGCCCCGGCGATCCCTCCCTGGCCCACACGGCGGGGGAGTACGTCCCCGTGGACCACCTCGAGCGGTGCGCGGCCGGGCTCAGGGCGTGGCTGCGCTGAGCCCGGCCAGCGTCCGCAACTGGAGCCACAGCACCAGCCGTTCGTCGGGGTCGTCCAGGTCGACCCCGGCGTGCTGCTGGAGCTGCCGGAGGCGGTAGCGGCAGGTGTTGGGGTGGACGGCGAGGAGCTTCGCCGCGCCCGCTACGTCGCAGCCCGCGTCGAACCAGCTGACCAGCGTGCGGGCGTACTCCGTGCCGTGCCCGGCGTCGTACGCCAGCACCCGACGCCAGGCGCCCGCACTCAACTCCCTCCGCCCGCCCATGACTTCACCGAGCCGGAGCAGGATCACCCGCGCCCGTACCTCGTCCACCGTGGCCACCGGAAGCTCCGCGTCCAGCACCCGCAGCACCAGGTCGGCGTCCGCCCGGGAGTCCGCGAGGCCGTCCGCGCCCGGCACCGATTCGCCGAGCGCCGCCCGCACCGGCACCCGCAGCGCCTGCCCGGCCCGCGCCACGATGTCCTCGGCGAGCCGGCGGTGCCGCTCCCCGGGCCCGGGCAGCACCGCGTACACCACCCCGTCCACGAGCACGCCGGCGTGCCGGCCGTAGCGCGCCTCGCACTGCAGGCGTACGACGTCCAGCAGGCGCAGCGCCGTGCGTTCGGCGTCCGGGACGCTCGCGGCGGAGTCGAGCACGAAGGCCGCGACCCGGGCCGGGCCGTCGACACCCAGGCGGGCGGCGGCCGTCGGCGCGTCCGGCGCCGTGCCGTCCAGCAGCCGGCGCAGCAGGTCGCTGCCCCGGTGCCGGGCCAGCTCCCGTGCCGCCCGCGCCCGCAGCAGCAGGAGCGCGGCCGTGGAGGCGCCCTGGGCGAGGGTCTCCTCGGCGTCGGGGGCGAGCGTGTCGCTGTCGATCACCCACACCGAGCCGAGCGTCTCCCCGCCGGCCCGCACCGGCATCGCCAGCCGGGGCAGGTCCGCGCCGGACAGCGCGGGCAGCCGCAGCGGGCGGTCGGCGGCGAAGAGCCGCCGGTACTGCTCGGTGTTCTCCGCGCTGGCCGGCACCTGACGGCCGAGGATGCTCTGCCGGCGGTCCTCGTCCACCGGCTGTCCGGAGACGGTCGAGTAGGCGAGGATCCGCTGCCGCGGGTCCTCGATGGCGGTGGCCCCGCCGGTCGCCGTCGCGATCGCGTCGGCCAGCGCGAACAGGTCGCCGAGCCCGGTGTCGGCGGAGGCCGAGGCGGCGGCGGGTCCGGCCGCGACGGCCGAGGCCAGCAGCAGGTGCACGTGGTGCCAGGCGGCGTCCTCGGCGACGGACAGCAGGGCCACGCCGTGCGCCTGGGCCGCCTCCTCCGGGCCGTCCGCGCCGCGCACCACCACTCCGGTCATCCCGGCCTCGGCCGCGGCCCGCAGCAGCGGCCCCGCTCGGTCCGCCGGCACCCCGACCGCCAGCAGCAGCGCGCCCGGCGTGCGGGGGAGCGGGGTGCGGCCGTCGTGCAGCACCACCTCGGTGACCGGCACGGCCTGCCCGGCGGGCGCGGTGTGCAGCCGCAGGGCGGGGCCGCCGACGACGTCGAGGAGGTCGCCGAGGGTGCAGGCGTCCATGAGGGCCCCCGAAGGCTGTTGGCGGATGGTGAAACGAACGTACGCATGCCTTGGCCGCTCGCACAACACACGGCGGGCCGACTCCTTCGAGACTCGTGCCATGACAGCAGGAGTCACCATCCGCACCGTCCACGACGTGGCCTCCCTCGCGGCCGTGGCCGACCACTTCAGTGACGTCTGGCAGACGCCCCGCACCGCCCCGCCGTACCCGGCCGAGGTCCTGCACAGCCTGGTGCACGCCGGCGGCGCCGTGCACGCCGCGTACGACGGGCAGCGGCTCGCCGGCGCGTCCGTCGCCGTCCTCGGCCCCGAGCGGAGCACGTACTCACTGGTGGCCGCCGCGGAGCGGGGTCTCGGGCACGCCGTGAAGCTGGCCCAGCGGGACTGGGCCGTGGCGCTGGGCGCCCGCACCATGCGCTGGACCTTCGACCCCCTGGTCGGCCGCAACGCCCGCTTCAACCTGGTCAAGCTGGGAGCCGTCGGCACGGAGTACCTGGTCGACTTCTACGGCCCCATGACCGACGGCGTGAACGACGGGGACGAGAGCGACCGGCTGACCGTGACCTGGCAGCTCGATGCGGCCCGCATCCCGTCGGCGCCGGAGAGCCACGGACCGGTGACCCGGCTCGCCCCCGACGGCGGTCCGCTCGTCCGGCGCGACCTCGCCGACCGGTACCTGTGGTGCCGCGTCCCCGACGACATCGTCGAGCTGCGAGCCATCGACCCCGGCCAGGCGCTGCGCTGGCGGCACGCGGTGCGCGAGGTGTTCCTGACGGCCTGCGCGGACGGGTTCCGGGCCACCGGGATGTCCCGCGACGGCTGGTACACGCTGACCCGGGCGGGGGCGGCCGCGTGAAGCTCGAGCGCGTCGAGATCGTGCACGTCGCGATCCCGCTGGTCACCGCTTTCCGCACCTCCTTCGGCACGATGACGGCGAAGGACACCTTCCTGCTGCACGTCGTGACGGACGAGGCCGAGGGCTGGTCGGAGTTCGCGGCCGACCCGGAGCCGCTGTACTGCTCGGAGTTCGTGGCCGGCGCCGAGATCGTGCTGCGCGACTTCCTGATCCCGCGCGTGGCGGCCCTGCCCCGCCTCACCACCGCCGCCCTGGCCCCGGCGACGGCCGGGGTCAAGGGGCACGAGCTGGCCAAGGCGGCCCTGGAGACGGCCGTCCTGGACGCCGAGCTGCGGGCGTACGGCCTGCCGCTCGCGACCTACCTGGGCTCGGTGCGGGACCGGGTGCCCGCGGGGGTGTCGGTCGGCATCAAGAACTCCGTCCCGGAGCTGCTGGACGACGTCGAGCGCTACCTCGCCGAGGGCTATGTCCGGATCAAGCTGAAGATCGAGCCCGGCTGGGACGTCGAGCCGGTGCGGGCGGTCCGCGAGCGCTTCGGCGGGGCGCTGCCCCTCCAGGTCGACGCCAACACCGCCTACACCCTCGCGGACGCCGAGCACCTGCGGCGGCTGGACGACTTCGGGCTGCTGCTGATCGAGGAGCCGCTGGAGGAGAACAACCTGCACGCCCACGCCCGGCTGCAGCAGCGCCTGCGCACCCCCCTCTGCCTGGACGAGTCCCTGCACCACGCCCGGGACACCGCCTCCGCGATCGCGATGGACGCCTGCCGGGTGGTGAACGTCAAGCCCGCCCGGGTCGGCGGCTACCTGGAGGCCCGCCGGGTGCACGACGTGGCCCACGCGCACGGCGTCCCGGTGTGGTGCGGCGGCATGCTGGAGACGGGCATCGGCCGCGCCCCGAACCTGGCGCTGGCGGCGCTGCCCGGCTGCACCCTCCCCGGCGACACTTCCGCCTCCTCCCGCTACTTCGCCGAGGACATCACCGAGCCGTTCGTCCTCCAGGACGGCCACCTTCCGGTCCCGACGGGCCCCGGCATCGGCATCGAGCCGCTCCCGGAGGCGCTGCGCCGGTTCACCAGGGAGCGCCGGGACCTGTACCGGGCGTGACCTGGGACCTGTACGGGCCACGTGGCTACGCGGCACGAGGGGCGCACGGGGTGTCGCGTTAGATTGATCCCGTGCTCTCACGTCTCACGCGCCCCCGGGCCCTCGCCGTCTGCGCCGTACCCGTCGTGGCCCTGATCGCCACGGCGGCGTTCGCGCCGCTGCCCTTCACGCTGGCGCAGCCCGGGTCGACGGCGAACGTGCTCGGGGAGAACAAGGGCACCCCGGTGATCACCGTCGCCGGCGCGCCGGTCCGCAGGACCGGCGGACAGCTGCGGATGGTCACGATCGTGGCGACCGGCCCGGACGCCCGGATCTCCCTCGGCGACGTGATCGGCAACTGGTTCCGCACCGACCGGGCCGTCATGCCCCGCGACGCCGTCTACCCGAGCGGTGACACCGTCAAGGAGATCGAGCAGCACAACCAGGCGCAGATGCAGCAGTCCCAGGACGCGGCGACCCAGGCGGCGCTGAAGTACCTGCACCTCAGTGCCGACAAGGTCAAGGTCAGGCTGAAGCTCGCGGACGTGGGCGGCCCGAGCGCGGGGCTGCTGTTCACCCTGGGGATCATCGACAAGCTGGACGGCGACGGCAACGGTGGCGACCTCACGGGAGGCCGCACCATCGCCGGCACGGGCACGATCGACGCCTCCGGCAAGGTCGGCGCGGTCGGTGGGGTCGCCCTGAAGACCCAGGCCGCGCGGCGGGACGGGGCCACCGTCTTCCTGGTGCCGAAGGCGGAGTGCGCCGACGCCGAGGCCGAACTCCCGAAGGGCCTGCGCCTGGTCCCGGTGACCACGCTGAAGAGCGCGGTCGACTCCCTGGTGGCCCTGGAGAAGCACAAGGACTCGGTCCCGAGCTGCTAGTTCCTGCCCCGTCCGTCCCGGTTCCGGCCCTCGGCCGCCGCCTGTTCCACCAGGGGGATGATCCGCAGCGGGACAGGGTTCTCCATGACGATCGTGGTGGAGGCGCGGACGATGCCGTCGAAACCGACGACCCGGTCGATCACCCGTTGCAGATCGGCGTTCGAGCGGGCCACCAGCCGGCACAGCATGTCCCCGCTGCCGGTGGTCGTGAGCAGCTCCAGCACCTCCGGCACGGTCGACAGGTGCGCCCGGACGTCGGTCCCCTGGCCCTGCCGGATCTGCAGCGTCGCGAACGCGGTCACCGGATAGCCGAGGGCCGCCGGATCCACCTGGGGGCCGAACCCGCGGATGACCCCGTTCGACTGGAGCCGGTCGAGCCGCGCCTGCACCGTGCCCCGCGCGACCCCCAGCCGCCGGGACATCTCCAGCACACCGATGCGCGGCTCCTGGGCCAGCAGCACGATGACGCGCCCGTCCAGATGATCGATCGCCATGGGACCCCCGAGATGGTCATCCTGTACACAAAGGCAGCCGACACGGTCGTACCACTGGTCGGATTGCCCAGTGAATACGCGAACTATTGCGCACCTTGCAGAGCGGGGCCACCCTTCCGCTATGACGCAGACCACACACCACACTCCCGACACCGCCCGGCAGGCCGACCCCTTCCCGGTCAAGGGAATGGACGCGGTCGTCTTCGCCGTGGGCAACGCCAAGCAGGCGGCGCACTACTACTCCACCGCCTTCGGCATGAAGCTCGTCGCCTACTCCGGACCGGAGAACGGCAGCCGCGAGACCGCCAGTTACGTGCTCGAGAACGGCTCCGCCCGTTTCGTCCTCACCTCGGTGATCAAGCCGAGCACCACCTGGGGCCACTTCCTCGCCCAGCACGTGGCCGACCACGGCGACGGCGTCATCGACCTCGCCATCGAGGTCCCGGACGCCCGCGCCGCCTACGCCCACGCCATCGAGCAGGGCGCGACGAGCGTCGCCGAGCCGTACGAGATGAAGGACGAGCACGGCACCGTCGTCCTCGCCGCCATCGCCACCTACGGCGAGACCCGCCACACCCTGGTCGACCGCTCCGGCTACGACGGCCCCTACCTCCCCGGCTTCGTCGCCGCCCGGCCGATGGTCGAGCCGCCCGCCCAGCGCACCTTCCAGGCGATCGACCACTGCGTCGGCAACGTCGAGCTCGGCAAGATGGACGAGTGGGTCGCGTTCTACAACAACGTCCTGGGCTTCACGAACATGAAGGAGTTCGTGGGCGACGACATCGCCACCGAGTACAGCGCCCTGATGTCGAAGGTCGTCGCGGACGGCACCCTCAAGGTGAAGTTCCCGCTCAACGAGCCCGCGATCGCCAAGAAGAAGTCGCAGATCGACGAGTACCTGGAGTTCTACGGCGGTCCCGGCGTCCAGCACGTCGCGCTGAACACCAACGACATCGTGCAGACCGTCCGCACCATGCGCGCGGCCGGCGTCGAGTTCCTCAACACCCCCGACTCCTACTACGACACCCTCGGCGAGTGGGTCGGCGACACCCGCGTGCCCGTCGAGACCCTGCGCGAGCTGAAGATCCTCGCCGACCGCGACGAGGACGGCTACCTGCTGCAGATCTTCACCAAGCCCGTCCAGGACCGGCCGACCGTCTTCTTCGAGATCATCGAGCGGCACGGCTCGATGGGCTTCGGCAAGGGCAACTTCAAGGCCCTGTTCGAGGCGATCGAGCGCGAGCAGGCCAAGCGCGGCAACCTGTAGCGCCAGGCCCTACTCGCTGGGCGGCGGTGCGTCCGGCACGTCGCCCAGCGAGCGCAGCGCCGCCTGCGCCTGCGGGGCCATGAGGGGCGAGAAGTACGGGTTGATGCGCAGCGCCTCCTGCAGATGCCTGCGGGCGGGCCCGTACTCCTCCAGCTCGCCCTCGATCATGCCCCGGTGGAAGGCGTACAGGGCGCTGCGCACCCCGCCCCCCTTCGTCTTGTCCGTGGCGATCAAGGCGTAGTCCAGCGCCTCGTCGTCCTCACCGGCCCGGTGCAGCGCCCAGCCGAGCGCGTCGGCCACCTCGATCCCCGGCTGGCGGTCCCACTCGTCCCGCAACCGCTCCACGGCCTCCACCGGGTCCCCGTGGTCCGCCTCGTACTGACCCATCAGCAGCTCGTCGTCGACCCCGCCCTCCCCCTCCCGCCGCACCTGCGTCCTGACCTGCGTGTACTGCGTGGCCGCGAGCCGGTCCTGCCCCAGTGACTCCCACAGCTCGCCCAGCTCCAGCGTGTACCGCGGGTTCGGCTGCTTGGCCAGGGCCGTCTGATAGGCGGTGAGCGCCTGTGCCGTGCGGCCCAGCGCCGCCAGCACCCGCGCCCGCCCCACCGGTGCCTCCCGCTGGTCGGGGTCGAGGCGCAGGGCCGCCTCGAAGTGCCGCAGCGCGTCCTGCAGGTCCCCGCGCTCCCAGGCCAGCTGCCCGAGCCCGGCCAGGTAGGCCGCCTGCTCGCCCGGGGTGCGGGCGCCGGCCGCCGCATCCGTCAGCTGGGCCACCGCGTCCTCACGCCAGCCCCGGTCCCGGTACACGGCCGAGGCCTGCGCCATCACGGCCGGCCGCACCGCCGCGTCGGTGTGCAGCGCCATCAGCTTGTCCAGGGACCGCCGGACCGCCTCGTAGTCACCGAGCCCGGTGTAGGCGTCGATCAGCTGCGGATACGCCGACCAGCGCCGGGGCGTGAGCTTCAGCGCCTCCTCGCCGTACCGTTTCGCCTCCGCGAAGTCCCGGCGCGCCAGCGCCAGCGCGGTCAACCCGTCCAGCGCCTCGGTGCTCGCCGCACCCCACACCTGCAGCGAGGTGCGCAGCGCCCGCTCGGCCCGCGGGAAGTCGGTGGCGTCGGCCGTCCCGCGCCCCCGCTCCACATAGGCGGTCCCCAGCACGGCCCAGGCCCGCGCGTCCGCGGGCCGCTCCCGCACCCGCTGCTCCTGCTGCCCGATGAGCGCCGTCAGCTGGGGCAGCGCGACCGGCACCCCGGCGGTCAGCGCCGCCGGGACCGCCGGCGCCCGCGGTCCGGGGGCGGGCGGCCTGACCACCCGGGACCGCCGCGGCGGCTCCTCGGGCAGCAGCGTCAGCACCGTGCCGGCGGCGACACCGCCCGCCAGCGCGGCGACCAGCACCCGCCGCAGCCACCGCCGGGAGCGGCGCGGGGCGGGCGGCTCGGCCAGCAGGGACGTACCGGGCGCGCTCAGTCGGTTGTCCATGCCGCTCACTGTGCGTCAATACGACGAGCTGATCCGGGCGGCCCAAGCGGAGGACGCACGGGGTTCACACCGATGGCCGCGAGTGCGACCCTGTGATCATGAGCCGCATCGAAGCGCCTTGCGACGAGGCAACCAGCAACCTCACCGACCGGCTCCTGGCCGGCCTGCCCGCCGAGGCCGTCCTCATCGACCCCGACGTCACCGCTTCCTACGCCCACGACATGGCCAGCTTCTGCCCGGCCGGCGCCCCGGCCGTGGTCGTCCTGCCGCGTACGGTGGAGGAGGTGCAGCACGTCATGCGCACCGCCACCGAACTACGCGTCCCCGTCGTCCCGCAGGGCGCCCGCTCCGGCCTGTCCGGCGCCGCGAACGCCACGGACGGCTGCATCGTGCTGTCCCTGGTCAAGATGGACCGCATCCTGGAGATCAGCCCCGTCGACCGGATCGCCGTGGTCGAACCGGGCGTGATCAACGCGGCCCTCTCCCGCGCGGTCGAGGCACACGGCCTGTACTACCCGCCGGACCCCTCCAGCTGGGAGATGTGCACGATCGGCGGCAACATCGGCACCGGCTCGGGCGGCCTGTGCTGTGTGAAGTACGGCGTCACCGCCGAGTACGTCCTCGGCCTGGACGTCGTCCTCGCCGACGGCCGCCTGCTGTCCACCGGGCGCCGCACCGCGAAGGGCGTCGCGGGCTATGACCTCACCCGGCTGTTCGTCGGCTCCGAGGGGTCCCTGGGCATCGTCGTCCGCGCGGTCCTCGCGCTGAAGCCCAAGCCGCCGCAGCAGCTGGTGCTCGCCGCCGAGTTCCCGTCCGCGACGGCCGCCTGCGACGCCGTCTGCCGGATCATGGAGGGCGGTCATCTGCCGTCCCTCCTCGAACTGATGGACCGTACGACTGTCAAGGCGGTCAACGACCTCGCCCACATGGGTCTGCCCGAGACCACCGAGGCGCTGCTGCTGGCCGCCTTCGACACCCCGGCCCCCGCCGCCGACCTCGCCGCTGTCGGCGCCCTGTGCGAGGCGGCCGGCGCCACCGGGGTCGTGCCGGCCGAGGACGCGGCCGAGTCCGAACTCCTCCTCCAGGCCCGGCGGCTCTCGCTGACCGCGCTGGAGGCGGTCAAGGGCACGACGATGATCGACGACGTGTGCGTGCCCCGGTCGAGGCTCGGCGCGATGCTCGACGGCGTGGAGCGGATCGCCGAGAAGTACGACCTGACCATCGGCGTCTGCGCACACGCCGGTGACGGCAACACGCACCCCACCGTCTGCTTCGACGCCCAGGACGAGGACGAGTCCCGGCGGGCCCGGGAGTCCTTCGACGAGATCATGGCCCTCGGCCTGGAGCTGGGCGGCACCATCACCGGCGAGCACGGCGTCGGTGTCCTGAAGAAGGAGTGGCTGGCCCGGGAGATCGGCCCGGTCGGGGTGGAGATGCAGCGGGCCGTGAAGCACGCCTTCGACCCGCTGGGCCTCCTCAACCCGGGCAAGGTCCTCTGAGCCCGCGCCGGTCACCGGGCGAGCAGCTGGTCGAGCGCGTCGTCGATGCCCAGCCGCCCGCCCTCGGCGCCCGGCGGCACCGCCCGCAGCGTCCGCTCCAGCCAGGCCGACACCTGCGGGAGCGGCGCCTCCAGCAGCGCCTCCCCGTCCGGTGAACTCAGCGAGACGAGAACGACACCGCGCCCGTCGACCTTCGTCGGCCACACCCGTACGTCCCCGTTCCCGCACGGCCGGAACACCCCCTCCACCAGCAGCTCACGGGCGAACGTCCAGTGGACGGGCTGTTCGGAGTCGGTGTGGAAGACGATGTGGACGGCGTACGGGTCGTCGGAGCGGTAGTCGAGCCGGGCCGGGACCGGGATGCTCCGCTCGGGCGACAGGATCAGCCGCAACTCCAGCTCCCGCTCCACCACGGTGTGATGCATGACGTGTGTCCTCTCTCCTCGGGTCTGCTCGGGGCCGCTCGGAACGGGCCCGCAGCAGGGGAGAGAGGGCAGCGGCCCGGCCATTACGCGGGTTCGGTGGCATTTTTTTTCGCGGAACCGCGCGAGTGGGTACGGCGTTGCCCGGAAAGGGGCGGGTCCGGTGGGACTGGCGGTGGCGGATGCCCGCGTCTGATAGATGTGGAGCCCCCCATCCCACCCCCGAGCAGATACGGGACGACGGACATGAGCGCCCCAACCCCGGCCCCAGGTGACGACAGGCCCCGCGAGGGCTACTACCCGGACCCGTCCATCCCCGGCTACGTCCGGTACTGGAACGGCGCCTCCTGGGTGCCCGGCACCAGCCGCCCGGCGCCCCAGGACGGCGAGCCGCTCACCCCGCCGCCCGGCGTCCGCCCGGCCGCCCCGGCCGTGGAGGAGACCGGCCCGCACTTCTTCGACGAGGACCCGCGCTCCCCTGCCTGGGGCGCCGACGGGCAGGGGAGCGCGGGGCACGCGGGCACCGGCGGCCCGCAGCCCGGCGGATCCGGTGCCGGTGACGCCGACGGCCGGGCCGCCTGGGGCACCGACCCGCGTCTGCCCGCCGACGGACCGGCCGGGCCGGCCGGCCACGCCCACCGTGCCGACGGCACGGCACCGGTCCCGCCGGCGGACGACGACACCCCGGACCCCGGCGGCACCTTCATCTTCCGCCGCCCGGTCCCGGGCCCGGCGGCGGTCAGGGACGAGGGCACGATGACGTTCCGCCCGGTCCCCGGCCAGGGCCGGCCGGGTCCGCGGACACCGGCCGGCGGACCGGGCACCCCGGGCGCGGACGGGAACGCGGGCCACGCACCCGGCGGCGCGGACTTCGGACCGCAGGCGTCGGGCCAGGGAGCCGGTGGCGGTGCCGGGTTCGGCGCGCACGACCCCGGCCGCGCGGGTCTCGGTTCGCCCGGCGCCGACCCCGCGGGCGGCCCCGGTTCCGGGGCGCCCGTCCCCACGCAGCATCAGGCCGCCGGCGGGCATCCCGGTGCGGGCCCCGCGCAGGGCGCCGGCGGGTCGGGCGGTGCGCAGGGGGCGCATCCAGGGGACCCCGGCCTCGGCGCACCCGGCGTCCAGGGCCCCGTCGGAGCGCCCTCGGCCGCCGCGGGATCCCCGGCACACTCCACTGCGCCCGCCGGCCCCGGTTTCAGCGCCGGGAAGGCTGCCGCCGAGCGAGCCGCCGCGCAGGCGTCCCAGGCCCACGCGGCCCAGCCCCCGCAGACCCCGCACGCCCCCGACACCTCCGGGCCGCAGACACCCCACGCCGCCCAGCCCCCCGCCGCGGCCCCCTCGGTGCCGCAGCAGGCGGGGCCTCAACAGGTGAGGCCGGCCGCTGCCCCCGCCACCCCGCTGACCGCCGGACCCGGTGGCGGTCAGGCGTCCTGGGCGCAGCAGGTGCACCAGCTGGCCGGTGGGGCGGAGGAGCAGCCGGTGGCGCCGTGGAAGCCGCCGGTGGAGGACGTGTTCCAGGCGGCGGCGCGGCGCCGGGCAGCGGCCCGCCCGGCCGGACTCGGCAAGCGGTTCGCCGCCCGGCTGATCGACAGCCTGGTGCTGGGCGCCGTGACGGCCGTCGCCGCCGTACCGCTCGGGATCAAGGCCGTCGACCACGTCCAGCAGAAGATCGACGCGGCCAAGCTGTCCGGCCGCGAGGTCACCGTCTGGCTGCTCGACGGCACGACCGGCACGAGCCTCGGCATCGTCCTCGCCGTCCTGCTGCTCGGCGGCGTCCTGTACGAGGTGCTGCCGACCGTCAAGTGGGGCCGCACCCTCGGCAAGAAGCTGTGCGGTCTTCAGGTGCGGGACATCGAGGCGCACGAGCCCCCGACGTTCGGCCCGGCGCTGCGCCGCTGGCTCGTCTACAGCGTGCCCGGGCTGCTCGGCATCGGGATCCTGGGCGTGCTGTGGTGCCTGTTCGACCGGCCCTGGCACCAGTGCTGGCACGACAAGGCGGCCCACACCTTCGTCGCGGACTGACGCGGGGACACCCCCCGTACCCCGTCCGGCCGTCCGCCGGGTGCGGAGCCGGGACGTTCGCGGTCCACTCGGGCCATGAGCAGCGAACCGCCCCCCGGCTCCGGACCGCAGCCCCCCGAAGACGACCCGCTGAGGAAGCGGCCCCCGTCGGACCAGGGGTCGGGCTCGCCGTACGACACCCCGTACGGCGGCGCCCAGCAGCCCCCACCGCCCGGCGGTGGCCAGCCACCCCCCTACGGCGGCGAGCACCCGCCGCCACCCGGCGGCGGCCCCTACGGCGGGGGAGGCGGCCCGTACGGTCCCGGTGGCGGCCCGTCCGGCCCCGGCGGCTATCCCGCCGATCCGCTCGCCGGCATGCCCCCGCTCGCCGACAGCGGCAAGCGCACCCTCGCGCGCATCATCGACATGATCCTCGTCGGGATCGTCGTCTGGCTGGTCACCTGGCCGATCGGTGCCCACGAGTACAACGTGAACACCGACAGGATCGAGACCTCCGGCACCATCTGGCAGTCCGTCGTCGCCGCCGTCCTCTACGTCGCCTACGACACCTTCCTGATCGCCAGAACGGGTCAGACCCTCGGCAAGAAGTGGCTGCACATGCGCGTGGCCAACCTGGACAACGGCGCGACCCCCTCCACCCAGACCTCGCTCAACCGCGCCCTGGTGCTCTGGGTGCCGTTCGCCTTCTGCTGCGCCTGCATCTGGACGGCGATCTGTGGTGGCTGGAGCTTCTTCGACAAGCCGTACAAACAGGGCCTGCACGACAAGGCGGCCAAGACGGTGGTGGTCAGCACCGGTTGAGGCGGGACCGGGCGCACAGCGCGACCGGGCACAGAGCAGCGGCGGGTCCGTGAGAAGCGCGGGCCCGCCGCTGCCGTGTGCTCCGGTCAGAGCCTGCTGGACACCGGCTGCTCCTCGGCGGCGGGCTCCTCGGCCGCGGACCCGGCGGTGTCGGCCGGCGCCGCGGCCGTGTCCGCCGTTCGCGCCCCTGGCAGCGGTACCGTCATCGCCACGAGCAGCCCGAGGGCCAGCGCCACGAGAGCGATCACGGCGATCCCGAGGCCCGAACTCGTCTGCGACAGCAGCAGCATGGCGAGCGTCGAGAAGATCACGGTGCACGAACCGTAGATGAGCTGTGCGGAGGTCGGACGAGGCATGGCAATCGTGTCCTCGGAAGTCTGCGGAGGTCTTCGGGTGTCGGGGGTGCCTTCGACTCTCTCTTCGCGTGCATGCCCGAGCCGAACGCCTGGTAAGCGTGACCTAACCCACGGTACCGGGAGCACGGGGGGCGCACGGAGTCATGTGACCCGGACAAGTCCGTAAAGCGAACACCGACTCCGCATAGTGCACTTGGCCTGAACAAGTCAAGGTCTGTCTTTTCTTCTAAACCTCTAGTCAAATGACGTCACTTGAACACGCGTTGAACGTGCGCGCGCGGATTCCTCCATGACCCGGATCCCCCTGTCCGTGCGCGCGGCGCGGGGGAGGAACTCAAGTGACCAGCAGATCCTGGACGTTCAGAGCGGCCGCGATCGGGGTGACGCTCGCGGCGGCCTCCGCCACCTTCGCCACCTTCGCCGTCGCGGAGGCGAGCACCCGGACGCAGGCGGCGGCCAACCGGCACGACCCGGCCCCGGTGAAGCAGCGGAAGCACGACCTCGACGGTCCGCTGAGCAAGACCCAGGACGCCCAGCGCCGGGAGGCCCTGAGCCAGCTCATATCGGGCAAGGCCAAGGCGCAGGAGCGCAACGGCTCCAAGGTCCTGGCGCTCAAGAGCGGCAAGGGCAAGAGCAAGTACGTCGAGCTGAGCCGCGAGAAGACCGACAAGATCTTCACGATCCTGGTGGAGTTCGGGGACAAGACGGACCCGAAGTACGGCGGAACCCCCGGTCCGCTGCACAACACCATCGCCGCGCCGGACCGCAAGAAGGACAACTCCACGGCCTGGCAGAAGGACTACAACCAGAAGCACTACCAGGACCTCTACTTCGGCACCGGCAAGAAGACCGAGTCGCTGAAGAAGTACTACGAGAAGCAGTCCTCGGGTCGCTACTCGGTCGACGGCGAGGTCTCGGACTGGGTCAAGGTCCCGTACAACGAGGCCCGTTACGGCAACAACGCCTGCGGCCAGACCAACTGCACGAGCGTGTGGAACGTGGTCAGCGACGGCGTCAGCGCCTGGGTCGCGCAGCAGAAGGCGGCCGGCAAGTCCGACGCCGCGATCAAGGCGGACCTGGCCAAGTACGACCAGTGGGACCGCTACGACTACGACCACGACGGCAACTTCAACGAGCCCGACGGGTACATCGACCACTTCCAGCTCGTGCACGCCGGTGAGGACGAGTCCGCGGGCGGCGGCGCGCAGGGCAAGGACGCGATCTGGGCCCACCGCTGGTACGCCTTCGGCACCGACGCCGGCGCCACCGGCCCCCAGAACAACAAGCTCGGCGGCGCGCAGATCGGCGACACCGGCATCTGGGTCGGCGACTACACCATCCAGCCGGAGAACGGCGGCCTCGGCGTCTTCGCCCACGAGTACGGCCACGACCTGGGCCTGCCGGACGAGTACGACACCGACGGCGGCGACAACTCCACCGGCTTCTGGACCCTGATGTCCTCCGGTTCCTGGCTCGGCACCGGCAAGGAGTCCATCGGCGACCTGCCCGGCGACATGAACGCCTGGGACAAGCTGCAGCTGGGCTGGCTGAACTACGACACCGCCAAGGCCGGCGCGCAGTCCACGCACAAGCTGGGCGTCGCCGAGTACAACACCTGGGACAAGCAGGCCCTGGTGGTCAACCTGCCCGACAAGGCGGTCACCACCACCATCACCGAGCCGTCCCAGGGCTCGGCCCAGTGGTGGAGCGGCAGCGGCAACGACCTGAAGAACACGCTGACCCGGTCCGTGGACCTCACCGGCAAGTCGTCGGCGAAGCTGGACCTGGACGGCTGGTGGGCCATCGAGGACGGCTACGACTACCTGTACACCGAGGTGTCGACCGACGGCGGCGCCAACTGGACCGCCGTCAACGGTACGGCGGACGGCCAGGCCATCCCGCAGGACGGCGGCGGCAAGCCCGCGCTGACCGGCTTCTCGCAGACGCACAAGAAGCTGTCGTACTCCCTGGACGCCTACGCGGGCCAGAAGATCCAGCTCCGCTTCCGCTACGCCACCGACGGCGGTGTCGCGGAGAACGGCTTCACGGCCGACGAGATCGCCGTGACCGCCGACGGCACGCCGGTCTTCTCGGACGACGCCGAGACGCAGGACGCCGCTTGGACGTCGAACGGGTTCTCCCGCATCGGCGCGTCCTTCACCAAGGACTACAAGCAGTACTACATCGCCGAGAACCGGCAGTACGTGTCGTACGACAAGCAGCTCAAGACCGGCCCGTACAACTTCGGTTCGGCCAAGCGCCCCGACTGGGTGGAGCACTACCCGTACCAGAACGGTCTGTTGATCTGGAAGTGGGACACCTCCCAGGCGGACAACAACACCAATGAGAAGGACCACCCGGGCACGGGCCTGATCCTGCCGATCGACTCCCACCCGACGGCGATGAAGTGGTCCGACGGCACGCTGATGCGCAACCGCATGCAGGCCTACGACTCCCCGTTCAGCCTCTACGGCACGGACGGCATCACCCTGCACAAGGCCGACGTCGTGACGAAGATCAAGGCGTCGAAGGGTGTGTCGGTCTTCAACGACCACACCGGCACCTACTACGACCCGGCGAACCCGACCGGGGGCGTGAAGGTCACTGACACCAACACCAAGATCGCGATCGTCAAGGAGGCCAAGGACGGCTCGACGATCTTGCTGAAGGTCGGACCCGCGGTGAAGTAGTCCGCATCTTCGCAGGTCAGAGACGTATCGGCGGCAACCCCTTGGCGGGTTGCCGCCGATCGTGTTTAGGTGCGTCCTGTGGACCGCTTATTGACACCGACCGAAACGGGGATGTGACCGCATGGCCGCAGGAGGCTTCTGCAAGCTGCCGAACGGCACGGTGGTGGTGGCGCTGAACCTGCCCTACGACGCCGTCGGGGTGCGGGTGCTGGTGCACGCCCAGAACCGCGCCAGGGCCCTGACCAGGCTCCGCAACCTGGGGTTCCGTGCGATCTACCTCCGTGGGAACGCGGCACCTCCGACGCCGGACGAGATCACGGCGGTGCTGCACCATCCCGACGGCCTGATATGGCGGACGGCACCGGCTGACAACGGTGTCCTCGTCAACGAGCTGTGGCACCCGATCCGGGCGCTGCTGCGCAGACCTCCGGCGGTGCCACAGGGGTGACGCGGGCTCCTTCGGAGCGCTTCCCTAGCCGCTGACCACCGGCTTGCCGGTGAGTTCCACACCCGCCGCCCGCAGCTCCTCCAGGGCCCGCTCCGTCGTCTCCGGGGCCACCCCGGCCGTGAGGTCCAGCAGGACCTGGGTGCGGAAGCCCTCGCGGGCGGCGTCCAGGGCCGTGGCGCGCACGCAGTGGTCCGTGGCTATGCCGACCACGTCGACCTCGTCGATGTGGCGGGCGCGGAGCCACTCGGCGAGGGGGACGCCGTTCTCGTCGGCCCCCTCGAAGCCGCTGTACGCCGCCGCGTAGGCCCCCTTGTCGAACACCGCGTCCACCGCGCCGGAGGCGACGGCGGGCGCGAAGTTCGGGTGGAAGCCCACTCCCTCCGTGCCCGCGACACAGTGCGCGGGCCAGGAGCGCACGAAGTCGGGGTTGTCGGCGAAGTGGCCGCCGGGGGCGATGTGGTGGTCGCGGGTGGCCACCACATGGCGGTAGCCCGTCCCCGCGGCCTGGCCGATCAGCTCGGTGACGGCGGCGGCCACGTCCGCACCACCGGCCACCGCGAGGCTGCCCCCCTCGCAGAAGTCGTTCTGCACATCTACGACGATCAAGGCGCGGCGCATGGTGGGTGTCCTTCGACTGTGGGCTAAGTAACTGAGCCTAGAGACTTATGGGCCGGTGCGGGAGGGGGCGTTCGCGGGGGCGGAGGGCCGACCCGCTTTAGCTACCCGACCGCCCGGTGAGGTACTCCGTCGGAAGGACGGGTTCCCCTCGGGAGAGCTGGGTGGCGGACAGGGGGAGGTTGGCGCGGGCGGCGATGTGGCGGTCCCGGGGCACGTCCAGCGGCTCACGGGCCACGACGTCCCCGCCCTTGATCAGCTGCACCAGGAGCCGCTGGTCCGCGAGCTCCGGCGGCACCGGGCCGGTGCCGACGACCTCGGCCTCGGCCACCCCGTCCTCGTCGAGCCGGCGTGCCGCCCACTTGCGTCCGCCGATGGACGTCTTGCCGCCGGTGGACTTCTTCGCGACCGACACCAGGGGCGCCCGCGGGTCGGTGGTCTCGGCGCGGGCGACCAGCTTGTAGACCATGGAGGCGGTCGGGTGCCCGGAGCCGGTCACCAGCTGGGTCCCGACGCCGTACGCGTCCACGGGCGCGGCGGCCAGCGAGGCGATCGCGTACTCGTCCAGGTCCGAGGTCACGACGATCTTCGTGTTCGTCGCGCCCAGCTCGTCCAGCTGCTGCCGGACCCGGTGGGCGACGAGGAGCAGGTCTCCGGAGTCGATGCGGACGGCGCCCAGCTCGGGTCCGGCCACCTCCACCGCCGTACGGACGGCCTCGGCGACGTCGTAGGTGTCCACCAGCAGGGTGGTGCCCCGGCCGAGGGTGTCGACCTGGGCCTGGAAGGCGTCCCGCTCGCGGTCGTGCAGCAGGGTGAAGGCGTGGGCGGAGGTGCCGACGGTCGGGATGCCGTAACGGAAGCCTGCCGCGAGGTCGGAGGTGGTCGAGAAGCCGCCGACGTAGGCGGCGCGCGCGGCGGCCACGGCGGCCAGCTCGTGGGTGCGGCGGGCGCCCATCTCGATCAGCGGGCGGTCGCCGGCGGCGGAGGCCATGCGGGAGGCTGCGGCGGCGATCGCCGAGTCGTGGTTGAGGATCGACAGGAGCACCGTCTCCAGCAGGACGCACTCGGCGAAGGTGCCCTCGACCCGCATGATCGGCGAGCCCGGGAAGTACACCTCGCCCTCCGGGTAGCCCCAGATGTCACCGCTGAAGCGGTAGTCGGCGAGCCACTCCAGGGTCGTCTCGTCGACGATCCCCCGTTCGCGCAGGAAGCCGAGGACGCCCTCGTCGAAGCGGAAGTTCTCCACCGCGTCCAGGACGCGTCCCGTGCCCGCCACGACGCCGTATCGGCGCCCCTCCGGCAGCCGCCGGGTGAAGAGCTCGAACACGCTCCGCCGTTCGGCCGTACCGGCCTTCAGCGCGGCCTGC
Source organism: Streptomyces sp. NPDC052301 (assembly GCF_044593395.1). Taxonomy (NCBI): domain Bacteria; kingdom Bacillati; phylum Actinomycetota; class Actinomycetes; order Kitasatosporales; family Streptomycetaceae; genus Streptomyces; species Streptomyces sp. NPDC052301. The sequence continues at coordinate 590,717 of NZ_JBIUBE010000005.1, read as the reverse complement.
AGCATCGTCAGCTCGTACTGGTCCGTGAAGAGCGCCGTCGAGGGAACGTTCACCGGCAGCCCAAGGTCCGCTGTGTTCATGACCATGATGCTACACCCCTTCGCGTCAGTGTGACGATTTCTGGCCAGCGTGGCAGCATGGTCACTGTGACGTCACCCGCGCCCGTAGAGATCGAACGCACCGAGTCGGCGGAGGAGGTCTTCGCCGTACCCGAGCCCGACGTCCCCTGGGTCACCATCGTGCACAACGACCCGGTCAACCTCATGAGCTATGTGACGTACGTCTTCCAGACGTACTTCGGCTACACCAAGGACAAGGCCACCAAGCTCATGCTCGATGTCCACCACAAGGGCCGGGCGGTCGTCTCCAGCGGAACCCGCGAGGAGATGGAGCGCGACGTGCAGGCGATGCACGGCTACGGTCTGTGGGCCACCCTCCAGCAGGACCGGAAGTAGCGAACCGACTTACATGCCCGGACATTTCGAACCGCTTCCCGGCGGCGGCGCGGCCGTCGCGCTCGACGACGTCGAGATCTCCATCATCCGGTCGCTGGCCGTCCAGCTCCTGGAGCTCATCGGCCCGGGCCCCGGCCCCGCCGAGGGCGCCGAGACCGATCCGCTCGCCGAGCTGTTCGCCGAGGGGCCGAGCGAGCCGCCCGCGGACCCCGTCCTGCGCAGGCTCTTCCCGGACGCCTACAGCGACCCGGAGCAGGCCCCCGAGTCACCCGCCCAGGCCGAGGAGCGGCGGGCCCACTCCGCCGAGTTCCGCCGCTACACCGAGAACGACCTGCGTGCCGGCAAACGGGAGAACGCGCTCGCGGTGATCCGCAGCCTGGACGCGCTCGCGCCGGTGGACGAGACCGGGGCGGTGCTGAAGCTGTCGCCGACGGAGTCGAGGCACTGGCTCGGTGCCCTGAACGACCTGCGGCTGGCGATCGGCGCCCGGCTGGAGATCACCGACGAGGACGACACCGACCTGCTCTACCGGCTCCCGGACGAGGACCCGCGCAAGCCGATGGTGATGGCCTATCTGTGGCTCGGCGGTCTGCAGGAAACCCTGGTGACGACCCTTATGCCGTAATCCGGGTCGGTTTGCCGCCCTCGAGTGTTCGCTCAGAGGACGCTCAAATCCGGATAACGATCCCGTCACCGTTGCGGCCTGGTTTGCCGCATTCGGGCGTTCTTTGTCCGCTTTTACCTATGGGATGCGTCACAGCGCGTCTCTGTGATCAATATTGCGGCCGTGATAAATCTTCACGACCGCCCGGCCGACACCACCCATGTCCGGCCGGGTGCGCCACCGAGCCGACGACCGTCGGCCAGGCAACGACTCCAGCAATCCGGGGGGATCGAAACCCGATCCGAGGCCGACTGAAGGCCGCGGGTCGGCATGGAGAAAGGCGCACCACACATGACCTCATCGCAGGTCGACCAGCTTCGCGACGGCAATGAGGCCGCGCGGGCCGAGGACAGCGAGGGCGGCGAGGGGTATCAGCGCGGGCTCGGCGCCCGGCAGATCCAGATGATCGCCATCGGCGGTGCCATCGGCACCGGCCTCTTCCTCGGCGCGGGCAAGGGCATTTCCAAGGCAGGGCCCAGCCTGATCCTGGCGTACGCCATCGCGGGCCTCGTCATCTTCTTCATCATGCGGGCGCTCGGCGAGCTGCTGATGTACCGCCCGGTGTCGGGTTCGTTCTCGGAGTACGCGCGCGAGTTCATCGGCCCGTTCGCCGGCTTCGTGACCGGATGGACGTACTGGCTGTTCTGGGTGGTCACCGGCATCACCGAGGTCACGGCCGCGGCCGCCTACATGACGTACTGGTGGAACATCCCGCAGTGGCTGTCGGCCCTGGTCTTCACGGTCGTGCTGTACGGCGCCAACCTGATCTCCGTGAAGCTCTTCGGTGAGCTGGAGTTCTGGTTCTCCATGGTCAAGGTCACCGCGATCATCGGCATGATCCTGATCTGCGCCGGCATCCTGACGATCGGTTTCTCCGACGCCGGCGACACCGCCTCCGTGGCCCACCTGTGGAACGACGGCGGCTTCTTCCCGCACGGCGTCGGCAACACGCTGATGACCCTGCAGATGGTCATGTTCGCCTTCCTCGCCGTCGAGCTGGTCGGTGTCACCGCGGGCGAGTCCAAGGACCCCAAGAAGGTGCTGCCGAAGGCGATCAACACCGTGCCGTGGCGCATCGCCGTGTTCTACATCGGCGCGCTGATCATGATCCTGTCGGTCGTGCCGTGGACGAGCTTCCACGCGGGTGCGAGCCCGTTCGTGGTCGCCTTCGAGAAGATGGGCCTGCCCGCGGGCGCCGGCATCGTCAACTTCGTCGTCCTCACGGCCGCGCTGTCCTCCTGCAACTCCGGCATGTACTCCACCGGCCGCATGCTGCGGGACCTGGCGCTCAACAACCAGGGCCCGAAGTTCTTCACCAAGCTGACCCGCAGCGGCACCCCGCTGGTCGGCACCACGTTCTCCGCCGCGCTGATGCTCGTCGGCGTCTGGATCAACTACCAGTGGCCGGGCAAGGCGTTCGACTACGTGGTGTCCTTCGCGACCATCTCCGGCATGTGGGCCTGGATCGTCATCCTGCTCTGCCAGATCCGCTACCGGGCCAAGGCGAACCGCGGGGAGCTGCCGCAGAGCGAGTTCCGCGCGCCGGGAGCGCCGTGGACGAGCGTCGTCGCGCTGCTGTTCATCTTCATGGTGATCGTGCTCATGGGTATCGACAAGGACGCCCGGGTCTCGCTGTACTGTGCCCCGCTGTGGGCCGCGATCCTCGGCGTCTCCTACTGGGTGCTCAAGCGCCGCAACCCGGAGGCCGCGGCCTTCCGCAAGCGCTGACCTTTCCCCCAAGGACGTCCGGCCGGCGGGAGTACTCGTGGCACTCCCGGCGGCCGCCGCTCAGGGCGTCCGGCATGTGGGCCGTCCCGTACCACACCTCGGTACGGGACGGCCCCTCTGCTTATCCTGACCGTCATGCTGACCATCACCCAGGCCCTGTACGACCAGATCGTCGCCCACGCCCGCAAGGACCACCCCGACGAGGCGTGCGGGGTCGTCGCGGGCCCGGCGGGTTCGGACCGCCCCGAGCGCTTCATCCCGATGCTCAACGCGGCCATGTCGCCCACCTTCTACGAGTTCGACTCGGGCGACCTGCTCAAGCTCTACCGCGAGCTGGACGACCGCGACGAGGAGCCGGTGATCATCTACCACTCCCACACCGCGACCCAGGCCTACCCCTCCCGGACCGACATCTCCTACGCCAACGAGCCCGGCGCGCACTACGTGCTGGTGTCCACCGCGGACACCGACGGCCTCGGCGAGTTCCAGTTCCGTTCCTTCCGCATCGTGGACGGGGAGGTCACGGAGGAGGAGGTCACGGTGGTGGAGACGTACTGATCTCACCATTCGGTCGGTAACCGTCCGTCATGCGGGATCACACTCCGGGCCCTCGACCGGGAATCGATACGATGAGCCCATGGTTCTGAATGTGGTGCGAGCCCGCTGCTGACGTACCGAGCCTGCCGCCCCGACGACACCTTCCGACAGGAGCCCGCAACCATGGCCATCGAGGTCCGCATCCCCACCATCCTTCGCACCTACACCGACGGTCAGAAGGCGGTCGAAGGCACCGGGGAGACCCTCGCCGAGCTCTTCGCCGACCTCGAGACCCGGCACGCGGGCATCCAGGCCCGCATCGTGGACGGCGACCAGCTGCGCCGGTTCGTCAACGTCTACCTGAACGACGAGGACGTGCGCTTCCTGGACGGCATCAACACCAAGCTGTCCGACGGCGACAACGTGACCATCCTGCCGGCGGTCGCCGGCGGGATGCGCTGATCGGCCGCTGAGCAGCGATGCGCTACGACTCCCCGCTGGCCGCGGTGGGCAACACCCCGCTGGTGTGCCTGCCGCGGCTGTCGCCGTCGGCCGACGTCCGGATCTGGGCCAAGCTGGAGGACCGCAACCCGACCGGCTCGGTCAAGGACCGTCCCGCCCTGCACATGATCGAGCAGGCGGAGAAGGACGGGCGACTCACCCCGGGCTGCACCATCCTGGAGCCCACCTCCGGCAACACCGGCATCTCCCTCGCCATGGCGGCCAAGCTCAAGGGCTACCGCATGGTGTGCGTGATGCCGGAGAACACCTCGCAGGAGCGCCGGGACCTGCTCGGCATGTGGGGCGCGGAGATCATCTCCTCGCCGGCCGCGGGCGGCTCCAACACCGCGGTCCGCGTGGCCAAGGAGCTGGCCGCCGAGCACCCCGACTGGGTGATGCTCTACCAGTACGGCAACCCGGACAACGCGGGCGCCCACTACGCCACGACCGGCCCGGAGATCCTCGCCGACCTCCCCTCGGTCACCCACTTCGTCGCGGGCCTCGGCACCACCGGCACCCTGATGGGCGTCGGCCGCTACCTGCGCGAGCACCGGCCGGGCATCCAGATCGTCGCCGCCGAACCGCGCTACGACGACCTGGTGTACGGCCTGCGCAACCTGGACGAGGGCTTCGTGCCGGAGCTGTACGACGCCTCCGTGCTGACCACCCGCTTCTCGGTCGGCTCGGCCGACGCGGTCACCCGTACCCGTGAACTCCTCCAGCAGGAGGGCATCTTCGCGGGCGTCTCCACCGGCGCCGCCCTGCACGCGGCGATCGGCGTGGGGAACAAGGCGGTCAAGGCGGGGGAGCCCGCCGACATCGTCTTCGTCGTGGCCGACGGAGGCTGGAAGTACCTCTCCACCGGCGTCTACACGGCGGCCACCACCGAGGAAGCCATCGAGACGCTCCAGGGCCAGCTCTGGGCCTAGGGTCCTTCCTTCCGGATCGGGGCGCCTCAAGCCCGCCCCAGCCCCCTCCTATGAGGGGGCCAATCCATTTCTATGGCGGGGCAAAGAATTCCGTCCGGTACTGCCGGTGAAGCCGGGGCCAGGGCTACGTTCCTCCCGCGCCCTGACATGTCACGCTCACCCAACGTGACGTGCGGGGTGTCTGTGAATGTCATGCTCATGACTGCGCGGTTTCTGCCGCCGCTACGCGCGTCACGGGCCTGCCAATCCAGTGCGGATCCCCACTTCCAACGGAGGCAGTTCCCCATGCGCGAGTCACGCCCGAGCAGGCGGAGACGGAGTCTGCGAAGACTCCTTGCCGTCGCCTTCCCCGCCCTCGCCCTCACCGTCGCCGGATTCACCGCGGCACCGACGGCAGGGGCCCAGGCCGCCGCCGCTCCCGCGCCCCACACCGCCAAGGCGACGCAGAACGCCAAGGCCCTGACCGCCCCCGAGCGGCAGACCTTCCACTCGACCGGCAAGGCCGGCCAGAAGGTCCCCACGACCCACCTGTGCGCCACCGCCGAGCCGGGCCACGCGTCCTGCTTCGCCCAGCGCCGCACCGACATCAAGCAGAAGCTCGCCTCGGCGCTCGCCGCCGCCGCGCCCTCCGGTCTCTCCCCGGCCAACCTGCACAGCGCCTACAACCTGCCCACCACGGGCGGCTCGGGCCTGACGGTCGCCGTGGTCGACGCCTACAACGACCCCAACGCCGAGTCGGACCTCGCCACCTACCGCTCCACCTACGGCCTGTCCGCCTGCACCAAGGCCAACGGCTGCTTCAAGCAGGTCGGTCAGACCGGCTCCACCACCTCGCTGCCCACCAACGACAGCGGCTGGGCCGGTGAAGAGGCGCTCGACATCGACATGGTCAGCGCGGTCTGCCCGAACTGCAACATCATCCTGGTCGAGGCGAACTCCGCGAACGACACCGACCTCGGCATCGCCGAGAACGAGGCCGTCTCGCTGGGCGCCAAGTTCGTCTCCAACAGCTGGGGCGGCGACGAGGCGTCCTCCCAGACGACCGAGGACACCCAGTACTTCAAGCACCCGGGCGTGGCGATCACCGTCTCCGCGGGCGACTCCGGCTACGGCGCCGAGTACCCGGCGACCTCCCAGTACGTGACCGCCGTCGGCGGCACCGCGCTCACCACCTCCGCCAACTCCCGCGGCTGGAGCGAGTCGGTGTGGAACACCAGTTCCACCGAGGGCACCGGCTCCGGCTGCTCCGCGTACGACCCGAAGCCGAGCTGGCAGACCGACACCGGCTGCTCCAAGCGCATGGAGGCCGACGTCTCCGCGGTCGCCGACCCGGCCACCGGCGTGGCGGTCTACGACACCTACGGCGGCTCCGGCTGGGCGGTCTACGGCGGCACCAGCGCCTCCGCGCCGATCATCGCCGGTGTCTACGCCCTCGCGGGCACCCCGAGCGCGAGCGACTACCCGGCGAAGTACCCGTACTCCCACACCGGCAACCTGTACGACGTGACCAGCGGCTCCAACGGCTCCTGCTCCACCTCGTACTTCTGCAGGGCCACCACCGGCTACGACGGCCCGACCGGCTGGGGCACCCCGAACGGCACCACCGCCTTCACCTCCGGCTCCAGCACCGGCAACACGGTGACCGTCACCAACCCGGGCAGCCAGTCCACCGCCACCGGCGGCTCGGTCAGCCTGCAGATCCAGGCCACCGACAGCGCGGGCGCGGCCCTCACCTACAGCGCCACCGGCCTGCCGACCGGCCTGTCCGTCAACAGCTCCACCGGCCTGATCTCCGGTACGGCGTCCACAGCGGGCACCTACCAGGTCACGGTGACCGCGAAGGACTCCTCCGGCGCCTCCGGCGCGACCTCCTTCACCTGGACGGTCGGCACCTCCGGCGGCGGCTGCTCCTCCTCCCAGCTGCTGGCCAACCCGGGCTTCGAGTCGGGCAGCACCGGCTGGACCGCGAGCAGCGGTGTGATCACCACCGACTCCGGTGAGGCCGCCCACGGCGGCTCCTACAAGGCCTGGCTGGACGGCTACGGCTCCTCGCACACCGACACGCTGTCCCAGTCGGTGACGATCCCGGCCGGCTGCAAGGCGACGCTCACCTTCTACCTGCACGTCGACACCGCCGAGACCACCACCAGCACCGCGTACGACAAGCTGACGGTCACCGCCGGTTCGACCACCCTGGCGACCTACTCGAACCTCGACAAGGCCTCCGGGTACACGCAGAAGACCTTCGACCTGTCCTCGCTGGCGGGCCAGACGGTCACCCTGAAGTTCAACGGCGTGGAGGACTCCTCGCTGCAGACCAGCTTCGTGGTGGACGACACCGCCCTCACGACCGGCTGAGCCGCACCGCACCCGCTCCACCCGATCCCGCACACGACCGGCCCGGCCCGTCGTGTGCGGGATCCTCATGCGCGCGTGGTACGTCACATCTGCACCAGGCGGCCGGTCGTCCGGCCACGGCAGAAAGGCGAACCCCATGCGCCGTACGACCCTGTGCGCCCTCGCGGCGGCAGCACTGCTCCTCGCCGGCTGCGGCTCGCAGAGCGGCAAGGACACCGGCAGCAACGGCAAGGTCTCCCCGGCCCCCTCCTCCCCCTCCTCCTCGTGCGCGCAGCTGGTGGAGCTGAAGGCCGCCGACAACGGCCGTACGGTCTGCGTCGCCAAGGGCGGCGAGGTCCGGCTCACCCTGGACGGCACCAAGGACCGCCCCTGGAAGCCGGTCATGACGAGCGGCACCGCGCTGCAGGCCATCAACGCGGGCTTCGTCATCCAGCCGGGGGACGCGACGGCCGCCTACCGGGCGGTGTCCACCGGCACCGCGAAGCCGACGTCCTCCCGGCCCCTGTGCGCGCAGCCCACGGGGTCGGGCCAGGTGTCCTGCAAGGGGATCCAGGAGTGGACGGTCACGGTGAACGTGAAGTGACTAGCCCGCGAGGTGCCGTACCTGGTCCCACAGAACCGGGTCGACCACACCGACCCGGCGGCGGAAGTCGCCGACCGGCACCTCGCGCAGCTCGTCGGTCTCCAGGAAGCTGGGCCGGCCCCGGGCGTCGCCGACCGCGCCCGGCGGCAGCGGGATGACCCCGGCCCGCTCGTCGTGGTACTTGCTGGTGATCTTCGCGACCGTGGCCCGGTCGCCGCGCACGGCCAGCACCAGACAGGGCCGGTCTTTTATCTCGGTGCGGTCCTCGTAGGGGACGTTCGCCCACCAGATGTCCCCCGGCACCGGCCGCCCGGCCCGCGTCCTGCGGGCGCCCGGCCGGCCCGGTGGCCGCAGCCGCCGGCCGCCGGGCCGGCGGCCGTGTCCCCAGCCGTCCACGAGCGTGGCGACCAGCGCGAGCAGTACCACCGCCGCGAGCGCCAGCCACCAGGACGTGTCCATAGGCACGACGTTACCGGCGTGCGCCGAGCACCGCGCGCCCTCTTGTGAACCTCATGCGCCCCTGGTCCAGCCGAACCGGTGACAGCACAGGTGAGTTCGCCCACAACGGCCCCTGGCGGAGGAGCGACCCGCGCTTTCGCGCCTTACGCTCGACGGACCGCACGACCCCTGTCTGCCCGTACCCCACAGGCTCCCGTCCCCGCCCACCGCTCTCCCGCCAACGGAGGTTTCTGCTTCATGAAGCTCACCGTCGTCGGCTGCTCGGGGTCGTTCCCGTCCGCGGAATCGGCCTGCTCGAGCTACCTCGTCGAGGCCGACGGCTTCCGGCTGCTTCTCGACATGGGCAACGGCGCCCTCGGCGAGCTGCAGCGCCACTGCGGTCTCTACGACCTCGACGCGATCTTCCTCAGCCATCTGCACGCCGATCACTGCATCGACATGCTCGCCTACTTCGTCGCGCGGTACTACCGGCACGACGGCGGCCGCTGCGCCCCGATCCCCGTCTACGGGCCCGAGGGCACCGAGCACCGGCTCACCACCGCCTACGCGGACACCCCCTCCGCCTCCTCCATGAGCGAGGTCTTCGACTTCCACACGGTCAAGCCGTCCACGTTCGAGATCGGCCCGTTCACCGTGCACACCGAGCGGGTCCGCCACCCGGTGGAGGCGTACGGCATCCGTGTCGAGCACGGCGGGAAGTCCCTGGTGTACTCCGGCGACACCGGGGTGACCGGGGCGCTGGACTCGCTGGCCCGCGACGCCGACCTGTTCCTGTGCGAGGCCGCGTTCACGCACGGCAAGGAAAGCATCCCCGACCTGCACCTCAACGGGCGTGAGGCGGGCGAGACGGCGGCCCGCGCGGGCGCCCGCCGCCTGGTCCTCACCCACATCCCGCCGTGGACCGACCCGGAGACCAACCTGCGCGACGCGCGCGAGGTGTTCGGCGGTCCGGTGGAGCTGGCCACTCCGCGGGTCACGTACGAGATCTAGCCTGCTTGCATACGAAAGGCCCCGGAACCTTGTCGGTTCCGGGGCCCTTGTCATGCCGTACCGGCGGGCCTCACGCCTTCGTGAGGTCCTCGACCTCCTCCTCGGGCTCGCGGCCCGGGGTGGGGAGGTTGAACTTGGTGATCGCGAAGCGGAAGACGGTGTAGTAGATCGCCGCGAAGACCAGGCCGATCGGGATGATCAGCCAGGGCTTGGTCGCCAGGTTCCAGTTGAGCGCGTAGTCGATGAAGCCCGCCGAGAAGGTGAAGCCGGCGTGGACGCCGAGCGCCCAGGTGATCGCCATGGACAGGGCCGTCAGCACCGCGTGGATCGCGTACAGCAGCGGCGCGATGAACATGAACGCGAACTCGATGGGCTCGGTGACACCGGTGACGAACGAGGTCAGAGCGAGGGAGATCATCATGCCCAGCACGGCCTTGCGGCGCTCGGGGCGGGCGGAGTGCGCGATGGCGATCGCCGCGGCCGGCAGACCGAACATCATGATCGGGAAGAAGCCGGCCATGAACATACCGGCGTGCGGGTCACCGGCGAAGAAGCGGTTGAGGTCACCGTGCACGACCTGGCCGGCCGCGTTCTTGTAGTCGCCGATCTGGAACCACGAGACGGTGTTCACGAACTGGTGCATGCCGACCGGGATCAGTGCGCGGTTGACCAGACCGAACAGACCCGCGCCGAGCGCGCCGAGGCCGGTGATCCACTCGCCGGCGTTGGAGATGCCCTCACCGATCGGCTTCCAGATCAGACCGAAGAAGACGCCCATGGCGGTGCCGACGAAGGCCATGATGATCGGCACCAGCCGGCGGCCGTTGAAGAAGCCGAGCCAGTCCACCAACTGCTTGCGGTGGTAGCGCTGCCACAGCACGGCGGCCAGCAGGCCCATGAGGATGCCGCCGAGAACACCGGGGTTGTTGTAGGTCGCGGCGACGTCCGCGCCCTTCTGTATCTTGGCCTCGGTGACCGGGAAGGCCTTCAGCACGTTGCTGTACACCAGGAAGCCCACCAGGGCGGCCAGTGCCGTCGAGCCGTCCGCCTTCTTGGCGAAACCGATCGCCACACCGATGCAGAACAGCATCGGCAGGTTGTCGAAGATCGCGCCGCCGGCCGTGGCGAACACCGCCGTGACCTTGTCGGGCAGGTGCAGCTTGTCATGGATGTCCTGCTGGCCCAGACGCAGCAGGATGCCCGCCGCCGGGAGGACGGCGATGGGGAGCTGCAGGCTGCGGCCGACCTTCTGCAGGCCCTGGAAGAGGCCGGATCCCCGCTTCTTTGCGGGAGCCGCCGTCGCGGTGGCGGTGCTCATGGATGGTTCCTCCATCGGTGGTGGTCTACACCACTCAGTGGTGTAGACCTGTTGTAGCACGATGAAGGCGGTACAAGGAACCACGAAATCCGCTACGGAAACGCTACGCGGCGTGCTGATGTGTCAGGGGAGGCCGATCCGCCCGGGATCCCGCTCAGGCCTTGGTGGTGTCCTCGACCTCTTCCTCCGGCTCCCGCCCCGGAGTCCTCAGGTCGAACCTCGTGATCGCGAACCGGAACACCGTGTAATAGACGGCCGCGAAGCCCAGGCCGATCGGGACGACGGCCCACGGCCTGGTCGCCAGGTTCCAGTTGATGACGTAGTCGATCAGCCCCGCCGAGAAGCTGAAGCCGTCGTGCACCCCCAGCGCCCAGGTCACCGCCATCGACACACCGGTCAGCACCGCGTGGACCGCGTACAGGGCGGGCGCGATGAACAGGAAGGAGTACTCGAGCGGCTCGGTGATGCCCGTGACGAACGAGGTGAGCGCCACCGAGAGCATGAGTCCGCCGACCTCCTTGCGGCGGGCGGGCCGGGCGCAGTGCGTCATCGCCAGCGCGGCGGCGGGCAGCGCGAACATCATGATCGGGAAGAAGCCCGAGGTGAACTGGCCGGCGTTCGGGTCGCCCGCGAGGAACATGTTGATGTCGCCGTGCACCGGACTGCCGCCGGGCGGGGTGTAGGTGCCGAACTGGAACCAGATGGGCACGTTCAGGAACTGGTGCAGGCCCACCACCAGCAGCGCCCGGTTCGCGACCCCGAACACCCCCGCGCCCCAGGAGCCGGCGTCCCGCAGCCACTTGCTGAAACTCTCCAGGCCGGCACCGACGGGCGGCCAGATCCACAGGCACAGCGCCGCGAAGGCGATGGCGACGAACGCCATGATGATGGGGACCAGACGACGGCCGTTGAAGAAGCCCAGCCAGTCCACCAGCCTCGTGCGGTGGTAGCGGGCCCAGAAGAAGGCCGCCAGCAGGCCCATGACGATGCCGCCGAAGACCCCGGGGTTCTGGAAGGTGTACGGCGTCACCGCACCGGCGCCCGCCCCCACGCTCACCTGGCAGCCGATGTCCGGGATCGTCTTCGAGCCACCCGGGCACGCCTGCGGGAACTGGTGCAGGACGCCGTAGTAGACGAGGAAGCCGGCCACCGCCGCGAGCGCCGTAGAGCCGTCCGACTTCTTCGCCATGCCGATCGCGACGCCCACGCAGAACAGCAGCGGAAGACCGAGGGAGCCGTCGAGCAGCGCGCCGCCCGCGCCCTTCATCACCTTCGACACGGCGGTCCAGCCCAGGCCCTGGTCGCCGAAGACGTCCGGCTGCCCCAGCCGGTTCAGGATGCCCGCGGCCGGCAGCACCGCGATGGGCAGCTGGAGGCTGCGGCCCATCTTCTGCAGCCCCTGGAACAGCCGGTTCCAGCGCTCCCGCGCCGGGCTCACCGTGCTGTGCGCGGGCGCGCTCTCGGCGCTCATGGCGTCCTCCCGGCCGCTCGACTCGGACGCGGTTTGGCGACCGTCCCCCGGGTGGTGTAGACCAGTTGGCGGACGGTTCCGCTGTCGTGATCGCCATCATTCGGCACGGACGGCATGACCGCTCGCGAAGATGGGCCAACTGTGGGTTACTGCGACAAAGCGGTTCGGATCAGGGAGAAGCAACATGGCCAGCAAGGCTGAGAAGATCGTCGCCGGCCTCGGCGGGATCGACAACATCGAGGAGATCGAGGGCTGCATCACCCGACTGCGCACCGAGGTGTCCGACCCCTCGCTGGTCGACGACGCCGCCCTGAAGGCCGCCGGCGCCCACGGCGTCGTCAAGATGGGCACCGCCATCCAGGTCGTCATCGGCACCGACGCCGACCCGATCGCCGCGGAGATCGAAGACATGATGTGAGCCACGGGCTCACCGGCGAGGGGCTCTTCCCGACACGGGACGAGCCCCTTCCTCATGTGCGGCTAGGCTCATCCGCATGTCTCGCATCGACGGCCGTACCCCCGAACAGCTCCGCCCGGTCACCATCGAACGCGGCTGGAGCAAGCACGCCGAGGGCTCCGTCCTCGTCTCCTTCGGTGACACCAAGGTCTTCTGCACCGCCTCCGTCACCGAAGGCGTCCCCCGCTGGCGCAAGGGCAGCGGCGAGGGCTGGGTCACCGCGGAGTACGCCATGCTTCCCCGTGCCACCAACACCCGAGGCGACCGCGAGTCCGTCAAGGGCAAGATCGGCGGCCGTACCCATGAGATCTCCCGGCTCATCGGCCGGTCCCTGCGCGCCGTCATCGACTACAAGGCGCTCGGCGAGAACACCGTCGTCCTCGACTGCGACGTCCTCCAGGCCGACGGCGGCACCCGCACCGCCGCCATCACCGGCGCCTACGTCGCCCTCGCCGACGCCGTCGCCTGGGCGCAGGGCAAGAAGCTGATCAAGGCAGGCCGGCAGCCGCTCACCGGCACCGTCGCCGCCGTCTCCGTCGGCATCGTCGGCGGCGTCCCGCTGCTCGACCTCTGCTACGAGGAGGACGTGCGCGCCGAGACCGACATGAACGTCGTCTGCACCGGCGACGGCCGCTTCGTCGAGGTCCAGGGCACCGCCGAGGCCACCCCCTTCGACCGCGACGAGCTGAACGCCCTGCTCGACCTCGCGGTCACCGGCTGCGCCGAACTGACCGCCCACCAGCGCGCGGCCCTGGAGGCCACGCTCGCAAAGTAAAGGGCAGACCAACACGACGGGTGCGCGCGGGCAACCCGCGCGCCCTCCCCGGCGTCCTACGTACGAACAGTCGTAACAGGGGAGGGACCCACCACCATGGCCGTCAGCCGACGCCGTCTCACCGCCGTCGCCGCCGTGGCGCTTGCCGCACTGACGGCCGGCCTCACCGCCGGCTGCGACACCGTCGACAAAGCCCTGGACTGCGTACAGACCGCGGACTCCATCGCCGACAGCGTCACCGAGCTGCAGCAGGCCGTGGAGAACGCGGCCGACGACCCCTCCCAGGCCGACGCCTCCCTCGACTCCATCCAGCAGAACCTGAAGAAGATCGGCGACAAGACCGACGACGCCGACGTCAACAAGGCGGTCGACGACATCGACAAGGCCGTCGACAACGTGCGGACGGCCATCAGGAACGGCGACAAGACCCCGGACGTGGGGCCGGTCACGGACGCGGCCGGCGAACTGACGAAGGTCTGCACGAAGTAGGACCTCCGCGCGGGGGGAGCGGGGCGCGGCTCAGTGCCCTCCGTCGCGACGCCGCTCGCGCTCCTCGCGCTCCTCGCGCAGCAGCCCGTGCCGCTCCTCGCGCCGTGCCCGGAGCAGCTCGTGCCGCTCCTGGCGCAGCTCCAGCTTCTCCTGCCGGCGCTGCTCCTTCAGACGCTTCTGCTCGGCCCGCGTCACCTTGCGCTCCACACCGACCCCGCCCCAGAAGGCGAACCCGCCGATGATCACACGCGGGGCTCCCGGCTCCGGCGGCCCGTCGTCCCTCGGGTGCTCGAAGCCGCCCATCACCCCGATGCCCCGGACGACGACCTCGACGCCCGGCGGCACGATGACCTGCATCCCGCCCATGACCGCCACACAGTTGATCTCGACCTCGTGGTCCGCGAAGTTCGCCTCGCGCAGGTCGATCTCGCCGCCGCCCCAGAACGCGAAGCAGTTGAACCGCTTCGGCACCGTCCAGCGGCCCTTGCGCTCGAACCCCGACATGATGGCGATCCCGCCCGTCGAGGACCCCTCGCCCCCGACGATCCGCGACGCCCAACCCCCCGCCTCCACAGGCCCCTTGACGAAGGAGACCGGCGCGGGCGGCGCCACGGCACCGGACGCCGGCAGATCCCGGGTCAGCGGCGCCAGCTCACCGTACGTGCGCGCCGTGTAGGCCGCCTCCAGCCGCTCCTCGAACTCCTCCATGTCGAGCCGCCCCTCCGCGAGGGCGTCCCGCAGGACCTCGGCGACCCGTTCCCGGTCGGCGTCGGAGGCCCGGAGATCCGCAGTTGCGTCGTCGGTCATGGCAGCAGCCTACGAGACCGCCTTCTCCGCGTACATCTTGGCGATGACGGCCTCGATGTCCGGCTCCCGCACCGACAGATCCACCAGCGGATACCGAGCCGCGAGCGACGCGACGAGCGGCGCCGCCGACTGCCCCGCCGGGAACGCCAGCCACTGCCGGGGCCCCTCCACCCGCACCACCCGCGCCGCCGTCACCTCGACCGGCGGCAACTCCCGCTCCAGGTCCACCACCAGCAACCGCTCGCTCTCACCGACCTCGTGCAGCCCCGCCAGCGGGCCGTCGTACATCAGCCGGCCGTGGTCGATCACCATCACCCGGGAACACAACTGCTCGATGTCCTGCAGATCGTGCGTGGTCAGCAGCACGGTCGTGCCGCGCTCGGCGTTCAACTCCCGCAGAAACCCACGCACCTTCGCCTTCGACACCACGTCCAGGCCGATCGTCGGCTCGTCCAGGTACAGCACCTCCGGGTCGTGCAGCAACGCCGCCGCGATGTCACCGCGCATCCGCTGCCCCAGCGACAGCTGCCGCACCGGCACGTCCAACAACGCCTGAAGCTCCAGCAGTTCCACGCACCGGTCCAGGTTCTCCCGGTAACGCGCGAGCGGGATCCGGTACATGCGGTGCGCCAGCCGGTAGGAGTCGATCAGCGGCAGGTCCCACCACAGCGTCGTACGCTGCCCGAACACCACCCCGATCCGGTGCGCCAGCCGCGTCCGCTCCCGCGAGGGATCGATGCCCGCCACCCGCAGCCGTCCCGCGCTCGGCGTCAGGATCCCGGTCAGCATCTTGATCGTGGTCGACTTCCCGGCACCGTTCGGACCGATGTACCCCACCATCTCGCCGCGCGCCACGGTGAACGAGAGCGAGTCCACCGCCCGCACCTCGCGCCGCTCCCGCCTGAGGAACCCGGTCTTCCTGCGCACCTCGAAGACCTTCTCGACCCGCTCCAGCTCGATGAAGTCGCCCACGCTAGCTCCCTGTACTCCGATACGAACGAAGCCCCGCCCGCCAGGCCAGCCCGGCCAGCGCACAGCAGCCGACCGCCACCAGCGGGGGAGTCCACGCCACCCACACCGGCAGCCGGAGCGGATACGCCCGCCCCAGCACCCGGCTCGCGGGCAGCCAGTTGACGAAGGCCAGCGGCAGCACGAACGTCACCCCGCGCACCAGCTCCCTGCCGAACACCGTCGGCGGATACTGCAGCAGCGTCGTACCGCCGTACGTGAACGCGTTCTGCACCTCCGAGGCGTCCTGCGCCACGAACTGGAACGCCGCCCCCGCCACGAACACCGCGCAGAAGATCCCGAAGCCGCTCAGCACCGTCACCGGCATCAACAGCAGCTTCCCCGCCGTCCAGTGCACCTCCAGCCGCGACAGCGACCAGCCCAGCACCAGCGAACCCTGCGTCACCCGGCCCAGCCGCCGCAGCGCGAACCGGTCGGCCGCCACCTGCGCCAGCACCGGCGCCGGCCGCACCAGCAGCGTGTCCAGCGTGCCGTCCCGCAGCCGCCGCCCCAGCCGGTCCATCGACCCGATCACCAGATCCGCCAGCCCGAAGGAGACCGCCGACAACCCGTACAGGAACGCCACCTCCGGCAGCGACCAGCCGCCCAGGGCGTCCACCCGGGAGAACATCAGCGTGATCGCGACGAAGTCGAAGAACGTCGCCGCGAAATTCCCGACCGTGGTCATGGCGAACGACGCCCGGTAGGCCATCGTCGACCTGATCCACATCCCGGCGATCAGCCGGTAGACCCGCGCACCCTCCGCGAGCCGGCCGCGCTCAGCCACCCTGCACCACCACCCGCCGCGTCGCCGCCGACTGCACCAGCCGCCCCGTCCCCAGCAGGGCCACCGCCCACGCGCCCTGGAAGGCATACGTGCCCAGCGGATCCCCGTGCCCGAGCAGGATGTCCGCCGGCGCCTGCAGCAGCGACGACCAGGGCAGCACCCGCACGACCTCCCCGAGCGCGCCCGGGAACACGTTCAGCGGCAGCAGCATCCCCGAGCAGAAATAACCCAGCAGCCACGCCATCTGCCCCACCCCCGTGCCGTCCAGCAGCCAGAACGCGGACAGTGCCACCAGGTACCGGATCCCGAAGCCGACCACCATGGCCAGCAGCACGGCGACGAAGAAGGCCGCCCACCTCCCCGCGTCCGTCGGCAGGTACGCCGGGAAACACAGCGCCCCGAAGACGAACGGGAGCACCCCCCGCCCCAGCAACTGGAAGAACGCCCGCCCCACGTCCGCGGCCAGCCACCACAGCTGGAGATCGGCGGGCCGGTACAGGTCGATCGCGACGTCCCCCGTACGGATGCGTTCGATCAACTCGTCCTCGACGCCGCCACCACCGATCGCGAGGGTCGACAAGAAGGCCTGCCCCAGCCACACATAGGTGACGGCCTGCGCCTGGTCATAACCTCCGAGGTGCGGTTTCACGTCCCACAGCGCCCGATACGTGTAGACGAGGATCAGCCCGAAGACCGTGTTGGTGAACACCCCTGCCGCAGTGGCCGCCCGATAGGTCGCGTACCGTCTGAATCCCCCCGCCGCGACGGCCACGTACAACCGTCCCGCGCCCACGCCAGTCGACCTCCTCGGACCGCTCGACACCGAAGCGCAGGAGCCTAGTCCGGAGGCCCGGCGGCCGGCCACGCATTTTGTGCCGGAAGCGTGCCGGAATCCGGGAACGGAACGCCAGGTGCGAGAGTCTTCACACCGGGGGCGCAGAAGCGTACGAGGCGTACAGGAACGTACGACGCGAAACAGGAGTCCGTGCACGAGATGAGCGACGAGCCGCAGCCGCAGCAGCCGAAAGAAGGCGTGGCGCCGGAAAAGCCGCTGCCGGCTGAAGGGCCCGGGGCCCCGGGGGGCCGCGTGGAGCAGGCCACCGACAGGGGGAAGGGGACGCAGAGCAGCGGTGCCGCCGACAACGCCGACGGCACCGACAACGCCGACGGCACCGACAACGCCGACGGCACCGACAACGCCGACGGCACCGACGGCGCCGGGAAACCCGGGGACGCCAAGCCTGGGCGGGCGAACTCCGAGGACCGCTCGGCCACGGCCGGACCGGTGACGCCGGGTGACGCTTCGAGCACGTCCGGCGACGCGTCCGAGAGCGGCTCGGGCGGGTCCGGCGGGGTGGCCCCGGGCCGTTCCGGCGCGGCTGCGGAGCGCACGGGCCGCGACGACCGTACGGCCTCCATCGCCCGCGCCCGCCAGGCCGCCCTCGGCGGCCGCACCGACGGCAAGGGCATCCCGGCACCCTCCGCGGACCCGTCCGCGTCCCGCGGCGCCTCGAAGTCCGACGGCGAGTCCGCGTCCCATGCGGCCGCGCCTGCCCCCCGCACCTCCTCGCCCGGTGACGGCGCCGCCGCCTCCGGCAACGCCGCCCGCACCTCCTCGCCCGGTGACGGCGCCGCCGCCTCCGGCAACGCCGCGTCCAGCGGCGACACCACCGCCCGTACCGCGTCCACCGCCAAGGCCGGCGAGGGCACCGACAAGCGCGGACCCCAGTCCGCCGAGAGCACCCAGGTGCTGCGCCGCGTCACCCCGCCGCGCGCCCCCCAGGACACCGGCGAGGACCGGCCGGCCGAGAGCACCCAGGTGCTGCGCCGCGTCACCGCGCCCCGCAAGGGCGCGCCCGCCGACCCCGCCAAGGCCCGCGCGGCCCGCGCAGCAGCCGCAGCCGCAGCCGGTGCCGGTGCCGCCGCTCAGGCCTCCCCCGCGGGCGCCGTCACCCCCGGCCCCCGCACCGGAGACAGCACCGGCACCGGCGCACGGCCCAAGGCGAAGCCCGCCGCACCCGCAACGCCCGCCACCCCGCCCCCCGCCCGGTCCTCCGAGGCCGAGACCACCGCCCTCGCCGCCACCACCGCGGACGCCGCGGCCCCCGCAGGCGCGGGCGAGGGCAAGAAGTCCAAGCGGCCCAAGCGCACCGGCTGGCGGCGGCTGTTCCCGACCTGGCGCATGGTGCTCGGCACCTTCGTCATCGGCGTGCTGCTGATCATCGGCCTGTTCTTCCTCGGCTACTCGATGGTCAAGATCCCGCCCGCCAACGCCCTCGCCACCAAGCAGGCCAACGTCTACCTCTACGCCGACGGCTCACAGATCGCCCGCGACGGCCAGATCAACCGGGAGAACGTCACCCTCGCCCAGGTCTCCAAGGACGCCCAGCACGCCGTCCTCGCCGCCGAGGACCGTGACTTCTACACCGAGTCCGCCATCGACCCGAAGGCCATGATCCGCGCCGGCTGGAACACCGCCACCGGCAAGGGCAAGCAGTCCGGCTCCACGATCACCCAGCAGTACGTGAAGAACTACTACCTGGGCCAGGAACAGACGGTCACCCGCAAGGCCAAGGAATTCTTCATCTCGATCAAGCTGGACCGGAACAAGTCCAAGAACGACATCCTCGAGGGCTACCTCAACACCAGCTACTTCGGCCGCAACGCCTACGGCATCCAGTCCGCCGCCCAGGCCTACTACGGCGTGGACGCCAAGAACCTCGACCCGGCCCGCGCCGCCTACCTCGCCGCGCTCGTCAACGCGCCCAGCGAGTACGACGTCGTCGCCCACCCCGAGAACAAGGCCGCCGCCGTCGCCCGCTGGAACTACGTCCTGGACGGCATGGTCAA
The DNA here is from genome assembly GCF_044593395.1 of Streptomyces sp. NPDC052301. NCBI lineage: Bacteria > Bacillati > Actinomycetota > Actinomycetes > Kitasatosporales > Streptomycetaceae > Streptomyces > Streptomyces sp. NPDC052301. The sequence goes on along the minus strand of NZ_JBIUBE010000005.1, from coordinate 571,551 downwards.
GAAGGGCTGGCTCAACCAGTCCGAGCGCACCGGCATGAAGTTCCCCATGCCCAAGGAGCAGACCGTCTCCACCGGCATGTCCGGCCAGCGCGGCTACCTCGTCGAGGCGGTCAAGCACTACCTGACCACCAACAACATCCTCACCGACGACCAGCTCGCGGTCGGCGGCTACCGCATCACCACCACCATCCAGAAGAACCGGCAGGACGCCTTCGTCAAGGCGGTCCACGACCAGCTGATCTCCAAGCTCGACAAGAAGAACAACAAGGTCGACCGCTACGTCCGCGCCGGCGGCGCCTCCGTCGACCCCAAGACCGGCAAGGTCGTCGCCATGTACGGCGGCATCGACTACGTGAAGCAGTACACCAACGGCGCCACCCGCGGTGACTTCCAGGTCGGCTCGACCTTCAAGCCCTTCGTGTTCACCTCGGCGGTCCAGAACGGCTCCACCACCCAGGACGGCCGCACCATCACCCCGAACACCATGTACGACGGCACCAACGAACGCCCCGTACAGGGCTGGAGCGGCGGCGGCTACGCCCCCCAGAACGAGGACCAGAAGTCGTACGGCCAGATCACCGTCACCAAGGCGACCGACCTGTCCGTGAACGCCGTCTACGCCCAGATGGCCGTCGACGTCGGCCCCTCCAAGGTCAAGCAGACCGCGATCGACCTCGGCATCCCCTCCGCCACCCCGGACCTCCAGCCGTACCCGTCGATCGCCCTCGGCACCGCCACCGCCAGCGTGCTGGACATGGCGGAGGGATACGCGACGCTCGCCAACCACGGCAAGCACGGCACGTACACCCTCGTCGAGAAGATCACCAAGGACAACACCGAGGACGTCAAGCTCCCCGACCAGTCCGTCGAGCAGGCCGTCAGCCGCGAGGCCGCCGACACCACCACCTCGATCCTGCAGAGCGTGGTCGACAACGGCACCGCCACCGCCGCCCAGAACGCCGGCCGCCCCGCCGCCGGCAAGACCGGCACCGCCGAGAACGACACCGCCGCCTGGTTCGCCGGCTACACCCCGGACCTGGCCACCGTCGTCTCCGTCATGGGCCAGGACCCCGTGACCGCCAAGCACATGCCGCTGTACGGCGCCCTCGGCCAGGCCCGCATGAACGGTGGCGGCCCGCCCACCCAGATCTGGGCCCAGTACACGCACGACGCCCTGAAGAACAAGCCGACCGCCGACTTCGACCTGCAGCTCCAGCAGGGCGCCGACCAGCCGCAGGCGCCCAGCTCCCCCGGCTCGGCCCAGCCCGGCACCACCGGCGACCAGAACACCGGCGGCACCACCACCGACGGCGGCCAGGACAACGGCGGCGCCACCGCCAGCCCGACCGACGGCGGCACCACCGGCACGCCCACCGACGGCGGCCCGACCACGGACGGCGGCGCCACCACCGGCGGCGACACCACGACGGACGGCACCACCACCGGCGGCGACACCACCGGCGGAGGAACGACGACCGGAGCCGGCGGCACGACCGGCGGCGGCGACACGACCGGCGGCGGCACCCCCGGCGGCGGCACAGCCGCCGGCGGGGCCACGGACGGCGGCGGCACGACCGGCACAGCGGCAGGCGCCGGAGGCGGCGACCCCGGCGCCTGACCCCGCCCTCAGTGACCGCTGGTCGCCTTCAGCCCCACCACGGCGACCAGCAGCAGACACACGAAGAACACCCGGGCGGCGGTGACCGGCTCACCCAGCACCACCATGCCGAGCACCGCCGCCCCGGCCGCGCCGATGCCCACCCACACGCCGTACGCGGTACCGATCGGCAGGGACTTCGCGGCATACGACAGCAGCACCATGCTCGCGACGATGCCGGCGCCGGTGAACAGACTCGGGACCAGCCGGGTGAACCCGTCGCTGTACTTCATCCCGATCGACCAGGCCACTTCCAGCAGACCGGCGACAACCAACAGCACCCAGGCCACGACAGGCACCTCCCGAGACGGAACGACTCTTCACCGGTGCGTCGTCTTTGCCTGCATCCCGGTACGGCGCGTCTCGTCGGGCTCGCTTCCGAACATAGCAAAGGAACGACAAAAGGGCTGGTGACAGCCGTCACCAGCCCTTCCGTCAGGGACTTTCGAATCAGAGATACAGCCCGGTGGAGTCCTCCGACCCCTCGAACCGGTCCGCGGCGACGGCGTGCAGATCACGCTCACGCATGAGCACGTACGCCACGCCCCGCACCTCGACCTCCGCCCGGTCCTCTGGATCGAACAGAACCCGGTCACCCGGCTCCACGGTCCGTACGTTCTGACCGACCGCGACGACCTCGGCCCAGGCCAGGCGCCGCCCGACCGCCGCGGTCGCGGGAATCAGGATCCCGCCCCCCGACCGCCGCTCGCCCTCCCCGGTCTCCTGCTTGACCAGAACCCGGTCGTGCAGCATCCGAATGGGCAGCTTGTCGTGATGGGGGATCCTGTGCTCGTTTCTGTTGGCGCTCACGCCTCGAACCTACCTGCCTTCACCCCGGCCGTACGCCTCCGGGTCAGCCCTTGCGCCGCCGGGTGCCCAGGGCGATCAGCCCCACGACCCCGACCGCGAGCAGCGCCACGGGCACGACCCGCTCCAGCCGCAGCGCCCCGTCCTCGTCCACGAACTGCCCCCGCACCTCGGTCACGGCCCGGTTGACCTGGACGTACGCCCGGCCGACCGTGTGATCGATGTTGGCGACGACCTTGGCCTTCGCGTCCCCGACGATCGTCTTCGGGTGCACCCGCACGCCGATCTCGTCGAGCGTCTCGGCCAGCACTTCGCGGCGACGCTTGATGTCCGCCTCGATCTGCGCCGGGGTTCTGGTGTCCGACGTGTCCGCCACCGTACGGCCTCCGAAGTCTGCCGAAGTCTGATGCTGTTCCGGACAGTCTGTCAGCTCATGCCCGCGCCGCACCGCAAGGCCCCCCGGTTACGCTGGCCCGATGAGCGAGCGACTCCAGCCGGGGGACGTGGCCCCCGCCTTCACCCTCCCGGACGCCGACGGCACCGAGGTGTCCCTTTCCTCCCATAAGGGCCGCAAGGTCATCGTCTACTTCTACCCGGCCGCCCTGACCCCCGGCTGCACGAAGCAGGCCTGCGACTTCACGGACAACCTGGAGGTCCTGGCCACCGCCGGCTACGACGTCATCGGCATCTCCCCCGACGCCCCGGAGAAGCTGGCGAAGTTCCGCGAGAAGGAGTCCCTGAAGGTCACGCTGCTGGCCGACCCGGAGAAGAAGGTCACCGAGGCCTACGGCGCCTACGGCGAGAAGAAGAACTACGGCAAGACGTACATGGGCGTCATCCGCTCCACGATCGTCGTCGACGAGGAGGGCAAGGTCGAACGAGCCCTCTACAACGTCCGCGCCACCGGCCACGTGGCCAAGATCATCAAGGATCTGGGCATCTGAGGAACCTGTAGCCGACGTCGGCGGCCCGCCCCTGGAACGACCCCGGGCGGGCCGCTTTTCCGTCTCCGGGCGCGACTGTCCGATAACCGGTTCGTTGCTCCGTACGGGCAGCGAACGCCTGCCCGGAGCGGAGGGGGCTCGATGGGGGCCAGTGCGTACACGAGGGAGCGGCTGGAGGAGGCGGCTCGGGGAGCGTGGAATCTGTCCGAGGCGCTGGAGAGGCTGGGGGTGGATCCGCGGAATTCGACTCCACGAGACGGGCGTACCGGACCGATGCGCCGAGTGCGGTGTTGGCTCCGAGTGGCTCGGGCACCCGATGACGCTGGAGGTCGACCACATCAATGGCGACCGGAGCGATGACCGGCGGGAGAACCTGCGGCTGCTGTGCCCCAACTGCCACGCCACCACCCGCACCTGGTGCCGAGGGGGCGGACGACGAAAGACGCAGCCCCGTACACTGAGCGAGGCAAAACAGCCTGCAGGCTAATTGTCCGGTGTGGGGCGGTCGTGGCGAAATAGGCGATACGCGCGGGTTTTAGGTGCCCGTGGGAGAAATCCCGTGTGGGTTCGAGTCCCACCGACCGTACATGAGAGGGGCCGTCCATCGGGGCGGCCCCTTCTTGCTCAGCCCAACAACTCCCGGACCACCGGCACCAGCGCCCGGAACGCCTTCCCCCGGTGGCTGATCGCGTTCTTCTCGGACGCGGTCAGTTCCGCGCACGTGCGCGTCTCGCCCTCCGGCTGGAGGATCGGGTCGTAGCCGAAGCCGTTCGTGCCGGCGGGGGCGTGGCGCAGGACGCCCCGAAGCTGTCCCTCGACCACCCGCTCACGCCCGTCCGGCAGGGCCAGGGCCGCCGCGCAGGCGAAGTGTGCCGACCGGTGTTCCTCGGCGATGTCGGAGAGCTGGGCGAGCAGCAGGTCGAGGTTGGCCCGGTCGTCGCCGTGGCGGCCGGCCCAGCGGGCGGAGAAGATGCCGGGGGCGCCGTTGAGGACGTCGACGCACAGGCCCGAGTCGTCGGCGACCGCGGGCAGGCCCGTGGCCTGGGCCAGGGCGTGGGCCTTGAGCAGGGCGTTCTCGGCGAAGGTGACGCCGGTCTCCTTGACGTCGGGGATCTCGGGGTAGGCGTCGGCGCCGATCAGCTCGTGCGGCAGGCCTGCTTCGGCGAGGATCGCCCTGAGCTCGGTGATCTTTCCGGCGTTGCGGGTGGCGAGGATCAAGCGGGTCATGCCCGCCAGTATTCCTCGCCGCCCGGTCACAGCTCCGTCTGCCCCGCGCCGTTCAGGGTGCGCAGGTCGAAGACCTCGGCCATCTTCGCGAAGCCCAGGTCGCTGGGGTGCAGGTGGTCGCCGGAGTCGTAGTCGGGGCGCAGGCGCTGCGGGGCGTAGGGGTCGCGGAGGGCCTTGTCGAAGTCGACGACCGCGTCGTACAGGCCGCCGGACCTGATCTGGGCGTTGACCTGCTGGCGTACCGTCTCGCGGGCGGGGGTCCAGCCGCGGTGGCCGCGGCAGGGCATGAGGGTGGCGCCGACGACCTTCAGGCCGTGGGCGTGGGCCTGGCGTACGAGGGTGCGCAGGCCGGCCGTGATGCGGTCCGGGTCGGCGAGCTGGGGGTTGCGGAGTATGTCGTTGATGCCGAGGTCGATGACGACGACCTTGACGTCGGGGTGGGAGAGGGCGTCGCGGCCGAAGCGGCCGAGGCCGCTCTGGTTCTCGGCGGGGCGGCCGAGGCCGTCGGCGAGGACCTGGTTGCCGCTGATGCCTTCGTTGACGACGCTGTAGCGGGGGAGTTGCTGTCCGTCTTCGAGGGCGGTGCGGAGCCGGCCGGCGAGGATGTCGGGCCAGCGGTGGTTGGCGCCGGTGGTGGAGGTTATGCCGTCGGTGATGGAGTCGCCGAAGACGACGGCGGTGCCGTCGGCCTCGTTGCTGAGGACGTCCAGGGCGGTCAAGTAGCGCCAGTAGGCGGTCTGTTCGGTGTAGGGGGTGCCGGTGGCGTCCTCGGTGGCGTCGCCGGTGGCGACGTAGGAGATCTGCCGGGCGTGCGGGTGGTAGGTGACCGGGCCGGACGGGGTGGGGGAGTAGGTGGTGACCAGGACGTCGCCGGCGTGCGGGATGGTGAGGCGGACGGCGTCGCTGACGATCTGTCCGCCTGCGGGGATGACGACGCTGGTGCTGCCGTTGAAGGTGAGGCGCCGCATGGTCTGGGGGTCGGCGGCCGCGGTGCCGTCGCCGGTGGAGAGGGCGATCGAGGCGTGCGTCAGGGCGAGCGGTGACTGGCCGTAGAGATTGGACAGTGTGATGCGGGCACTCGTACCACCGGTGTCGGCGTGTACGACGTTGCGGACCGAGTGGCCTGCCATGCCGTTCGTCTCGGTGCCGGGTTCGCCGCCCACGGGGGCGGTGGACCAGGAGCCGACCCAGGTTCCGGCGGAGACGGGGGCGGCGGACGAGTCGCGGTGGGGGCGGTTGTCGGTGAGGGCGCTGCGGGAGGTGCCGTCGTCGGCTGCGACGGTGACGTAGATGGCGGCGGACAGTGCCACGACCAGCGCGACGAGCGCAGTCAGTACTGCATAACCATGACGCTTGGTCATGCTTTTGTTGTTCTCCTCGGGAGATGGGAGCCCGAGGCTCCGATCTGGGTCACTCCATGATGCGGCATGGGGTGCGGGGAGCTGACAGGGCCCTGCCCAGGACTCCCGTCCAGACAGACGCCGGGAACTCTTGTTCCGTTCCGTGAGTCGGTCGGGAAGGGACAATTGTGTGCGGGATCACCGAGCTGTGGAGCTGACGGGTGGAGCTGATGGAACCTACGGAGACGGCAGCACCGGCGCGGGCCGCGTCGTACCGGACCATGACGGCCTTCACTCCGGCGGACGAGGAGCGTCGGCGCGGGGTGCGGCGGATGAAGCTGACGGCGACCGCGATGCTGCTGTTCGTGGCGGTGGTCTATGTGGTGGCGAAGGTGGCCGGGCACGAGGGTGCCGGGGAGTGGACGCAGTACGTGGCCGCGGCGGCCGAGGCGGGCATGGTGGGTGCGCTGGCCGACTGGTTCGCGGTGACGGCGCTGTTCCGGCATCCGCTCGGGCTGCCCATTCCGCACACGGCGATCATTCCGACGAAGAAGGACCAGTTGGGGGTCTCGTTGGGGGAGTTCGTCGGGGAGAACTTCCTCTCCCAGGACGTCGTGCGGCAGCGGTTGCGGGCGGTGGGTATCGGCAGCCGGCTGGGGGTGTGGCTGGCGGAGCCGGAGCATGCGGACCGGGTGACGGCGGAGCTGGCGACGGCGCTGCGGGGCGCGCTGACGGTGCTGCGTGACTCGGACGTGCAGGCGGTGGTGGGGGAGGCGATCACCCGGCGGGCGAACACGCAGGAGATCGCTCCGGGGATCGGGAAGATGCTGGAGAAGATCGTCGCCGACGGGGGGCACCGGCGGGCGGTGGATCTGGTGGTGGCCCGTGCGCACGACTGGCTGGTGCTGCACCGGGACGACGTGATGGTGGCCGTGGAGGGTGGTGCGCCGGGCTGGACCCCGCGGTTCGTCGACCGGAAGGTCGGTGAGCGGGTCTACCGGGAGTTGTTGCGGTTCGCGACCGAGATGCGGGACATGCCGTCGCATCCGGCGCGGGGTGCGTTGGACCGTTTTCTCACGGACTTCGCCTCCGATCTGCAGTCCGACACGGACACCCGGGCGCGGGTGGAGCGGCTGAAGGGTGAGGTGCTGGGCCGGGGCGAGGTGCAGGATCTGATCGCGTCGGCCTGGACGGCGGTGCGGTCGATGATGGTGGCGGCGGCGGAGGACGAGCGCAGTGAGCTGCGGCTGCGGGTGCGGGGTGCGCTGCTGTCGCTGGGACGGCGGATGGCGACCGAGCCGAAGGTGCAGGGCAAGGTCGACAGCTGGGTGGAGGGGGCCGCGGTGCACGTGGTGACGACGTACCGCAAGGAGATCACCTCGTTGATCACGGACACGGTGGCGGGCTGGGACGCGGAGCACACCACCCGGAAGATCGAGGCGCACATCGGCCGTGATCTGCAGTTCATCCGGATCAATGGCACCGTGGTGGGATCACTGGCGGGGTTGCTGATCTATGTGGTGTCGCGGGCGCTGGGGGCCTGAGTCCTGGCTCTGTGCCGACTGATTCCGCAGGTTGGGGGCACCCGCTTGGTGCCGTCCCTCGCGCTTTCCGGGGGACGTCCTTCGACGCGGAGGGAGCCCCATGAGCGCAGCCGAGGCGGCATCGCCGGACACCGGACGGACCATCATCACCACCATTCCCGCCCGGTTGGACCGTCTGCCCTGGTCCCGCTGGCACTGGACGATCGTGATCGGCCTGGGCACCGTATGGATCCTGGACGGCCTGGAGGTCACGGTCGTCGGCAACATCGCCAGCCGGCTGGCCGAGCCGGGCAGTGGTCTGTCGATCACCTCGGGCCAGATCACGGGTACGGCCGCCGCGCTGTATGTGGCGGGTGCCTGTATCGGTGCGCTGTTCTGGGGCCGGCTGACCGATCGTTTCGGCCGCAAGAAGCTCTTCATGATCACCTTGGCGGTGTATCTGGCGGCGACGGCGCTGACGGCCGTCTCGTGGGAGGCCTGGTGGTTCTTCCTGTTCCGCTTCCTGACGGGTTTCGGCATCGGCGGTGAGTACGCGGCGATCAACTCCGCGATCGACGAGCTGATCCCGGCGAACTACCGCGGCCGGGTCGATCTGATCATCAACGGCAGTTTCTGGCTCGGCGCGGTCGGTGGTTCGCTGCTGTCGATCGTGGCGCTCGACACCGACCTGCTGGCGGCGAACGTCGGCTGGCGTCTGACCTTCGCTCTCGGCGCCTTCCTGGCCCTGGTCATCCTGCTGGTACGGCGGCACGTCCCGGAGAGTCCGCGCTGGCTGCTGATCCACGGCAGGGACCGGGAGGCGGAGGAGATCGTCTCCGGTATCGAACGTCAGGTGGAGGAGCAGCGCGGTGAGCGGCTGCCCGAGCCGGACGGCGGCGAGCTGGAGATCCACCAGCGCAGGAGCGTGACGTTCCGGGAGATCGCCCGCACGGTCTTCGGCCGGTACCGCAAGCGGGCGGTGCTCGGCTTCTCCCTCTTCATCGGGCAGGCGTTCCTGTACAACGCGATCACCTTCGGCTTCGGCGCGATCCTGACGAAGTTCTTCGACGTGCCGTCCGGCCATACCGGCTACTACTTCGCGGTGATCGCGGTCGGCAACTTCTGCGGGCCGCTGCTGCTGGGCCACCTGTTCGACACGGTGGGCCGGCGGGTGATGATCTCCTCCACGTACCTGCTCTCGGGCCTCCTCCTCTTCGGCACGGCCTGGCTGTTCGACCGGGGTTCGCTGAACGCGGCCACGCTGACGGCCTGCTGGTGTGCGGTGCTCTTCTTCGCCTCGGCGGGCGCGTCCAGCGCGTATCTGACGGTCTCGGAGATCTTCCCGATGGAGACGAGGGCGATGTCGATCGCCTTCTTCTACGCCCTCGGTACGGCCGCGGGCGGTATCAGCGGCCCGCTGCTGTTCGCGGACCTCACCGGCACGGGCAAGGTCGGTGACACGGTCCTGGCGTTCTCGATCGGGGCGACGCTGATGTGTCTGGCGGGTCTGGTGGCGGCGTTCCTGGCGGTACGGGCCGAACGCCGCTCCCTGGAGGACATCGCCCGCCCGCTGACGGCGGTGGCCGGCCGGGCCAAGGCGGCGACGAAGGGCGCCCGGCCGTCGAGCCGTACGTCCGGCCCCCAGGGCCCCTCGGCACCGCCGGCGGCGAGCCGGCCGTAGCACGGGTCTGCCGTCGGTGGCGGGGCCGGCGGTGGGTCCTTTGCCCCCGGGGGCGGTGGGCAGGCTGCGGTGCGTCTGCCGTCGGCGGGCGGCTGGGCTTCTGCCGCCGGGGGCGGTGGGCGGCCTGGAGCGGATCCGCTGCCGCCGACGGCTGGCCGTAGCACTCCTGCTGTCGGCGGTCGGGCCGTGGCACTTCTGCCGTCGGCCGTCGGGCCGGAGCGCGCGTCTGCTGCCCCCTGGCCGACAGGCGGATTCAGCTCCGGCGGTCGGCGACGGCCCAGGAGGCGAGGGCGACGGCCCCGGCGACACCGAACACCGACGGCCAGGCGCCGATCTTCTTGGCGAGCGGGTGGGAACCGGCGAACGCGGCGACGTACGCGGCCGTGAGCGCACCCGCGGCCTTCCCGCCCGCCTGCACGCGCCACTGCTGGGCCGCGGCGGCACCCGCGACGGCCAGCACCGCCCCGCCCAGCGGCCGCTTCTTGGTCCAGCGGGCGACGCCGTAACCGCCGACGAGTCCACCGGCGGCGACGACCGCGCTGGGAACCTTGGCCATGAGTGCCTCCTCGTGATCCCCCGTGCCTGCCTCGAGGTACGTCCTGTGAGATCTGCCCCGAGGCTAACGCGCGGGCCGGTCCGCGACCCGAACATGAGTCGTGGCTTGTCAACTTTCTACCGGCGAGCTATATAAGAAGTCGTAGGGCATCGCACCCAGTTCCTGTAGAGAGGAGTGACCCGTGATGCTCATGCGCACGGACCCGTTCCGCGACTTCGACCGACTCACGCAGCAGGTCTTCGGCAACAGCACGCGCCAGTCCGCCATGCCGATGGACGCCTACCGCGCCGGTGACGACTTCCTGGTCCACTTCGATCTGCCCGGTATCGACCCGGAGACGATCGAGCTGGACGTCGAGCGCAACGTCCTCAACGTCCGCGCCGAGCGCCGCAACCCCGCTCCCGAGGGTGCGGAGATGCTCCTCGCCGAACGGCCCACGGGCACCTTCACCCGTCAGCTGTTCCTCGGTGACACCCTCGACACGGAACGCATCGACGCGTCGTACGAGGCCGGCGTCCTGACCCTGCGCATCCCGGTGGCCGAACAGGCCAAGCCGCGTCGCATCCAGATCAGCGGCGGCGCCGGCGACCGCAAGCAGATCAGCGGCTGAGCCGACACCGGCAGGGAAGCCGACCGGATCGAACTGAGCCGCGGCCCCGGCCCGCACCCACCGACCTGCGGCCCGGCCCGCCCCCCCACGTGTCCCGAGCCCGCCCCCCGGGGCTCGGGACACGACGCTCACACCTCCCGGACCCTGCCCACGCCCCGCCCCCCACGCCGCATGAGGCCACATGCCGCACATTGGCCGAACTGCCCCTCATGCCCGCCGCATTACGGGGTACCAGACGTCCGGATGTCCGGATGCCCGGTGCCCGGAAGTGTCCCGGAGGAGGAACCACCACGATGACCGTGACGACGCCGCAGCCGCAGACGAGAGCCACGATCCCCGCCCCTTCCCTGTACGTGGGCGAGGCAGCGGACACCACGCGCTGGCAGGAACTGACGGAGGCGGTGCGCGAGGCGGGCCAGTACGCCACGAGGGCGCAGGCCGAACGCGTCACCCGCACGGTCCTTGCCGCCCTGGGCGGGCACGTGACCGGGGAAGAACGCGTGTCCCTCGCCCAGGCCCTCCCCCGGGAGGCGGGCATGCTGATCGCGGCCCAGATCCCCGCGACGCGCCCCCTGACCGCGAGGGAGTTCGTGGAGTCGGTGGCGACCGGCATCGAGGGCTCGACCCCCGCGACGGCCCGCTGGGACGTCAGCTCGGTGCTCGGTGTCCTGGCGGACAGGATCGGCGAGACGCTGACGACCCGCCTCCTCGCCCAACTCCCGCCGGGCTACGCCCTCCTCTTCGGCCGAGCGGACCTCGCACCGACGGCGTAGCCACCGTGCCGGGGCGCCGCCCGCGGTGCGGGAGGCGCCCCGCGACGAAGCTCAGCCGGCACTCGTTCCGCGCTCCGGCCGGCAACGCCTCTCGCGTGGACGAGCGCAGCCACAGCGGGGCCCCTCAGACCCGGTCGAGCTCCCGGTGAGGTTCCGCGGGCAGCTCCACCCGAATCACGTCCCCGGGCCGTACGACACCACCTTCCCGCACGACCCCCATGATCCCGGCCTTGCGGACGAGCCCCCCGTCGTCCCTTCGTGAGACGACCTGCTTCAGCAACCCGTGCCGGAAGCCGTCGATCTGCGCACAGGGATTGCGCAGCCCGGTCACCTCGACGACGGCCTCGTCCCCGATCCGCAGCAGCGTCCCCACGGGCAGCCCGAGCAGATCGATCCCACGGGTGGTCACGTTCTCCCCGAGGTCCCCGGGCCGCACACGGAACCCCGCGCCGGCGACCTCCTCGAACAGCTCCTCGTGAATGAGGTGCACCTGCCGCAGGTTCGGCTGAGTGGGATCGGCCTTCACCCGCGACCGATGCTTCACGGTCACCCCGGCATGCACGTCCCCCTCCACCCCGAGCCCGGCGAGCAGCGTGATGCTCTCCCGGTTGGGCTTGGTGAAGGAGTACTCCTCATTACGACTGACAGCAGCAACGACCGCACTCACGGCGTCTCTCCCCTCGTACCGTCAAGATCCGACGCGAGCCTAACTCTCCCCGTGGTGCCGCCCCGGCTGGACTCTCGCCGAGAGCCAGGAGGGCCGGCTGCTTCAGGTCCGGCGGCTCGCGTCCTCACCCGGCCATGAAGGCCACGGACCTGCTCGCATCCTCCTTGCGGGGCGGCTGACGGAACAGACCGCGTGCACCGACGGCCAGCGCCCACACCAGCAGGGGAAATACAGCGACCCGCTCCATACCTCCCATACCCAGTCCCAGGTAGTGCCGGGAAAGGAAGAGCCCCAAGCCCACGATCGCCGTAATTCCCAGCAGGCTGGTGACCCGACGCACCGGACCCGGAGAATCGTCAGACAGGCCGATCCCCGCCAGCAGAAGACCGACGTTTCCCGTCCCCATGATGAGCAAGGCGCCGAGGACGTGCTGGTTCTCATGGACGTCCGCGGGCGCCAGCCCGGCGAGCACGAACCCCAGACCGGCCCCGGCCAGGAGAATCCGGGCCACGGCGGCGGTCGCGCCCCGGCGCCACATGGGGCCGGTCAGAGCGGCGCCGACAACGAGCAGCGTTCCCAGGACGACGAACGAGGTGTTCATCAGGCCGTGTTCGGGTGAACAGACATAGCGCGGCTCGGGATGCTGCTGCATGGCGCAGTGGGCATTACCCAAATCACTGATGTTGTTCCGCGCCCAACTGTAGGGTCTCGCCCACGCTGACTCCACGATCACGTGGATCACAAAGAACTGCACCACACCCGCGATCCACACGGAATACCCGATCCGAGCCTTCACCCGTCCACCTTCTGCCGCACGCTTCCTGTACGACCCAGCGGACCACGCAACCCGAACCACAGGCACTCCGGCGGGCCCCCGGGGCGGGGGTGGGGCGGGCCCTACTGGCGACCGGCTCGTGCGGGCCGCACCGAACGGCGGGCGGAGCCGATCTCAGATCTCGCCATCACCTCGCCGAACGGGACACGCCAGCTCGGGCTTCGACCGGTTCGGAGAACACGTCACCAAGGCGAGCGACAGGTACGAGGGTCGCTCCAGGTAGAACCCGAGCGACACATCTCCGCCCGACCCCAGCCGCATGGCCGCGGAGCGGACCAGCACCGCCCGATCGATGGAATCGCGCTCCCGTGCGGAGGCGAACCGGGGTGCGTACTCGGCCACGCACGCGCCCATCCAGGCGGCTGCATCCCTTGCCTCGTCCCACGTACCACGCACCAGGGAACGCGGCTTCACCAGCCAATACGCGATTTCCAGCGGAGGAAGGTCCACGGTCGGGAATTCCGCCGAGACCTCCCGGTGGCGCTGTAGCAGCTCGGGCCTGCATCCCGCCGGGGGCGGCTCGGGATGCGGAGGCCGCCGCAGGGCTTCCTGATCGAACCGCTCTTTGGCCCCCACCCATAGATAGCCGTGATGATGCACCGGTCGTTCCCGTCGGGCGTCGAAGATCGAGGGGGCCGGCCCCGGACTCCATGCAGAGCGCACAGCTCCCAGGACCGGCCAGGGGAGGATCAGACGGGCAGCCCGAACCTCGCCGGCTCGATACCGGCCGCGGCCAGCTCCGCCGAGGTGAACCGCAGTGGCTCCCTCTCCGGGCGCTTGCTGTCACCCAGCGCCCAGGCGTCGTCGCCGATCCGGGCCAGGGTCACGCATCCCTCGGTGCAGGGCCCTCCGCAAGCCTTCGCGAAGGAGGCCCCGCTGATGTCGAGCCCGTACAGCTTGGTTCCGTCCAGCATCACTGCACCTTCCTGCTCAACTGATCACGGCCATGACCGACCGCCGCCGCCCAAGAGGGCGGGAGTTAAATGGGGGAGGCAGATGCCTCAGCGTCCGGAGTCCGTACCGCGCCCGTCACAGCGCCGGCACCGACACGGCGGCCACTCGCTGGTGATCAGGGGCGGAAGGTCCGGCGTGGCGCGTACGACCGTCTCGGGTCCCCAGGTCTTCCCGGAGTCCCGCGAGACGCGCATGGTCATGAGTGGGCTGTCGGCGAAGAGCCGCGTCTTCGCATCGGAGTCGGCGGGCCTGGTCATGTAAGCGGGCAACCAATCGACTTCGTGTCTTTTGACTGCACGAGGATCAGGCTTCGGCAGGCACCCTCGGTCGGGACCCGGACGAGCCACCTGGCAACGGCCTTGCTTGATGCCTCCTGCGGATCCATGTCTTCCTCCTGCTGCGGGCCGGATCGGTCACGGCACACAGCTTCTTGGAAGTAGCTGCGACATTCGAGGACTTGGAGAGGCCGCTGAAGGGACCCAGAAGGGGCCTCCTCTACCTCGTAGGAGTTAGGGGCTGCCCAACAAGGGACTCGACGTGGGACCGTTGAAGGAGTCAGCAGCAGGAGGTGTCCAAGTGTCCAGGCCCAGCGGCAACGTCCGTCTCAAGGCTGCTCGAGTGGCCGCCGGTTTCAACTCGCAACAGGACCTGGCAGATGCCCTGACGCGGCACGCCAAGGAGATGGGCATGCGCGGACTGTCGATCGGGGTGCGACAGGTGCGGCGGTGGGAGTCGGACAGCCCTCCGTGGCCGCAGCCGGACTGCCAGCGGGTGTTGGTCCACTTGCTGGGCCAGAACATGGAGGCCCTCGGCTTCACCCCTCCGTGGGGTACCGAGGGCCCACAGCAGCCCAGCCACTCGCGGCGCAGCCTGGTAGCCGGTGGTGCGGCGACCCTGGGCCTGGCGGTGCTGCCCGGCAGGGCCGGCGCGGCGTCACATCCCGACACGGCCGGAGCGGACTTCCAGGCGGTGACGCGTTCCCACCGTCGGCTCTACTGGTCCGTCACACCGGCCCAACTGCATCCGGCCGTCGTCGCCCACGCGACGCTGGGCTGTGTCCTGCTGCCGGAGTTGCGGGACTCGACCCGGAGCACGGTGGCCGCCGCTCTGGCCGAGACCTATCTTCTAGCGGGTCGGATCGAGTTCTTCGATCTCCGTGAACCGAGCCGGGCCAACGACACCCTCCTCCTGGCGCTGCAGGCCGCCGGCGAAGCCGACGATCCGCTGCTCGGGGCGGCGATCATCGCGCACATGGCCTTCGTCCCGGGCTGGGTGGCGGACCGCGACGGCGCTCTGGAGCGCATGACGGCGGCTCGGACATACGCGCGCCGTGCGCCCGCCTCCGCCGAGATCCTGGCCTGGCTGGATGCGGTGGAGGCCGAGTGTGAAACCAGGTGTGGGAACACTCGCACGGCCCTGAACCTGATCTCCCACGCCGAGGACGTGCTGGCAGCAGGCAATGACCACTCGTCACCGGAGTGGCTGGACTGGTTCTCCCCGGCCCGTCTTGCGGCTTTCAAGGGCAACACCCAGGTGACCGCGGGCCACCTCCCACAGGCTCGCGAGAGCTTGCTCCACGCCTTGGCGTCGATGACGCCTGCCGAGGCCAAGCAGCGTTCGGTGATCTTCGGCGACCTGGCCGCCGTGGAGGTCGCGTCGGGAAACCCGGAGCAGGCGTGCGGGTACGCGGGGCAGGCCCTCGATCAATTGGCGGTCACCTGGTACGCCACCGGCATGGACCGCGTACGCGAGGTCCGGCGCGCGCTGGCGCCCCACCAGAACGAGCACTGTGTCCGTGACCTGGACGACCGACTGTACGACTGGTCGACGACGCTCAGTGCGCTGAGTCGTTGAACTGACGAATCGCAGTGGGCAGTTCAAGCAGACTCCGCACCCGGAAAGTGGGCAGCTCCCGGGCCTCGGCCGAGTCCCACTGAATCGTCGCCCAGGGCCCGCGGTGCACGAGTGCCGTATGCATCGCCGCCTCACGTGCCGGGCGGATGTCGTTGTCGCAGCGATCCCCGACGTAGAGGATCTCGCCGCTGTCGAACGGCACCGCCTCGGCGACGCGCTTGAAGAACTCGGGGTCGGGTTTGCTCGCTCCCCAGTCGTCGGAGGTACCGATCAGGTCGACGTCGCTCGAGAACAGCTCACACAGTATCCGTCCGGCGCGCACGGTCTGGTTCCCGGCGATGCCGAGCCACAGCCCGGCCGCCCGCAGCTCGCCCAGAGCCGGCCGTACGTCCGTGTACAGATCCTCTTCACCGAAGGTCTCCGGCTGCCCCGCGGCGGCTCGCTTCTCCCGCTCCTCGTACAGGTCGAACCCCGGCCGGAACTCCTGGAAGACCTCCCGGTAGTCCCGCCCCTGCGCGATCACGGCCCCGAACATCGCATGGAAGGTGTGTCTCGAAACCCCCAGCCAGTCGGCCCAGGTCCCGTACTCCCGGGTCTCGTCCACCAGGCACTCACCGACGTCGAAGACCACTGCGCGAATCATGGGGGCAGGCTATAGGAGCCTCCGGACGCCATGCCTCCTCTCGCAGGGCATCGAACGTCCTCCGTGAGTCGTCACCAGGAGCACGGTGGAGCGGGAAGTTGCTGTGCTTGCAGGTCGTTTCGGGGAGCATCGCGCAAGCATGGCACGTGACCAAGCTCGTACTGACCTGCTCCACTGGACTGCTGCCCGGGGCCAGGATCCAGACGATGTCCTCGACCGTGTTCAGATGCATTACGAGGCGGAGCTGGGAGGGGCGGCCTAAGCGGTACGGGATGACTTGCGCGTTTGCGCAGCGGTCAGCAGCAGGGCTTCAGCGTTACCTGGGGCGCCGGACCTGAGAAGTTCCAGCGCGGTGCGCAGCACTTCGCGGTCGGGCTGGTCCCGTCCATAGATGTGGAGAAGGTCCCTGACGAGATCCTCCTGGCCTTCCTGGGTCAGCAGGACGACCAGCAGGGCTATCTCTGCCGGGCTGTAGGCGTCCGCCGTATGTCGCAGGAGGGCCAGCACCTCATCCGCTTGCCGGCCGTCGCCGCGCAGAGCTTCCGCTCGCCTCGCGACGTTCCGGGCGGCCTCCGTATCAAGTTCGTTCCGCTGCCGGTACCCCGCCTGACGGGGTACCGGCAGCGGAACGGCGGCCGGAGCGTGAGGCGGATGGACTGGTGAGCCGGCTTCGAGGAGGCTGACCCGTTCCCGAAGTGAGGCGGCCTTTCGCTGCAGCACCGTGTACTTCCGCTGGAGGGAACGCAGGCTGTCGGCCTTCGGCGAGGCTTGCTGGCGCAGCGTGTCACGTTCCGCGCGCAGCTCCTCGTTCGCGCTCCTGAGCTGTTCGTTCTCGTCACGAAGCGCGCGTAGTTCTCTGGACGCCGACTCCAGGTCTGCGCTCAGGTGCGTAGCGATCCCACCGTTCTGCTCGGCCGCCGCCTTCGCGTGCAACTGGCACAAGTCGTCCGGGTTATGCCGACCTCGATGCCCTGCTTCGAGGCGTCAGCGCGCGCCTCCTCGAAGAGGATCTCCACCGATCTTCGCTGGGGAAGGGCCTTTCCGCTGAGTGCCCTAGAAAGGGCGCTTTCGCTCATTTTGAGCCGGTTGGCGGCCTCGCCCTGGGTCGGGCTGTGTGTAAGTACACCGGTGCTCTCTGGCGTGATGAGCAGGAGCGGGCAAAGGCGCTGAAGGGCGGAGGCGAGTTCACGCCGTGCTGGTGAAAGGCCGCTGTCGATGGGCTTTTCCGCCCATGCAAATGGAGGGCGACTGTTCCTGCTGTACGGCACGCTCTTGAGACCTCCCCGTCTCCCAGCAAGTTGCTCTGCCAGCAAGCCCGTTGCCAGGTGTCTGGTTCATTCTGCCGTAGTGATGGCGGAGTTGTGCTTGCTTTTGACGAGCAAGGCTTGCTTTGTGTCGGCAAGTATCCAAAGGGGATTGAATCTCGGCATCTGTCGTGTTCACTGGACGTCAGCCGCTCTTGAGGCGGGGGGTGGTCGCGAGGCGAACGCTTGTGCAGGAATGGCAGTTCTTGTGCCGCTATGCAGCAGTGCGCGCCTTAAGGCCAGATTCAGGTAATTGCCACATGGGCACATGGGAGGGAACGGATGACCGCGCTGCCGTCTTGGCGGGACACGACCTACGGGGGCCACAAGCTCGGAACCATGGCACGCGTCGCGCTGTGGCTCATCCAGGAGGTGAAGGAGAACGGCACCTTCACCAAGGGCGACCTGCGGGCCGCGTTCCCGGACGTGGCGCAGATCGACCGTCGCATGCGTGACCTGCGCGACCGCGGCTGGGAGATCGCCACGAGCCGCGAGGACCCGACGTTGCGCCAGCAGGAGCACCGCTTTCGGACCAGGGGTGCTGACGTCTGGATTCCGGGGCAGTCGAAGGCGCCGGCGCACAAGGGGAGCATCACTAACGCCCAGCGGGCCAAGGTGTTCCAGGACGATGGCTACCTCTGCCGTACTTGCGGCGTGGCGGGCGGCGAGACGTACGGCGACGGGGGTTTGGAGCAGGCCGTGCTCAACGTGGCGCGTCGGCCGGTCGTTCAGCCGGACGGCAGCGTCGTCCACCAGCTCGTCACGGAGTGCCAGCGGTGCGGCCGGGGCAACGTGGACCGGACCGTGCACATGGCGGACGTCCTGGGGGAGATCGAGTCGCTGGCTTCGGTAGAGCGGAGGGTGTTCCGCGGGTGGATCGCCGCGGACCGCCGGCCCCCCAGCGCGCTGGAGCAGCTGTGGGGGCTGTACCGCACGCTGCCTGCGGACGCACGCAAGGCCGTGGCCGACAAGCTCGACGGTACGAACGACTGAGACAGGACGGGACGACTACGATGCGCGAGTTTCCGGCCCCGCCGAGGGCGGCCGAGTTCAGCGAACTGATCAGCAAGAAGGTCGAGGAGGTCAAGGCGGCCGGCGGTACGCGGGAGACCGTGACCGTCGACTGGAATGGGCAGCAGGCCCATGTCGAAGTGATTGATCTGCCGCTGAGCAGCCTCTTCTACAACCCCAGCACCCACCGGATCCGGGCCCAGCGCAGCCACGACGCGGAGCGGGATGCGCTGCTGGACAAGGACCCCTGGTGCGCGGAGAGCCAGGACTACCTCAGCTTCCTGCTCAAGGCGGACCCCGAGAACACGAACGTGCGGGACAAGCACTTCGATGACCTGAAAGACAGCCTTAACCAGTTCGGGCAGAACGACCCCGGGCTCGTGACCCGGCACGGGGTGCTGGTGAACGGCAACACCCGGGCCGCCGCGCTTCGCGAACTCGGCGCTCAGTCGATGCGCGTGGGCGTACTGCCGGCGTCGTTCACATGGGCCGACATCAACGCTGTCGAGCTGTCCCTGCAGCTTCGCAAGGACCACAGGCGTGACTACTCCTTCATCAACCGCATCATCGCCATGGAGGAGCAGGCGGCGCTGGGCCGGACGCCGGAGCAGATCGCTAAGGACTTCCGGATCCAGGTGCGCACCTACCACCAGGAGCGGTGGATCCTCAGCACGATCCGCGAGCTGAACGAGCGGAGCCGCACTGGCGGCGGCAACGGACTGCGCCTGGTGGACTGGGAGGGCGCGACGGAGCGGCTCAGGGAGCTCCACCGGCTGTACGCGAAGCTGGAAACGGTGGACCGCGACCAGGCCGAGGTCCTGAAGGAGCTGCGCTTGGCCGCGATCCTCCTCAACTTCTCCAAGACGGACGTTCGTCACATCGACGAGGAGTTCCTGAAGGCGGGGCTTGAGCGGCAGTTGCCCATGGGCGGTACGACGGCCGCGCAGCCGCAGTCGGTGTCCATCCCCGGCCTGGGCCTGGAGGTGCCCGCCGCCTCCTCCGCCGTCGCTGAGGCCCGGGCGATGAACGACGAGATCCTCCGCACCGCCGCTCTGGTGAGGAACGGAGCCTCGGACCTCGGTGACGAGCGGAAGGCCGCCGCGCAGGACGCCTGGGAAAGCACGAAGAAGGCGTTCGACGAGGCGATCGACGCAGCGGGCCGCAACGCCCGGCTGCGCAAGCGCAAGCAGCTCGCCCCGGCCCGGCTGGCGGAAGCATGCGCGAGCATCGACCAGTGCGTAAGCGACCTGGTACAGGCACGGACCTCCCGGAGCCTGGACGAGGAAGCGTTCGATGATGCGGTGATCAAGCTGCGGGGCAGCCTCCTCAAGCTCGCGCAGCAGGCCGGCCGCGGGCTGCCGCAGCCGGGAGACGGTGTGGCCTGGCTGCTGGAGGCCGTCGCAGCGGAGGGCTCGCGGTGAGCAGTCCCGTTAGCGAGAAGTCGCTGCGTCTCGGGTTCGATGAGACCCGGACCAGGGTGGTGCTGCGGACCACGGAATCGTTCCAGCAGGAACTCGTGCAGCTGGCCGCCCGGTTTCGCACCGGCGGCCAGCTCGGCCCTCTGAGTGCCTCGGTCTCCCTGGACGAGCTGCTCGCGGACCTTGCCCTCCTCGGCACCTGGTCCGACCCGGCCGGCGTGGAGTGGGCGGATGACCTGCGTGAGCTGGTATCCGGTGTGGTCCAGGACGCCCACACCGTGCAGCAGCGACTCGCGGGGCGGGGCGCACCCGGCGAGGTCGCGCCCGACGACGTGCTCGCCCTCCTCGGCGACACCTGGAAGGGCGAACTCAGCGAGTTCCAGCGCCGCGACATCGCGAAGCTTCTGTCGCTGCAGCACGGTGCGAACTTCAGCGTGCCCGGAGCCGGCAAGACCCGCGTCGCCCTCGCCGTGTATGCCGCGCAGAAGGCCGCCGGCAAGGTGAGCCGCCTGCTGGTCGTCTGTCCCAAGTCGGCTTACGAGTCCTGGCGTTATGAGACCGCCGAGTGCCTCATCCACCCGCTGCGGATCAACGTCCTGGACGGCTCGTGGGACGAGTGGGCCGAGGTGCTCGTGGTGAACTACGAGCGTCTCGACCGGTCGCTGCCCATGCTGGCCGGGTGGCTCAAGGCGGGTCCCTCAATGATCATCCTGGACGAGGCGCACCGGATGAAGCTGGGCGCCCGGGGGACGTACGGGGCAGCCTGCATGGCCCTGGGCCCTCTGGCCGCGCGCCGACTGATCCTGACCGGTACCCCGGCCCCCAACGGCTCCCGAGACCTGGAAAACCTGCTGGGCTTCGTCTGGCCGGGGCACGGTCAGCGCACGGTGGTGCAGGCGGTGGCTGGCGGTGACCTCGCACACGCCAGCTCGGTCCTGCGGCCGCTGTTCACGCGCACGACCAAGCAGGAACTCGGTCTGCCACCGGTTCAGCTGGGGCTTCGCTTCGTCGACATGCCACCCCTGCACGACGAGATCTACACGGCTCTCGTGGGCGGCGAGAAGAGCGGCACAGCGCGCGACGACCTGAGCAGCCTGGGCAAGACTGCTCTGCGTCTTCTCATGGCGGCTACGAGCCCGGCCCTGCTCCTTGAAGGAGCCAGCCGGTACGAGCCGCTCGCGTACCAACTGCCACCGCTGGACGTCCCCGAGGGCAGCTCGCTGTACTCCCTCATGCAGAGCCTCCCCGACTACGAGCTGTCGCCTAAGTACCAGGAAGCCATCGCGATCATCGCGGAGAACGCCGCCCAGGGCCGTAAGACGCTGGTCTGGACGACCTTCGTCAGGAGCCTCACCACGCTGGAAGGCCTGCTGGAGAAGTACAGTCCGGCTGTCGTCTACGGCGGCACCGCGGACCGTGAGGAGCAGCTCCGCCGGTTCCGGGAGGACCCGGCGTGCATGGTGCTGATCTCGAACCCGGCGACCTTGGGAGAAGGGATAAGCCTGCACCATGTGTGCCACGACGCTGTCTACGTGGACCGCGACTTCATGGCCGGCCGCTTCCTTCAGAGCCTCGACCGGATCCACCGCCTCGGGCTGGCCCCCGACACGGAGACCCGGGTGACTGTCCTGGCGGTGCGGAACTCCATCGACGAGGTGGTCGCCGAGCGCCTGGAGCGGAAGCTCGACTTCATGGGGCGCATCCTGGACGACCCCACGGTGCAGCAGCTCGCTGACCTGGAGGAGGAGCCCTCGGTGGCCGCCGGACTCGCGCCGAGTGACATAGAGGCACTGCTCAGTCACATGGGGGGTCGCTAGGACCGGCCGCGTGCTGGGGACCTCGCGGGACTACCCTCTGCGGTGTGTCCCATGATGCCCAATGGGAGGCCCCGGAAGGTTCCTGGGCTTCGTCCGCAGCACGCCGCCGCAACATGCAGGCGATCCGCAGCCGTGACACCAAGCCCGAGTGGCTCATCCGAAGGCTGGTCCACGCGAAGGGTCTCCGCTACCGCGTCGCGGCCCGGCCCCTGCCGGACCTCCGCCGGACGGCGGACTTGGTCTTCCGTCCGGCGAAAGTCGCTGTCTTCATAGACGGCTGCTACTGGCATGGCTGCCCGGAGCATTACGTGCCGCCTAGGACGAATTCAGGTTACTGGTCCGAGAAAGTCCTGCGGAACATGGCACGGGACATGGACACGGACCAGAAACTGAAGGCAGCCGGTTGGTGCGTGCTCCGCTTCTGGGAGCATGAATCATCAGACGCTTGTGCCGACAAAATCGCCCTCACGGTCCTGAGTCGGCGCAAGGGCGGCGCGGGCGGCGGAGACTGAAATCTCAAGTTGCCGCGGGACGTCTGCGACGGGCAGCGCTCCCGTCGGTTCCATCTCGTACTCGGTGAGAAGTTCCTCGCGGTGTTCAGGACGCAGAACGGCCGCAATGGCCCGTCCAACGGCTTCCGCCACCGGGGGCGGGAACGCGTTCCCGACCTGGCGGTAGCGGGCGGTCTTGCGGCCCTGGAACTTCCAGTACTCCGGGAAGCCCTGAATGATCGCGGCCTGAGCGACGGTGAGCATGGGGCCGTCGGGACGGAAGAGGTCGCGCTCCGGGACGCAATTCTCGGGGTCGTTCGCGATTCCCATGCCGTCAACTCCCAGGTCTCGCCAAGCACGCTTGGCTCGTGTGGGACCAAGGTCGGCGCCGCCGTGCTTCTTTGACCCGCCTACGAGAGTGGGGGCGACCCTCTTACCTGAAGTGGCTTCTTCCCACCTTTCGAAGATATGCTGTCCAGTTTTCTCTCCAGGTCCTGCGGGCTGCCCGTGGAGATTCTTGTCCCAGAACTCATCGCAGCGCGCTTTCATGCTGTCGTAGAGTTTCCCTTGGACCGTTGCCGGATCACCCTTCAGCTCTGTGGGCCACCTGAACTTCTGGTCACCTGGGCTTACTGCACTCTTGTGAATGGCCACCAAAATCGCGCGCGGCCGCAGTTGCGGAACGCCAAAATAGCTTGCGTCGAGACGCCGCCAGACCGAACGCATGATGACGTCCTGCTCAGTCGCAGAAAGACCTGGATCAACCTCGGGGACCAGATAGCCGAGGCTGCGAAGTCTTTCGAGGATTGAGATCCGGTAATCAATGAAGAACTCTGGAGGTTCCAGGATTCCTCGCACATTTTCAATCATCACTGCCTTGGGCAACAAAGCGTCGATGATGTCAAGCGCTGCGGGAAAAAGATCGCGTTCATCGTCAGGGCCGAGCCTGTGCCCCGCCAAGGAGAACGGAGGGCACGGCACGCCGCCGGCGAGCAGGTCAAGGTCTCCGCGTTTCAAGCCGAGGTCCTTCAGGACGTCCGACTCCAGGAATTCCTTGACGTCCATCGGGCGAATGGCGTCAGCCTTCTCCTGGTCCCAGCCGGGCCAGTCGCCCACGTTGGCCCGCAGGGTGGCCACGGCGTGCGGGTCCCACTCCACGAGCGCGCGGTGGTCAAAACCGGCGTTGTGCAGCCCGACGGCTTGCCCGCCGGCGCCCGCGCAGATCTCGATCGAGGTCAATGGCGAGGCGAACTTCGGTCGCTTCTGGCCGCTGCGGGGCATGCAGCTCCTCCTGGATGATCATGTACAGGTCGGGAGCAGTGATCAGCGACTGCTCCCCAGCCCCAAGAGTCTCGCACTTCTCGCCAGGTTCATCTGAGCGCCGGCGACAGGCTGGCCACCCGTTGTCGAACTGATGCACGATTTTGCCATACCTTGTGCCCAAGCGTGCTGCGCAGGCACTCTTTCTCATCCAGGACCGCGCAAGGCCCGCTTGTGCCACACCGTCGGGCCGCCCGCTCCTTGGGCAGTGTCGTGCTTCCTCATGCACGCCGGGTGGATTGAGGGCCTGCGGGACGCGGGGGTGCCTCTTCAGGGGCGCGTGGTCAGTTTGCTGCGCCGTGGCACGCCACATAGCTCTGGGGCTCCCCGCACCAGCACCCCGCCCCCGTCTCCGGCGGCCAAGCCACCGCCCGCCCCCGGGCCGCCAGTGTCGTCGCGTACTGCGGGAGCAGCGTCACGTCGTCCGGGGAGGAGCCCTCCGAGGCGGCGAAGGCCTCGTACGAGGGGACCGTGCCCGTCACGATGCCCAGGTTCCCCGTGCCCGACGAGGACAGTTCGCGCAGCGACGTCTCTATGGTCGACAGGTGGATCTCGTGGGACGGGTACTCCGTGGACAGGGTCGGGTAGGCCGAGAGGAGTTCCGAGAGTTCGGGCGCCGGCCAGTGGAGGACCGCTACCGGGAAGGGGCGGGAGAGGGCTTCTCTGTAGGCGCCCAGTTCGGCGCGGAGGCGGGAGATCTCGGCTTGGAGTTCCGCCGGGTTGTCCGAGCCGAGGGACCAGACGCGCTTCGGGTCGTGGAGTTCGTCCAGGGAGACGGGGGCGGAGTGGAGGGAGTCCGCCAGGGTGTCCCAGTCGTCGTGCGGGAGGCCTCGCATGCGGCGGACGCGGTGGCGGCCGTAGAGGAGGGGCTGGGTCGAGGGGGCGGCCTCCGTGGTGGACGGGAGCAGCAGGCGCGCGGCCTCCGTGTACGTCTCCTCGGCCGCTTCCAGCTCGTCGTGCGACTCCAGGGCCTCGGCGATGATCACCCAGGGGGCCGGGTCGCGCGGGGCGGTCAGCCGGATGCCGTCGATGATCGCCCTCGCCTCGGCCTCGTGGTCGTACTCCCACAGGTTCGACGCCTTGAGGGCACGGATCAGGGTGGGGTTCTCCAGGTCCTTCGAAAGGCCTTCTGAAGCGGACAGCAGGCGGTCGTAGAGCGCTGTCGCGGCAGGGCGGTCGCCGGAGAGTTCCAGGTGGGCCGCGGCGCGCAGGAGGAGGGCCTCGGCGTCCTCGGGATACAGTCCGGCGGTCCGCTCCAGGCGTGCCGCTTCGGCGGTGTGGTCGACGTTCTCGGCAGGCGTGTCGGGGCGCATGGGGGACACCGTACTGCCGAGCGGTGACAAAAGTGAGGTGCGGAGGGGGCGCTCAGGGAGGGCCGCTATCTTCGGGCGGACAGCCACAGGTGTGGGTGATCGGTGGGGGTGACGTGCAGAAGACGTCGGGTGGTCCGGCCGCAGGTGACATGGCGGATGAGAGGGGTGTGGCGGGCGAGTTGCCCATAGCGGGCACCGAGGGTCCGTCCGGTGCTGTCCCGGGTCGGGCCGAGCCGCCCCCGTACTGGCCCCTGCTGCTCGTCGGTGCCGCCGTCGTGCCGGGTGCCGCGCTCTATCTCGTGGGGCGCTGGGGGGACGCGCCGGCCGTGGAGGCGTGGCGGACCGTGTGTCTTGCCGTGACGGTGCAGGCCCTGCCGTTCCTGCTGCTCGGTACGGCTCTGTCCGGGGCCATCAACGCCTTCGTGCCCGAGCGGGTGTTCCGGCGGA
Source organism: Streptomyces sp. NPDC052301 (assembly GCF_044593395.1). NCBI lineage: Bacteria > Bacillati > Actinomycetota > Actinomycetes > Kitasatosporales > Streptomycetaceae > Streptomyces > Streptomyces sp. NPDC052301. Next base: position 546,359 of record NZ_JBIUBE010000005.1, on the reverse strand, counting down.
TGCTGCCGCGCCGTCCCGTGCTCGCCGTGCCGGTCGCCGGGGTCGCCGGGGTCGTCCTGCCGGGGTGCGAGTGCGCGTCCGTGCCGGTCGCCGGCAGTCTCATCGGGCGAGGGGTGCCGCCGGCCGCCGCCTTCGCGTTCCTGCTGTCCGCGCCGGCCATCAACCCCGTGGTGCTGACCGCCACCGCCATCGCGTTCCCCGGGAATCCGGCGATGGTGCTGGCCCGGCTGCTCGCCTCACTCGCCACGGCCGTCGTCATGGGCTGGCTGTGGCTGCGGTTCGGACGGGCGGAGTGGCTGCGGCCGGCCGTGCGGCACACCGGGCACCGGGACGGCGGTAGTCGCTGGGAGGAGTTCCGGGCCGGGTTCCAGCACGACTTCCTGCATGCCGGCGGGTTCCTCGTGCTCGGGGCCATGGCGGCGGCCACCTTCAACGTCACCGTGCCGCGGTCCGTGCTCGACACCTTCGCCGGGTCCGCCTGGCTGTCCGTGCTGTTCCTGGCCGGGCTCGCCGTACTGCTCGCCGTCTGCTCCGAGGCGGACGCGTTCCTCGCCGCCTCGCTCACCGGGTTCCCGCCGGTGGCGCGGCTGGCGTTCATGGTGGTCGGGCCCATGGTCGATCTGAAGCTCATCGCGTTGCAGGCGGGGACGTTCGGGCGGCCCTTCGCCGTGCGGTTCTCCGCCGCCACCGTCGTCGTCGCCGTCGCGTGCAGCGCGCTGATCGGGGGAGGACTGCTGTGAATCGGTCGCTTCGGGCGGTGCTGCTCGTCCTGTGCGGGCTCGGTCTGCTGCGCATCTCCCTCTTCACCGACCTCTGCCTGCGGTATGTGAAGGAGAGCATGCGGCCCATGCTCATCGCCTCCGGGGTCGTGCTGGTCCTGCTGGGCGCGGCGGGCGCCCTCCTCGACCGTCGCGCCGGGGCCGGCCGCGGGCCGGACGGTGACGGGAGCGACCACGGGCACGACCACTCAGGCCTACCCCGGGTCGCCTGGCTGCTGCTCCTGCCCGCGCTGAGCCTGCTCTTCTACGCCCCGCCCGCCCTCGGTGCGTACACCGCCTCCCGGCAGCCGGCCAAGCCCGTCGCCGAGCGGAGCGACTTCGGTCCGCTGCCCGCGACCTCGCCGCTGCCCATGACGCTCTCCGACTTCACCAGCCGCGTGCAGCAGGACCGCGCGCGTGCCATCAACGGGCGGACCGTTCTGATGACCGGGATCGTCACCCCGCGCGAGGGCGGCTGGGATCTGACGCGGATCATCATCAACTGCTGCGCGGCGGACGCCCAGTCGGTCAAGGTGCGCATCTACGGCGGTACCGTGCCGCCCGCCGACACGTGGGTGACCGTCACCGGGACCTGGCACCCGGGCGGGGCGCTGGGCACCGCATCCGCGCCGGTCGCACTGGACGTGCGGACGGTCGAGAAGGTCCCGCGGCCCGTCAACGGCTACCAGGACGCCCTTCCGCTGCCCTCGACCCCCACCCGGTGACGCCGTCCGCCCGGAGCTCCCGAGGCGGTGCGGCTATGGCCAGTTGAGGGCCGTGCGCCTACCCTGCGGGCGCGGCTCCCTGGAGGTGGGTGCGGATGCGTGCGGGGTCGGGCGTGCGGGTCGTACGGCACAGCGATCGGCGCAGGCGTGCCCGGCGCAGGCGGGTGCTGTGGGGCGGGGGCGAGGTGCTGGTCACCGTGGGGGTGGTGACGCTGCTGCTGGTCGTGCACCAGCTGTGGTGGACCAACCGGGAGGCGCGGCGCGGGGCCGAGCGGAAGGTGGAGGCGCTGGAACGGGAGTGGGGCAGCGGGGGGTCCGGGGGTGGTGGGGGGTCCGTCCCGCCCGCGGAGGCCCCGTCGCCGTCACCCACGGCCGCCGCGCCGGCCTCGACGGCTTCGGGGTCCGGCCGGTCGGGGGCGTCGCGGCGGCCGTACGTGCCCGGCACGCTGCCCCGGAGCTCCCAGGCGTACGCCGTCCTGACCATCCCCCGGCTGGACCTGCGGGTGCCGGTCGCCGAGGGGGTGAGCAAGGCGGACGTGCTGAACAAGGGGTACGTCGGTCACTACCGGGGCACGCAACAGCCGGGTCAGGCGGGGAACTTCGCGCTCGCCGGGCACCGGAACACGCACGGCGAGCCGTTCCGGTACCTGCCCCGGCTGCGGCGCGGGGACGACATCGAGGTGGAGACGCGGACGGCGACGTACACGTACGACGTCGACACGGTCCTTCCGCGGACCTCCGCCACGGACTCGGGGGTCGTCCGTCCCGTCCCGCGCTCCCTCGTCAGGCCCTCCTACGGCTATGCAGAACCCGGCTACTACATCACCCTGACCACCTGCACCCCCGAGTTCACCTCCCGGTACCGGATGGTGGTGTGGGGGAAGCTGGTGTCCATGCGGCCCCGGTGAACCGGCCGGCCGGGGGTGGGGTCAGCCCCGCTCCCGCAGCGCCAGCACGCTCACCGCGCCCGCCGCGGCCAGGCCCGCCGACACCAGCAGGGCGATGTCCGCTCCGTGGGCGAGGGAGCCGGAGGAGGTGGCGAGGGCGATGGTCAGGGCCACGCCCGCGCAGGAGCCGATGTAGCGGAAGGTCTGCTGGGCGCCCGAGCCCATGGCGGCCCGTTCCCGGGGTACCGACTCGACGGCGAGCAGGGGCAGTGCCCCGTTGAGCAGGCCGCTGCCGACTCCGCCGACGATCAGGCCGGGCAGCAGGCGGGTCCAGGAGCCCGAGGCGAGGGCGCCGAGCATGGTCAGGACGGCGATCGTGTGCAGGGCGAAGCCGAGGGCGAGCTGGGTGCGCGGGGCGATGCGGCCGGCGAGGTGCTTGACCTGGAAGGCGACCAGGAAGCTCAGTCCGGACCAGAACAGGTACAGCCAGGCCGTGGCCAGGGGCGTGAGGTGGAGCGTCTGCTGGAGCAGGGCCGGCAGGAAGCTGAACATGCCGATCACCGCGAGGCCGGTGAACAGGCCGCCGGCGGAGGAGGCCAGGAAGCGGGGGCGGCGCAGCAGGCCGAGGTCGATCATCGGGGTGCCGGCGCGGTGCTCGACCGCGACGAAGACCGCGACCAGGAGGACGGCGGCGGCGAGGAGCAGTTCCACCGGCGCCCGGAGCCAGCCGTCCCGGCCCAGGGTCAGGGCCGCGACCAGTGACACCAGGGCCAGCCCGAAGGTGAGGGCGCCGAGCACGTCCGGTCGGCCGCCGCGGGGTGCCCGCGACTCCTGGAGGGGCCGGACGCCGAGCGCGGCCACGAGCAGGGCCGCCGCGCCGAGGATGCCGTAGGCCACCCGCCAGGACGGCAGTGCGCCGGAGACGAGCGGGCCCGCCGCGATGCCGCCGCTGACGAACGCGCCCCACACGCCGGTCGCGTGCAGCCGGCCGCGCGCGGACGGGAAGGCGGCCACCAGCAGGCCGAGGCTGCTCGCCAGGATCGCCGCGCTCGCCGCGCCCTGGGCGACGCGGGCCAGGGTGAACTGCCAGGTGGACGTCGAGAAGGCGCCGAGGGCGGTGGTGAGGCCCAGGGCGAGGGTGCCGGCGAGGAAGATCCGGCGGCGGCCGTAGTCGTCGGCCAGGCTGCCGGCGACGAGGAGGAGGGCGGCGAGGCCGAGGGGGGTGCCGTTGAGCAGCCAGGCCTGGGCGGAGACGGCGGTGTGCAGGGAGGCCGCGGTCTGCGGCAGCGTGACCGCCGGGGCGGTGTACGTCATCAGGGTCACGGCGGTCGCCGCGCTGGTCAGGGCCAGGGTGGCACCGGGGCGCAGGGAGGCGTCCCGGGCGGTGGAGCCGCGCACGGCCGCGGGTGTGGTGGTGGCGGAGTCGAGCCCGGTCATGGCGTGGTCCTGTCCTTCAGGGGCCTGTGGCGGGGTGCTGAACCGACCCAAGGTTCGTTCATTGAACTGAGGTGACTCCCTCACCGTAGCACTGTCGGTTCGTTCATTGAACCAGGTGTCGGAAAGTGGCTACAGTGGACGGCATGGCACTGGGCAAGGACTACGCGACACAGGAGTGCTCGATCGCCCGCGCGCTCGAGGTCGTCGGCGAGCGCTGGACGCTGCTCGTCGTCCGCGACGCGCTCTACGGCGTGCGGCGCTACAACGACTTCCTGGTCCACCTGGGCATCCCGCGCGCCGTCCTGGCCGCCCGCCTGCAGACCCTGACCGCCGAGGGCATCCTCGACAGGCGCCGGTACCAGGAGTCGCCGCCGCGCGACGAGTACGTGATCACCGAGCGCGGCATCGCCCTGTGGCCCACCCTGCGCGCCCTCGGCCTGTGGGGGCGCGAACACTTCACCGAGAGCCGGCTGCGCTACTTCCGGCACGCCGCCTGCGGCACGGAACTCGGGCCGTACGGCGAATGTCCCGCGTGCGGAACCGTCGTACCGGTCCCGGACGTTGTCATGGAGCCGGGACCCGGACTCGATCCCGACCCGGCGGATCCGGTCAGCAGGGCGCTGCTCAAGCCGAAGCGGCTGCTGGAGCCCCTGGAGACCGATCACGCATAGCGCACCGATCCTGTATAAACGGGGAAGCGGCGCGTAAAGGCGCAGGCGGGACAGAGGGGGAGGCGATGATCCGCGGTCGTGCGGCAGGTGTGCGTCCCGTCGCCCTCCTGCTGTTCCTGCTGCTGCCCCTCGTCCTGCTCGACACCGGCAGCATCACCACCACCGTCGCCCTCGCCGCGACGGCCGCCGCCGGTTCCGCGCTCGCCCTGTGCTCCCTCGTCGCCGCCCGCTGCGCCCCCGCCCTCCCGCCCACCCACGTGCGGACGGCGATACGCGACCGGGCCAGACGTACGGCTTTCCTGCCCCAGCGCGATCCCGACGCGCCCGGCCGTCGCCGGCCCCGGGCACCCGGCCGGGCCCTCCCGGCGACCGCCGCGTAGGGCACGTCTCACCGAGTCTCGCCATCGGGCCGAGTCTCCTCCCTCGCGTGACCCCGCGCGGGTCGTCATGCCGATCTGATCGTTTCCGGCACGACGAGACCCCTGGAGGGCTCACCCATGTCCGTCTTCTCCGTCTTCGCCCACGTGGTCGAGCAGCTCGCCGACCTGCTGACCCCGCTCTTCCACGCCTCCGCGGCAGCCGCCGCGATCGTCCTGTTCACCGCCCTCGTACGCCTCCTCGTCCACCCCCTGTCCCGGGCCGCCGCCCGCGGCCAGCGCGCCCGCACCGCACTCCAGCCGAGAATCGCCGAGCTGCGGAAGAAGCACGCCGAGGACCCGCAGCGGCTGCAGCAGGCGGTCATGGAACTGCACGCCGAGGAAAAGGTCTCCCCGCTCTCCGGCTGCCTGCCCGGCCTGCTCCAGATGCCCGCCTTCTTCGTCCTGTACCACCTCTTCTCCAGCGCCACGATCGGCGGCGACAGCAACGGCCTGCTCGCCCACCGGCTGCTCGCGGCACCGCTCGGCGGCCGCTGGACCGACGCGCTCGCCGACGGCGGGATGTTCGGCCCGGCCGGCCTCGTCTACCTCGGGCTCTTCGCTCTCGTCGCGGTCGTCGCCGCCTTCAACTACCGGCGCACCAAGCGGATGGCGGCGGCGAACCCGGTCACCGTGGGCGCCGGTGACAGCGCGCAGGTGCCGGGACTCGGCGCGATCAACAAGGCCATGCCGTTCCTGTCCTTCTTCACGCTCGTCACCGTCGCCGTCGTACCCCTCGCCGCCGCGCTGTACGTCGTCACCAGCACCACCTGGAGCGCCGTGGAGCGGGCTGCCCTGTACCGGTAGCGGACGTCCGGCTGCGGTCCAGTACGTGAACAGGGTCTTGCGGAGTGGACAGTCGACTTGGAGGATCGACCAGTCCTGCGATGGCTGCACCCATCGGCCGGGCGCCCGCGATCGAGGGAGATGGTGACCATGAAGCTGCTGCGCGTCGGTACGGCGGGGGCGGAGCGCCCCGCACTGCTCGATGCCGAGGGAACTCTCCGGGACCTGTCGTCGATCGTGGACGACATCGACGGCGCGCTCCTCGCCGACGCCGCCGTGCTCGGCCAGGTACGGGCGGCGGCGGAGTCGGGCGAACTGCCGGTGCTGGACGCGGCGGGGCTGCGCGTCGGGCCGCCGCTCGGCCGCATCGGCAAGATCGTGTGCATCGGGCTCAACTACCACGACCACGCCCGCGAGACGGGCGCCCAGCCGCCCGCCGAGCCGGTGGTCTTCTTCAAGGCACCGGACACGGTCGTCGGGCCGAACGACACCGTGCTGGTGCCGCGCGGGTCCGCGAAGACCGACTGGGAGGTGGAGCTGGCCGTCGTCATCGGGCGTACGGCCCGCTACCTGGAGACGGCCGAGGAGGGGCTCGCGCACGTCGCCGGGTACGCGGTGGCGCACGACGTCTCCGAGCGGGAGTTCCAGATCGAGCGGGGCGGTACCTGGGACAAGGGCAAGAACTGCGAGACGTTCAACCCGCTGGGGCCATGGCTGGTGACCGCGGACGAGGTGCCGGACCCCCAGGCGCTGTCGCTGAAACTGTGGGTCAACGGCGAGCTGAAGCAGGACGGTACGACGGCCGAGCAGATCTTCCCCGTGGGCGACGTCGTGCGGTACGTCAGCCAGTTCATGGCGCTGTACCCCGGCGACGTCATCAACACGGGGACGCCCGCGGGGGTGGCCATGGGGCAGCCCGAGCCCAAGCCGTATCTGCGGGCCGGGGACGTGGTGGAGCTGGAGATTCCGGGGCTGGGGCGTCAGCGGCAGGAACTCAAGGACGCCTGAGGCACCGCGCTCCGAGCGCCCTCGCGCTTGCCAAGCGGTGGTCCCGGGCGCAAGCATGGCGCCGGAGTCAGTGGGGCCGAAGGGTGGGGGATGGCCGCGACGGGAGCCGATGAGACCTCGACGACCGGTCGGAGGCCGGTCAGGCCGTTCCAGTGGCTGGCGGCCTCACTGGTCGCCCTCGCCGCGGTCGCGGCCGTGGCCCTGTTCTTCACCACCGAGGTGTGCAACCAGCAGCTGGCCTCGAACGGGAAGGTCGTCACGGTCTGCCGGCACCCGCAGATGACGGACCCCCCGATGGTCGTCCTCGGCCTCGTGATCCTGGTGCTCCTCGGTGTCTTCTTCTCCGAGGTCTCCGGATTCGGCATCACCCTGAAGCGCCAGGTGGAAGAGGCCCGGACCACCGCGCAGGAGGCCATCCACGAGACGCGGCGGTTCGAGGAGAGGCAGCAGGAGGCGGCGGGGGACCTGGCCGACGGGGTGCGGGAGGCCCTCAGCAGAACGCAGTCGGCCGACCGGGTCACCGGGCCGGCGCCGGCCGGCCCGGTCGAACGGCTGGCGGCACGGTACGACGAGATCCGGTGGACCATGTCCAGCGGGCGCGCGCGGACGGCCGCGATGGGCGAAGTCGTGGACGAGATGATCGACGTGCTGCGGGGCGACCGGGACTTCGACGTCGTCGGCCGCCTCCGCAGCGACGACCCTGGGTGGCGACTGGCCGCCGCCGCGTACCTGTACGCCAACCCCGATCCGGCGTGGGGCCGCGAACTCGCCGAGGCGGCGGTGTCCGAGGACAAACCCTTCAACGAGTACTGGGCGCTCAAGGCGCTGCGCGAAGTGTTCAGGGGGCACTGCGAGCTGCTGGACGACGAGACCAGGCAGCTGCTGCAACGCCGCATGAACCAGCTGCCCCCGGGCAACGACCGCGCCGGGCAGATCAGGAAGCTCCTGCGCGAGTGCCCGGCGGGACGCGGCGGTCGGGCCGCCGGCTGATCGGCGTGGCTCAGCCCAGCAGCGAGGCCAGGCGGCGCCATTCCTCCCTCGGCAGGGTGTCCCTCTCGGCGTCCGTGATCACCTGGAGCGCCAGGTGGTCCGCGCCCGCCTGGTGGAAGGTGTCGATGCGGTCGCGGACGCGGCTGTCGTCGCCCCAGGCGAAGACCGCGTCGACCAGACGGTCGCTGCCCCCGTCGGCCAGGTCGTCCTCGGTGAAGCCGTGCCGCAGGAAGTTGTCGGTGTAGTTCGGCAGCGCGAGGTACATGGCGAGGGTGCCGCGGGCGAGGGCGCGGGCGCGGGCCGGGTCGCTCTCCAGGACCACTTTCAGCTCCGGGGCGAGCAGCGGGCCGTCACCGAGGATCTCGCGGGCCCGGGCGGTGTGCTCGGGGGTGACCAGGTACGGCACCGCGCCCGCCGCCCGGTCGCGGGACAGCTCCAGGGTCTTCGGGCCGAGGGCGGCCAGGACCCGGCGGTCCGCGGGCACCCCGGCCGTGTCCAGGGCGTCGAGGTAGGCGACCAGGGCCGAGTACGGGCGGCGGTACTGATCGGCGAGCTTGGCGTGGCTCACGCCGAGGCCGAGCAGAAAACGGCCGGGGTGGGCCGCCTCCACCTCGGCGAAGGCCACCGCGCTCGTGTCGGCGTCGTACTGCCAGATGCTCTGGATGCTGGTGCCGACGGTGAGGGTGCGGGTGGCCTCCAGCAGGGGTACGGCGTGCCGGGCGGCGCTGCTGCCGCCCAGCCATACGGCTCCGTAGCCGAGCTCCTCCAACTCGGCCGCGGCGTCGCCCAGTTCGCCGGGGCGGGCGGGGTCCTCGGCGCGCAGGCCGACGTTCCAGATGCCGTACCGGCCGATCCTGTCCTTCAACGAGCTCAGGGTGCTCATGGGTGCGATCCCTCCGCGCGGGCCGTGATCATGACGTCTACAGCCATTGCCAACCCGGGGATCCCCTCACGTAATCCCCCGGGGCGTCACACCTTCAGGAACCGCTCCAGCGCCTCCACCACGAGTTCGTGGTCCTGGAGCTGGGGCAGGCCGGAGACCGTCACCGCGCCGATGACGCCGACGTTCTCGACGGTGATCGGGAACGAGCCGCCGTGGGCCGCGTAGGTGTCCGGGTCCAGCCGGGAGGAGTCCTCGAACGTGGTGCCCTTGGCGCGGAAGCGGGTGCCGACCAGGTAGGAGGAGGCGCCGTAGCGCTCCACCACCCTGCGCTTGCGGGCGATCCAGGCGTCGTTGTCCGGGGTGGAGCCGGGCAGGGCCGCGTGGAAGAGCTGCTGGCCGGCGCGGTGGATGTCGACGGCGACCGGGGCCTGGCGCTCCCGGGCCAGCTCGACCAGGAGCGAACCGAGGGCCCAGGCGTCGTCGTGGGTGAACTGCCGGAAGACCAGGCGGCGTTCCTGCGCCTGCAGGTCCTCGACGGACAGGGGCTGACCAGGGTTGGTCCGGGGCATCAGAGGGTCACCGTCACCTTGTCGAGGGCGGACCTGCGGGCCGCTTCCAGTACGTCGAGCGCGGCGGCGGCCTCCAGCGCGGTCACCGGGTTGGGGCCGGCGCCGGTCAGGGCGTCGGCGACGGCCGCGTAGTAGGCGGGGTAGTCGCCCGGCAGGGTCGGTACGGGGGTGCCGCCGCCGGTCACCGGGGACTCGCCGGAGCCGGTCCGGCCCCACAGGGACTCGTCCTCGCGGCCCCAGTCGTCGGCCGTGCCCGGGCGCAGGCCCTCGCGCAGGGCCGCCTCCTGCGGGTCCAGGCCGTACTTCACATAGCCCGCGCGTGAGCCCAGCACCCGGAAGCGGGGGCCGAGTTGCGCGGTCGTGGCGGAGACGTGGAGGTGAGAGCGGACGCCGTTCGCGTGCGTGAGCGCGATGAAGGTGTCGTCGTCGGTCTCGGCGCCGGGGCGGCGCACGTCCGTCTCGGCGTACACCTCGGTGACCGGGCCGAAGAGGACCAGGGCCTGGTCGACGAGATGGCTGCCGAGGTCGTAGAGCAGACCTCCGATCTCCGCCGGGTCGCCGGACTCGCGCCAGCCGCCCTTGGGCCGCGGGCGCCAGCGCTCGAAGCGGGACTCGAAGCGCCAGGTGTCGCCGAGTTCGCCCGCCTCCAGCAGCTTGCGCAGGGTCAGGAAGTCGTTGTCCCAGCGGCGGTTCTGGAAGACGGAGAGGAGCAGGCCGCGCTCCTCGGCGAGGGCGGCGAGGTCGCGGGCCTCGGCCGCCGTGCCCGCGACCGGCTTGTCCACGACGACCGGCAGGCCGGCCTCGAGGGCGGCGGTGGCGAGGGGGACGTGCGTCTTGTTCGGGGAGGCGACGACGACCAGGTCCAGCTCGTCCGCGCGGTTCAGCAGCTCGTCGGGGCCGGCGGCGATCCGGACGTCCGGGAACTCGGCGCGGGCCTGCTGCTGCCGCTCCGGGTGGGAGGTGACCACGGTGTCCAGGGCGAGGCCCTCGGTGGCGGCGATCAGCGGTGCGTGGAAGACGGAGCCCGCGAGGCCGTAGCCGATCAGCCCGACGCGGAGGGGGGGAGCAGTCTTGCGTCCTGTCATGCGTCCCACTTTCGCAACGCTGTTGCCAAAGTGCAAGCGGCGGGGAGAATGGAGGGCGTGAACAGGACGGGCAGGGCGAGGGGCAGCGGGCCGGCGGGCGCGAATCTGGGCGCGGTGCGGTCGCACAACACCGCGCTGGTGCTGGGGCTGCTGCGGGAGGCGGGGGCCGAGGGCATCAGCCGGCTGGAGCTGGCCGAGCGGACCGGGCTGACCCCGCAGGCCGTCAGCAAGATCACGGCACGGCTGCGGGAGGCGGGGTTCGCGGCGGAGGCCGGGCGGCGGGCGTCCACCGGGGGCAAGCCGCGCACCGTCCTGCGGCTGGTGCCGGGGGCCGGGCACGCGGTCGGGGTGCATCTGGACCGGGACGAGCTGCGGGTGGTGCTGGTCGATCTGGACGGGGCCGTGGTGGGGGAGCGGCGAGCACGGGTGGACCTCGGGTCGGGGTCGGAGGCCGTGCTCGGGGTCGTCGCCGGTGCGGTGGAGGGGCTGGTCGGAGACGGTCCCGGTCCCGCCGACGGGCTCGCCGGCGCCGGGTCGCCGCTGGGGGTGGGCGTGGCGCTCCCGGGGCCGCTGGACCACGCCCGGGGGGTGCTGCACCGGGTCACCGGGTTTCCGGAGTGGGACGGGTTCCCGCTGCGGGACGCGCTCGAGGAGCGCCTGGGGACGCCGGTCGTCGTGGACAAGGACACGAACGCCGCCGCGCTCGGGCTGTCGGCCCGGGGCGCGGGCGGCTCCTTCGCGTATCTGCACCTGGGCACGGGGCTGGGCGCCGGGCTGGTGATCGGCGGAAGCGTGCACCGGGGGGCGCGGACCGGGGCGGGGGAGTTCGGCCACCAGGTGATCCAGCTGGACGGGCCGCTGTGCGAGTGCGGGAACCGGGGGTGCGTGGAGGCGCTGTGCCTCGCGGCGGTGGGGCGCGGCGCGGTGGCGGAGGCGGCCCGGGTGCTGGGGGTGGGGGCCGCGAACCTGGTGGGGCTGCTGGACATCGACCGGGTGCTGCTGGGCGGCCGGACGGTGGCCGCGGCGCCGGAGGCGTTCGTACGGGGAGTCGGCGAGGTGCTTTCGGCGCAGGCCCGGCGGGAGGGGGTGCTCGGCGGGACGGTGCCGGTGGAGGTGGCTCCGGGCGGGGAGCGGGTGGTCGCGGAGGGGGCGGCCCAGCTGCTGCTGGCGCCGTTGTTCGGGCGGGAGGGGTAGGGCAGGCGCCGGGCGCAAGAGGGGCGAGCCGTTCGGGCCATCCGCCGCGCCGTTCCGGTGACGGAGGTGCGGCTCGCGAGCGAGCGGTCACGGCCGCGGGTACGACTCTTCACGGCGACGTCCGGAGCCAGGGGGAGATTCAAGAGGAGATCAGCGGTGTACGCAGCCGTAAGACGGTACGAGGGCGTGACCGACCCGGCCGAGGCCGGACGCCGGGTGAGCGAGGGCTTCGTACCGCTCGTCCGGGACATTCCGGGGCTCGTGGCCTACTACTGGGTCGACGCGGGCAACGGGGTCATGGTCTCCACCAGCATCTTCGAGAACGAGGCGGGCGCCTCGGAATCGATCAGGAGGGCGGCGGTCTTCGTACGCGACCACCTGGCACCCCTGCTCCCCAACCCGCCCCAGGTCATGTCCGGCCAGGTCGTGGCGTCCGCCTAGCGAGGAGCGAGGCAGCCCGTACCGGCCCGGCGAGGTGGTGTGTCCATGCGACTGTGCTCGTCCCTGTCCCTCTGTCTCGCCGCAGCCGCCGTCTGGGTGCCCGTGTCGGTGACCGACGCTTCCGCGGCGACCGGCGCCACCGCCTGCGCCGGCTCCGACGCGCGGGCCTTCCCGCTGGGCGCCCGGATCCGGGGCGGCCCCAAGGTCTACGAGGCGGGCGGCGGGTACGGCACCTGGTACATCGACCTCACCAACAAGACCCACCAGGCCTGCACCGGCATCCACCCGGTCGTCGTCCTCGCCGACGACAAGCACGCCCTCGAGCCGGACCAGCCCAAGCTGGACTTCTACGACGGCTCCCGGCCCCGGCCCGTCACCTTCGACACCACCGACGAGCAGGAACTGGTCGGCGTGCTGGACGCCCCCGGGTTCGGCGGGTTCACCGTGCCGGCCGGCAGGACCGTCAGCGTCAAGGTCAGGCTCATGCTCACCTCGGACGCCGTGGCCGACCAGGTCACCGCCAACGCCGCCGTCGTCCAGCGGCGCGGCGGCGACGGGGACTGGGTCGGGGAGTCCAACGCCTACCGGTTCGGGATCGGGGTGGAGCCGGACAACCGGACCGTGCCGCCCCCCGCGAGTCCGAACCCGAATCCGCAGGACACGCGGGACGCCGACGGCGGCGACGAGACCGGTCCTCCCACCGGTCCTTCCGGCATTCCGTCCGGCGCTCCCCAGCCGTCCGCGTCCGGCACCGCGGGCCCGAACCCCGTCCTGCCCGTCGCCGACGAGGCGGAGGCGGCCGGGGAGCGGGCCAGGGAACTGGCGCGCACCGGACCGCAGCTCGCCCGCGGCCTGCTCGCGGCCGCAGCCGCCGTGCTCGGGGTGGGCGGCGGCGCGTTCCTGCTGGCCCGCAGGCGCCGCTGAACGACGGGCCGCCGTGCGACACTTCCGGCCCCGTCTGCGACGATCCCTGCGTGGACTACCCGAACGACCAGGCCCCCGGCGCCCCCGTCCGCTCCGGCATCCCCGAGCACGGGCGCATCCCCAAGTACTACGCGGTGAAGGCGCGGATCGCCGCCCTGCTGGAGGAGCTGGGGGAGGACAGCCACATCCCCACCGAGCGTGACCTCGCCGAGCGGTACGACGTCGCGCGGGAGACCGTGCGGCAGGCCGTGCGGGAGCTGGTGCTGGAGGGGCGGCTGCGCAGGAAGGGCCGCGGAACCGTCGTCGCCGGGCCCAAGCTCGCCCAGCCGCTGTCCCTCGCCAGCTACACCGAGGGCGTGCGCCGACAGGGCCGTACACCCGGCCGGACCCTCGTCACCCTCGACCGCTTCCCCTGCCCGGACGCCCTCGCCGCCGAGACCGGGCTCACCCGGGGCGAGCCCGTCTGGCACCTGGAGCGGGTGCTGCTCGCCGACGACGAGCGGGTCGGCCTGGAGAGCACGTACGTCGCCGTCGCGCGCGTGCCCCGGCTGGACAGCGACTTCGACCCCGACTCCTCCTTCTACGGCTATCTCAAGGCCCAGGACATCGCCTTCGGGGACGCCGACGAGCGGGTCGAGACCGTGCTGGCCACCCCCCGCGAGGCGCTCCTCATCGGTACCCCGCCCGCCCTGCCGATGCTGTTGATCCACCGGATCTCCCGGGACACCGACGGCCGGCCGCTGGAGCGGGTGCGGTCGCTGTACCGGGGCGACCGCTTCTCCTTCACGGCCCACCTGCGCGGCTGAAGAACAAGCCCTTCGACCACAGATTGTTCATAACGAGAAGATAACGGGTCTAGCCCAAACGTGATGGGTCGTTCACGCTCGCGTTGTCAGCCGGATGTCTCCGGTTACCGAATCGCGAGGAGCGTTGCCGTCGTGAAAGTGACAGTCGTCGGAGCAGGCGTGGTGGGCACCATGCACGCCTGGCACGCAGTTCAACGCGGCCACCAGGTCGTCCAGATCGAGCGCGAGGCCGAGGCGCGGGGCGCCTCCCTGCGCAACTTCGGACAGATCTGGGTCAGTGGCCGCGCCGGTGGGGAAGAGCTGGAGACCGCGTTGCGGGCGCGCGAGCTGTGGGAGGGCATCGGCGCGCGCGTGCCGGCGCTGGGCTTCCGGGCGAACGGGTCCCTGACCCCCGTCCGCGGCCCCCTGGAGCTCGCCGTCGCCGAGGCCGCCGTCGCCCGCCCGGACGCCGCCGCCCGCGGCTACGAACTGCTCACCCCGGGCGAGGCCCGCGCCCTCAACCCCGCCCTGCGCGGTGACTTCACCGCCGCCCTGTACTGCGAGCGGGACGCGGCCGTGGAGCCGCGCACCGCCCAGTCGGCCCTGCGGGAAGAACTGCTCAAGTCCCCGGACTACACCTTCCTGCCGGGACGGGAGGTGCGCGAGGTGGTCGGCGCCGGGACCGTCCGGGACGACCACGGCGACGTGCACCGGGCCGACGCCGTCGTGCTGTGCACCGGTGCCTGGCTCGGCGGCCTGGTCCGCGAACTCGCCGGGCCGGATCTGCCCGTGCGCCGTGTGCGCCTCCAGATGATGCAGACCGACCCGCTGGGCGAGCGGCTGCCGACCTCGGTCGCCGACGCCGACAGCTTCCGCTACTACCCGGCGTACGCCTCCCCGGCCCTGGACCGGCTCAACGCCGGCCAGCCCCAGCCGGAGACCGCCGCCACGCACAAGATGCAGCTGCTCATGGTGCAGCGTGCCGACGGCGGCCTGACCATCGGCGACACCCACGAGTACGAGCACCCCTTCGCCTTCGACACCGTCGAGGAGCCGTACGAGCACCTCACCGGCGTCGTCGAGTCCCTCCTCGGCCGGCCGCTGCCGCGCATCCGGCACCGCTGGGCGGGCGTGTACGCGCAGTGCACCGACCCCGGCCGGGTCGTGCACCGACAGCAGGTGCGCGAGGGGGTGTGGCTGGTCACCGGGCCCGGCGGGCGCGGCATGACCTGCTCCCCCGCGATAGCCGAGACCACCGCGAACGAACTGGGCTGGTGAGCATCAGATGACCGACATCAGCGACGACATCCGTCTCGTCGTCCTCGACATGGCCGGTACGACCGTCGCCGACGGCGGACTGGTCGAGCGAGCCTTCGCCGCTGCCGCAGCCGAACTGGGCGTCGAGCCCGGCTCGGCGCAGCACGCCGAGCACCTCGCCTACGTCCGCGCCACCATGGGCGAGTCCAAGATCTCCGTCTTCCGGCACCTGTTCGGCGACGAGGAGCGGGCCCGACGCGCCAACACGACCTTCGAGAAGGCGTACGGCGAACTCGTCGACCAAGGCCTCGTCGCCCCCGTCCCCGGCGCCCGCGAGGCCGTCGAGGAGCTGGCCGGCAGCGGTCGCACCGTCGTCCTGACCACCGGGTTCGCCCGCGTCACCCAGGACGCCATCCTCGACGCCCTCGGCTGGCAGGACCTCGTCCCGCTCACCCTGTGCCCGGCCGACGCCGGCGGGCGCGGGCGGCCCTTCCCGGACATGGTCCTGGAGGCGTTCCTGCGCACCAAGGCCGCCGAGGACGTGACCCAGGTCGCCGTCGTCGGCGACACCTCCTACGACGTGCTCAGCGGCGTACGGGCGGGCGCCGGCATCGTCGCCGGCGTGCGCACCGGCGCCCACGGGGACGAGGAGTTCCGGGCCGCCGGGGCCACCCACGTCCTGGACTCCGTCACCGGCCTGCCCGCCCTGCTCACGGGAGCCCGGTGAGATGAGCATCCGCTTCGACTCCGTCACCGTCGCCTACGACGGCACCGTCGTCCTCGACTCGCTCGACCTGACCGTCGAGCCCGGCGAGGTCATGGCGCTGCTCGGGCCGTCCGGGTCCGGCAAGACCACCGCACTGCGGGCGGTCGCCGGATTCGTACGGCCCGTGTCCGGGCGGGTGCTTCTCGGCGGCCGGGACGTGACGGACCTGCCGCCGTACCGGCGGGGCATCGGCATGGTCGTCCAGAGCTACGCCCTCTTCCCGCACATGCGGGTCGACGACAACGTGGCCTTCGGGCTCAGGGCGCGCAGGACGGCCAGGAGCGAGATACGGCAGCGGGTGGCCGAGGCGCTGGAGATGACCGGCATGGCCGCCTACGCCCGCCGGCACCCGCGCGAGCTGTCCGGCGGGCAGCAGCAGCGGGTCGCCATCGCCCGCGCGCTCGCCATCCGGCCCGATGTGCTGCTCCTGGACGAGCCGCTGTCCGCGCTGGACGCCCAGCTGCGGTCCGGGATGCTGGCCGAACTGGCCCGGCTGCACCGGGAATTGCCGCACGTGTCGATGCTGTACGTCACCCACGACCAGGTCGAGGCGCTCACCCTGGCCGACCGGATCGCGGTCATGGACGCCGCACGGCTTCGGCAGTGCGGAACACCGCGCGAGCTGTACCGGGCGCCGGAGAGCGAGTTCACGGCCTCCTTCGTGGGCGGTGCGAATCTGCTGCCGGTGACCGTGGGGACCGGGGGAGTGGACTTCGCGGGCACGGCGCTGAAGGTCGACCCGGGCGATGCCGTCGCGGGGGCCCGGGCCACGTTGTGCGTACGGCCGCACCTGGTGGGACTGGGCGCCGGTCCCAACCAACTCGCGGGTGTCGTACGGGAGATCCAGTGGCGGGGGGCCACACACCGGCTGTACGTCGAGGTCGACGGGCACGCTGTCATGGCGGACGTGCGGGAGCTGAAGGACCCGCCTGCGCTCGGGGAGCCCGTCAGCCTGCATTTCACCGCCGAGGACGCGGTGCTGCTGCCGGCCGGAGTCACCCATGAATAGGCGTCTGCTGTGGGCCCTGCCCCCGACGGCCCTCCTCGCCCTCCTCTTCCTCTACCCGCTCGCCCTCGTCGTCCAGCAGTCGTTCCAGCCGGACAGCGGAGGTACCTCGCTCCAGCCGTACGCCGACGTGTTCGCCTCCCAGGCGTTCCGGCATGCGCTGTGGACCACCGTCTGGCTGGCCGTGGCGTCCACCGCCGGGTGCCTCGTGCTCGGCTTCCTGCTGTCGCTGGTCATCGCCTTCGTGCCCTTCCCCGGGGCGAAGGGGGTGGCACGGTTCATCGACGTGTACCTGTCCTTCCCGTCCTTCCTGATCACGCTGGCGCTGCTGTTCATCTACGGCACGACCGGCATCATCGGCTCGTTCCAGTTCCTGACCACCCCCTGGGGTGTGCTGCTGGCGGAGGTCACCTACTTCACGCCGTTCGTGATGCGGCCGCTGCTCGCCGCCTTCTCGCAGCTGGACACCGCACAGCTGGAGGCGGCCGGTTCGCTGGGGGCGCGGGCGCCGCGGATCGTGCGGCGGGTGATCCTGCCCGAGGCGCTGCCCGCGCTCGCGGCCGGCGGGAGCCTCGTCCTCGTGCTCTGCCTCAACGAGTTCGGGATCGTCCTGTTCACCGGAGCGAAAGGGGTCACCACCCTGCCGATGCTCGTCTACAGCAAGGCCATCCTGGAGTCCGACTACCCGGGTGCGTGCGTGGTCGCCGTCGTCAACGTCCTGATCTCCGTGGGGCTGTACAGCCTCTACCGGGTGGTGAGCCGTCGTGCTGGTGCATAGCCGCGCGGCCAGGTGGGCCGTGTGGGCGGTGTTCCTCGTCCTCTTCCTGCCCCTGTTCGCCCTGCCCCTCCTCGTCGTCCTCGGCGCCTCCTTCGCCACCCACTGGTCCGGGATGCTGCCCTCGGGCCTGACCACGGCCAACTACCGCTCCGCCACCCGCGGCGAGGCCCTGCAGGCGCTCACCACCAGCCTGCTCACGGCCACCGCCGCCAGCCTGCTCGCGCTGACCGTCGGCACCTGGGCCGCACTCGCCGGGGCAGCCCTGAGGACGCGGTACCGGAGGGTCATGGACGCCCTGTTCGTGCTGCCGGTCGCCGTGCCGTCGGTCGTCGTGGGCCTGTCGGTCCTCGTCGCCTTCTCCAAGCCGCCGATGCTGCTCAACGGCACCCGGTGGATCGTGATCCTCGCGCACACCGTGCTGGTCACCGCCTTCGCCCACCAGTCCGTGTCGGCGGCGATCACCCGCCTCGACCCGGCCTACGAACAGGCCGCCGCCTCTCTCGGCGCCCGCCCCTCCTACGTCCTGCTGCGGGTGCGGCTGCCCCTGCTGCTGCCCTCGCTGACCGCCGCCGCCGGCCTGTGCTTCGCCCTGTCCATGGGCGAGCTCAGCGCCACGATGATGCTCTACCCGCCCGACTGGACCCCGCTGCCCGTCCTGATCTACGCGGCCACCGACCGCGGCGCCCTGTTCACCGGCTCCGCCGTCGCCGTGGTGCTCATGGCCGCGACCCTGCTCGTCCTGTTCGCCGTCTCCCGGGTCCGCACCCGGGCGTCGTACCGCTGAACCCTCTTCCCCGAACCCCCTGAACATGCCAGGAGTTGGCCTCGCCATGCCCAGAAACCGCCTCGCGCTCGCCGTGACCGTCGCTCTCCTCGCCACCCCCGTGCTGTCCGCCTGCGGCTCCTCCTCCGCCGCCTCCGACGCCAAGGTCGTCACCGTCTACAGCGCCGACGGGCTGAAGGGCGAGAACGGCGACGGCTGGTACGACAAGGTCTTCGCCGACTTCACCAAGCAGACCGGCATCAAGGTCAAGTACGTCGAGGGGGGCTCCGGCGAGATGGTGCAGCGCGCCGTCCGCGAGAAGAGCAACCCGCAGGCCGACGTGCTGGTCACCCTCCCGCCCTTCATCCAGGAGGCCGACAGCAAGGGCCTGCTGCAGAAGTACGAGCCGAAGGACTCCGTCCAGGTCAGCGGCGCCGACAAGGCCACGGACGGCACCTGGACCGCCGTCGTCAACAACTACTTCGGCTTCGTCTACAACAAGAAGGAACTGAAGCAGGCCCCCAGGACCTGGGACGAGCTGCTCGGCTCGAAGTACAAGAACAAGCTGCAGTACTCCACCCCGGGTGTCGCCGGTGACGGCACCGCCGTGCTCATCAAGGCCATCCACGACTTCGGCGGCAAGGACGCCGCCCTCGCCTACCTGAAGAAGCTCCAGGCCAACAACGTCGGCCCGTCCGCCTCCACCGGCAAGCTCGCGCCCAAGGTCGACAAGGGAGAACTGCTCGTGGCCAACGGCGACGTGCAGATGAACTACGCCCAGTCCAAGACCCTGCCGAACCTGGGCATCTGGTTCCCGGCCGGCAAGGACGGCAAGCCGACCAGCTTCGCCCTGCCGTACGCGGCCGGCCTGGTCACCAAGGCCCCGCACAGCGAGAACGGCAGGAAGCTGCTCGACTTCATGCTCGCGCAGAAGCAGCAGCAGGAGGTCAGCGAGATCGGCGGAGGCTTCGCCGCCCGGCAGGACGTCAAGTCCACCGACGCCAACGCCGTCGCGCTCACCGAGCTGATGGACGGCGTCGACTTCTTCGAGCCCGACTGGAACGAGATCGACAAGAACCTCACGTCGTACGTCGAGGACTGGAAGTCGGCCACCGGCAGCTGAGTCCTCCGGGGTTCAGCCGCCCGGCCGGATCCGCCCCGCCGTTTCCGACCGACCCGCCGCCGTGGCCGGTCGCGCCCACGCGGCGGAGCCGCTTGCCGACACAGTCCCGCGCCCCCGGCGGGTTGCCCGCCCCGTCGTCTGTCCCGCACCGCCCCTGGTACCACCGGGGGCGTTGCCATGCCCACGCACGCCCATCCTCTCCGCCCTTCTTCCCGGAGGTCTCCGTGCCCCGCATGTCCCGCCGCACGTTCCTCGTCTCCGCCGCCGTCGTGGCAGCCACCGCCGGCCCGCTCGGGGCCGTCGCCCGCGCCGCCGCCCGCACGCCCAAGGTGCTGGTCATCGGCCTGGACGGCTGTCTGCTCAGCCGGATCAAGGACGCCGACGCGCCGAACCTGGACGCCCTGATGGCCGCCGGCCTCACCGCGCCCAGCAGCATCTACGCCAACCCGCTCGCGCCCACCCTCTCCGGCCCCGGCTGGTCCACGCTCATCACCGGTGTCTGGCCCGACAAGCACAACGTCAAGGACAACACCTTCACCGGCGCCCGCTTCGACCTGTACCCCGACTTCCTCACCCGCGCCGAGACCGCCGAGCCCGCCCTGAACACGTACGCCGTCTCCTCCTGGGCGCCGATCACCGACACCGTCTTCTCGGCGAAGGTCGACACCCGGGTCGCCACGCCGAGCGCCGAGTACGACACCGGCACCGCCTCCCGCGCGGTCGCCCGGCTGAGGGACACCGACCCGGACGCCGTCTTCGTCCAGCTGGACAACATCGACCACGCCGGCCACACCTACGGCGCCGCCTCCCAGCAGTACCTGGACGCCATCCACGGCGCCGACGCCCAGGTCGGGCAGATGGTGGCCGCGGTCGAGGGCCGGCCGACGTACGGGTCCGAGGACTGGCTGATCATGGTCACCGCCGACCACGGCCACACCGACCCCGGCGGCCACGGCGGCTCCACGCTGCAGGAACGCCAGACCTTCCTCATCGCCACCGGGCCGGCCCTCGCGGCCGGTTCGGTCCGGTACGACGTGAAGATGCCGGACGTCGCCGCCTCCGCCCTCGCCCACCTCGGCATCGCCCTCGACCCGGCCTGGGGCCTGGACGGCCGGCCCGTGCAGCAGCCGAGCCCCGACGACTTCGACGCCCTGCGCGGCCGGTTGCAGAGCCGCGTCGACGAGACCGGCATCCCCGCGGCGGTCCTGGGCTTCACGCACACCCCGCCCGCCGGCTGGTCCGTCGACAACTCCGCCATGGGCACCGGCGGGGTCACCGAGTGGCGCGGCTGGTCCTTCACCACCGACGAGTTCTGGACCCAGGCGCAGCGCGACCAGAACCGCGAGTGCAACGTCCGCGCCCGGAACGTCTTCGCGGTCGCCGACGGCGACGAGTGGAGCGACAAGGCGCTCACCGGCGGCTTCGACTCCACCCTCGTCAGCCCCGCCTACCCGGTGACCGGAGGCCGTACGGCGACCCTGACGTACACCACCTACTACCGGCAGGAGTCCCCGCAGAAGGGCGAGGTCCTCGTCTCCTACGACGGCGGCACCCCGGTGAGCGTCAAGACCTACACCGCCGACGTGCCCTCCCGCACCGAGACCGTCACCCTCCAGGTCCCGGCCGGTGCGACCAGCGCCCGGGTCCGCTTCCGCTACACCGGAGGCAACAACTGGTACTGGGTGATCGACGGGGTACGGATCAGCCAGGCCTGACTAGGCTGGGGGCGTCGGTACGCCGTGGTTCCGGCGCCCCCGCTTTCTGACCGTACGTACGCCAGGAGACGCACAACATGGCAGACCGCAAGCCCATCGAGTCGTGGCTCACCGACATGGACGGGGTCCTGATCCACGAGGGCGTGCCGATCCCCGGTGCCGACGCCTTCCTGAAGAAGCTGCGCGAGTCCGGCCGGCCCTTCCTGGTCCTCACCAACAACTCCATCTACACCGCCCGTGACCTGCACGCCCGGCTGCGGCGGATGGGTCTGGACGTGCCCGAGGAGAACATCTGGACCTCGGCCCTGGCCACCGCCCAGTTCCTCGACGACCAGCGGCCCGGCGGCAGCGCCTATGTCATCGGCGAGGCAGGCCTGACCACGGCGCTGCACGACATCGGTTACATCCTCACCGACCACGCTCCCGACTTCGTGATACTGGGCGAGACCCGCACCTACTCCTTCGAGGCGCTCACCAAGGCCGTCCGGCTGATCAACAACGGCGCCCGGTTCATCGCCACCAACCCCGACAACGTCGGCCCGTCCACCGAGGGCGACCTGCCCGCCACCGGCTCGGTCGCCGCCCTGATCACCGCCGCGACCGGCAAGAAGCCGTACTTCGTCGGCAAGCCGAACCCGCTGATGATGCGGGCCGGGCTGAACGCGATCGGGGCCCACTCCGAGACCTCCGCGATGATCGGCGACCGCATGGACACCGACGTGCTCGCGGGTCTGGAGGCCGGTATGCGCACGTTCCTGGTGCTCAGCGGCGTGACCCAGCCGAAGGACGTCGACCGGTACCCCTTCAGGCCGTCGCAGGTCGCCGATTCCATCGCGGACCTCGTCGACCTGGTCTGACCCCGCCCGGCCCCGCTGACCTGGGGCTCTTCAATCGGCGTCCACCCATATGGAGCAATCGGGCGCCCTCCGAGGATGCGAGGGCGCCCGTGGCGGGGGAGCCTCCTGGTACTGGAGGTTCACGATGGGCTCACTACGCCTCACTGTCTGTACCGGAATCCTGGCCGCGGCCGTCCTCACCCCGGCGGCCCACGCGGCCGACGGCGGCTCCGTCTCCGTGACACCCGCCGTCCCGGCGCCCGGCTCCGACGTGTCCCTGCACGTCAACGGCTGCCCCGGGAAGCTGGGCACCGCCGTCTCGCGGGCCTTCGTCTCCGACGCCTCGCTGACCGGCACCCAGGGCGCCCTGGCCGGCGAGACCCGTGTGCGCTCCTCCCTCGCGCCGGGCACCTACGACGTGCAGATCAGCTGCGGCGACTACGTGGTCACCGGCCGGGTCACCGTGGGCGGCAGCGGATCCGGGCAGTCCGGCGAGCCCACCGGGTCCCACGCCTCGCCCGTCGCCCCGGTCCCGGCGGGCGGCGGCGGCACCGCGCACTTCGCCACCGTGGCCACCAGTGGATCGGGCCCCGACACCGCCCAGGCGGTGACGGGCCTGGCGCTCGCCGGAGTCGCCGCGGCCGTCTTCGGTCTCCGCGCCCGCCGGAGCCGCGGAACGCGCTGAAGGCCGGCATGACCGACGACCGTGAACGCGCCGGCGGCGATCGGCTCCTCACCGTCCTCGCCTGGACGCTGCTGCTGCTCGGGCTGTGGCTGTGGGGGCGCGGAGTGAGCGACGGAGCGCAGGGCACGGACGGACCCGCCACCGGCGGCCTGTTCGCCGCCGGCCGGCCCACCGACCCCGCCGTGCTGCCGCCCGCGGCGAAGCCGCTGGGCGACGCAACTCCCCAGCGCATCGACATCCCCGAACTCGCCGTGCAGGCGCCCGTGGTCACCCGTGGACTGGACGCCCGGGGCGCCGTCGACCCGCCGCCCTTCGACCAGCCGGGCGTGGTCGGCTGGTACGGCTCGGGCCCCAAGCCCGGTGCCGTGGGAGCGGCGCTGATGGTGGGGCACGTCGACACCGCTACCCGGCCCGCCGTCTTCTACAAGCTCAGCACGGTCCGACCCGGCGAGACGGTCCGGGTGGTCCGCTCGGACGGCACGGTCGCCGAGTTCACCGTCGACGACGTCCGGGTCCTGCCCCGCAGCGGCTTCGACGCCCACCAGGCCTACGGCCCCCACCGGCCCGGCCGCGCCGAACTCCGCCTGATCACCTGCGGCGGCACCTTCGACCGTGCCACCCGCAGCTACACGGCCAACGTCGTGGTCTCCGCCTACCTCACCGGAACCGCCCGCTGACACCCGCACGCGCTGCCGTGCGACCTCGTGGCGGACGGGCCGGATATGCCACGATTGGTACCCGGACCACAGTGCCCAGGGGGAATCGCATGTACGACAGCAGGGGGGCCCGGTCGTCCGCGCGTGCGTCGGCGGCGGTGATGCTGGGGGCGGCACTGCTGCTCGCCGGATGCTCCTCCGGCGGGTCCGGCGGGTCCGGCGGGGACAACGACGCGGACCCGTCGGTCCGGATCACCCAACAGCCCAAGTCCGCCGACCCGTTCTGGGTGAACCCGGACGGCACCGCGGCCCGCCGGTTCGCCGCCTACACCAAGGCCGGCAGGAAGACCGAGGCCGAGCAGATCCGGAAGATCGCCGAACAGCCGATGGGGGAGTGGATCGGCGCGGAGAACCCGGAGCAGGAGGCGCGCGGCTTCACCGAGGCCGCCGAGAGGTCCGACCGCACGGCCCTGCTCGTCCTCTACAACATCCCGCACCGCGACTGCGGCCAGTACTCCCGGGGCGGTGCCGCCGACGGCGACGCCTACCGGGCCTGGGTCGACGCCGTCGCCCGGGGCATCGGGGATCGCGCCGCGATCGTGATCGTCGAACCTGACGCGGTGTTCCACCTCGCCGACGGCTGCACCCCGGACCGGTTCCAGGAGGAGCGCTACGACCTCCTCAGGGGCGCGGTCGCCACGCTCAAGTCCCTGAAGGGCACCAAGGTCTACCTGGACGCGGGCAACGCCGGCTGGAGCCGTCCCGACCAGATCCTCCAGCCCCTGAAGCAGGCCGGTATCGACCAGGCCGACGGCTTCTCCGTCAACGTCTCCAACTTCTACTCCACCCAGGACTCCCTCGCCTACGGCAAGCAGCTCTCGGCCCGGGTGGGCGGCAAACACTTCGTGATCGACACCAGCCGCAACGGCAACGGCCCCTACACCTCCGGCGACCCGGCCCAGCGCTGGTGCAATCCGCCGGGCCGGGCCCTCGGAGAGACCCCGACGACCAGGACGGCCGACCCCCTGGTGGACGCCTACCTGTGGATCAAACGCCCGGGGGAGTCGGACGGCACGTGCAGGGGGGGTCCGAAGGCGGGGGAGTGGTGGGCCGGTTACGCCCTTGCCCTCGCCCGGAACAGCAGGTGACTACGGCACCTTCACCCACCGCGCCTTGCTGGGCGTCCCCTGGTCGTCGTCCACGAACAGCATGTACCAGCCCGACGGCACCAGATTCCGGTTCCTGGGGACGGTCACCGTGATCTCGTCCCCGGCCGTCCTGAAGTCCAGGGCGATCGACCGCTGGTCGACGTCCGTCACATGTGTCGAGGCGCTCGGCCGGATCAGCCGCACCTTCTTGATCCCGGCCGCGTGCCGCGACGTGAACGTGCCCGAGGCCCCCCGCGCGATCGTCCCCGGTCCCCCGCTCAACTCCGGCCGGGAGTCCCGGTACAGGTACGGCGGCGTGTAGATCTCGATCCGCTGCTCGAACTTCCCCGGCTTCGTGTTCGCCTTGTCCCCGTACAGCGAGTCGGACCCGAAGAACATCACCCGCCCGTCCGGCAGCAGGATCGACCCGGAGTGGTAGTTCCGGCCCACCAGCGGATCGGCGACGCGGGTGAAGCTGTCGCTGTCGGGGTGGTACAGGCGCGCCTGCAGGATGTCGGAGTCACCGCGCCCCCGGTAGTCCTCCGAGCCGCCGGACACCAGGACCGTGTCGTCGGGCAGGACCGAGGACTGCGGATACCGGGTGCCCTTCTCCAGCTCGGGCCCGTCCACGAACTCCGGGTGCGTGGCCTTGAGGTCGATCAGCCGGGTCCGCCTGCTCGACCGCGGTGACTCGCCGACGCCGCCGCCCCCGATCACCATGAACTTCTCGTCCTGCGCCGGAGGCAGCAGCACGGTCCCGGAGGTCTCCATCAGGTTCGGATCGCTCAGCCCGGGCAGCTCGGTGAACGTGTTGGTGCCGACGTCCCAGACACCCGGGTCCCGGCCCACGTCGTCCGGTCCGTACCCCGCGTTGGAACCCGAGTAGAAGATCTTCCCGTTCTGCATCAGGAACAGCGCCGGGTACGTCGGGAACTGCCGGACCTTCCGGGTGTACGTCCACTTCCCGGTCTTCGGGTCGAAGATCTCGTTCTTGCCCGGCACCAGCTGGCCGATGTCGTCGAGTCCGGAGACGCTGAGGATCCTGCCGTCCGACAGGGTGGTGAGCGTCGGGTACCAGCGGGCCTCGTTCATCGGGTCGACCTTGACGTACCGCTCGGCGACCGGGTCGAACTCGTAGGCGTCGCGGATGCCCTGGAAGTCCTTCTTGTCGAGGGCGAGCTTCTGCGCGATGCCGTACGTGTTGCGGGCGTCGGCGCCGGTCAGGCCCTGGACCCGGTAGTTGTCCTGGGTGCCGGTCTCGTACCGGGTGCCGCTTCGCCGCGCCTCGACGTAGATGCGCCCGAGTCCCGGGTCGTTGCGCAGGAACGCGCCGGTCTTCGGGTCG
The DNA here is from genome assembly GCF_044593395.1 of Streptomyces sp. NPDC052301. Lineage (NCBI taxonomy): Bacteria > Bacillati > Actinomycetota > Actinomycetes > Kitasatosporales > Streptomycetaceae > Streptomyces > Streptomyces sp. NPDC052301. Next base: position 520,722 of record NZ_JBIUBE010000005.1, on the reverse strand, counting down.
AAGACCTTCTTCGCCCGCGGGACGAGCACCGGGTCCTTCGACACGAACGTCTTGCCGTTGGCCCTGCCGGTGAACCCGGTGCCGGCGGGCAGCGTGATCGGCTTGTCCGGGTTCTCGTTGTGGACGATCATCAGGCCGCCGGCCTTGGTGACGTCACCCTTGAGCTTCTCGTACCGCTTCGTGCCGCCCGCGATCAGCAGGTTGCCGTCGGCGAGCTGGGTGTGGCCGGTGCAGAACAGGTCGTTGGGCGTGGGGATCTTCTTGATCGTGCCCTTGACCGGGTCCCAGACCCGGGTGTCGAACTTCTTCCTGTCGAAGTTGTCCTGGTTGTTTCCCGAGCCGGCGACCAGCAGCACCTTGCCGGTGTGCAGGAGCGCCGCGTGGATGGTGTCCTGGCGGTACTCCGGCGGGAACTCGACGATGTCCCAGTGGCCGTTCCCGGCCTTGTACTCGGGTCTGTTGATCTTGTACTGGTGGTACTGCGCGGCGCCGAAGCGGTACACCCACGGCCCGTTCGTACCGGCCAGCGCGAGGACCACCGCCGTCCCGATCGCGAGCCTGCGGGCACGGCGGTGGCCGGCCTGGACCTTCATTCCTTACGTCCCCCCAGCCCGCCCAGGGCGATCTTCATGGTCGGCCCGTTCTCCCCGGCCGGGTCCGTGTGCGCGGGGGCCGCCCAGGTGGGCCGCTGCTGCGGGACGTGGGTCGCCACGTACCCCGCGGGGACCGCGTCCTGTGGTTCGGGCGCCGGGGCCGCCGGCTTCGGCTTCCTCTTCTCCTGCCGGAGCGTGTACCGCCAGGCGAGGATCGGCGAAGCGGTGATCAGCAGCGCGAAGCACGCCCAGATGATCATCGCGGGGTGGGAGTGCCCGAACGCGAAGCCGGCGGCGAGCGAGCCGGCGAAGACCAGGATGAAGAACCAGTGGATCCGGAAGGTCCCGAACAGCGTGTCGGGGCTGGCCGACTCGCCCTTGGGCGTGACCACGAACCTGCTCTTCCGGCGCAGCACCGCGTCCATCAGCGAGCGGGCGTACACCGGTGCGGACAGGGCCGACATCACCATGCCCGCGACTCCGCCGGAGCCCTCCGGCTCGTGCGGGGAGACGTTGTGCCGGCGGTTCCAGATGTACAGGCCGATCTGGAGCGCCGAGGCGTTGCCGTACAGCATCAGCCACACGGTGGGGTCGATGTTCACACCCGAGGCGCCCACGCCCAGGAACAGCGCGCAGCTCAGCGCCGCGAGGATCCAGTTCAGGGCGGACATCGGGTAGAAGATGATCATCATGGTGTAGTTGAAGAGCTTGCCGGGCGGCAGCGTGAAGAAGCCCTTCCAGTACTGCTTGAGGATCGTCTCGTACGTGCCCCGGGACCACCGCAGCTGCTGGGTGAAGAAGTCGGTCCAGGCGTTCGGGCCCTCACCGACGGCGAGCACGTCCGGGGTGTAGACGGACTTCCACTTCCTCCCGGTCGCCGGATTCTTGGTGCGATGCATCTCGAAACCGGTCGCCATGTCCTCGGTGATCGAGTCGTACAGGCCGCCGATCTGCTTGAGCGCCGTGATCCGTACGGCGTTGGAGGTGCCGACGAACATCGGGGCGCCGTAGCGGTTGCCGGCGCGCTGGATCAGGGCGTGGAAGAGGAACTGCTGGGACTCGGCGGCCTTGGTGACGAACGTGTCGTAGTTGCCGTAGACCTGCGGGCCGATCACGAAGCCCACGTCCGGGTCGCGGAAGTAACCCAGCATGCGTTCCAGGTAGTTGGGCAGCGGGACGTGGTCGGTGTCGACGGAGGCGAAGAAGTCGTAACCGTCGCCGTGCGCCTCCAGCCAGGCGTTGTAGTTGCCGTGCTTGGTCCTGGCGCGGTGCGGGCCCTTGGGCCGGTTCCACTTCGCCACGCCCTTGCGGGAGAAGTGGTGCACGCCGAGCCGGGCGCAGACCTCCTTGACGGCCGGGTCGTCGCCCTCGTCCAGCAGCCACACGTGCAGCAGACCCCGGTGACGGAGCCGCACCGCCGCCTCCAGGGTCTTCGTGACCATCTCCAGCGGCTCCTTGCCGGGCACGAAGGAGGTCAGGAAGGCGACGCGGGTGCCGGTCTCCGGGACCACCGGGACCGGGTCGCGGGCGACGAGCGTGGCGTGCGCGTTGGACAGCACGTTCATGCAGCGGAAGGACTCGATCAGGCCGATCGAGACGAGCATGACGGTGTCGAGGGCCGGCAGGAGGTCGAAGGCCGGGTAGTCGCGTTCGGTCCAGTGCCCCGGCTGGAGCAGCCAGAACAGCAGCACCAGCGAGAGCACCGGGGCCGCGCCCAGCATGAGGGCGGCCCGGACGCGGTGCGGCTCCTGCGAGAGCAGCGACCGGTACTGCACTCTGTAGGGCCTGGTCGGGTCGGGCTGGGTGAGCGGGCCCGCGAGCCGGCTGTAGTGCTCGTAGTCGTATCTCGGCAGGCTCTTCCTGATCCGGCGGAACTGGCCCGTCCGGTGGCTGACCGCCCTCGACCGTGTGGTCTGTGTCGGGTCGTCGTGAGCGTGGCTCCGCCCGGCGCCCTTCGGCGTCGACGTCATGAGTCATTCCCCCAGCACGCAGGTCACCGCGTGTTTCGTCGGTCCTTCCCGCCCGGCCGGCTCCCCTCGGCCCGCGCGTGCGGAGTCGGTGTCGGGCCGCAGTCACCACGTCGTCCTCACCCTCGTGACATAGGACGGCGACCTTCCGGTTGCATAGATGCCCCCCTCGGCACCGATTCATGAGCGGGGCCCCCTCCCCGCCGGTGCGCAACCGGTCTCTTCCCCCCAACTGCAGTCAAACGGCGGCAGCTTGGACATCCCAGGGTTCTACGGTGTTCGGCATGATCGCAAGACACAAAACGCGGTGTTTACCGGTCAAACCCGTTCATTGTGGCGCGGGTGGGGCTCAGGGGGCCGGGGTGCGCCGGTGGTGGAGAGGCGGGTGCGGATGTTGCCGAAGTGGTCTCTTATGGCCTTCTCCGCCCGCAGGGAATCACCGGACCGGACCGCGTCCAGGATCTCCCGGTGCTGGCGGCAGGTGACCCGGGGGTCCTGCGGTACGTCCACCAGATCCCGCTGCACCCGGTGGAAGGCGTCCCAGAACGCCTCCAGCACCTCGCTCAGCAACACGTTGTCCAGTCCGCGGTAGAGGGTGGCGTGAAAGGCTCGGTCGGTCTCGGCGAGGCCGGCTCCTTCCGTGGCCTCCTGTTCCATGCGGTTCGCGAGGGCGTCCAGTTCGACGAGGTCCGCCTCCGGCAGCCGTCCGGCGAGCCGCGACACCAGCCCGGTCTCCACGGCCTCGCGCAGCTCCAGCAGCTGCAGCAGGGAGTCCTCGCCCCGGTAGTGCCCGGCGACGGTGCGGAAGGCCAGCCCTTCGATCATGGGTGCGAACGACATCGAGCCGACGTACGTCCCGAAACCGTGCCGGATCTCCACGATCCCCATCGCCTGCAGCGCCTTCAGGGCCTCCCGGACCGAGTTCCGGCTGGCCCCGAGGAGCTCCATCAGCTCGGGCTCGGTCGGCAGCGGGGCGCCCGAGGGCAGCCGCCGGTCGACGATCAGCTTCTTGATCCGTTCCTGGAGGTCCCGGGCTGCCATGGCGAGAGGGTATCCGGCAATCGGGGGGATGGCCCGGTTCCGGTCTCCGGTCCCGGCCCGCTGCGGCTCGGGGGTGTGGATGGCGGAGCCCCCGCCCGGCGCGGCGCAACCGCGCCGAAACAGAGATGGCGAGCCGGTCCGCGCTTTCTGCGGACGTGGCTCGCCATCGTCATCGTGCGCCGCCAGGGACTCGAACCCCGGACCCGCTGATTAAGAGTCAGCTGCTCTAACCAACTGAGCTAGCGGCGCCTGCTGACAAAGAGAACTCTACCTGACCTGGGAGGGTGCTTCTGACCACCTCCGGGTGAGCGGTAGGGCCGCCCGGCGGCGCCGATTACATCATTCGGACCGTCAGAGTGCGCGCCACGGGGACAGTTGGGAAACTGATCAACGTGCACACTCGTGGACAAATCTCCCCCGAATGTGAGGCAGATCGCATGACCGCTCCGATGTTCGAGGATTTCGATCCTGCGAGCGACTGCGACTGTCCAGGCTGCGTCGACCGGCGACGGACGAGTCCCCGCCCGCCGTCCGGGGGCCTGTGCGGCCACCCGGCGGCCCCGGTGGCCGTGATCATGGCCGCCGCCTCGGCGGCCCTGGGTGCGGTCACCCCGGCCGCCGCCGTCACCCCCAGCCTCGGTAACAGTCCCAGCCCCGGTAGCTCTCCCGCTCCCAGCAACGGTCCCACCAGCACCTCCGTCCCCCACGTGACTCCCCCGCCCTCGGACACCCCCGGGGACGGCCAGCTCGCCACCCCCCAGGGCGCCAGGTCCCGGCTGCACGGTGCCGGGGGTCCGCCGGCCGTCCCGGGCACGGTGCCGACCCCCGCCACCACCCGGGACCAGATCATCAGCCGGGCCAAGACCTGGGTGGCCGCGCAGGTGCCGTACAGCATGACCTCGTACTGGTCCGACGGGTACCGGCAGGACTGCTCGGGCTATGTCTCCATGGCCTGGGGTCTGCCCACCAACGAGTGGACGGGCAGCCTCGACCAGTTCGGCGTCAAGATCACCAAGGATGATCTGCAGTCCGGCGACATCCTGCTCTACCACAACCCCGACAACCCGGAGGCCGGCTCGCACGTGGTGATCTTCGGCGGCTGGACGGACTCCGACCACACCCACTACACGGTCTACGAGCAGACACCCCCGCACGCCCGCAGCCAGACCACCCCCTACCCCTACTGGAACAACACCGACAAGTACGTCCCCTACCGCTACAAGGGCCTGACCGAGACCACGGCGGGCACCAAGCAGCCCGCCGCCGACACCACGCAGCCCGCCGCCGACACCACGCAGCCCATGGCGGGCGCGGCCGGTGCGGAACCCGCCTCGCACGGGGTGCCCGGCTACCCGGGCCGGGGCCACTTCCTGCCGGGCGCGGAGAACGCGTATCTCGCCCAACTGCGCGGCCGGCTGCAGGAGAAAGGCTTCGGCAGCTTCTACGCCCTCGACCCCGGACCGCGCTGGAGCGAGGCGGACCGACGCGCGGTGGAGGCCTTCCAGCGCACCCAGGGCTGGCGCGGCGGCGCGGCGGACGGCTATCCGGGGCCGGAGACCTGGCGTCGGCTGTTCGTCCAGGGCCCTGCGGTGCGCTGACGTCTCCTGTCGGTCGCGCACGTCACGGCACTTCCCCTTCCCCTGTTCATGACGCATCTGGCGCGGAGGCTGGAGGCACGCATGAGTACGACGTCACACACGACACCCGAATCCGAGGGGCAGCCGGAGGGCGGTGCGGGCGTGGACGCCCGTACGGCCCGGCTGATCCAGAACGAGGCGACCACCGAGATCCCCGTCCACCTGCTGTTCCGGGACGATCCCGGCCCGGTGCAGGTGCCGCTCAGACCCGCGGTCGTGGCCCGTCGGAAGGGTACCGGCGAGCAGCCGCGCACCCGCCCCACCCCGGTGCGCAGGCGCCCCCTGCCCGAGGTCGACGCCGGGCTGGTCGAACGGCCCGCCCGGGTGCTGCCCGGGGCGGCCGGGGTGCTCGCCGGGGTGTGCGGCGTCGCCGGGTGCGTGGCGACCTCGTGGTGGGCGGGGGCGCTGCCGCGTCTCGCGGCGCACGCGCTGCACCTTCCGGCGTCCTCGGGGGCGGGTCTCGGTCCGGCGCAGTGGGCGGCGTACGCCGGGGCGGGGGCGGTCGCCGCGTTCGGCTTCGGCGGGCTGGCCCGGGGGCGGAGCGGGCGGGCCTGGGTGCTGGGACTGTTCGGCGGGTACCGGGGGACGGTCCGGCGGACCGGGCTGGTCTGGGTGAACCCGTTGCTGCCCCGCCGCCGGGTCGATGTGCGGCTGCGGCACTGGCGCAGCGAGTCGATGCCGGCCGCGGACCCGGACGGTATGGGGCTGCGGGTGGTCCTGCTGGTGGTGTGGCGGGTGCGGGACACCGCGCGGGCCGTGCTCGGCGTCGAGGACCACGAGGCCTATCTGCGCGAGTGCGTGGAGGCGGCACTGGCCCGGGTGCCGGTGGAGCCGGCAGGCGGCACCCGGGGCGGGGTGACGGCGGCCGGGGATGCGCTGACCCGGCTGGTGGCGGAGGAGGCCGCGCCGGTCGGGATGGAGGTGTTCTCGGTGCAGCCGCTGCGGGTGGAGTACGCCCCCGAGGTCGCCGCCGCGGTGCACCGGCGCCGGATCGCCGCGCTGGACGCCCGCCAGCGGGCCAGCATGCTCACCTCGGTGGTGGACTCGGTGGAGGACACGGTGACCCGGCTGACCATGAGAGGCCTGGTGGAACTGGACGACTACGAGCGCAAGGTGCTGGTGCGGGACCTGACGGTCGCCTTCTGCTCGGGGCGCGGGGAGCCGGTGTAGCGGGCGCACGAGGGACGTGCCGCTTGTATGGACACAGTCAAGAGGCGGCAATAATCTGGGACTTGGTCTAGACCTAGTGCACCACCCTTCCTGCACAGCTCACTGAACTCCCCACGTTCTCCAGGAGCGGCAGCATGCGCACCAAGACCACCTTGTCCGCAGCCGTGCTGGCCGTGGCGACCGCCGGAGCCTTCGCGCTCTCCACCGGCGGCGCCAGCGGGCACGGCTACACCGACCTCCCCATCAGCAGGCAGAAGCTCTGTGCCAACGGCACCGTGACGGGCTGCGGCGAGATCCAGTACGAGCCGCAGAGCGTCGAGGGCCCCAAGGGCTTCCCGGCCTCGGGGCCCGCCGACGGTCAGATCTGCAACGGTGGCCTGAGCCGGTTCGCCCAGCTCAGCTCGCCGACCACCCCGTCCGGCGGGGCCTGGCCCACCACGAAGGTGACGGGCGGCCGGTCGTACACCTTCCGCTGGCAGTTCACGGCCATGCACGCCACGACGGACTTCAAGTACTACGTCACCAGGCCGGGCTGGAACCAGAACCATCCCCTGTCCCGCTCGGACCTCGACCTCACCCCGTTCCTGACGGTGCCCTACAACGGCCAGCGGCCGCCGCAGACCCTCAGTCACAGCGGCACCCTGCCCAGCGGCCTGAGCGGGCATCACGTCATCGTCGCGGTGTGGACGATCGCCGACACGGGCAACGCGTTCTACGCCTGCTCCGACGTCACCTTCTGATCCCGGCTCGGGTAAGGTCCGCGTGCGCCGGTGCCGGAGATTCCGGTCCCGGCGCACGTGAGTCCGGTAACCGACGTACGGGGGTAGGCGCACGTGGACGCCTTCTTCAACATAACCATGCCCGGCCTGATCATCTTCTTCCTCTGGGCCGCGGTGGCGCTGGTGCGCCGGACGCGGCAGCGGCGCACCGCCTGGGAGAGCGGGGTGACCGCGCAGGCGCGGGTGGTGCGGGCCTGGGCCACCACCCAGGTGGTCAACAACGTGCCCCGCCGGGTGCAGTGGCACGAGTACGACTTCACCACCGGCGACGGCCGCGCCGTGCGCTTCAAGGAGAACGGCGGCCCGCGCGACCGCTCCGTGGGCGACCAGGTCCTCGTCCACTACGCCCCGCACGAGCCGGACCGGGCCACCGCCTCCGAACCGCAGCCCGGCAAGGACATGGCGGGCACCGTCATCGGGGTGCTGCTGCTCGCGAGCTGTGCCGTCTACACCGCGCACATGTGGATCGAACTGTCCCGGTTCTGATACTGAGCTTCTCTTGAGCCGGACCGCCCCTACCGACGGGTACGTTCCTCGCACGCCGACCGAGCGGGGACGGCGTACCGGACCTTGGGGGACGTCATGCTCGAGCTGCTCTTCTGCGCCGTACCCATCCTCATGATCGCCGGCTTCGGCTTCGCCGCGTATCTGCTGGTCCGCCGGGCCCGGCGCCTCGGCAGGACGTGGTCGCAGGGGCTGACGGCCGAGGGGCGCTGTCTGCGGATGTTCACGACGACCAGCGGGGGCGGCGGGGACACGTCCGTGCGTACGACCGTCCACCACGTCTACGAGTTCACCACCCACGACGGCCGCACGGTCCGCTTCGAGGAGGAGGACGGCCCGGCGACCGTGCTGGAGGGCGACTTCGTCACCGTGCGGTACCTTCCGGAGCAGCCCCAGCGGGCCACCGCGCGCCCGCCCGCCCACGGCAGGCTCGCCGCCGGAACGGGTTGCGGGCTGGCCTTCCTCGGGGTGGCCATCGCCTTCTGTGTCGGCTTCGTCGTCGTGGTGCACATGATGTTCACGGAGGCGGACGGCCTGCTGCCGTAGCCTCCCTTTCTGATGCTGTGTCAGTTACCGTGCGCCTCCATGGAGTCCACGACGCGCACGGTCGCCGAACTGGTCGCGGCGCGGTGGGGGGACCACCGGCCGGGCCTGTGGTGCGGGGAGCTGGTCCTGACGCAGCACGAGGTGGCCGCCGGCGCCGCCGCCCGGGCGGCCCTGCTGGCCGACCTGCTGCCGCCCGGCGCCGCACCGCACGTCGGGGTGCTCCTCGACAACACCGTGGAGTTCCCGCTCTGGCTGGCCGGAGCCGCCCTCGCCGGCGCCGCCGTCGCCGGCATCAACCCCACCCGGCGGGGCCCCGAACTGGCCCGGGACATCCTGCACACCGAGTGCCCGCTGCTGGTCACCGAGCGGGCCCACCTACCCCTGCTGGCTGACCTGAAGCTGCCGGGGGTGCGGATCCTCGTGACGGACGGGGACGAGAACGGCGACGGGTGCGGCGAGCGGGACGACGAGGGGTACGCCGCCCTCCTCGCCCGCTACGCCGACGCCGTGCCCGACCCGTCCCGGGCCACCCCCGCGGACCGGCTGCTGCTGTACTTCACCTCCGGCTCGACCGGCGCTCCCAAGGCCGCGATCTGCACGCAGGGGCGGCTGGCGGCGGCCGGGCAGGCGCTGGTCCGGCAGTTCGGGGTCCGTGCGGACGACGTGCACTACCTCTGCATGCCGATGTTCCACGGCAACGCGGTGATCGCCGACTGGGCGCCCGCGCTGGCGGCGGGGGCCGGAGTGGCACTGCGCCGGCGGTTCTCGGCGTCCGGGTTCCTGGACGACGTGCGCCGCTACCGGGCGACCTACTTCACCTACGTCGGCCGGGCGATCCAGTACGTCCTCGCCACCGAACCCCGCCCCGACGACCGGGACAACCCCCTGCGGCTCGGCTTCGGCACGGAGGCGGGCGCGGTGGACGCGGCGGCCTTCGAGCAGCGGTTCGGGGTGCGGCTGGTGGAGGGGTACGGGTCGTCGGAGGGCGGTGCGGCGATCCAGTGGGCGCCGGGTACGCCCGAGGGCGCGGTGGGGCCGGCCGCGCCGGGGCTGGTGGTGCTCGATCCGGCCACGGGGCGGGAGTGCCCGCCGGCCGTGTTCGACTCCGCCGGACGCCTCCTCAACGGAGAGCGGGCGATCGGCGAGCTGGTGAACCGGGCACCCAACCCCTTCGAGGGCTACTGGCGCAATCCGGCCGCGGAGGCCGAGCGGCGCCGTGGAGGGGCGTACTGGACCGGTGACCTCTTCTACCGGGACGGTCAGGGCTACCTGTACTTCGCCGGGCGGACCGATGACCGCATCCGCGTCGACGGGGAGAACCTGGCCGCCGCGGTGATCGAGAACATCGTCGCGCGGTACGGGGGTGCGGTGGCCGTCGCCGTGTACGGGGTGCCGGATCCGGTCACCGGGGACCAGGTGATGGCCACGATCGCCGGGACCTTCGACCCGGAGGGCTTCGCGGAGTTCCTGGCCGCCCAGCCCGACCTGGGCACGAAGATGGCGCCCCGGTTCGTACGGGTGGTCCGGCGGATGCCGGTGACGGCGACGAACAAGATCCACCGGGCGCAGCTGCGGCGGGAGGGGTACGCGTGCGCCGATCCGGTGTGGTGGGTGCCGCGCGGCGAGTCGTCGTATCGACGCCTCACCGCGGAGGACGCCGAAGGGCCCCTCGCTTCCGCGAAGGGCCCTTCATCTGTGCGCCGCCAGGGACTCGAACCCCGGACCCGCTGATTAAGAGTCAGCTGCTCTAACCAACTGAGCTAGCGGCGCATGACTCTCGCCGACCTCGGATTTTGGCCTCCGTGGCTGGCGACGAAGAAAATACTACCTGGTCCTGAGAGGTGCTCGTGACCACCTACAGGGTGAGGGACAGCAGCACCGGTGCCGCGTTGCGGTTCAGGGTCTCCGCGGCCTGCTTCAGCCGGTGCGCGTGCTCCACCGGAAGGGACAGGGCCAGGCACCCCACCGACGAGCCCGCCGTGATCGGGACGGCCGCGCAGACCGTGCCGACCGCGTACTCCTGGAGGTCCAGGACCGGCACCGTCGGCGGCTGGGACTCCAGGCGGGACAGCAGCAGCTTGTCGCTGGTGATGGTGCGCGAGGTGAGGCGGGCCATCTTGTGCCGGGAGAGGTGGTCGCGGCGGCCGTTGTGGTCCAGCTGGGTCAGCAGGCTCTTGCCGACCGCCGTCGCGTGGGCGGAGTAGCGGAAGTCGACCCACTCGTTGACCGCCGGGGTGGCCGGCCCGGCGGCGTACTGGGTGACCTTGACCTCGCCGTCGACGTAGCGGCTGATGTAGACCGCCGCGCCGACCGAGTCGCGCAGCCGGTCCAGGGTCTGCTGCAGCTTGTCGCGCAGGGCCCGCTCGCGGTCGTGCGCCGAGGTCAGGCGGCGCAGGGTGTCGCCGGTGACGTACGCCCCGTCGGTGATCTGCTCGACGTAGCCCTCACGGCGCAGCATGCGCAGCAGGGCGGTGAGCCGCTCGCGGCCGAGGCCGGTGTGCCGGGCCAGCTCGGTGTCGGTGACACCGGCGGAGTGGCGGGCCACGGTCTCAAGCACGCGCAGCGCGTCCTGGGCGGAGTGGTACGGGGCGGTCGGCTCGTGCATCAGCGCCACGGTGGTCCCCCTGGCTCGCCTGTCTGTGGCCGCGGTGTCCGGTCGGCGGATCGCTACCACGATAACGGGCAAACCCGGTTCGGGGAGAGGGGGTTGGCGAGATTGAACTGCTCGCCGTGCCCCTCTCAGCTGCGGCGCGTCCCTTTGGCATATGCCAGAGGTATGACCCAGCGGTCCGACCTCCACTGTTCACACCTGTCACCCTCCGGAGTCACAGCACTGCGCTGAGAAATTCCCGGGTGCGGTCCTGTTCCGGCGCGCCGAAGATCTGCTCCGGCGGGCCCGCCTCGATGACCCGGCCCGAGTCGAACATCAGGACCTGGTCGGAGATGTCCCGGGCGAAACCCATCTCGTGGGTCACGCACAGCATCGTGATGTCGGTGCTGCGGGCGATGTCCCTGAGCAGGTCGAGGACGCCCGCGACCAGCTCCGGGTCGAGGGCGGAGGTCACCTCGTCCAGCAGCAGCACCCGCGGCCGCATCGCCAGCGCCCGGGCGATCGCCACCCGCTGCTGCTGGCCGCCGGAGAGCCGGGTCGGCCTGGCGTCGCACTTGTCGGCCAGCCCCACCAGGTCCAGCAGCTCCCGGGCGCGCGCCTCGGCCTCGTCCTTGGACATCCCGAGGACCTGGACGGGCGCCTCGGTGATGTTCCGCAGCACGCTCATGTTCGGGAACAGGTTGAACTGCTGGAACACCATTCCGATCTTCTTGCGGACCTCCCGGATCTGCTTCTCCGGGGCGGGGAACAGCCGCTCCCCGTCGACGGTGATCGTGCCCTCGTCCGGTTGGGCGAGGGTCATCAGCAGTCTGAGGATCGTCGTCTTGCCCGAGCCGGACGGCCCGATCAGGGTGACGTGCTTGCCGGGCTCGACGGAGAAGTTCAGCCGGTCGAGCACGGTGTTCGAGCCGAAGCGCTTGGTGACGTTCTCCAGGCGGATCAGCTCGGTCGGCGGGGCGTCGGTGACGGACGACTTCGTACGGGTCTCAACGGACAAGGCGTCGCTCCAGGGCTCGCAGGAGAAGGGAGGCCAGGTAGGAGATGAGGATGAAGGCCACTCCGATCACGGTGATCGGCTCGGTGAACTGGAAGTGCTGCTGGGAGAAGAGCCGGGCCCGCTGGAGCATCTCCGGCACGGTGATCACCATCAGCACCGGTGTGTCCTTGAGCATGGAGATCACGTAGTTGCCGAGGGCGGGCACCACCCGGCGGATCGCCTGCGGCAGGATCACCGCGGTCCAGGTCCGCCGCCGCGGCAGGTTCAGCGCGGTCGCCGCCTCCCACTGGCCGGCCGGCACCGCCTCGATACCGGCCCGGTAGACCTGCATGGTGTACGTCGAGTAGTGCAGGCCGACCGCGAACACGCCGGTGGACAGCGCCGAGAACGTCAGCCCCCACTCGGGCAGCACGTAGAAGAGGAAGAACAGCTGCACCAGCAGCGGGGTGTTGCGGACGAACTCCGTGACCGTCCCGACCGGCCAGCGCACCCAGCGAAACGGCGTCCGCATCAGCAGCGCCCACACCAGCCCCAGGCTGAACGACACCAGCGAACCGAACGCCAGGGCCTGCAGGGTGACCAGCAGCCCGTGCCAGAAGGCCGGCATGAACGCGCTCACGGCGCTCCAGTCCCACTTCATCAGGCACCTCCGCCCATGCCCGCGCCGCCCGCGGCGCCCACGCCGGTCGTCTGCGCGCGCTTGAGCTCACGCGCCGCCGACTCCGTCCCCGGGTCCTTGCCGACCCCGGCCTTCAGCCGCTTCTCCAGCCCGCGCATCAGCCGCGTGAGGACGAAGGCGATCACGAAGTAGATCACCAGGATGTACGTGTAGATCTCCGCGCTCTGCTGCAGCGCCAGCCGCACCAGGTTCGCGCTGAACGTCAGATCGCCCATGCCCATGACCGACACCAGCGCCGTGCCCTTGAGCAGCTCGACCAGCAGGTTGCAGAAGGACGGGATCATCTCCGGCACCGCCTGCGGCAGCACGATCAGCCGCATCCGCTGCGCCGGGGTGAAGCTCAGCGCGACACCGCCCTCCCGCTGGGCCGGGTCGACCGCCTGCAGCGCGCCGCGCACGATCTCCGAGCCGTACGCGCCGTACGTCAGCCCGAGCGCCAGCGTGCCCGCCCACATGGGCACCAGCTGCCAGCCGAACGCGACCGGCAGCACGAAGAACACCCAGAAGATCATCACCAGCGCCGAGGTGCCGCGGAACACCTCGGTGTAGAAGCCGGCCACGAACCGCACGATCCACAGCCGGTGGGTGCGTGCGATGCCGACGACGAACGACACCGCCAGAGCGAGCAGCGCGCTGAACACCAGCAGCTGGACGGTGGTCCAGACGCCTTTCAGTACCAGTTCCCAAAGCCCCGAGGTCATCCGCCGCACAGCTCCTTCGCGGTGAGATCGGTCATCTCGGCCCTGGTGAAGCCGAACGGCCGGAGGATCCGGAACAGTTCGCCGCTCTTCTTCAGCTTGCGCAGCTCCACGTTGAAGGCGTCCCGCAGCCCCGTCTCGGTCGGGCGGAACGCGAACGCGCCGCCGTCGACGTGCGGTTCGCCCTTGACCAGCGGTGCGAAGGGCTTGGTGGCCTCCGCCTTGGCCGACTTCTTCACCACCTCGCGGGTGGTGAGCGCCGTACCCGCGAACACGTCGACGCGCCCGGCCTCGACCGCGTTCAGCCCCGCGACCTGGTCCGGGACGACGAGGATGTCGCCCTCCGGGTACCCGGCCTCGACCGCGTACTGGATCTCGGCGTACCCGGTGCCGGTGGCGAACTTCGCCTTCTTCTCCACGACGTCCCGGTAGGAGTGCAAACCCTTCGGGTTCCCCTTGCGGACGATGAACGAATCCAGCATCTGGTAGTCCGGGTCGGCGAAGATCACCTGCTCGCAGCGGTCCGGGTTGACGTACATCCCGGCCGCCACGACGTCGAACTGCTGGGAGTTCAGGCCCGGGATCAGCGAACCGAACTCGGTCGGCACCGGCTGGACCCGGTCCACCCCGAGCCGCTTGAAGATCACCTTCGCCAGCTCGGGCGCCTCCCCGGTGAGCCGGCCGTCCTGGTCGATGTAGCCGAAGGGGATCTCACCGGCGATGCCGAGCCGTACGACACCCTGGGCGCGGAGCCGGTCGAGCAGGTCGCCGCCCTTCCTGCCCGACGCCGCGGCCACCCGCGTGCAGCCCGCCACGCCCAGCGCACCGAGGGCGGCGACGCCCGCGAGCACCGAGCGCCGGGTGTGTCTGTGTTCCGCCCGTATCGTGTGTACATCGTTCCCAAGTGGTGGAGCCATGGCGGCGCAGCTACCCAAGTGCACCGGGCGTATGCACCCTGGATCTCATGGCCGATCGATTCGTCACCGTCTCGCTCGACAAGCGGGACGTGCACTGCACGGCACGACTCCTGGACGACCGCGCGCCGCTGACCTGCGCGGCAGTGTGGGAGGCGCTGCCCCTCGGGGGCGACGTCTACCACGCCAAATACGCGCGCAACGAGATCTACGCCCTCTTCCCGCCGTTCGCCTCCACGGAACCCCCACTGGAGAACCCGACCGTCACCCCGATTCCCGGCGACCTCTGTTACTTCTCCTTCGCCGGCACCGAACTGGGCACGCAGGCCTACGGCTACGACCGCGAGGTCCGCCCCGGCACCACCGTGGTCGACCTGGCCCTGTTCTACGAGCGCAACAACCTGCTGCTCAACGGGGACGTGGGCTGGGTCCCCGGCATCGTCTGGGGCCAGGTGACCGACGGCCTCGACCGGATGGCCGAGGCCTGCAACGACCTGTGGCGGAACGGGGCGGCGGGGGAGACCTTCAGCTTCCGGCGGGCGTGAGCACCCGTGCCACCCCGGCCTCGTACAACGCGTGCGCCGCCCGCAGCACCAGATCGTCCCGGTGCCGGGCGGCGACGAGCTGCATCCCCACCGGCAGCCCGTCGCCGTCCGTCCCGACCGGGACCGTGGCGGCCGGCTGCTGGGTGAGGTTGAAGGGGTACGTGAACGGCGTCCACCCCGTCCAGCGCCGGTGGGCCGACCCCCTGGGCACCTCCACGCCCGCCTCGAACGCCGTCACCGGCAGCGTGGGCGTCACCAGCAGGTCGTAACGCTCGTGGAAGCGCCCCATGCGCCGCCCCAGGTCCATGCGGACGTCCACCGCGGCCAGGTACTCCAGCGCACTCATCCGGGAGCCCTGCGCGCAGATCTCCCGCAGCCCGGGATCCAGCAGCTGCCGCCGGCGCGGCGAGAACCGCTCGGTGAGACGGGCCGCCCCGCTGAACCACAGCGTGTGGAACGCCTCCACCGGATCGCTGAAGTCCGGGTCGGTCTCCTCGACGAACGCCCCGAGGTCCGCGAGCCGCGCCACCGCCTGCCGTACCGCCGACGCCACCGCCGGCCGGACGGCCACCTGACCGCCCAGGGACGGCGAGTACGCCACCCGCAGCCCGTGCACACCGCCCCTCAGCGCCTCCGTGAAGGAGCCGGGGGCGGGCGGCAGCCCCGACCAGTCGCGCGGGTCGGCGCCGGAGACCACGTCCAGCAGCAGGGCCGCGTCCGCCGCGTCCCGGGTCATCGGGCCCGTGTGCGACAGCGTGCCGAACGCGCTCGCCGGATACAGCGGCACCCTGCCGTACGTCGGCTTCAGCCCGAAGATCCCGCAGAACGCGGCCGGGATACGGATGCTGCCCCCGCCGTCCGTGCCCAGCGACAGCGGGCCCGCGCCGACCGCCACGGCCACCGCGCTGCCCCCGCTGGAGCCGCCCGCGGTGCGCGAGGGGTCGTGCGGATTGCGGGTGACGCCGGTCAGCGGGGAGTCCGTGACGCCCTTCCAGCCGAACTCGGGCGTGGTGGTCTTGCCGAGGAACACCGCGCCGTGCTCGCGCAGCCGGGCCACCGAGGGCGCGTCCTCGTCCCAACGACCCTGCTCCGAGAGGGTCTTCGAGCCGCGCAAGGTGGGGTGTCCGCGCAGCAGCAGGAGGTCCTTCACCGTCACCGGCACCCCGTCGAGCAGCCCGGCCGGTTCGCCGCGCCGCCAGCGCTCCTCCGACTCCCGCGCCCGCGCCAGCGCGTCCTCCTCGGTCAGCCGCGCGAACGCGTTCACCTCCGGCTGGATCCGCCGTGCCCGCCGCAGGGCCTGTTCGGCCGCCTCCACGGGAGAGAACTCGCCCTTGCGGTAGCCGTCGAGGAGCCGGCCGGCGGTGAGGTCGGTGAGCTGCATGCACCCTCCCAGGGGGTCAGTGACCGGGCACGTAACCGCGCTTCTTGTCGACCACGTTCACCAGTGATCTGCCCGCCGCCCACCGCTGGTACAACTCCACGAACTGCGAGCCCAGTTCGTCCCGCCAGCCGACGGTGTCCCCGCTCATGTGCGGCGAGACGATCAGCCCCGGCAGGCCCCACAGCGGGCTGTCCTCGGGCAGCGGCTCGGTGGTGAACACGTCCAGGGCGGCGCCCGCTATCCAGCGCCGGGTCAGGGCCCGCGCGAGGGCGTCCTCGTCGACCAGCTGCCCCCGGCCGACGTTCACGAAGAACGCCGAGGGCTGCATCACGCCGAACCGGCGGGCGTCGAACATGCCGTACGTCTGCTCGGTCAGCGGCGCCGCCGCGATCACCCAGTCCGCCCGGGAGATCAGCCGGTCCAGGTCCTCCGGGCCGTGGATGCCGGTCCGTGGCACCCGCCCCACCAGTGCCGTCGTCACGCCCAGGGCCTTCAGGACGCGCACGATCGCCCGGCCGATGGGGCCCGAGCCGACCACGCACGCGCGCGTGCCCGCCACCCGCCGGGCCTCCCGGTGCCGCCAGCTCCGCTCCCGCTGGTGCTCCAGCGTGCGCGGCAGATCCTTGGCGACCGCCAGCACCAGGGCCGCCACGTACTCGGCGATCGGCTCCTCGAAGATTCCGCGCGCGTTGGTCACCACCGTGTCGGACGCGGCGAGTTCCGGGCACATCAGATGATCCACGCCCGCGCTCGCCGTGTGCACCCAGGCCGGCCGGGGACCGTCCCCCGGCCAGGCCTCGCGCACCGCGTGCGAGGCGAAGTCCCACACCAGCAGCACGTCCGCCGCGGGCAGCCGCTCGGCCAGGTGCGCGGCGTCCGTGTGCACGATCCGGGCACGGCCGGTGAGCCGGCCGAGCCGGGGCGGTGGGTCGGCGTCGAGGACGAGAAGGGTGGGGAGGGTCGTCATACGGGGCGGCTCCGGGCGTCTGACATGCACGGATTATGCGCGGATTGACCACGCTCGCACCCGAACCTACCTTCGTCAACACGGGCGTACTCGCGATCCGTTGCCCACTCGTCTCTCAGCGTGAGGCCGGTGCCATGGACGTCTCCTTTCTCGGCGGACCCCGCCCCCAGCGCGGTGTCGGCGTGGTGGCCCCCTTCGACTTCGCGCTCGACCGTGAGCTGTGGCGCTGGGTGCCCGACGAGGTGTCGCTGCACCTGACCCGGACCCCGTTCGTGCCGGTCGAGGTGAGCCTGGACCTGGCGCGGCTGGTGAGCGAGCACGAGACGCTCGGGGACGCCGTGCGCGCCCTGACCGCCGTCGCGCCCGAGGTCGTCGCCTACGCCTGCACCTCCGGCAGTTTCGTCGGCGGCCTCGCCGGGGAGCGGGCGATGTGCGCGGCGATGAGCCTGGCGGGCGCGCCGCCCCCGGTGACCACCTCCGGCGCGCTGCTGGAGGCGCTGGCCGAGCTGCGGGTACGGCGCGTCGCGCTGGTCACGCCGTACACCGTGTCGGTGACCCGGGCGCTGGAGGACTTCGTCGCCGAGGCCGGCGTGCAGGTGACGGGCTGCGCCTTCATGGGGCTGACCCGGCACATCTGGCAGGTGCCGTACCGGGAGGTCGTCGCCATGGCGCGGCAGGCGGTCCGCCCCGGCACCGCCGACGCGCTCTTCATCTCCTGCACCAACCTGCCGACGTACGACGTGATCCCCCAGCTGGAGGCCGAGCTGCGCATCCCCGTGATGTCAGCCAACCAGGTCACGATGTGGGCGGCCCTGCGGCGGATGGGTACCCGGGCCGTGGGGCCCTATCAGGCGCTGCTGGACGAGGCCGCGCGTGCCTGGCCCCCCGTACTGCCGGAAGAGACGCAGGAAGGCTGGACATGACCGCACTCGGACTCCTCTACCCGGGCCACTCCGCCGAGGACGACTATCCACGCATCGAGCAGCTCCTGGGCAGCGACATCCGGGTGGACCTGGTGCACACCGACATCGGCGAGGACGCGCACCGCGTGGACGCGCTGCGCGAGATGGGCTCCGCCGAGCGGCTCGGCGCGGGCATGGAGGGGCTGCGGCTGGCCGGGGTCGAGACGGTGGTGTGGGCGTGCACCAGCGGCAGCTTCGTGCACGGCTGGGAGGGCGCCCAGGACCAGGTGCGCACGCTCGCCCGGCTGGCCGGGATGCCGGCCTCCTCCACGTCCTTCGCCTTCGTGCACGCGGCCCGGGAGCTCGGGGTGCGCCGGGTCGCCGTCGGGGCGACGTACCCGCAGGACGTGGCGGAACTGTTCGCCGACTTCCTGCGGGCCGGCGGTCTGGAGGTGGTGGGGATGCGCTCCGAGGGGATCGTCACGGCCGCGGAGGTCGGGACCTGGGGCGAGGAGGACGTGCTGACCCTCGCCCGGGCCGCCGACGTGCCGGACGCGCAGGCGGTGCTGCTGCCGGACACCGCGCTGCACACCGCCGCGCACCTCGCCCTGCTGGAGAAGGCCCTGTCCAAGCCGGTCCTCACCGCCAACCAGGTGACCGTCTGGGAGGGACTGAGGCTGGCGGACCGGCGGGTGAATGCGCCGATGCTCGGGACGCTCTTCACGCGGGAGCCGATCGTCCAGGCCTGATCCTCGGCGCGGGGAATAAACGGAGAGTGCCTCCTGTTACGTCTGGGCTCGACAGCCCATGCCACGAACAGGAGGCCACACCGTGTCGGCAGACGAGATCCGGGGCACGACGCACGGGACCGCCCCCGTCCCCCTCTCCGTACTGGACCTGG
The DNA here is from genome assembly GCF_044593395.1 of Streptomyces sp. NPDC052301. Lineage (NCBI taxonomy): Bacteria > Bacillati > Actinomycetota > Actinomycetes > Kitasatosporales > Streptomycetaceae > Streptomyces > Streptomyces sp. NPDC052301. Next base: position 501,890 of record NZ_JBIUBE010000005.1, on the reverse strand, counting down.
CGACCGTCGGTGCGGGAAGCACCGCCGGCGACGCCCTGCGCACCAGCGTCGCGCTGTCCCGGCTCACGGAGGCCCGCGGCTTCCACCGGTACTGGGTCGCCGAGCACCACTCCATGCCCGGCGTGGCGTCCTCCTCGCCCGCCGTGATCCTCGCCCACCTCGCCGCCCACACCGACCGCATCCGGCTCGGCTCGGGCGGCGTCATGCTGCCCAACCACGCCCCGCTGGTGATCGCCGAGCAGTTCGGCACGCTGGAGGCGATGGCGCCGGGACGGATCGACCTGGGCCTCGGCCGGGCGCCGGGCACGGACGGGGCCACGGCCGCCGCGCTGCGCCGCAGCGAGACCCTGAACGAGGGCGCCGACGACTTCCCGCAGCAGCTCGCCGAGCTCACCCGCTTCCTGGACGACGACTTCCCCGACGGGCACCCGTTCCGGCGGATCCACGCGATCCCGGGCCCGGTACAGGGCACCACCCCCGGCGGGGTCCAGTCCGCGCACCGGCCGCCGATCTGGCTGCTCGGCTCCTCCGGCTTCAGCGCCCGCCTGGCCGGCCTCCTCGGCCTGCCCTTCGCCTTCGCGCACCACTTCTCCGCGCAGAACACCGTCCCGGCCCTCGACCTGTACCGGCAGACCTTCCGCCCCTCGGAGGTCCTCACCGAGCCGTACGCCCTCATCGGCGTCTCCGCGCTCGCCACGGACGACGAGCGCGAGGCCGGCCGGCAGACGCGGGCCATGGCGGTGAACATGCTCCGGCTGCGCACCGGCCGCCCCGGGCTCTTCCCCGACCCGGCGGACGTCGAGAAGCAGGAACTGGGCCCCATGGAGGAGGAGTTCATCGCCTCCTGGACCGCCAACGTCGTCAACGGCACCCCTGACGAGGTCCGTTGCGGCCTCGATGATCTGCAGAAGCGCACCGGCGCCGACGAGCTCATGATCACCAGCCACGCCCACCGCGGCGAACTTCGCCTGCGGTCCTACGAGTTGATCGCGGACGTCTACGGGTTGCCGACCGCGTAGGACTGGGCGCCGAGCAGCTCGGAGATACGATCCGGCGACACCGGGCGGGAGTACAGCCAGCCCTGTCCGGTGTCGCAGCCGATCCGGCGCAGCCTGGTGGCCTGGGCCGAGGTCTCCACGCACTCGGCCGTGACGGTCAGCCCGAGCCGGTGGGCCAGCTGGATCATGGCCTCCACGATCACCTCGTCGGCGGGATTGGGCGCGAGCCCCTTGGCCGCCTCCTCGTACTGGAAGCCGCGGACGAAGGAGCCGTCGAGCTTCAGGACCGAGACGGGCAGCCGGCTGAGGTAGGCGAGGTTGGAGTAACCGGTGCCGAAGTCGTCGATGGCGATGCGCACCCCCATGTCGCTGAGGGCCTGCAGCGCCTGGAGCGGGCGGCCCCCGGAACCCATCACCGCCGACTCGGTCAGCTCCAACTGCAGCAGGTGCGGGGCCAGTCCGGTCTCGGCGAGGATCTCCGCCACGTCCGCGACCAGGTCGGAGTCCCACACCTGGCGCACGGCCACGTTCACGCTGACGAAGATGGGCGGTTCGCCGGGGTGGTCCAGCTGCCAGCGGCGGGCCTGCCGGCAGGCGGTGTCCAGCGCCCAGCGGCCCAGCTGCACGATCGAGCCGTCCTCCTCGGCCAATCCGATGAACCGATTCGGCGTCAGTGTGCCGAACTGAGGATGATTCCAGCGGATCAACGCCTCGACCCCGCTGAGCCGTCCGTCCTCCATGCCGACCAACGGCTGGTACTCCAGCGTGAACTCGCCGCGCTCGATGGCGGGACGCAGGGTGGAGGACAGTGCCTGACGGGTCATCCGGTGGGCGTTGCGCTCGGGGTCGAACAGGGTCCAGCGGCCCTTGCCGTCGGCCTTCGCCCAGTACAGGGTCGTGTCGGCGGCCTGCATCAGGCCGGTGGCGGTCGTCCCGGCCGCGTGCCGCTCCACGACGCCGATGGAGGCCGTCAGGGACAGCCGCTGCCCCGCCAGGTCGAAGGGCTCCTGCAGCGCGTTCAGCGCGGACTCCGCGAGCTCGGCGAGCTGTTCGGTGCCGGTGGAGTCCTCGACCAGCAGGGCGAACTCGTCCCCGCCGAGCCGGGCCACCAGGGGGGTGGCGGCGCGCGCGTACCCGGCCTCGTCGGCGACCCGGGTCAGGCGCTCGGCGACGGCCGCGAGGAGGCGGTCGCCGACGCGGTGGCCCAGGGTGTCGTTGACGGCCTTGAACCCGTCGAGGTCCAGATAGCACAGGCCGACCCGGCCGGTACCGGTCTGCTCGTAGGACTCCGCCTCCAGCGCGGCGGTCAGCCGCTCGAAGAACAGCGTGCGGTTGGGCAGCCGGGTCACCGGGTCGTGCATCTGCAAGTGCCGCAGCCGCGCCTGGAGTTCGCGGCGGGTGGTGATGTCGGTGACCGACAGCAGTACGCCGGGTCCGTCCCCGGCCAGCGGGGCCACGGTGACCTGGACCCACACCGCGGGGCCGTCGGGATGCTTCAGCCGGCGCGTGCAGCGCAGCCGCGCCTGCCGGCCGCGCAGCACCTCGCGATAGGCGTGCCAGGTACGGGCGTCCGAGGCCAGGTCGACCAGGTCGGAGGCGGCCCGCCCGGCCAGTGCTCCCGGATCGGCGCCGACCAGCTCGCCGAAGGCGGCGTTGGCGCTGACGACGAGCCCTTCGCGGTCCACGACGGCCATGGAGAGCGGGGCCGCCGCGAAGACACGGTGGTAGGTGTTGTGGTCACTGTCTGTTACGGCCGACCGGTCGAGGTCTGCCACGGGCGTCGGCCCTTCGGACGTTCCGCTCACCGCTCGCTCCCGCAGTGCACTCGATCGCTGTCCGTGCCGGAAAGTGTGCCGATCATAGAGGCTGGCCCCGGGCCCTTCCAGCCGGTCTCCAGTCTCCCGGATACGGCAGGGGTTCTGACAGATCGTTTCTGCCCGCAGTTGGACGGGTTCTTCAGGCCCCCGACCAGTTGTGACGTTCCGTGAGTGTTTCGGGGTGTCGAGCGCCGGGGCGCACTGGTGCGTGCGCGTGGCGCGCTCACCCTTCTGGTGCAGGCAAACAGGGCGTAGGATGTCAAATCACAGCAATCTGGGTGCTGGATTCCGTGAATCGCACTCGGAGGTCATGTCCGTGCCCAAGCTGCGCAGCACCGCCGCCGTGGTCACCACGCTGTCGGCGCTCGCCGCGACCTCGATCCTCACCGGCCCGTCGGCCGCCGAGCCCTTCTCGACGGCCCCGTGCGCACTGCACCGTACCGAGGCCCACCACTCGGAGGGCGTGGACGGCTGGAACCCGGACTACACCCGCCCGAACGGCACGCGCGACGCGGTGATGATCTTCCTCTCCTTCCCGGACGCCACCCCCCGCACCACCCCCGCCGAGCTGGCCGCCGACCACTTCCCGGCCACCACCCGCTTCTTCACCCAGTCCTCCCATCGCGCCTTCACCCTGCGTCCGCACCCGCTGACGCACTGGCTGCGGATGCCGCGCCCGTCGACGGCGTACGCCATACGGCGGGACTGGAGGCCCGAGGACCGGGCCGCCTATGTGCGCGACGCGTTCGCCGCGGCCGACGCCGAGGTCGACTTCTCGCGCTACCAGGTCGTCTACTTCGTCGCCGACCCGGACGCACCCGGCGTCGACTCGGACGCCACGAAGGTCGTCAACCTCGACCCCCCGCAGCGGGCGGACGGCACGGACGTGCGCCGGGTGGTCACGGTCTTCGAGAAGCATCCGCCCGACCGGCTGGTTCTCGCCCATGAGACCGGCCATGTCTTCGACCTGCCCGACCTCTACCACCGCCCGGCCGACGGCAAGGGAGACTGGGACACCTACGTCGGCGACTGGGACCTGATGGGCAGCCAGTTCGGCCTCGCCCCGGACCTGTTCGCCTGGCACAAGTGGCGGCTCGGCTGGCTGGCCCCGCGCCAGGTGGTGTGCGTGCGCGGCACCGGACCCACCCGGCTCACCCTGGAGCCGCTCGAGGTCGGCCCGGCCATCCCGACGCAGAGCACGGGCGGCGGGCCCGGCTTCGGTCTCGGGGACGGCGTGAAGCTGGCCGTCGTGCGCACCGGCCCGGACAGCGCCCTCGCCTTCGAGGTGCGCAGCAGGGCCGGCAACGACCGTACGGCCTGCCGCGAGGGGGTGCTGGTCTACCGGGTCAACAGTGGCGCGGAGTCCGGCGGCGGCCCGGTCGAGGTCGTGGACGCCCACCCGCGCACCGAGGCCTGCTGGGAGAACTCGGTCTACCCACCCCTCGCCGACGCCCCGGTCTCCGTCGGGGAGACCTTCACCGTGCCCGGGGCGGACGTGCAGGTGGAGGTGGAGGGGCGGACGTTCTCGGGGGCGTGGACGGTGAAGATCACGCAGGGGACGGCGGGCTGAGCCCGCTCCGGGGGCGGGTACACGAAAACGGCGGGCCGGATTCTTTCGAACCGGACCCGCCGTTTCCTTCGCGTGCGCCGCCAGGGACTCGAACCCCGGACCCGCTGATTAAGAGTCAGCTGCTCTAACCAACTGAGCTAGCGGCGCCTGCTGACGTCGTAGACCTTAGCATCCTGATCGGCGGGAGGAAAAATCGATATCCGCACCGCCGTGCGGGCCGCCCGTACGGCCGCCCACAGCACCACCTCCGGGCCCGGAAGCCAGGGGTGCCGGGTGTCGGGGGCGACCAGCCAGCGGGAGCTGCCGGGGGTGTCGTCGCTGGTCAGGGCCGGGACGGTCACCGCGTCGCCGGGACCGTGGCACAGCAGCGGGGGTACGGCGTCCGTACGGTGCGACCCCCACTCCTCCCAGCTCAGCAGCGAGGGCAGCCGCTGGGCCGTGCCGGGGGCGGTGAACAGCAGGACCCGGCCCCGGAACACCGCGACCGGGCCCGATCCAGGCCCCTCGTCCCACAGCCGGTCCAGCATCCGGCGCCCGAAGATCGCGGGGGCGCTCACCACGTCGAACACGGTGCCGCAGGGCAGGATGACCGGGGCGTCCGGGCGCTCCTCCCAGAGGGCCAGTGTGCTGCGGGGATACGTTCCTGCCGAGGCGAGCCAGGTGACGCCGTCGGGGGTGGCACGGGTGACGTTCGGTGCGCTGCTCATGTCGTCCAGGTGTACCGGCCGTGAGCACGCGATTCCCGTGGGTTGCGGAAAATCGGGACAGGAGGGTGCGGGGAGGAGTATCTTGCCCACCTGGCATATGCCAGTGGGGGGCGCCAGGGGCTAGACGGGGTCGGCGGAGGTCCGTCCCTCGCTGTTGCCGCGCATCAGGTCCCGCCCGAACTCGACCATCTTCTTCGCGTAGTCCTCGGTCCACTCCGCCCGATCGGCGATGTCCGCCGGGGTCAGCCGGTCGAACCGGCGCGGGTCGGCGAGCTGGGCCGCCGCGACGGCCTGGAACTCCACGGCCCGGTCGGCGGCGGCGCGGAACGCCTGGGCCAGCTCGGTCGCCCGGGACAGCAGCGCCCGCGGATCCTCGATCCTCTCCAGGTCGAAGAAGTGCTCGGGATCGCCGGCCGCCTCCGCGGGCTCGAACAGCAGGGGCGCGGGGCGTAGCCGCGGTTCGTTACGACGCGGCGTGGGCTCCGCCATGTCCTGTCTCCTCCTCGTACGGTTCGCTGGGCCCCGCCTTCTGGGTGGGCCACCGTCCATTGTCCCGCGCCGACGCAAGGGGGACCTGGGGCCGCCGGTTCACGCGGCGTCCGGACGGGTGGGCCAGGACGGCGTGGTCCGCCTCCCGGGCGTCGCGGGGGCTGTGACCAGGGGCCGCCTCCGGCGGCGTGCCGCGGCACGGATCGCCGCTGCCGCGGCGGGCGGGCGGTACCGGGCGGGCGCCCGCCGGTGTGGGGCCGTTCGTCATGGCCGCCAGTTCACGCGGTGCTCGGACAGGTGGGCCAGGATCGCGTGATTCGCTTCCCAGCCGTCCGGGAACTTCACCACGGTGCCCAGCTGGACCGGTTCCGTGGACGGGTAGTCGTCCAGCAGGTCGCCCACGCCGGCCCGGCAGACCACGATGCACGCGTGGCGGTGCCGGGAGGCCAGCACGCACAGGCGGCCCGTCTCGAGGTGGAAGGCGGTGGCGTCGGGGCGGCCGGAGAGCGGGTGCAGGACCACCGTGACGTCGTACTCGCGGCCCTGGAGGCGGTTCGCGGTGTCGACCGTCACGTCCGTCACCCCGAGGTCGGCCAGAGCCGCGCGGACCGCCGCCGCCTGGTCGCGGTGGGCGGTGCCGACGGCGACGCGGTCGGCGGTGAGCGGGGTGGGGTCCGGTGAGCGCTCCGAGACCGCCGCCCCGCCGCGGTCCAGCAGCCGGCGTACGACCGCCGCCACCGCCCGCACCGCCTCCGGATCCGTGCGCGGGGTGTGCCGGGCGGGCAGCTCCAGCAGACCCCAGCCGGACTCCGCCGCCTCGTCGATCACCTGGTCCGGCCCCGAGCCGTCCGAGGGGACCGCGAAGGTCAGGCGCCGGTCGCCGTGGTCCGTGCCGCTGCGGAACGGCGTGTACGGATAGAACGCGTCCGAGACCAGCGGGGCCGCCGAGGCCGGCAGGCGCCAGGAGACCGGCAGACGGTGCTGGGGCAGGCCCGGGTTGTGGGCCAGGAGCGTCGTCACGGCCGAGGCCGACGGGTCGTACGACAGGCCCGCCCACTGCTCGCTGCCCACGATCGCGAACGGATCCAGCTGCCCCGGGTCGCCGACGAACAGCGCCCGCTCGAACAGGCCCGCCACGGCCAGCAGGGAGTCGGAGCGCATCTGGTACGCCTCGTCCACGATCGCGTGCCGCCACGGCTCGTCCACCTTCACGTGCGCCCACTTCGCGGCCGTGGACAGGACCACCGGGAGGCCGTTCAGGTCGGCCGCCTTCGCCGACGTGCGCACCTGCGGCAGGTCGTCCAGCGCCTTGTCGTACGGGTCGCTGTCGCTGCTGTGCAGCCGGCCGACCGGCAGCTCGGGGTCCTTCTCGGCCAGGCGCAGCACCAGGTCGTCCACCTGCGCGTTCGTCTGCGCCACCACCATCAGGGGGCGGCCCGCACCGGCCAGTTCCAGGGCCGCGCGGACCACCAGCGTGGACTTGCCGGCGCCCGGCGGGGAGTCCACGACCACGCCCCGCTCGGTGCCGTGCAGGGTGTCGTCGAGGATCGCGTCGGTGGCGCGGGCGGCAGCGGCTCCGGGGTCGAAGTCGACCGTCGTCACAGCACGTCCTCCTCGGTCACGGTGTCGGGCGCCTCCGGTACGGCCTCGCCCGGCGGGCCGCCGTGCGTCCACGGGGTCTCCTCCGGGTCGGGCAGCTTCGCCCCGCCCCGCTGCTCGTGCTCGAACAGCGTGAAGCAGATCCGGTCGCCCTTCTCGGGCACGGACCCGGGCTCCGGCTCCTTGCCCCGGCCCATCTTGTCCACGATCCGCAGCACCAGCGCACCGTCGCCGTCCAGGCCGACGAACTCCGCCGACTGCGGCTTGCCGCCCAGCGACCGGTACACCTTCGCCCGCTCCGCCAGATGCGGCCGGTCGTCCGTACGGACCGTCACCAGCGGGCGCGGGCTCGGCCGCTTGCTCTCGCTGTACGCCATCACGACGTCGGTCACCTCGCCCGCGAACGCCTCCCCGGCCAGCCGCCGCCCCGCCATCTCCAGCGGATCGTCCAGCGCCTCCTGCGCCTCCAGCCGGGCCTGCTCACGCTCGCGCGTGGCCAGCTTGTTCGCCGCCGTCACCGCGTCGTCCCGGCGCGGCTGCGGCGGCTCCCCGGCCAGCACCCGGTCCCGGTGCCCGGTGAACGACCAGCGGTCCCGGGTCCAGCGCTCCTCGACATGCGCGCCCTCGGGCAGCGCCCGCAGCAGGTCCAGGCCCCGCCACATCGCGTCCCAGGTCGGCCGGGTGCGGCTCTCGACCAGGTCGCGGACCTCCCGCTCGGCCGCCGTGAGCGCGGCCAGCCGGTCGTCGGCGGCCAGGGCGTCCTCGGCGGCGGCGAGGGCGGTGCGCGCCCGGTCGTACCGCTCGATCGCCGGCGCCAGCAGCCTGTTGTCGAACGCCGGGTCGGTGGCCGGGCCGGCCGGTGGACACAGCAGCTGCCCGGCCGCGTCCCGCGCCAGCTCGGCCCGGCGCGCGGCCTCCGCGCCGGAGAGGTCCCCGGGCGGGTCGATCCAGGCGAGCAGCGCGCCCAGGTGCTGGTCCTCCAGACCGGACTGGCCGGTCGCCCAGTGCCGGGCCAGCACCTCGGTCAGGGCGAGCAGCAGCGAGGATCCGGGGACCCGGGCCCGCTCGCCGTAGTGGGTCAGCCAGCGGCCGAGCAGCGGCACCCGGGGCGGCGCCGGATGGGGCGCCTCCGGGTCCTGCTCGGCGGTCCGGCGGAACCGCATCGAGCGGCCCAGCAGCCGTACGAACTCAAGGCCCGCGCGGCTCGGCACGATCAGCTGGGGCGCGTCCGCGCACAGCTCCACCTCGACCTTGACCCGCTTGCCGGTCTCCGGGTCGGTCTCGGTGCGCTCGGCCGCCTCCACCGACTCGGCGTAGGAGTCGATGTACGGCAGGACGACGTCGGCGAGTTCGGCCAGGAACGCGAAGCGCAGATCGCGGTCGCGCGGCTGCGGTACGACCAGCAGGCGCGGGGCGTCCCGGTCCGTGCCGACCAGCGCGCCGAGCGGGGCACCGGCCTCACCGGCGGTGGTGAGCGGCACGAACACCAGCGGGCGGTCGGCCAGATGCCGGTGCCGGACGGTCGCGGCGGGCTGGGCCCGGCCGCTGCCGACCGCCTCGAGGCGGGCGAGCGTGGTGATCAGGGACATACGGCCACCCCCGCATCCGCCAGCGCCTCCGCGCGCAGGGCGGCGGCCCGGCGCAGGGCCGCCACCGCAGGGTCGTCCGGGTCGCCGCTGAGGCCGCGGGCCGCCGCGAGGACCTCCTCGACCGTGCCCAGACCGCCCAGCTCGGCGCGCAGCGGGCGGCCGAGGCGGGTGACGGCACCCGCCTCGCGGGACCGCTCCCGGCAGTGGAAGGCCAGCTCGCACGCGGACAGGCACTCGGGCGCGTACGCCGCCGGCACCGCCTCCACGGCCGCCGTCAGCTCCGCTGGGTCCCGGTCGGGCCCGAAGCAGAGCCCCTCCGGCAGCGAGCCTGCGATCTCCTCGATCCGGGTCAGCCGGGCCAGCTGGCGTGCGGTGACCGCGCGCTGCTTGCGGACGTCCACGGGACAGGCGGCGGGCAGGTTGGAGAAGTCCTTCGGGCACACCAGCAGCACCCGGTGCCGTACGCGCGGGGCCGGATCGAGGCGGGCGGCGACCTCCTCCAGGGCCAGCACGTACACCGCCGACTGCCGTGCCGCGGCGCCGACCTTCGCCGGGTCCGCGGAGCCGTCCAGCATCGGGAAGGACTTGATCTCCACCACCGACCAGCTGCCGTCGGGGTGCACCACCACCGCGTCCGGCTCCAGGAAGGCGAGCGAACCGGCCACGTCCAGGGCGAGCATCGGATGGTCCAGCAGCGTCCAGCCGCCTGCCTGCGTGGCCTCCCGCAACGCAAGTGCCGTACGGGCCGTACGCCCTTCGGGGCCCTGTGCGGTCAGGTCGGGGACGGAGGCACCCTCCGGCGGCTCGGCGCCCGGGTCGAGGCGGGCGTGCACGAGCCGCAGCAACTCGGCGCCGCCGTCGGCCTTCACCTTCGCCTCGAACGCGTTCCCGCGCGTCAGCGCGAACTGCGACTGCCCGAAACCGGACGGTGCGCCCAGCGCGCTCGCCAGCCGCGCCTTGTCCACCCCGGCGCCGTCCAGGATCGCCCGCCGCGCGCACCCGGGGTTCGCGGCGAGCGCCGCCAGGGCGCGCGCGTCCAGGGGTCTGGCGGGCACGTCGGGACCGCGCAGCTCAGCGAGCCGGTGCCGGAGTCCCCTCTCCCGCGTCGCTGGGGGAGGCGTCCGGGTCGGCTGCGGCGTCGAGCTGCGACTCGCGCTGCCGTGGAATTCGCTCACCCGCGGAAGTCTGGCATCCGGCACTGACAAACGGGGAACCCGAGTCCTCCGGGACCGGTGCGGTGCGCGGGAACAGCCGGTCCCGGACCCGGTCCGCCGCCCGCATCACCGGCGCCGCCAGCAGGAGTCCGACGCCCATCACGGCGACCCCGGCGACCGCGTCCAGGAAGTAGTGGTTGGCGGTGCCCATGACCACGAGCGCGGTGCCCAGCGGGTAGACCACGCCGAAGACCTTCGCCGCCCGCGTGCCGCCGTACCGCCACAGCATGACCCCGCACCACAGCGCCCAGCCGACATGCAGACTCGGCATGGCCGCGTACTGGTTGGTCATCCCGCCCATGCCGCGCGGCGCACTGGCGTCGCCGCCCCACCAGCCGTACGAGCTGTAGTGGGCCATCGTGTCGACGAAGCCGTGGTCGGCGGAGAGCAGCCGGGGCGGGCAGGTCGGCAGCAGGGTGAAGCCGATCAGGCCGATGAACGTGGACGTCATCAGCCAGGTGCGGACCGCCCGGTAGTGCTCCGCGCGGGCCCGGAACAGCCAGACCAGGACGGCGGGCGTGACCAGGTAGTGCAGCGAGGCGTACCAGAAGTCGGCGGGGACGCCGAGCCACGGCTCGCGCGTGAACAGACGGTTCAGCGGGTGCTCGGCGTTCAGGTGCAGCAGCTTCTCGAGGCGCAGGATCGCCAGGCCGTGGTCGACGGCGCCGGCGACGTCACCGCGCGCCAGGAGACGGCCGGCCGAGTAGCAGCCGTAGACCAGCAGGATCAGCGGCAGCTCGGTCCACCACCGCAGCCGGGTACGGGGGGTCACCTCGGTGCCCGGTGTCTCGGTCTGCGGCATCCGATTCGCCCTCCCCCTTCTGCCTTCTGCTGCGGTCGCCCGCCCGGCGGGCGACCGCACCACTTTACGGTGTGCGTACTTCGCCCATGAGGGGTGCTCCGCCCCGGGAAGACGCCGAGATCGCCCGCCGGGTTGCCCGGAGTGGGCGTGAGCGATGATGGAGGGGTCTCGTCCTGTTGTTCCCGTGACGTCCGTTCGACGTCCACCTCCCGGAAAGGTCCCCCATGGCACCGCGCATCCTGCTGGCCCGGCACGGACAGACGGAGTGGTCGTTGTCCGGCAAGCACACCGGCAGGACCGACGTACCGCTGCTGGAGGAGGGTCGGCGCGGGGCCAAGCTGCTCGGGGAGCGGCTGCACCGGGCGCCGTACGACGGCCTGCCGGACGTGGAGGTGCGGACCAGCCCGCTGGTACGCGCGCGTGAGACGTGCGAACTCGCCGGGTTCGGCGAGCGGGCCGAGTCCTGGGACACGCTGATGGAGTGGGACTACGGGGCGTACGAGGGGATGACGCCGGCCGAGATCCAGGCCGTGCGGCCGGGGTGGCTCATCTGGCGCGACGGGGTGCCGGAGGGGGAGAGCATCGCCGAGATGACCGCGCGGGCGGACGAGGCGGTGTCGTGGGCGCGGTCGGCCGACCGCGACGTGCTGGTCTTCGCCCACGGGCACATGCTTCGTTCCATCGGCGCCCGCTGGCTGGGGCTGCCGCTCTCCTTCGGCTCACGCCTGCGACTGAACCCGACCTCGCTGTCCGTTCTGGGCTGGGCCTACGGGGAGCCGGCGATCCACAGCTGGAACGACGTGGGGCACTTGGCGGGGTGGGAACCCGCCGCGGCGCGAACGTCGTCCGGCACGAGCTGACCGACCCGGGCCGGGAAGTGTCCGACATCCCGTGGGTTCTCCGGACGCGCGCTGAGCTCGCCCCCGTGGCCAAGGGGTTCTTGGGCGAGGGGCAGGTCACGGCGCCGGGGTGTCAGTCAGTCCGCTGGCGTCACCATTGCAGGAATAATCGATGATGTCAGTGAGAGGACTGTAGTAGTTGGGCAGATTTCGGTAGTGCTGCTCGGCGAATTTTCCGTACGCGGCGAGGCGTGCATCGCTTGCATGACTTGCCAGATCGATGACGCTGCGCCACTTGTCGACATTGGCGGCGTATGCCGCATCGCCCATGTCCGCCACTTGCGTCCGAAGCGGCAATGCCTGCTCGCAGACTTCGCGATTGCTTACACTGCCCGCACTGTCCGAGGAAAAAGAATCGGCCAGCAAGTAGCCGCAGAGAGACAGCAGGGCTGCCACTGCGGCCGCAATCGCCAGTAAGGATATGCGTGCAGTGCGCGTGTTGTTGATCGTCAGCGGCCCCAGGGAGATCTGGGACTTGCCCAGTCTGTTCCCACTTCCCAGTACCACGCTGTGGGCGATCGTGCTCGGTTGATGGACTGGTGGAGGCCCCGCGACGGCTGCAGCCAGCTGAGCTCGGAAAGTGCTGTCGGCGGCGATTTCCCTTTCCAGAACGGCCCGTAAGGCGTTGGCGGCTGCCACCTCTGAGGGATTCTCCTCGACTTGCGCCAGAACCGAACGGCCTTCCTGCGAACCGACGAGTCTTCGGCGAACGAGATCGATAACCAGCGTCGCGGCCCCGCTTGCGATGCCGGTAGCGGCGCTGTCGGACGCCTTGGTGAAAATGTCTACAACGGTTGATAACAGGCCATTTGAGTCCATGACGCCCCTTCCCTGATTTCCCGTCGTCCGATTCTCATCGCAGAGGTGAGGCTGTAGCAAGAGCATGTCGATCCTGCGTCGTCACGGCAGGCCGTCACCATCGGCGCGTAGGGAGCGGGGATCGGCGGGTCGCGGCGCACTCCTTCGGTGGCAGGGTCGGGAGGGTGCCACGCCCTCGAGGGGCGACCGAGATTGTCCTGTGCGGAGAGGCGGGCGGGTCGCCTGCGGCAGCAGAGAGCCGCGGCGAGTCCCGGAAAGGCGAGGTGGTCGACGTCCCCCTTGCCCGCTGGACTCGACGCCTTTGCAGGCGATGCACCGAAGCAGGGCGGCAGAGCCCGCCGGGCGAACCCGCTGACCAGGACGTGGACGATGGCAGCGGACAGCGCCTCGTCAGGCGTGTCCACGAACCCGCCCCGCACGAGGTCGACGAAGCCTCACCGCACAGGACACGGCCTAAGCCCGCGCGGCCCGTGGCGTGGACGCGTGCCGGTCCAGGAAGTCGGACACCCCCGACGCCCGCCGATGCGGCAGCAGCACCCGGGCCGTGCCCGCCAGCATGCTCTGGATGCGGGAGGACTGGACCTGGTCCAGCAGGGCGAGGACACGCAGCCCGGCAGCCGCCGCCTCGTCGGGACGGCCCTCGCGGGCCAGGTCGTCGGCCAGTTCCGCCGTGTACAGCGCGATGTTGCGGGTGAAGTGCGGGTCCTGCAGATGCGCCGCACGGCGCGCGTGCCGGGACGCGCGCCGCCAGTCACCCAGCGTGGACCAGCACTGCGCCTCGAGTCCCTCCAGCTCGGCCTCGCCGTAGAAGCTCATCCACTCGGGGTCGGCCTCCGAGTGCCCTCGCTCGAACAGCGCCTGCGCCCGGACGAGTGCCTGTTCGCAGCCGGTGCGGTCGGCGAGCCCCGCCCAGCCGCCCGCCTCCCGCAGGGCGAGCAGGGACATCAGCCGCGCGGAGCCCAGGGGGCGTGCGGCGCGCTGGGCGGCCTGCGCCGCGCGCACCGCCTCCCGGGGCCGGCCGGCGTCCCGCGCCAGGAACGCGGTGTTGCAGAAGGCGTGTGCCTCCAGCCCCGGGTCCCCGGTCATGCGGGCGGTGGCCAGCGCCTCGGCGTAGTGCGAGCGGGCGTCGTCGTAGCGGCCGGAGTCGTGCGCCAGCCAGCCCACGGAGATGGCGAGTTCACCGGCGCCCGCGTGCAACCGGTCCGCGGTGGTCTGCCGGGTCGCACCGGCGTCCAGCAGCGCGTAGGCGGCGCGCAACGGAGCCGCCGCACGCCGGTAGAGGCCGTCCGCGCCGTGCCGGTCGTCGAGCAGCCGGATGCGGCGGACGGCCTCCTCCAGGGCCGCCGCCTCGGGGGTTCCGGGCCGGCGCGACGGCCGGACCGCGGCCGTCGCGTCCGTGGTGGGCCGCAGCGGGCCCAGCGTGGCGGCGGCCACCGTGGCGCCGCCGCCGGTCATGAATGCGCGACGCAGCACGTCGCTCTCCTCGTGGTTCAGTTGGTCGTTCTCATGCGGGTCATACGGCTCGAAGGCCCCCGGTGACTCACCCGGCGCGCCACCGGGCGGCGCACCGGCGGCCGGCGCCGGGTCCGCGTCCGGGGTCGCGCGGGCCGCCCGTCCGCGGACGGACGAGCGGGGCGCGAAGCCGAGGTCGGTGAGCGCGCGACCGGGAAACATGTGCATGAACACCCGCTCGTACGCGTAGTTGGGGCAGCGGATCTCACCCGCCTCGACCCTGCCGACGTAGCGCGCGTCACAGCTCACCCGCTCACCGATCTCGCGCGCGGCACGGCGTACCAGTGCCGCGAACTCGGCCGGTGAACGACTGCCGCGCAACTGCCGGAAGGCGAGGTTCGGCCGGGGTGGCCGTTCGGGCTGTGACGCGGTCTCGGTTGACGACGCCATGGCCGGGTCCTCTCGTGCGAACCGTCGAACCATGCCGGTGCCGGGGCGGATCCGTGACGAGTTGTCCCGGTGACGCCCTGGTTCCGGCGGGCATGAACGTACCTGCTGTGAAGGACCCGCCACGCTGTGTTTGGCTACAAACCGGATATCTCATCCACGATCTGCCATGAAGTGCCATCCTTTGCGGCGCACTTGTGCCGTAGCCGTTGACGCCGTCGCGCGTTGGACTCCATGGACCGCAACAGGGCTGTGTGGTGGAGGCCGGCATGGAGACCAGCCAGAGCAACGAACCTTGTCCTACGGCGCCGTCGCCGGTGGGCGACGCGGTGTGCGACCTCGTGACCGTGCCGACCCGGCAGGGCCTGGAGGCGGTCGACATCCTGCGCCGCGGGGACGCGGTCGGTCCCGTGCTCCACGACGACGGCTGCGGCACGCTCGGCTTCCTGGTGCCGGCCGGCACGGCGGCCGGCTGGGACGTACCGGGCAGCACCTGCACCGAGACGAACGGCCGCGGCCTGAGGCTGAACCCCGGGCCGCCGGTCGAGGGCTCCGACTGGCTGCTGCCGCCCGGCGAGGCCGACCTCGCCACCGATCCGGTGGTGCTGCGCCGGGCCCTCGGGGAGGCGGCGCGGCTGATCGAGGCGGCCGACAACTGCCGCTGACGCACCCGCCCGGGTCACCTGCGAAAATGGACGGATGGGCAGGTCCAGGAACACCCGGCGCAGGTCGGCCGCCGTCGAAGCCGTCGTCGAGACGGTCGACGGGGGGCTCGCACAGCTCGTACCCGACCCGGACCGGGACCGGGCCTGGACCCTGCTGATCGACGGGGCGCCCCAGTCGCACGTCGACCTGGACGACCCCGGACACCTGTCCTTCGAGTACCAGCGCCGCCTCGGCCATGTCATCGACCTCGCCGCCCCGCCCGGCAAGCCCGTGCACGCCGTCCACCTCGGCGGCGGGGCGTTCACCCTCGCCCGGTACGTCGCCGCCACCCGCCCCCGCTCCACCCAGCAGGTCGTCGAACGGGACGCGGCCCTGGTCCAACTGGTCCGCCGCGAGCTGCCCCTGGACCCGAACGCGCGCATCCGGGTGCGCTCGACGGACGCCCGCGCGGGGCTGGCCAAGGTGCCCGACGGCTGGGCCGACCTGGTCGTCGCCGACGTCTTCAGCGCCGCCCGCACCCCCGCCCACCTCACCTCCGTCGAGTTCCTGGACGAGGTCCGCCGCGCCCTGAGACCCGGCGGCGTCTACACCGCCAACCTCGCGGACGGCCCACCGCTCGCCCACCTGCGCGGCCAGATCGCCACCGCCGCCGCCCGGTTCGGCGAACTCGCGCTGATCGCCGACGCGGCCGTCCTGCGCGGCAAGCGCTTCGGCAACGCGATCCTGGTCGCCTCCGACCATCCGCTGCCGCTCGCCGAACTCACCCGCCGCGCCGCCACCGACCCGCATCCGGGCCGGGTGGAACACGGCAGGCAGCTCTCCGACTTCACCGGCGGGGCCACCCCCGTGACGGACGCGGTGGCGGTCGCCTCCCCGGCCCCGCCGCCCTCGGTGTTCCAGTGAGCGCCCGCCCCGGTCAGTAGGTGCCGATCTCCACGTGCGGCGGCCCGTCGTGCCAGGTGCAGAACACCGACACCCGGTCGGTGCCCCGGCTGAACTCCACCCGGATCCAGGTCTCGGTCTTCCACACCTGCATCGACCAGCCGGTCCCCGGGGTCGCCGAGACGAGCGTGGCGCTGGACGCGCCCAGCTCGAACACCGCCCGGCCGCCGTCGGTGTCGTAGGCCTTGACCTGCCCGGACGCCGGCGCGGATGTGCTCGCGGTGGGGGATGGAGTGGTGCCGTGGGCCGGGGTGCGGGCCCGGGTGGGTGCGGGCGGCCTGCTCGACGGCGTCCGGGCCGGGGTCGGGGACGGCAGGGGCCTGGAGCGCTGCGCGGTGGTGTCGGCCGCGGTGACCGGCAGGGCGCGCGGCGGGTCGTAGGCCGTCCCCGTCATCACCGTGTGCACGCCCCACCACGACAGCGTGACCGCCGCTCCCGTCGCGAGCAGCCACGCCAGTACGTGTACGAGTCCTCTGCGCATCGCGGGCCATACTGCCTCAAGGGACACACCGGTTGTCCACAGGGGCCGGGTTGTCCACAGGTCCCGGACCGGTGCGGGCCGCATGGCGTACGGTGCGGCGCATGGCAAGTGTGCTCGTGGTCGAGGACGACCAGTTCGTCCGCTCGGCGCTCATCCGGCATCTGACCGACGCCTCGCACATGGTGCGCAGCGTCGGTACGGCGCTGGAGGCGCTGCGCGAGGTCGCCCATTTCCGTTTCGACGTGGTCATCCTGGACCTCGGACTGCCCGACCTGGACGGCTCCGAGGCCCTGAAGATGCTGCGCGGCATCACCGATGTGCCGGTCATCATCGCCACCGCCCGGGACGACGAGACGGAGATCGTGCGGCTGCTGAACGCGGGGGCGGACGACTATCTCACCAAGCCGTTCTCCGTCGAGCACCTGTCGGCGCGGATCGCGGCCGTGCTCCGCCGCGCCCGCTCGGCGGGCGGCGAGGCCCCGCCGTCCAGCGTCCTGCGGGTCGGCGGCCTGACCGTCGACCCGCTGCGCCGCCAGGCCGAGCTGGACGGCGTCCGGCTCGACCTGACCCGCCGCGAGTTCGACCTGCTCGCCTTCCTCGCCGGGCGCCCGGGGGTGGTCGTCCCGCGCAAGGAACTCCTCGCCGAGGTCTGGCAGCAGTCCTACGGCGACGACCAGACGATCGACGTACATCTGTCCTGGTTGCGCAGGAAGTTGGGGGAGACGGCCGCGCGGCCCCGCTATCTGCACACGCTGCGGGGCGTCGGCGTGAAGCTCGAACCTCCGGTCGACGCGGGCGACGGGGAGCCGGTGCGATGAGATGGGCCCTGGTCAAGGTCTGCCTGGCGGTGACCACGATGGTCGTGGTCGCGTTCGCCGTCCCGCTCGGCCTGGTCGTCAAGGAGATGGCCCGCGACCGGGCGTTCTCGAACGCCGAGCGGCAGGCCGCCGCGGTCGCGCCCGCCCTGTCCATCACCACCGACCGGGAGAAGCTGGAGCGGGTGGTGGCCTCCGCAGGTGACGGCTCCGAAATGGCGGTGCACCTGCCGGCCGACGGCGGCCGGGCCGCGCTGGACCTCGGCCGGCAGCGCGCCGCCGACTCAGACATACGCGCCGTGCGGAAGCTGGGCCGCGCCTCCACCACGGCCGTCTCCGGCGGCTCCACGCTGCTGCAGCCGGTGGCGCTCGGCTCCGGCTCGATCGCGGTGGTCGAGGTGTACGTGCCCGAGTCCGAGGTGACCAACGGCGTCGGCACGGCCTGGGCGGTCCTCGCGGCCGTCGGTCTCGCGCTGATCGTCGGTTCGGTCGCGGTCGCCGACCGGCTCGGGGTGCGCATGGTGCGGCCCGCCCGGCGGCTGGTCGAGGGCGCGCACGAACTCGGCGAGGGCAAGCTGGGCGCCCGGGTGCCGGAGGACGGGCCGACCGAGCTGAGACTGGCGGCGGTCGCGTTCAACTCCATGGCCGACCAGGTGGTCCAACTGCTCGCCAACGAGCGCGAGCTGGCCGCCGACCTGTCGCACCGGCTGCGCACCCCGCTCACCGTGCTGCGGCTGAACGCGGCCTCCCTGGGCGCCGGACCCGCCGCCGAGCAGACCCGGACCGCCGTCGCGCAGCTGGAGCGCGAGGTCGACACCATCATCCGTACGGCCCGGGAAGCCAAGCCGCAGACCGCCGCGGCCGGACCGGGCGCCGGGTGCGACGCGGCGGAAGTGGTCCGCGAACGCATGGAGTTCTGGTCCGCGCTCGCCGAGGACGAGGGCCGCAAGTGGCGGGTGGCCGGTGTCGAGCGGCCGGTGCGCATACCCGTCGCCCGCGCCGACCTGGCCGCAGCGCTGGACGCGTTGCTCGGCAACGTCTTCCGGCACACCGCCGAGGGCACCGCCTTCGCGGTCGACGTGCACAACGGCGAGGACGCGGTGATCGTGCTGGTCTCCGACGCGGGCCCCGGCATACCCGACCCGGACGCGGCGATGGCCCGCGGGCGCGGCTCCGGGAACACCGGCTCCACCGGCCTGGGCCTGGACATCGTGCGCCGGCTCGCCGAGGCCACCGGCGGCGACGTCCGCATCGGCGCCTCGGTGCTGGGCGGCACCGAGGTGCGGATCTGGTTCCAGCTGGACGGGCGGAAGCCGGTGAGACGGGGACACCGGAGCGCGGTGCGCAGACGCCGGTCGGGCAAACCGGTCCCCACTGGTCTCGACCATTAACCGCCCCCGATCCCTTCCTTAAGCGAACCCTAAGGTCTGCAACGGGCGTCCGGATCAAGCCGTTTGCCCGATTCCCGGCCGCTAGCGTGCTCCCGCACCTCACCCCCGTGAACAGCGAAGGCAGGCACGCGCATGAGCACGCACCGGCGCAGGATCAGTGGCAGGGACAAGGCGATAGGCGGCCTGGTGGCCGCCGCCGTGGTCGGTGGCGGCGCGGTCCTGCTCACCGGCACCGCGAACGCGGCCGGGGTGAACGCCGCCTACACCAAGACCAGCGACTGGTCCTCCGGCTACACCGCGCAGTACGTCGTCACCAACAACAGCCCCCAGACCGAGAAGACCTGGACGCTGGAGTTCGACCTGCCGGCGGGCGCCACGCTCGGCTCCCTGTGGAACGGCGAGTCCGGCGTGAGCGGCGGGCACGTCACCGTGAAGCCCGCGAAGTGGGACACCGCCGGGCTGGCCCCCGGCAAGTCGGTGACCGTCGGCTTCGTCGTCAACGGCAGCGGCGACCCGACGGGCTGTCGTATCGACGACACCCGGTGCTCCGCGGACGACGGCGCCACCCCCGAGCCCAGCGGCCGTCCCACCGCGACCAGGTCGCCGGCACCCACCGCCACACCGGGCAACAGCGCCACGCCGACCAAGAGCGCCACCCCCTCACCGACCAAGAGCGCCACCCCCACCCCGAGCGCCTCCCGGACGACCGGCTCCGGCACGGGGTCCGGCACCACCACCTCCGCCGGATTCGCCCCGTACGTCGACACCTCGCTCTACCCGGCCTTCGACCTCCTCGGCGCCGCCGACGCCACCGGCGTGAAGACCTACAACCTCGCCTTCGTCACCGACGGCGGCGGCTGTACCCCCAAGTGGGGCGGGGTCACCGACCTGAACAGCGACGGCGTGGCCGCGCAGATCGGTTCGCTGCGCGCCGAGGGCGGTGACGTCCGGGTCTCCTTCGGCGGTGCCTCCGGCTCGGAGCTGGCCACCACCTGCACCTCCGCGGACGCGCTGGCCGCCGCCTACGGCAAGGTGATCGACGCCTTCAAGCTGACCAAGGTCGACTTCGACGTCGAGGGCGGCGCACTGCCCAACACAGCGGCCAACACCCGACGCGCCCAGGCCATCGCCAAGCTCCAGGCCCAGCACCCGGACCTGGACGTCTCCTTCACCCTCCCGGTGATGCCCGAGGGCCTCACCCAGGACGGCGTCAACCTGCTGTCCGACGCCAAGTCGAACGGCGTGAAGACCGGCACCGTCAACATCATGGCGATGGACTACGGCCCCGCGTACAGCGGTGACATGGGCAGCTACGCCGAACAGGCCGCCACCGCCACCCAGGCCCAGGTCAAGAGCGTGCTCGGGCTGTCCGACTCCGCCGCCTGGAAGACCGTGGCCGTCACCCCGATGATCGGCGTCAACGACGTCTCCTCCGAGGTCTTCAAGGTCGACGACGCCACCCAGCTGGCGGACTTCGCCAAGTCCAGGGGGCTCGGCGGGCTCTCCATGTGGTCCGCGGCCCGTGACAAGAGCTGCGACGGCGGCGCGAAGAACTCCGCCGACCCGACCTGCAGCTCGGTCGTCCAGGACAAGTTCGCGTTCTCCAAGGCGTTCCACGCCTTCGGCTGACCCGACACCGACGGGCCCCTGAACCGGGGCGTGGCACTCCGGGGGGAATGCCACGCCCCTTCGGGCATGCTCAGACGGCCGGCTCCACCGGTGGCAGCGTCCCCGTCCGCGCCGCCTGCGCGTACCAGTGGGCACTCGACTTCGGGGTCCGCTCCAGCGTCGCGTAGTCCACGTAGACCGCGCCGAACCGCTTGCCGTAGCCGTACGCCCACTCGAAGTTGTCCATCAGGGACCACAGGTAGTAGCCGCGCACGTCGGCGCCGTCCGCGATCGCGCGCCGCACCGCCGCCAGATGGCCGTGCAGGTAGGCGATGCGCTCGGGGTCGTGGACGCGGCCGTCGGGGTCGGGCTTGTCGTCGTAGGCCGCCCCGTTCTCGGTGATGTACAGGGGCAGCCCGGGGGCCTCGCGCGTGTACCGCGTGATCAGGTCGTACAGGCCCGTCGGATCGATCGTCCAGCCCATCTCCGTGCGCTCGCCGGGCGTCTGGTGGAACAGCACGTCGTCGGCGCCCGGCCAGGGCGAGTGGTCGCTGGCCCCGTGGCCGTCCGCCCGGGGACCCTTCACCGTGTCCGACGCGGCCGACACCAGGGCGGGCGTGTAGTAGTTCAGGCCCAGCGCGTCCAGCGGGGTCCTGATCGTGCGCAGATCGCCGTCGAGGACGTGGGACCAGTCCGTCACCGACGTCGTCGCCGCGAGCAGCGACTCGGGGTAGGCGCCGTGCAGCATCGGACCGTGGAAGACGCCGTTGGCCAGGTCGTCGATCCGGCGGGCCGCCGTCAGGTCGGCCGGGTCCTGCGTAAGGGGCCGTACGACCGAGGAGTTGAGGCTGATCGCGATCTGGTTGCGGGCCGGCATCGCCGCGCGCAGCGCCGAAGCGGCGAGCCCGTGGCCGAGGTTGAGGTGGTGGGCGGCGCGCAGGGCGGCGGCCGGGTCGGTGCGGCCGGGGGCGTGCACACCCGAGCCGTAGCCCAGGAAGGCGCTGCACCAGGGCTCGTTGAGGGTGATCCACTGCTCCACCCGGTCGCCCAGCGCCCCGCCGACGAGCTGCGCGTACTCGGCGAACCGGAACGCGGTGTCCCGCTCCGGCCAGCCGCCCGCGTCCTCCAGCTCCTGCGGCAGATCCCAGTGGTACAGGGTGAGCGCCGGCCTGATGCCGTGGGCGAGCAGCTCGTCCACCAGCCTGCGGTAGAAGTCCAGGCCCCGCTGGACCGCCGGCCCCCGGCCCGTCGGCTGCACCCGGGACCAGGAGACCGAGAAGCGGTAGGCGTTCAGGCCCAGCTCCGCCATCAGCGCCACGTCCTCGCGGTAGCGGTGGTAGTGGTCGACGGCCAGGTCACCGGTCTCCCCGCCTGCCGTCCTGCCCGGCGTATGGCTGAAGGTGTCCCAGATCGAGGGGGTGCGGCCGTCCTCCCGCACCGCCCCCTCGATCTGGTACGCCGAGGTCGCGGCGCCCCAGAGAAAGGCGGGAGGAAAGGTCACGGAGGAAACGGAGTCAGGCATGGAAGCGCTCCCAAGGGGGTCGTGGAAGACCGACGGAGTAGGTGGGGGAGAGGCAAGGAGAAGAAGGAAGAGGAGGGGAGGAGAAGGGAGAGGGAGGGCTGAGGAGAGAGGGGCCGGAGCGGGGGTGGCCCGGCCCCTGGCGGGAGCGGCGGGTCAGCCCTTGACCGCGCCCTGCATGATCCCGCCCACGATCTGCTTGCCGAACAGCAGGAACGCCAGCAGCAGCGGCAGGGTGCCGAGCAGCGCGCCCGCCATGATCACCGCCTGGTCCGGGACGTAGCCGGTGCCGAGCGAGTTCAGCGCCACCTGCACGGTCGGGTTCTGCTGGTTCAGGGCGATGATGGGCCACAGGAAGTCGTTCCAGGCGAACACGAACGTCAGCAGGCCCAGCACGGCCATCGCCGGACGCGCCGCCGGGAAGACCACGTGCCAGATGACCCGCAGGCTGCTCGCCCCGTCCACCCGGGCCGCCTCGATCAGCTCCGTCGGCAGCGCCTGCACCAGGTACTGGCGCATGAAGAACGTGCCGAACGCGGTCACCAGGCTCGGCAGGATCACCGTCTGCAGCTGGTTGGACCAGCCGAGGTCCGACATCCACAGGTACAGGGGGACGACGGCCAGTTGCGGCGGGATCATCATCGTGCCGATGGTCAGCAGCAACAGCAGGCCGGAGAACCGGAACCGCAGCTTGGCGAAGGCGAACCCGGCCAGCGTGGAGAACAGCACCGTGCTGATCGTGATCGTGCCCGCCACGATCACCGAGTTGAACATCGCGGTGCCGAGCCCGGCCTGGTCCCAGGCGGTCTGCAGGTTCTCGAACAGGTTGCCGCCGAACCACAGTGGCGGCGGGGTCTCGGCCAGGCGCCGGTCGGTGCGCGAGGCCGCGATCGCCGTCCACACCAGCGGAGCCAGCGACACCAGGGCGAAGACGGTCAGCACGACATACGTCACCGGACCCGCGTGCAGCTGCTTGCCCGCGCCCAGTACCCGGCGCCGGCGCTCCTTGCCCGCGGTCGCCGAAAGGGTCAGTTCACTGGTCGTCATTGGGACTTCCTCAGCCGTCGGGTGAGCAGCAGGTTGACCGCGGCGATGATCAGCAGGAGCAGGAACATCGACCAGGCGATCGCGGACGCCTTGCCGAGGTTGCCGATGATCCAGCCCTGGTCGTACATGTACAGACCGAGCGTCTGGTACTGGTGCTCGGAGCCGCCCTTGGAGCCGCTGACCCCGCCGAACAGCAGCGGTTCACCGAACAGCTGGGTCGCGCCGATGGTGGAGACGACCACCGTGAACAGGATCGTCGGCCGCAGCTGCGGGATGGTGACGTGCCGGAACTGCTGCCAGCGGTTGGCGCCGTCGATCGCCGCCGACTCGTACAGGTCCGTCGGGATCGCCTGCATCGCGGCCAGATAGATCAGCGCGTTGTACCCGGTCCACCGCCAGATCACGATGGACGACACCGCGAACTGCGAACCCCAGTCGGACTCACGCCAGTTGACCGGGCCGATCCCGAGGAAGTGCAGGATCCAGTTGACCATGCCGCCGTCCCACGAGTACAGCAGCGTGAACACCAGGGTCGCCGCGGCCACCGAGGTGGCGTACGGGGTCAGCATCACCACCCGCCACACGGTCGAACCGCGCAGCTTGTAGTTCAGCAGGTGGGCGAGGCCGATGGCCGCGAGCAGTTGCGGAACGGTCGAGATGACCCCGATGCTCAGGGTGTTCTTCAGGGCGTTCCAGAAGAAGTCCGACGTCCACAGGTTCTTGTAGTTGTCCAGGCCCGCCCAGGTCTGGTGGTCCAGCGAGGACAGCTGCACGGTGTGCAGCGAGTACCAGGCTGTGTACAGCAGCGGGACCAGGGTGAAGGCCCCGAACAGCAGGAAGAAGGGAGAGACGAACGCGTACGGCGACGCCTTCATGTCCCAGCGGTAGAGCCGGCTGCGCCAGGAGTCGGCGCCCGCCGGCGCACCGCGACCGTGAGCGCCCCGGGCCGCGCCCGGCGGGGTGCCGGGCGCGGCGTCGGCGCTCGCCGCGGGGTGCGCGAGAGCCTCTTTGGAGCTGGTCACTGGCCGAGCACGTCCTTGATCTCGTTCTTCGCGGCGTCCCAGCCCTGCTCGGGCGACTTGCCCTTCTGCTCGACCTGGAGGATGCCGACGTCGCTGATGGCGTTGTCGATCGGCTTGTCCTTCGGGCCGAGGGGCTGCGAGGGGATGGTCTTCGCCGAGTCGGAGAAGATCTGGGTGAGCGGGGCGTTCGAGAAGTACGCCGTGGTGTCGGCCTGCGGCTTCAGGCTCGCGTACACCGACGGGGTGGACGGGAAGCTGGCCTGCTTGGCGAAGACCTTCGCCTGCTGCTCGGGCGCGGTCAGCCACTTCGCCAGCGCGACGGCCTCCTTCTGGTGCTTGGTCGCGGTCGGCACGCCGAGGAAGGAGCCGCCCCAGTTGGACGCCGCCGGGGCCGCCGCCACGTCCCACTTGCCCTTGCCGGAGTCACCGGACTTCTGCTCGATGTAGCCGATCATCCAGGCCGGGCAGGCGACGGAGGCGAAGGTGGCGTTGGCGAAGCCCTGGTCCCAGGTCGGGTCGAACTGCTTCAGCTTCGCCGACATGTCGCTGGTCGCGACGCTCATGGCGGCGTCCCAGGCCTTCTTCACGCCGTCGGACCTGTCCCAGACGACGTTGCCGTCCTTGTCGTAGTACCGCTCGCTCGCGCCGCCCACCGCCGCGTTGTAGACGGAGGAGGCCGAGTCCACGAACTTGGTGCCCTTGGGCGCCTTCTTCATGTACTGCTTGCCGACGTCGACGTACTTGCTCCAGTCGCCCTTCCACATCTCGGCGAGCTTGGTCCGGTCGGTGGGCAGCCCGGCCTTCTGGAACAGGTCCTTGCGGTAGCAGATGGCCATCGGCCCGGTGTCGGTGCCGAGCCCGATGAGTTTGCCGTCCTTGGTGGTGGCCTGCGCGAGCTTCCAGTCCAGCCACTGCGACTTGTCGACCTCCTTGCCGAGGTCCACGAACTTGTCGGCCTGGGTCTGCACGGCCTCGGTGATGTTGCCGATCTCGATGGCCTCGATGTCGTCCGTGCCGGAGCCGGCCTGGAGGCGGGTGAGCACCTTCGGCCAGTACACGTCGGTCCGCGTGGTGACGTTCTCCTTGATGGTGATGTCCGGATGGAGCTTCATGTACTCGTCGTAGAGGCCGGCCTGCTTGTAGCCGAAGACGCCGAAGGTGCCGATGGTCAGCGTGGTCTTGCCCTTGCCGCTGCCGTTGCCACCGGAGCTGTCCGACGAGCCGTCGTCCGAGTCCTTGGCGCAGCCGGCCAGCAGCCCCGTGGTCAGGGCGGCGACGGCCGCGAGGGCCATCAGCCGCTGGGACCGGCGGATGCTCGTGCGCATTGCGTCCTCCTGTTGCCTGACGTGCCGACCCCCCGGCCAACTGCATGGAATTGGGCCCGTTCGTACTCGCTGCGGCTCGGGCGGGGAACGTGCGGGACATGTATGTGTGAGGTACTGTGGGAGCGCTCCCACAAGTGACGTGTTGAAGAGTCGTCGGTTCGGCGCGGGGTGTCAAGGGAGCGGACGCGCAGTGATGCGTTCGGTTATCCGAGCGTTAGCCGGCCGCTGCCGGAAGCCCAGAGCCACCCGTTGCTCTGGCCAGGACTGTTAGATTCCAGCCAGCCGGATTTGGTGTCGAGGGAGGCGGAGCCGATGGCAAGCCACGGAGCGCGGAGCCGGAGCGGGGGGCGGCCCACGCTCGAGGAGGTCGCCGCCCGGGCCGGGGTCGGCCGGGGCACGGTCTCGCGGGTGATCAACGGCTCGCCCCGGGTCAGTGACGCCACCCGCGCCGCGGTCGAGGCGGCGGTCGCCGAGCTCGGCTACGTCCCCAACACGGCGGCCCGCGCCCTCGCGGCGAACCGCACCGACGCCATCGCCCTCGTCGTCCCCGAGCCGGAGACCCGGTTCTTCGCGGAGCCCTACTTCTCGGACATGCTGCGCGGAGTCGGCGGCGAACTCTCCGACACCGAGATGCAGTTGCTGCTGATATTCGCGGGCAGCGACCGTGAGCGGCAGCGCCTCGCCCAGTACCTCGCGGCCCACCGGGTGGACGGCGTGCTGCTGGTCTCGGTCCACGCCGACGACCCGCTGCCCGATCTCCTGGCCCAGCTGGAGATCCCGGCCGTGATCAGCGGCCCGCGCTCGGCCGGGGAGACGCTCGCCTCGGTCGACTCCGACAACTACGGCGGTGGCCGCTCGGCGGTGGAGCACCTGCTGGCCCGGGGCCGCAGCCGTATCGCGCACATCACCGGCCGCCTCGACGTCTACGGCGCCCAGCGCCGCGTCGACGGCTACCGCGCCGCCCTGCGCGCCGCGGGCCGGACCGTGGACGAAGGCCTCGTCGAAGCCGGTGACTTCACCGAGGAGGGCGGCCGGCGGGCCATGTCCGTGCTGCTGGAGCGGCACCCCGACCTGGACGCGGTCTTCGCCGGGTCGGACGTGATGGCGGCCGGTGCCCGCCAGGTGCTGCGCGAGGCGGGCCGCCGCATCCCGGACGACGTGGCGCTGATCGGCTACGACGACTCGGCCATCGCCCGCCACATGGACCCCCCGCTCACCAGCGTCCGCCAGCCCATCGAGGAGATGGGCCGGGCGATGATCGACCTCCTCCTTGCGGAGATTGCCGACCGCCGCCCTGCGGTGTCCCGGGGCCTGGAGCGACGGCACGCGGTGCTGCCCACGGAGCTGGTGACGCGGGCGTCGACGTGAAGCGGTCCGCGCGCGGGGGCGGGGGAGGAGGGTCCGGCGGTCCGGCCTCGGAGAGGAGCACGCTCAGCGCCTGCCGGAGACGAGCGGC
This sequence comes from Streptomyces sp. NPDC052301, assembly GCF_044593395.1. NCBI lineage: Bacteria > Bacillati > Actinomycetota > Actinomycetes > Kitasatosporales > Streptomycetaceae > Streptomyces > Streptomyces sp. NPDC052301. The sequence goes on along the minus strand of NZ_JBIUBE010000005.1, from coordinate 475,216 downwards.
CGGTCCGCCAGGTTCATGGCGTGGGGCTGCGCGATCACGGCGATGACCGTGCCGGGGTGATGAGGGGCGTCCCTGCGCGGCCGTGGACCGCCGTCCAGCCCCGCTCCAGCAGGTCGAAGGCCGCGTCGACGGCGGCGAAGCGGTCGGGGGCCGTGGCGCCGAGGGCGCGGGACTCCGGGGTCAGATGGGCCAGGGCCGCGCAGGCCGGGTCGCCGGCGGGGGCGCCCGCGTCGACGGCGATCGCCTCGGCCAGGGCGCGTTCGTGCCGCATCCACATGCGCCGGTGGTACTCCACGAGCGCCGGCGTGCTGGTGACCAGCCGCTGGAAGGCGGCGATCTGCTCGTCGTACTCGGGCTTGAACGCCCGCTCCCCCAGCAGGTGGTCGCGCAGGGCCTGGATGAGCGGAGTGCCGGGAGCCCGTCGCGGACGGCCGCGACCAGTGCCTGTTCCACGTCCTCGTCCATGCCGAACAGCAGCGCACGCTCGTCCCGGCGCTGCCGGTGGCGGAGGTGCCGCTGCGGGGCGGACCGGCGGCGAAAACGAATCAGCCGGTGACCCGTCTTGCGACGGAGTCACCGGCTGATCACTCAGGGTGAGTGACGGGACTTGAACCCGCGACATCCTGGACCACAACCAGGTGCTCTGCCAGCTGAGCTACACCCACCACGACCGGCTCTGGAACTTGTCGTTTCCCCGACCGGCCGAGAAGAAGTCTACAGGGTCCGAAGGGGTGCTCGCGCACAGGTTTTCGCGCGCGCCCCGAGCGGACCCGGTGAACCCCGCCGCGCGCCCTACCGCGCGGGCAGCACGTGCTTGGCGGCGATCGTCTTCGCGGTCTCGGAGTCCGGGCCGGGCTGCGGCACGAAGATCGCCTCGCGGTAGTAGCGCAGCTCGGCGATCGACTCGCGGATGTCGGCGAGGGCCCGGTGGTTGCCGTTCTTCTCCGGGCTGTTGAAGTACGCCCTCGGGTACCAGCGGCGGGCCAGCTCCTTGATCGAGGAGACGTCCACGATCCGGTAGTGCAGGTAGTCCTCCAGGGTCGGCATGTCCCGCAGCAGGAAGCCGCGGTCGGTGCCGACGGAGTTGCCGCACAGCGGGGCCTTGCCGGGCTCCTTCACGTACTCCTTCACATACGCGAGGACCTGCTCCTCGGCGTCCTTCAGCGTCGTACCGTTCGGGAGCTCCGCGAGCAGCCCGGACGCGGTGTGCATCTGACGCACCACCTCCGGCATCGTCTCGAGCGCCGAGTCCGGCGGGCGGACGACGATGTCCACCCCCTCGCCGAGTACGTTCAGCTCGGAGTCGGTGACGAGGGCGGCCACCTCGATGAGCGCGTCGTCGGACAGCGAGAGGCCGGTCATCTCGCAGTCGATCCACACCATGCGATCGTTCATGTGTCTCACCTTACGGCGCGCCGCCGTGCACCGGACCCGGGTGTGCAGTGACCTTGTGGGTGCGGGAGCACGGCACAGGGGGGCGGAGTCCTGCTCCGCCCCCCTGGCAGGGCTTGCTCAGCTGCCGCTGCGCGGCCCGGGCAGCAGGCCCACCGCGCCGGCCGCCTGGCGACGGCTCTGCATCGGCACCCCGCTGTCCCGGTCCGAGTGCAGCACGGCGGGCGCGTGTCCCACCGGCCCGGGACCCGGCAGCCCCGGGGGCGGACCCGGCTGGCCGGAGACGCCCACCGGCGCCTCCGCCTCACCCGGCCTGTCGCCCTGCGGCCGGCGGGCCCGGTAGGCGGCCCGGTACGCGGCCGGCGACGAGCCGAGCTGGCGCCGGAAGTGCCCGCGCAGCGCGACCGGTGAGCGGAACCCGCACCGGCCCGCCACCTCGTCCACCGAGTAGTCCGACGTCTCCAGCAGCCGCTGCGCCTGCAGCACCCGCTGGGTGATCAGCCACTGCAGCGGCGCGCTGCCGGTGAGCGAGCGGAACCGGCGGTCGAACGTGCGGCGGCTCATGTAGGCGCGTGCCGCCAGGGTCTCCACGTCGAACTGCTCGTGGAGGTGTTCCAGCGCCCAGGCGACGACCTCGGCAAGCGGGTCGGCGCCGATCTCCTCTGGTAAAGACCTGTCGAGATAGCGCTCCTGACCGCCACTGCGGCGCGGCGGGACCACCAGGCGCCGGGCGAGCGCGCCGGCCGCCTCGTTGCCGTGGTCCGTGCGCACGATGTGGAGACAGAGGTCGATCCCGGCGGCCGTGCCCGCGCTGGTCAGCACGTCGCCGTCGTCGACGAACAGCTCCCGTGGATCGACGTGCACCGACGGATAGCGCTTGGCCAGCGTCGGCGCGTACATCCAGTGGGTGGTCGCCGGGCGGCCGTCCAGCAGGCCGGCTGCCGCGAGCACGAACGCGCCCGTGCACAGCCCGACGATGCGGGCGCCCTCCTCATGTGCCCGACGCAACGCGTCGAGCGCCTCCTCCGGTGGCGGCGAGGTGATCGAGCGCCAGGCCGGTACGACGACCGTCCCGGCGCGCGAGATCGCCTCCAGTCCATGCGGTGCGGTGAGTTCCAGGCCCCCTGTGGTCCGCAGCGGGCCTTCCTCGCCGGCGCACACCAGCAGTCGGTAGCGCGGCACCCCGGCGTCCTGGCGGTCGATCCCGAACACCGACAGCGGAATGGAACTCTCGAAGATGGGGCCGCCGCTGAACAGCAGCACCGCGACGATCTCCTTGCGGCGTCGCCCGGACAGTTTCCGGGCCGCGGCATCCGGCGCGGCAGTGGAGTCGTGGCTCATACTGCTAAGCCCCCCTCGGTGGTCGCGGCTCCTCGGTTGTGTCGCTCCTGCACGTTTCCCCTCGGTCCTGCACGAGTCCCCCGCCGTAAAGACAGTCAAGATCGAATCTACTGGCTACCGCGGTCTCACGGTGGCCGGTTCGACACGCCGGACATTGTCGACATGACAACTTGGCGTGAAGCATTCGATCACGAAGCGTTGCACTCGTGGGGGGTGCAGGGAAGTGCGCCTTGTCGCGGTGGCCGAACCGCGTAGGGTGCGCAGCGGCCCGTAGACCCTTTCCGTGCAGGTGGAACGGGGGTTGGGGGGTGGTCGGGGGCCCTCCTGGCCGATATCCAGAAGTTGGCTGAAAAGAAGCGTTCGAGGGTACGGAAACAGGTCAGTCGCCCGGTGTCTGTCCCCGGGTGTGACGTCCGCCTCTCTGCGTCGCGCAACGCTCGGAGCGGCGCAGCAGAACCCGGCAGACGGCGGTGACGGCGGCCAGGCCCAGCGCGGCGCCCGCCGCGCCGGCCAGCGAGGTGCCGTACCAGACCAGCACCACGGGGACGAGCAGGCAGCTGAACGCGGACCAGCGGATCACATCGCTCGCCGTGTCCGGCGCGCGGCGCGGCTCGGAGGTGGTTCGCGGTGCGGGCATCTCGTACTCCCTGTGGCGGTGACTCGCCGGGTACAACGCGCGTTCGACGGGTCGGTCACCGTCCGTGCGTCGGTGAATGCTGTGCAAACCGCCTGTACGGGGCAGCAACCATTGCGTTACGGGCGCGGCTCGTGCATGCTCCGGTGAACCCTCTACGGACGTCGGGGGGCCGCTCACGGAGCGTGCGCGGGATCTGGGCTCAGGAGGCGTGCCGCCGTACCCTTGAGGGTATGGGCTTGGGAAGATGTTTCCCGGACACAGCTCCGCCGCACACTGTCGTCCCATCCATAAAGGATCACAACGCCGAGACAGTCATGGCCGGTCACGAATTCTTCGAACCCGCGGACCGCAAGCGGCCGGTCGCCGATCCCACGGCGGCCGATCCCCTGGCGGCGGAAGAGTCACGCCCTTCCTGCGACCCCGCCTTCCGGCACGGAGTCGTCGTCGGCTTCGACGGCTCCACCTCCAGTGAGCGCGCCCTCGCCTACGCGATCGGCATGGCTCACCGTTCCCACTCCGGCCTGATCATCGTCCATGTCGCCAACCGGCTGCCGACCACGGTGTGGGCCGGCTGCGAGCCGCCCGTCTTCGTCGACGTGCCGGACCACCGCACCGAGGTCCTCGGGCTGGAACTGGCCTGTGCGGACTATCTGTCCGAGGTGCCGTGGATCCTGGTCGAGCGGGGCGGGGACATCTGCCACGAACTCGAAGAGGTGGGGCGGGAGTACGAGGCGGACGCGATCGTCGTCGGCTCGACGCACGGCCTCGTCGGCCGGATCTTCGGCTCCGTCGCGGGACGGCTGGCCAAGCGGGCGAAGCGGCCCGTGATCGTCATTCCGTAGAGCCTCACGCTTCGTCAACTCCCTTTGTGCAGCGCGAAACTACTCACGCGTAGAGGTGGTTTGTGCCCTTGTGAAGGGCATATACCGGTCACCGCGCAACTGCACAGCAAGAAGGGAGCCCGCCGTGGACAACGACGTCTCTGCGGGAAGCGGAAGCACTTCCGTTGTGGGCCGACTCGCCCTGGGAATCACCCTGTTGGCGTTCGGGCTCGGTACGACCGGTGTCATCGACGGTGTGAGCACGTCGGACGCCGTGACACTGGCTCACTACGTGGGCGGAGTCGCCCTGTTCCTCGTCGGCCTGTTGGCGCTCCGGGACCGTGACAGCGTCTCCGGTACGGGCTTCGTGGCCCTCGGCGCGCTGTGGTTCACCTGGGCCGTGTCGGGACACGGCTCGGCTCACGCGGCCGGACTCTTCCTGCTGCTGTTCGCCCTCGTGGCGCTCACGCTCACCCTCGCCGGCGGGGACACCCTCGGCCAGGCCGTGCACGGGCTGCTGTTCCTGGCGATGCTCGTGCTGGCCGTCGCGCAGTTCGCGGACAGCTCCGTCCTGACCAAGGCCGGCGGCTGGGTGGCCGTCGCCTCCGGTGCGGTGGCCTGGTACGCGGCGACGGCGGCGGTCGCGCACTGGCCGACGGTCCTTCCTCGGCGTGCCGCGGGCCGGGGGGTGACGGCCACCGGCTGAAACCGAGCGGCACGGAAGGGACCCCCGCGTGTTCAGGTGGCACACGCGGGGGTCCCTTCTTCGTCGTGCGGGGCGCCTACTCCACCGTCACCGACTTGGCGAGGTTGCGCGGCTTGTCGATGTCCCGGCCGAGAGCCTTCGCCGTGTGGTACGCCAGCAGCTGGAGCGGGATGCCCATGAGGATCGGGTCCAGCTCGTCCTCGTTCTTCGGGACGACGATGGTCTGGTCCGCCTTCTCCTGGGGCTGGTGGGCCACCGCCATGATCTTGCCCTCGCGGGCCTTGATCTCCTCCAGGGCCGCGCGGTTCTTCTCCAGCAGGTCATCGTCGGGGACGATCGCGACCGTCGGCAGGGCCGGCTCGATCAGGGCCAGCGGGCCGTGCTTGAGCTCGGAGGCGGGGTAGGCCTCGGCGTGGATGTACGAGACCTCCTTGAGCTTCAGGGAGGCCTCACGGGCCACCGGGTAGCCCCGGACGCGGCCGATGAAGAGCATCGAGCGGGCGTCGGCGTACAGCTCGGCCAGCTCCTTGATCTGCTCCTCCTGCTTGAGGATCTCGGTGATCTGCTCGGGCAGCTTGCGCAGGCCCTCGATGATCCGCTTGCCGTCGCGGACCGAGAGGTCGCGGGTGCGGCCGAGGTGCAGGGCGAGCAGCGCGAAGGCGACCGTCATGTTGGTGAAGCACTTGGTCGACACCACGCAGACCTCGGGCCCGGCGTGCACGTAGATGCCGGCGTCCGCCTCGCGGGCGATCGCCGAGCCGACCACGTTGACGACACCGAAGACCCGGGCACCCTTGCGCTTCAGCTCCTGGACGGCGGCGAGCACGTCGTACGTCTCACCGGACTGGGAGACGGCCACGTAGAGGGTGTCGGGGTCGACCACCGCGTTGCGGTAGCGGAACTCGGAGGCCGGCTCGGCGTCGGCGGGGATGCGGGCCAGCTCCTCGATCATCTGGGCGCCGATCATGCCCGCGTGGTACGAGGTGCCGCAGCCGAGGATCTTCACGCGGCGGATCTGCCGGGCCTCGCGGGCGTCCAGGTTGAGGCCGCCGAGGTGCACGGTGGAGAAGCGGTCGTCGATCCGGCCGCGCAGCACGCGGTCCACGGCGTCGGCCTGCTCGAAGATCTCCTTGTGCATGTAGGTGTCGTGGCCGCCCATGTCGTACGACTCGGCCTCCCACTCCACCGTCGTGGGCTCGGCGGTGGTGCGCGTGCCCTCGGTGGTGTAGGTGCGGAAGTCGTCGGCCTTGAGCGTGGCCATCTCGCCGTCGTCCAGCGTCACTATCTGACGGGTGTGCATGACCAGGGCGGCGATGTCGGAGGCGACGAACATCTCCTTCTCGCCGATGCCGAGGACGACCGGGGAGCCGTTGCGGGCCACCACGATGCGGTCCGGGAAGTCGGCGTGCAGGACGGCGATGCCGTAGGTGCCCTCGATCACACGCACCGCCTGGCGGACCTTGTCCTCCAGCTTCTCGGCGGTGGAGCGGGCGATGAGGTGGGTGAGGACCTCGGTGTCCGTCTCGGAGAGGAACTCGACACCGTCCGCCTCGAGCTTGCGGCGCAGGTCGGTCGCGTTGTCGATGATGCCGTTGTGGACGACGGCGACCTTGCCGTCGGCCGACATGTGCGGGTGGGCGTTCACGTCGGAGGGGGCGCCGTGGGTGGCCCAGCGGGTGTGGGCGATACCGGTGGTGCCCTTGAAGCGCGCCGGGACCTTGGCCTCCAGGTCCCGCACCCGGCCCTTGGCCTTGACCATCTTCAGACCGGGCGCCTTCGGGGATGTGACGACGATGCCCGCGGAGTCGTAGCCGCGGTACTCCAGCCGCTGCAGGCCCTCCAGGAGGAGAGGGGCGACGTCACGCTTCCCGATGTATCCGACAATTCCGCACATATATAGGTATCTCTCAGTCTGGCGTCGTGCCGTAGCTTCTCAGCCGTAGACCATGCGGCGCAGCTGCCTGAGCGTCAGCTCCGGCGGCGCCACCGCCCGGTATCTCAGATCCGCCTCGATCCGTTCGAAGATCTCCGCGTTCACCAGGCCCTGGGTCTGGAGTTCGCGGTGGCGGCGACGGACGAAGTCCTGCGTCGTCTCGTCGAAATAGGCGAGCACGTCCTGGACCACCCGCAGCGCCTCGCCCCGGCTCAGGGGCGTGGATCGCGTCAGATGATCAACCAGTTCGTCGTGCACCCGGTAGATCCTGAGGTACCGGCGCCGGTTTCGCAAGAATCATGCCCGATTTCGGGCAGATCCCTTTCGCAGGGCTTTTGGATCTCTGTTCGCAAGCCGTCCATCTTGTGTCCTGCGTCTCGTTGCCCGGACCCGCGAGTTTCGGACGCCATGGACATTCCTCGTATGGGAGTACCGGAGAAGCTGGCCGCGCGGATGAGCATGGCCGAGCAGCACGAGTACCTGCGCGCCAGATTCTCCCGGCGCACCATGATCAGAGGCGGCGCCGTCACCCTGGGCGCCGTCACGGGTGGCGCGTTCGTGACGGGCGCCACCGCACAGGCCGCCGTGCCGACGCAGCGCACCGCCCCCGCCGCCGAGTCGGTCGACGGCGCGCTCGTGGCCCCCTTCGGCCGCCACCTCGCCTTCGGCAACGACCCGCGCACGGAGATGACCGTCTCCTGGCAGGTGCCGGTCGCCGTGAAGAAGCCGTTCATCCGCATCGGCGCCCACCCCTGGGACCTCTCCCGCAAGATCGAGGCCGAGGTCCGCACCCTCTACACCCCGGCCGGTGTCGGCGCGAGCGGCGACCACACCCAGTACTACCTGCACGCCAGGCTCACCCACCTGCGCCCGGGCAGGACCTACTACTACGGCGTCGGCCACCAGGGCTTCGACCCGGCCGAGCCGCACCTGCTGGGTACCGTGGGCACCTTCACCACCGCTCCCGCGCACAAGGCGCCGTTCACCTTCACCGCCTTCGGTGACGAGGGTGTCGGCTACCACGGCCTGGCCAACAACGCGCTGATCCTCGGCCAGAACCCGGCCTTCCACCTGCACGCCGGTGACATCGCCTACGGCGACCCGGCCGGCCAGGGCAAGTCCACCGACACCGGCTTCGACTCGCGCACCTGGGACCAGTTCCTCCACCAGACCGAGTCGGTCGCCAAGCAGGTCCCGTGGATGCCGTCCTACGGCAACCACGACATGGAGGCCTGGTACTCGCCCAACGGCTACGGCGGCGAGGAAGCCCGCTGGACGCTGCCCGACAACGGACCGGACGCCAAGAACCTGCCGGGGGTCTACTCCTTCGTCCACGGCAACACGGCGGTCATCTCGCTCGACGCCAACGACATCTCCTTCGAGATCCCGGCAAACCTGGGCATCTCTGGCGGAACCCAGACGAAGTGGCTGGAAACCCAGCTGAAGAAGTACCGCGCCTCCAAGGACGTCGACTTCGTCGTCATCTTCTTCCACCACTGCGCCTACTGCACCTCCAGGGCGCACGCCTCGGAGGGGGGTGTGCGCCAGGAGTGGGTGCCGCTGTTCGAGAAGTACCAGGTGGACCTGGTCATCAACGGCCACAACCACCAGTACGAGCGCACCGACGTCATCAAGGACGGCAAGGTCACCAAGAAGCTCCCGATCGGCGGCACCGCCTACCCCGAGACCGAGGGTGTGGTGTACGTCACCGCCGGCGCGGCGGGCCGCAGCCTCTACGCGTTCAGCGCCCCCGACTCCTACGAGGGCAACGAGCACGAGGTGGACTCGGTCGCGTCCTTCATCAACACCAAGGACGGCAAGGTCGACGAGACCGTCGCCTGGTCCCGGGTGCGCTACCTCAACTACTCGTTCCTCCGCGTGGACGTCCAGCCCGCGCCGAAGGGCCGCCAGGCCACGCTGAAGGTGTCGGGCATCGCCGAGACGGGCGACCGCATCGACCACTTCACCGTCTCCCGCACGGCGAAGTAGCCCCGGTCGCCCGAGCGGGCGGTCCTCGCGCGCTACATGCGCCTGAGGACCGCCTGTTTGGCCAGGGTGAACTCCTCCGCCGTCAGCACCCCGTCACGGTGCAGCTCGCCCAGCTCCCGCAGGCGCCGCAGCAGCGCGTCATGGCCGTCCCCGGCCGGCTCCGGCTCCTTCGTGAGCCCCGCCGCTTCCGGCACCGCATCCCGCCCGGCCGCGGCGGGGTGCGGCAGCCGCGCCTGCACGGCGGCGGCCACCAGGGCCATCAGCGGGTCCTTCTTGAACCCCCACAGCTCGACCGCGTTCGGGTCGTACTTGGGCGGAGCCGTGACCGGCGCCCCGCGCACCAGGAACCGCAGATGCCCGTTCTCCAGCCCGGCCGCCGGCTGCCACTGCACGCCGACGACGTCCGAGAGCGGGATCGTGCGGGGGCCGGTGGCGGCCTTGGCGTCCTCCGTCTTCCAGTTCCACTCCAGCCGCACCCGCTCCCCGTCGAAGCTCGCCGTGCCGTCCCCGGCCGACGCGGACACCGGCAGCGACGGGCCCGGCAGCAGATACCCGTCGACCGGTTCCGGTGACACCTCGTCCAGCAGCAGCGCGTTGCGCACCTCGTCCGCGAGGTACTCGGCGACGCCGTACCGCTCGGACTCCACCGTCAGCTGATACGGGTCGTTCGCCTCGGCGAGCCGGCCGCCCGTGGCCTGCAGCAGCGGATCGGCGCCGTCCCGCAGCCGCAGCCTGAGCCGCCCCGCCCGCTTCCCCTGCTCGAAGGAGACACCGGCCAACGCCCCCAGCGGCACGACGAGTTCGCCCAGCTCGCGGCGGAGCAGGTGCACGTTCTTGTCCCGGCCCGGAGTGAGCCGGAGGGTCTCGCCGTCGAAGGTCCAGGTGCCGTCCTTCTGGATGATTTCCGCCATGCGGGGATTGTTTCACCGGATCTGCGGGAGAGTGGTCTCGACCACGTCCGACGGTCGGCGCACCTGAACGGCCGACACATCCGACGGTCACTCACATCCCGTGCTCGAACCCGTCCGAAGGGAGTGCTTGTGAGACGGCACCACGGCACGACTCCTCGAACGCCCCGCCTCCTCGGTTCACTGCTGCTCGTCGCGGCGGCCGGCGTCTTCACCCTCGGCGCCGCCCCCGCGGCCCACGCCACCGCACCGACCCCGCTGGACCAGGTGGTCCCGGCGCCCGCCTCGGTCCAGCCGGGCGGCACGCCGTACACCCTCACCCGCACCACCGGCGTCCACGTCGACCACTCCGGTGAGGTCCGCCGCATCGGCGCGTACCTCACCGCCGTCCTCCGCCCCTCCACCGGCTACCCGGTACCGCTCACCGACAGTGGCACCGGCGGCATCCGCCTCCACCTCGCCAAGGGCGACTTCGGCGCCGAGGGCTACCGGCTGGACAGCTCCGCCGACGGCGTCACGATCACCGCGAGCGCCCCCGCCGGCCTCTTCCACGGCGTCCAGACCCTGCGCCAGCTGCTCCCGGCGGCCGTGGAGAAGAAGACCGTCCAGCAGGGCCCCTGGCAGATCGCCGGCGGCACCATCGAGGACCGCCCCCGCTACGCCTACCGGGGCGCCATGCTGGACGTCTCCCGGCACTTCTTCACCGTCGCCCAGGTCGAGCGCTACATCGACCAGATCGCCCTCTACAAGATCAACGAGCTGCATCTGCACCTCAGCGACGACCAGGGCTGGCGCATCGCCGTCGACTCCTGGCCGCGCCTGGCCACCCACGGCGGCTCCACCGAGGTCGGCGGCGGCAAGGGCGGCTACTACACCAAGGCGCAGTACCAGGAGATCGTCCGGTACGCGGCCTCCCGCTACCTGGAGGTCGTCCCCGAGATCGACATGCCCGGCCACACCAACGCGGCCCTGTCCTCCTACGCCCAGCTCAACTGCGACGGCGTGGCACCCCCGCTGTACACGGGCACGCAGGTCGGCTTCAGCTCGCTGTGCGTGCCGAAGAAGGTCACCTACGACTTCGCCGACGACGTGATCCGGGAGCTGGCCGCCCTCACCCCCGGCCGCTACCTGCACATCGGCGGCGACGAGGCGCACTCCACCAGCCACGCCGACTACGTGACGTTCATGGACCGGGTCCAGCCGATCGTCGCCCGGTACGGCAAGACGGTCATCGGCTGGCACCAGCTCACCGGCGCCCACCCCGCGAAGGGCGCCCTCGCCCAGTACTGGGGCCTGGACGGCACCAGCGCCACCGAGAAGGCGCAGGTCGCGCAGGCCGCCCGGAACGGCACGGGCCTGATCCTGTCCCCGGCGGACCGGCTCTACCTGGACATGAAGTACACGAAGAACACCAAGCTGGGCACGACCTGGGCCGGCACGGTCGAGGTGCAGCGGTCGTACGACTGGAACCCCGGCGCCTACCTCGCCGGCGCACCGGCCCCGGCCGTCAGGGGCGTCGAGGCCCCGCTCTGGTCGGAGACCCTGAAGACGTCCGCCGACATCGAGTACATGGCGTTCCCGCGCCTGCCCGGCGCGGCCGAACTGGCCTGGTCCCCGCAGACCACGCACGACTGGACGGCCTACAAGAACCGCCTGGCCGGCCAGGCCCCCCGCTGGGACGCCCTGGGCATCCACTACTACAAGTCCCCCCAGGTCCCCTGGCCGACGCACTGACCACACCGGGACGGGCACCCCGGAGGACCGTCCTCCGGGGTGCCCGTCCGTGTCCGGCCGGTCCTGGCGTTCTCGCCGGTCAGAAGCCGGCGATCGGGTTCTCGAGGTCGCCGACCAGCTGGAGGGCGCCCGACGGGTCGGTGAGGTCCACCATCCGGCGGTTGTCGCGGAGTTGGAGGCGGTTGAGGCAGGACAGGGCGAAGCGGGGGACGAACATGTCGTACCGGGCGAACCTGTCGGCCAGTTCGGGGGTCGCCTCCTGGTACTCGCGGGTGACCTCCGCGACCGTGCGCCAGAAGGCGTCCTCCTCCAGGATTCCCTCGCGGGCCAGATGCGCCGCGAGGAAGCGGAAGAAGCAGTCGAAGACGTCCGTGAAGAGGGACAGCAGCTTCTGGTCCTCGGGGACTTCCACGCGGATGCGCCGGACCTCCGGCGGCAGCACCGCGTCCGGGTCCAGCACCGCGATCTCCTCGGCGATGTCCTTGTAGACCGCCCGCTCCACCACCCCGTCCTTCAGCACCAGGATCACGTTCTCGCCGTGCGGCATGAAGACCAGGTCGTAGGCGTAGAAGCTGTGCAGCAGAGGGGTGTAGTACGCCCGCAGGTAGCGCCGGAGCCATGCGGCGGGGGGCAGCCCGGACCGTTCGATCAGGGCGCCCGCGAAGGAGGCGCCGGTGTGGTCCAGGTGCAGCAGGGAGGCCATGGTGGCGAGCGACTCGCCGTCCCTCAGCGAGGGCACCGGACTCTCCCGCCACAGCGCGGCCAGCATCTTGCGGTACGGCGAGTGGCGGTCGGTGGCCCGCTCGTACTCCAGGTGCCGGTAGCCCACGGCCGCCCGCTCCCGGATGATCGTCAGGCCCGTGGACTTCAGCACCGGGTCGTCGTCGATCAGCTGGGCCAGCCAGTCGTTGATCGCCGGAGTCGCCTCCATGTAGGCGGCCGACAGGCCCCGCATGAAGCCCATGTTGAGGACCGACAGGGCGGTCTTCACGTAGTGCTTGTGCGGGTGGCTGGTGTTGAAGAAGGTCCGGATGGACTGCTGGGCCAGGTACTCGTCGTCGCCCTCGCCGAGGCAGACCAGGTGCCGGCGGGCCACCTCGGCGGCGAAGGTGACCGTGAGCTTGTTCCACCACTGCCAGGGGTGGACGGGGACGAGGAGGTAGTCGGCGGGGTCCAGGCCCTGGTCGGTGAGGGTCGCGCGGAACCGGGCCAGCGTCCCCTCGCCCAGCTCCTCCCGCAGGAAGGCCTCGTACTCGATCCCGACCCCGGCCGTGAACGCGGCCCTGGACCGGTGCGCGGCCAGCCACACCAGCCGGACGGGGCTCGCGGTCTCCGGGGCGTACGACAGGTACTCGTGGACGCCGAATCCGAGCCGCCCGTTGTTGGCGACGAAGCAGGGGTGGCCCTCGGTCATCCCGGTCTCGATCTCCTGGAAGCCGCTGCCCGCCAGCTCCGCGGAGGTGGTGCGGGGCTTGGTGAGGTTGTGGCAGATCCCGGAGAGGGTGGAGGAGATCTCCTCCAGGTAGACCGGCAGGACCTCGTCGCTCAGACCGAGGGAGTTCTTCAGGTCGAGAATGAAGTCCAGGGCGGACAGCGGGAGTTCGGTGCCGTCCCGGTGACGCGTGATGCTTCCGGCGTCGACCTCCCAGTGGTCGAGGGCGCGCCGGACGGCACGGAAGCGGTAGGAGGTCAGCTCGTCGTCGCTGCGGACGACGTACCCGTCTTCCTCCTGCTCGGGCGTGATCAGGCGCTCGTGCGCGAACTCGGCGAGGGCCTTGCGTATCAGCAGGCGGTCGGCGGTCGCCCAGCGCTCGGGGGAGAGGTGGGCCACGGCGTCGGCGAGGCTCATGCGGCCACCCCCGTCGCCGCGACGAACCGCTCGCGCGTGCAGAAGCTCAGCAGCGCCGTCTTCTCCGGCGTCCGGATCTCCCGCGCGGGCACGAAGCCGACCGCCTCGTTCAGGGCGTGCACGGCCGTGTTGCGGACGTCGGGTTCGACCACGACCCGCTCCACCGCCGGGTCCTCGAAGAGGTGGACCATCACCGCGGTGATGACGGCCCGGGTGAAGCCGCGGACGGGCGTGCCGGTCGGCGGGGTGAGGAAGTGCATGCCGATGTCCCCGGGCTGCGCCTCGTACAGCCCGACCAGCTCCCGGTGCGCGGGGTCGTACCGCTCCATGAGGAAGGCGGGTTCGCCGGCGCGCAGGCCGAGCAGCGCGTGGTGGTGCTCGTCCGCCGCGATCTCCGTGTACGCCCGCTCGACCTCCTCCGGCCCGGCGTCCTGCATCATCCAGAAGGACGCTTTGGGATGGGTGACCCAGGAGTGCAGGAGCCGGCCGTCCTTCAGCGGGTCGACGGGACGGAAGGTGAAGGTCATGTCGGTGCCGTTCATGCTGCGAACTCCTGGAAGGCGATGCTCTTCTCGACCGGGTAGTACTCCGTCCCGAGCAGCTCGCGGATGATGTACGCGTTCCGGTAGGCGCCCATGCCCAGGTCGGGGCTGGTGATGCTGTGCGTGTGGACGCCGGCGTTCTGCAGGAAGACGCCCCGGCCGGTGATGTCGATGGCGTAGTTGCGGGCGATGTCGAAGTTGCCCCGGGAGTCGTAGCGCAGCCGGTCCTTGACGGGCGTCAGGAAGTCCGGCTCGGCGTACCGGTAGCCGGTGGCGAGGATCAGGCCCTCGCTGGTCAGCTCGTAGTCCTTCTCCTGCTCCTCCTGACGGAAGGAGAGGGTGTACGTGCCGTCCGCGTACCGCGCACCGTTCAGCGAGGAGTTGGTCAGCAGGCGGGTCGGGACCGGGCCGGCGAGGTTCTTCTGGTAGAGCAGGTCGAAGATCTCGTTGATCAGGTCGCCGTCGATGCCCTTGAACAGGCCTTTCTGCTCGGTGGTCAGCCGGTAGCGGGTGGCCTCGGGGAGGTCGCGGTAGTAGTCGACGTACTCCGGGGACGTCATCTCCAGCGTGAGCTTGGTGTACTCGAGCGGGAAGAAGCGGGGGGAGCGGGTGACCCAGTTCAGCTGGTAGCCGTGGACGTCGATCTCGCCGAGCAGGTCGTAGTAGATCTCGGCCGCCGACTGGCCGCTGCCGACCAGGGTGATGGACTTCTTGCGCTGCAGCTCCGCCCTGTGGTGCACGTAGCGGGAGTTGTGGAGGAAGTCGCCGCCCAGGTCCCGGCAGGCGTCCGGGACGTGCGGCGGGGTGCCGGTGCCGAGGACCAGGTGCCGGGCGCGGTAGGTGTCGCCGGTCTGCGTGCGCACGACGTAGCACCCGTCCTCGTACGTCACCTCGGTGACCGTGGTGCCGAAGCGGACGCTGCTCAGCTTGTTCGCCGCCCAGCGGCAGTAGTCGTCGTACTCGACCCGCAGCGGGTAGAAGTTCTCGCGGATGTAGAACGAGTACAGTCTGCCCTTCTCCTTCAGATAGTTGAGGAAGGAGTACGGCGAGGTCGGGTCGGCCAGGGTGACCAGGTCCGACATGAACGGGGTCTGCAGGTGGGCGCCGTCCAGGAACATCCCGGCGTGCCACTCGAAGTCCGGCTTGGACTCCAGGAAGACGCCGTCGAGTTCGGCGATGGGCTCGGTGAGGCAGGCGAGGCCGAGGTTGAAGGGGCCGAGCCCGATCCCCACGAAGTCGTAGGTCGTCTCGGGGGCTTCAGGAAGCGCGGTCAAGGGACTCTCCCAGGTACTGCTCGGCGTGGCCGGCGATCAGGTCGAGCACGGCGGCGATGTCGGTCGGCGTGGTCTCGGGGTTGAGCAGGGTGAACTTCAGGTAGTGGCGGCCGGCCACCTCGGTGCCCGCGACCACCGCGTCACCGGAGGCGAACAGGGCCTTGCGGGCGTAGAGGTTGGCACGGTCGATCTCGGCCGGGTCGGTGACGGCCGCCGGGACGTAGCGGAAGACGAGGGTGGACAGGGTGGGTTCCACGACGACGTCGTAGCGGGGGTCGGTGGCGAGCAGCCTCCAGCCCTCTGCCGCCAGGTCGCAGACCTCGTCGAAGAGCTGACCGATGCCGTCGGCGCCCATCACGCGCAGGGTCAGCCACAGTTTGAGCGCGTCGAAGCGGCGAGTGGTCTGCAGGGACTTGTCGACCTGGTTGGGGATACGTTCCTGCACCATGCGGCGCGGGTTGAGGTACTCCGCGTGGTAGGTGGCGTGCCGCAGGGTGGACGCGTCCCGCACCAGGACGGCGGAGGAACTCACCGGCTGGAAGAAGGCCTTGTGGTAGTCGACCGTGACGGAGTCGGCGCGTTCGATGCCGGTCAGGCGGTCCCGGTACTTGAGGGAGGCGAGCAGTCCACAGCCGTAGGCCGCGTCCACGTGCATCCACACGCCGTACTGGGCGCACAGCTCGGCGATCTCCGGGAGCGGGTCGATGGAGCCGAAGTCGGTGGTCCCGGCGGTGGCGACGACGGCCATCGGCACCAGGCCCTCGCGCCGGCAGCGCTCCAGCTCGTGGGCGAGGGCGACGGTCTGCAGCCGCTTGTCGTGGTCGACGGGGACGGGGACGACGGCGTCCTGCCCCAGCCCGAGGAGTTTGGCGGACTTCTGCACGCTGAAGTGGCTGACCTCGGAGGCGAAGATGCGCAGCGTGGCGAGGTCCTCGCTCTTGGCCTCTTCGCGGGCGAGCAGCAGCGCCTGGAGGTTGGACTGGGTGCCGCCCGAGGTGAACACGCCGTCGGCGGCGGGACCGAGGCCGATCCGCCGGGCCGTCCAGTCGACGAGCCTGCGCTCGATGAGGGTGCCGCCGGCCGACTGGTCCCAGGTGTCCAGGGAGGAGTTGACCGCGGACAGCACGGTCTCGCCGAGCACCGCCGGGATGACGACCGGGCAGTTGAGGTGGGCGAGGTAGCGGGGGTGGTGGAAGTAGACCGCGTCCCGGAGGTACACGTCCTCCAGCTCGTCCAGGACGGCGGCGGTGTCGCCCAGTGGCCGGTCCAGGTCGATCGCGTCGATGCGGGAAGTGAGGGCGTCGACGGTGACGCCGGTGAACGGACTTTCGGTGGTGGCGAGTTTGGCGGCCACCCGCTCGACTCCTTCGGACACGGAGCGGCGGTAGTGCTCCGCGGTGAGGCCATTGAGCAGGTGCGAGCGCATGTGGGGGTCCTCCGAGGGGACAGTCCGTAGGCTGAACTTAGGTTAGCCTAACCTAAGTTTTCTGGATCAGGGCATGACTCGCCCATGACGGCCGTCGCTCGGCCGGAAGTTGCTCCACCGGGAGGGACGCCGCGTGGGGAGTCACTCCGCCGCGCGCAGCTGTTCCTCCGTCATGCCCTGCCGCCAGTACCCGACGAAGGTGACGCGCCGCCGGTCGACGCCCCGCTCGCCGACGAAGTGCCGCCGCAGGGCCTTCACCTGCCCGGACTCGCCCGCGATCCACACGTACGGCCGCTCGGCCGCGGGCAGTCGGGCGGCTCGTACGGCGTCGACGGCCATGGGGGACCCGTCGTGCCGTACGAGCCACGTGATCTCCGCGTCCGCCTCCGTGCGCACGTCCTGGACGTCACCGGCGTGCGGTGTCTCCAGCCAGGCGCGGACCCGGGTGCCGGCCGGCAGGGACTCGAGGACGGCGGTGGCGGCCGGTACGGCGGTCTCGTCGCCCCACAGGACGACCAGGTCGGTGTCCTCGGGCGGGCGGAACCGGATGGCGCGGTTGTCGGCGACGGCCGGCCCGAGCAGCAGCACGCGATCGCCGGAGACGGCCCGGGAGGCCCAGCGGGAGGCGGGGCCGGCGGGGGCGGGGGCGCCGGGCTCCGTGCCGTGCAGCACGAAGTCGATGTCGATCTCGTCCGGGTCCCGCCTGAGCGCCCGGAGGGTGTACGAGCGCATCACCGCCCTTACGTCCTCGGGGAGTTCGCGCCACCGCTGCCACCAGCCGTCGCCCAGCTCCAGCGGGACGACGGGCTCCGGCTGGCCCGGATGCGGCAGGAACAGGGACAGGGACTGGTCGCGTCCGTCGGAGTGGAAGGCGTGCAGGTCGGTTCCGCCGAAGGTGACGCGCACGAGAGACGGCCCCAGCCGCCTCGTCCGTACGACCTGCAGGGAGAAGAATCGGAACGGGGCGGCAACGGCCGTCGTCATGTGGGCTCCTGAGGGTGGGATTCAGGGCGAGGTGAGGGGAGTTGTCCGGTCAGCCGACCTTCTCGGCCTTCTCCAGGGCTTCGGCCAGCCGGGTGAGCAGCGGCACGCACTTGTCGTACGACAGGATCGGTTCCGGCGAGCGGGCGATGACCTGCCCCGCCTTGACCGCGGGCAGCTTCTTCCAGGTCGCCTTGGTGATGTCGGCCGGCTGGATCGCCGAGGTGCGGTCGTCCATCATGATGATGTCGGCCTGGTACTTGTCGACGTTCTCCCAGCTCAGCGACTCGTACCAGCCGCCGCCCTGCTTCTTCGCGCTCTCCGGCGGCTCGACGAAGTTCACGCCGAGGGCCTTGAAGTACTCGAGGTCGATGGAGAGGTCGGTCCCGGAGACGTAGAACAGCTGGTCGCTCGCGGAGCCGGCCATCACCTTGATGCCCGGCTTGGCCTTGGCGGCGGCGCGCAGTCGGGCCGCCGCGTCCTCGAACCGCTTCTTCGCGTCCGTCACCGCGGCCGCCTTCATGTCGGCGCCGAGTGACTCGGCGAGGTCCCACATGCGCTGCAGCGGCTGGGTGAGCCGGCGGTCGTAGACGGAGATGCCGACGCTCGGGGCGAGTTGGGCGATCTTCTTCTTCGACTCCTCGGGGACGTACCAGAGCGTGCCCGCGTCGTCGAACATCGTGGAGATCAGCACGTCAGGAGCGAGGGACGCGTACTTCTCGATGTTGAACTGGCCCCAGGCGTTGCCGATGACCGTGACCTTGCTGATGTCCATGTCGCCGGCCTGGACGTCGGGCTTGCCGGCGCTGGTCCTCGTCGGGCCGAAGACGCCCTTGACCTGGATGCCGTAGTCGTGGAGCGCGGCGCCGACACCGGTGAACGCCACGATGTTCGCGGGCACCTTGCCCAGCTTCACGCTCGTGCCGCGGTCGTCCTTGTAGGACCACGGTCCGGACTCGGCGGCCTTGCCGCCGCTCCCGGACTCGCCGTCTTTGCCCTTGCCGTCCCCGCAGGCCGCGAGCGCGGCACCGAGTCCGAGCGCGCCGCCCGCGGCGAGGAAACCGCGGCGGTTCAGATGGGTGGCACGGGCAAAGGGCATGGGTATGACTGCTTTCGAACGGGGCGGAGCGCCCGCCGGACAGGTTCGAAGGTAGGTTAGCCTAACCTCAGTAGATGTCCAGGAGGGTGGGGTGACGGCCCGCTCTAGGATGGCCGCGTGGTCAAGTCCCTCCGCCGGCCCGACCGCCGGCCCTCCGTGCTCCTCCTCGCGGCGCTGCTGCCGGTCGCCGGATGTGCCTTCATGGACGACACGGCCAGGGTCTCCATGGGCCAGGTCGTCGGCACGTGGAAGGCGGCCGACGGCGAGGAGCTGTCCTTCGCCGCCGACCGCACGTTCATCTCCACCGGCCTCGACTCGAGGAAGCTCGCCGAGGAGTACGTGTTGTGCCCGGGTGAAAGGGCCACCGGCACCTGGTCGTTCGTCGCCGCGGACGGCAGCGCCAGTACGGCGGACAAGGTGCCGTCGGGTTCACAGATCGCGCTCTACTTCGACGAGGAGCCGCAGGACTGCGCGTTCGAGCTGCTGGCGATCGACGGCGGCAAGACCCTCTGCGTCACCGTCGACCTCGACGACCCCTGCACCCCCGACGTCCGCTTCACCCGGCGGAAGTGACCCTGCGGCCCCTCAGCCGACCAGCCCCAGCTCGCGGGCGATCAGCATCCGCTGGACCTCGCTCGTGCCCTCGCCGATCTCCAGGATCTTGGAGTCGCGCCACATGCGGGCCACCGGGTACTCGTTCATGAAGCCGTAGCCGCCGTGGACCTGCGTCGCGTCGCGGGCGTTGTCCACCGCGACGGTGGAGGAGTAGAGCTTGGCCAGGGCCGCCTCCTTCTTGAAGGGCTCACCTGCCACCAGGCGGGAGGCGGCGTCGCGCCAGGCCAGTCGGGCCGTGTGGGCCTTCATCTCCATGTCGGCGATCTTGAACTGGATCGCCTGGTTGGCGCCGATCGGCTTGCCGAAGGCGTGGCGTTCCTTGGCGTACTTGACCGACTCGTCCACACAGCCCTGGGCCAGACCGGTGGCGAGCGCCGCGATGGCGATGCGGCCCTCGTCCAGGATGCGCAGGAACTGGGCGTAGCCACGCCCCTCTTCGCCGAGCAGGTTCGCCGCCGGCACCCGGACGTCCTGGAAGGACAGCTCACGGGTGTCCGAGGCGTTCCAGCCGACCTTCGAGTACGGGGCCGCCACCGTGAAGCCCGGAGTGCCGGACGGGACGATGATCGACGAGATCTGCGGCCTGCCGTCCGGCTTGTGGCCGGTGACGGCGGTGACGGTCACCAGACCCGTGATGTCCGTGCCCGAGTTGGTGATGAAGCACTTCGTGCCGTTGATCACCCATTCGTTCGTGTCCGGGTCCAGGCGGGCCGTCGTACGGGTCGCGCCCGCGTCGCTGCCCCCGTCCGGCTCGGTCAGGCCGAACGCGCCCAGGATCTCGCCCGCGCACAGGCGGGGCAGCCACTCGCGCTTCTGCTCCTCGGTGCCGAACAGGTGCAGCGGCATCGCGCCGAGCGAGACACCGGCCTCCAGGGTGATCGCCACCGACGAGTCCACCCGGGCCAGTTCCTCCAGGGCGATGCCGAGCGCGAGGTAGTCGCCGCCCATGCCGCCGTACTCCTCGGGGAACGGCAGCCCGAACAGGCCCATGCGGCCCATCTCGCGGACGATCTCGTAGGGGAACTCGTGCCGCTCGTAGAAGTCGCCGATCTTCGGCGCCACCACGTCGTGCGCGAACTCCTGCACCGTGCGGCGGAGTTCCTCCAGCTCGGGGCTGAGACGGTGGTCCATGCTGATCACTGGTCCTTGTGGGGCTGTGTCGTTTTACCGAGTGCGCGGACGGTACGGGACGGGCTGGGCCGGTCCAGGTGGGCGGCCATCCACACGCTGGTGGCGGTCAGACGGCCGAGGTCGACCCCGGTCTCGATGCCCAGGCCGTGCAGCATCCAGACGAGGTCCTCGGTGGCGAGGTTGCCGGTGGCGGACTTGGCGTACGGGCAGCCGCCGAGACCGCCGGCCGAGGCGTCGATCGTGGTCACCCCGTGTTCCAGGGCCGCATAGGTGTTGGCGAGCGCCTGGCCGTAGGTGTCGTGGAAGTGCACGCCGATCATGTTGGTCGGCACGCCCTCCTCGTTGAGCAGGTTGAGCAGTTCGAGCACATGGCCCGGGGTGGCCACGCCGATCGTGTCGCCGAGGCTCAGCTCGTCGCAGCCCATGTCCCTCAGGGCCGCGCAGACCCGGGCGACCTGGTGCAGCGGGACGGCGCCCTCCCACGGATCGCCGAAGCACATCGACACATAGCCGCGCACGTGCACGCCCCGGTCCTTCGCCTGCCGGACCACCGGAGCGAACACGGCCAGCGACTCGTCCACCGTGCGGTTGAGGTTGGCCTTCGCGAAGGACTCGGTGGCGCTGGCGAAGACGGCGACCCGGTCGGCGCCGAGCGCCAATGCCCGGTCCAGGCCCCGCTGGTTGGGCACCAGCACCGGCAGCGCGACGCCCGGCAGGTCGCTGACCATCGGGAACAGCTGCTCGGCGTCGGCGAGCTGGGGCACCCACTTGGGGTGCACGAAGCTCGTCGCCTCGATGGTGGTCAGGCCCGCGTCGGCGAGCCGGCGGATGAACTCCGCCTTGATCTCGGCCGGCACGGTCCGCTTCTCGTTCTGCAGCCCGTCGCGCGCGCCGACCTCGTAGATCCGCACCCGCGCGGGCAGGTCCGACGCCGGTACGACCATGGGCAGTCCCTCGGCGGTCACTGCGCCACCTCCTCGTGCGGTGCGATGACGGCCAGCACCTGGTCCATGGCGACCGTCGTGCCCGGCGTCACGTCCAGCTCGGCGACCGTGCCCGCGTGCGGGGCGGAGATGACGTGCTCCATCTTCATCGCCTCCACCACCAGCAGGCTCTGCCCGGCTGCCACCTCGTCGCCGACGGCCACCTTGACCACGGTGACCGTGCCGGGCATGGGTGCGGTCAGCGAGTCGGCGCCCGCGTGGGCCGCGCGGCCCAGCGAGTCGGCCACCGGGTCGTGGCTGCGCACGTGCCACGCGTCGCCGTCCCGGCCGATCCAGTCACCGGCGCGGCGGAAGGCGTGCCGGACGCCGTCCAGGGTGACGCTCACCCGGTCGTCGCCGACGGTGTGGCTGCCGCGCGGGGTGTACGTCACCGGCTCCTGCACCCGCAGGTGGAAGGCGGGCGGCTTCGGGGTGCCGCCGAGCCGCCAGCCGCTCGGCACCGAGAAGGGGTCGACCCAGCCGTCCGTGCGGGGCTGCAGCGCCTGCGTCCGTACGGCCGCCGCCGCCTCGTACACCTCCTCCGGCACCTCCGCCGGGACCAGCTCGTCCACCACCCGCTCGACCAGCCCGGTGTCGAGGTCGCCCCGGACGACGGCCGGGTGGGCCAGCAGCCTGCGCAGGAAGCCCGCGTTGGTCTGCACGCCCAGCGTGACCGTCTCCGCCAGGGCCGCCCGCAGCTTGCGCAGGGCCGTCTCACGGTCGGGGCCGTGGGCGATCACCTTGGACAGCATCGGGTCGTACAGGCTGCCCACCTCGGTGCCCTCGCTGAGCCCGGAGTCGGTGCGCACGCCGTCACCCTGCGGCTCGTCCAGCAGCAGCACCGTGCCGCCCGAGGGGAGGAAGCCGCGCGAGGGGTCCTCGGCGC
The DNA here is from genome assembly GCF_044593395.1 of Streptomyces sp. NPDC052301. NCBI lineage: Bacteria > Bacillati > Actinomycetota > Actinomycetes > Kitasatosporales > Streptomycetaceae > Streptomyces > Streptomyces sp. NPDC052301. The sequence continues at coordinate 452,969 of NZ_JBIUBE010000005.1, read as the reverse complement.
AGATCCGGGCCTCGACCGCGTGCCCGGTCAGGGTCACGTCCGCCTGAGAGAAACCCAGCTTCTCCCCGGCCGCCACCCGCAGCTGCCACTCCACCAGGTCCAGGCCCGTGATCAGTTCGGTGACCGGGTGCTCCACCTGGAGACGGGTGTTCATCTCCATGAAGTAGTACTGCGACGGGTCCCCGCCCGGCACGATGAACTCCACCGTGCCCGCGCCCCGGTACCCGCAGCTGCGGGCCGCCTGCACGGCCGCCTCGCCCATCGCCGCGCGCGTGGCCTCGTCGAGGAGCACGCTGGGCGCCTCCTCGATGATCTTCTGGTGACGCCGCTGGAGGGAGCACTCGCGCTCGCCGAGGTGGACGACGTTCCCGTGGCCGTCGGCCAGCACCTGGATCTCGATGTGCCGGGGCCGGTCGATCCACCGCTCCACCAGGAGCGTGTCGTCGCCGAAGGAGGCGCGGGCCTCGCGGCGGGCGGCGGCGATCTCGTCGGCCAGCGCGTCGGCGTCCCGCACGAGCCGCATGCCCTTGCCGCCACCGCCGGCGGACGGCTTCAGCAGCACGGGCATCCCGATCTCCCGGGCCGCGTCGGCCAGTTGGCCGTCGCTCAGTCCGCTGCCGCTGGAGCCGGGCACCACCGGCACCCCGGCCGCCTGCACCGTCTCCTTGGCGCGGATCTTGTCGCCCATGAGCGCGATCGCGTCCGCCGACGGGCCGATGAACACCAGCCCCGCCTCCTCGCACGCGCGCGCGAAGCCCGCGTTCTCGGCGAGGAAGCCGTATCCCGGGTGCACCGCCTGCGCGCCGGTGCGGGCGGCGGCCTCGAGCAGCCGCTCCACCGACAGATAGCTCTCGGCGGCCGGCGCGGGCCCGATCCGGACCGCCGTGTCGGCCTCCCGGACGTGCCGCGCGTCCGCGTCGGCGTCGGAGAAGACGGCCACCGAGCGCACGCCCAGCGAGCGGAGCGTACGGATGACGCGTACGGCGATCTCGCCCCGGTTGGCGACCAGCACTGTGTCGAACACGGTTCCCCTCCTCACATCCGGAAGACGCCGAACTGGGGATCTCCCAGCGGCGCGTTGGCACAGGCGGTCAGGGCGAGCCCGAGCACCTGACGGGTCTCCAGGGGGTCGATCACACCGTCGTCCCAGAGCCGGGCGGTGGCGTAGTAGGCGTTGCCCTGGTGCTCGTACTGCGCGCGGATCGGCGCTTTGAAGGACTCCTCGTCCTCGCCCGACCACTCCTCGCCGCGCGCCTGAAGCTGGTCCCGCTTGACGGTCGCCAGCACGGACGCGGCCTGCTCACCGCCCATGACCGAGATCTTGGCGTTGGGCCACATCCACAGGAAGCGGGGGGAGTAGGCCCGGCCGCACATCGAGTAGTTGCCCGCGCCGTACGACCCGCCGACGACGACCGTCAGCTTCGGCACGCGCGTGCAGGCCACCGCCGTCACCATCTTGGCGCCGTGCTTGGCGATGCCGCCCGCTTCGTAGTCCTTGCCGACCATGAACCCGGAGATGTTCTGCAGGAACACCAGCGGGATCCCGCGCTGGTCGCACAGCTCGATGAAGTGGGCGCCCTTCTGGGCGGACTCGGAGAACAGGATGCCGTTGTTGGCGACGATCCCGACCGGGTGGCCGTGGATCCGGGCGAACCCGGTGATCAGCGTCTGCCCGAACTCGCTCTTGAACTCGGAGAAACGCGAGCCGTCGACCACGCGCGCGATGATCTCGCGTACGTCGTAGGGGGTCCGGGAGTCCACGGGGACGGCGCCGTACAGCCCGTACGGGTCGACCTTCGGCTCGACCGCGGGCCGCACCTCCCAGGGCAGGGACTGTCGCGCCGGGAGCGTGGCCACGATGTTCCGGACGATCCTCAGGGCGTGCGCGTCGTCCTCGGCGAGGTGGTCGGTGACGCCCGAGATCCGCGAGTGGACCTCGCCGCCGCCCAGCTCCTCCGCCGTCACGACCTCACCGGTGGCCGCCTTCACCAGCGGGGGCCCGCCGAGGAAGATCGTCCCCTGGTTGCGGACGATCACCGCCTCGTCGCTCATCGCCGGGACGTACGCCCCGCCGGCCGTGCACGAGCCGAGCACCGCCGCGATCTGCGGGATCCCCGCGCCGGACATCCGGGCCTGGTTGTAGAAGATCCGCCCGAAGTGCTCGCGGTCCGGGAACACCTCGTCCTGCATGGGCAGGAAGGCGCCGCCGGAGTCGACCAGGTAGACGCACGGCAGCCGGTTGTCGAGGGCCACCTCCTGGGCGCGCAGGTGCTTCTTCACCGTCATCGGGTAGTACGTGCCGCCCTTGACCGTGGCGTCGTTGGCGACGACCACGCACTCCCGGCCGCTGACCCGCCCGATCCCGGCAATCACTCCGGCCGCCGGGGCCTGCCCGTCGTACATCCCGTCGGCCGCCAGGGGGGCCAGCTCCAGGAACGGCGAGCCGGGGTCGAGCAGTGTGTCCACCCTCTCCCGCGGCAGCAGCTTGCCCCGCGCGGTGTGCCGGGCGCGCGCCTTCTCGCCGCCGCCGAGCGCCGCCGCGGCCAGCTTGGCGCGCAGCTCCTCGACGAGGGCGAGATGGGCTTGTTCATTGGCCCGCCAGGCCTCCGACGCGGGATCTGCCGCGCTCAGGAGCTCCGGTGCCTCGTGCATCCTGCGGTCCCCTCACCCGGTGATCGAACCAGTTAATGAGCGTTAACCATTTCCTTCAGGTTAACGACCGCTAACCTCGCTGTCTAGAATTACCTGCATGGTCACCAGAACCGACGCCCCCACCCGCCGCGAGCAGATCCTGAAGGAGGCTGCCCGGCTCTTCGCCGAACGCGGGTTCCACGGCGTCGGCGTCGACGAGATAGGGGCCGCGGTCGGCATCAGCGGTCCCGGCCTCTACCGCCACTTCCCGGGCAAGGACGCCATGCTCGCCGAGCTGCTGGTCGGCATCAGCGGCCAGCTGCTGACGGGGGCCAGGCGGCGCCTGGCGGAGACGGACGGCCGGACCGGTGCCTCCGCGGTCCTGGACTCCCTCATCGAGGGCCACATCGACTTCGCCCTGGACGACCGTCCCCTGATCACCCTGCACGACCGGGAGCTGGACCGCCTGCGCGACAGCGACCGCAAGCTGGTGCGGCAGCTGCAGCGGCAGTACGTCGAGCTGTGGGTGGAGGTGGTCCGCGAGGTCTACCCGGCGCTCACCGAGCCGGCGGCCCGCTCGGCCGTCCACTCGGTCTTCGGCCTGCTGAACTCCACCCCGCACCTGGGCCGCGCGGGCACGCTGCCGGGGCGGGGGACCACGGCGGCACTGCTGCACCGGATGGCCCGGGGCGCCTTCGAGGCGGCGGGGGAAGGGTGACGCGGGTCACTATCATCGGGCTGTGGACTACGCGAAGACGCGCGCGATCGCCGAGGAGCTGGGTGCTTACGCCGAGCGGCTCGAAGGGGCCTGGAGCGTAGAGATCGGGCCGTCCGGTCCGATCCTGGCCATGATGTGGCCGTCGAAGCGCCATGAGGGCACGATCCGCCGCATCTGCAAGCAACTGGACGGGCAATCGTCACGACGCACCCCGGATACGCCTGTGTGAGTGGTCCTGAGGTCGAGTACCCGGCGCTCGGCCGTATGCGGCTCCCCGACGCAATCGTCATTCCCGAGGCGGTCCTGGACGAGGAGGGCCTCGCCGTGGACGCCACCCAGGTGCTGGCGGCCGTCGAGATCGTCTCGCCGTCCAACCCGAACAACGACTACGTCGAAAAGCTCGACGACTATCCGGCCATGGGCATCGCCCACTACATGATCGTCGACCCGCGCACCGGCACGATCGAGGTGCACTCGGAGCCGTGCAAGGGCCGCTACACCCGTAAGGACCCGTACATCTTCGGCGACGCGGTGCCGTTCGGCCCCTGGACGGTCGACACCTCGGAGTTCCGCCGGTACGGCAAGGGCGGCAACTGACCCTCGCGTGGTCAAGCTCACCCTGGACGCCCGGCCGTACTCACCGGTATCTTCGAATCTGAGCAAGCGCTTAGACATGCCCGATGTGACGAGGTACGTGGAGGTGGCCGTGCGCCGTACGGTGTTCAACGAGGATCACGAGGCGTTCCGGGAGACCCTCCGCGCCTTCATCGAGGCCGAGGTCGTGCCGGTGTACGACGAGTGGTTCGCCGCCGGCCAGGCCCCGCGCGACTTCTACTACAAGCTCGGTGAGCTGGGCATATTCGGCATCAACGTGCCCGAGGAGTTCGGCGGCGCCGGCCTGGACAGCCACAAGTTCGAGGCCGTCCTCTACGAGGAGACGTCCCGTGCGGGCGTCCAGTTCGGCGGCTCCGGTGTGCACGTCCTGCTCGCCCTGCCGTACATCAAGATGCTCGCCACCGACGAGCAGAAGAAGCGGTACCTGCCGAAGTTCGTCACCGGCGAGGAGATGTGGGCCATCGCGATGACGGAGCCGGGCACCGGTTCCGACCTCGCGGGCATGAAGTCCACCGCCAGGCTCTCCGAGGACGGCACGCACTACGTCCTCAACGGCGCCAAGACCTTCATCACCGGCGGCGTGCACGCCGACAAGGTGATCGTCTGTGCCCGCACCGCCGCGCCCACCGCGGAGGACCGCCGTCACGGCATCTCCCTCTTCGCCGTCGACACCAAGTCCGAGGGCTACTCCGTCGGCCGCAAGCTGGACAAGCTCGGCCTGAAGACCTCCGACACCGCCGAGCTGGCCTTCGTCGACGTCAAGGTCCCGGTCGAGGATCTGCTCGGCGAGGAGAACAAGGGCTTCTACTACCTCGGCCACAACCTGGCCTCCGAGCGCTGGGGCATCGCCTTCGGCGCCTACGCCCAGGCCAAGGCCGCTGTCCGGTTCGCCAAGCAGTACGTGCAGGAGCGCACCGTCTTCGGCAAGCCGGTCGCCCACTTCCAGAACACCAAGTTCGAGCTGGCCGCCTGCCAGGCCGAGGTCGACGCCGCCGAGGCCGTCGCCGACCGCGCCACCGAGGCCCTGGACGCCGGTGAGCTGACCCCCGCCGAGGCCGCCTCCGCCAAGCTGTTCTGCACCGAGGTCGCCCACCGCGTGATCGACCGCTGCCTGCAGCTGCACGGCGGCTACGGCTACATGAACGAGTACCCGATCGCCCGCCTGTACGCGGACAACCGCGTCAACCGTATCTACGGCGGCACCAGCGAGATCATGAAGACGATCATCGCGAAGGACATGGGTCTGTAAGCAGACCGCCAGCACCGGCCGGTACAACTGACGCCATGAGCAAGGCACTCCAGGACCTCCTCGATCTGCTCGACCTCGAGCAGATCGAGGAGGACATCTTCCGCGGCCAGTCCCGCTCCGCCGTCGTCCCCCGGGTCTTCGGCGGGCAGGTCGCGGCGCAGGCGCTGGTCGCCGCCGGGCGGACGGTCCCCGCGGACCGGCCCGCCCACTCCCTGCACGCCTATTTCCTGCGCCCCGGCGACCCCGGCGCGCCGATCGTCTACACCGTCGACCGCATCCGCGACGGCCGGTCCTTCACCACCCGCCGCGTGGTCGCCGTCCAGCACGGCAAGCCGATCTTCCACCTCTCGGCGTCCTTCCAGACGCACGAGGAGGGCCTCGACCACCAGGCGCCCATGCCGCCCTCCACGGACCCGGCGACCCTGCCCACCTCCCAGGAGCGGCTGCGCGGCTACGGCCATCTCGCGCCCGAGGTCGTCGAGAGGTTCCTGGAGGCCCGCGAGGCGATCGACCTCAGGTACGTGGACGAGCCGCCGTACGGCACGTTCGGCGAGCCGCGCGAGCCGCACAGCCAGGTCTGGTTCCGCACCAACGGCAAGCTCGGCGACGACCCCCTGCTGCACGTCGTCCTCGCCACCTACGTCTCCGACATGACTCTCCTCGACTCCGTGCTGCTCGCGCACGGCCGCGGCGGCTGGGCGGTCGGCGACGTCGTGGGCGCCTCCCTGGACCACGCGATGTGGTTCCACCGGCCCTTCCGCGCCGACGAATGGCTGCTGTACGACCAGGAGTCGCCGTCCGCGCACGGCGGCCGGGGCCTCGGCCAGGCCCGGATCTACACCCAGGACGGGCAGCTCGCCATCTCGGTCATCCAGGAGGGCGTCGTCCGGATCCCCCGGTGACGCATTCGTCGATGAGCAGGAATTGGTTTCCTGAGGTGCCGAGTGGTGGATGGGGTACTAGGCTCTTTGGGTGAAGCCGCAAGTGCATGGCATGCGCGGCCGACGAGGTCCCGGAACAACCCTGACCTCAGCCGCGGCACCAGAGGACGCACCAGCGTCCGGGCGGGCCGCAGGCGTCGACCGGACCGACGTGTCGCATCTTTCCAGCGGTGACATCCGAAGACCGTGCCGCACTCTTCCCCTCTTGTCCGTGCGGCGGCGGCCATCCACCTCGCGCCCTCCCGTCCGGGAGCCGTGAGAGACGATGGAAACGGAAGGTATCCCCTATGCGAGCATCACGCGCGAGGCGCCTTTTCGCCACGTCCGCAGCCGGTGTGCTGCTGGCCGGTGGCGCCGCCCTCGGCGCCGCGGGAACCGCTTCGGCGGCGACGTACGACCACCACGACAACCACGGCTCCTACAGCTGGGGCTGCGACGACGATGACTGGTGGGGCGGCGACTGCGGTGGTGGCTATGGCGGCTATGGCGGTGACCACGGCGGCTATGGCGGTGACCACGGCGGTGGCGGCTACGGCGGTGACCACGGTGGTGGCGGCTACGGCGGTGACCACGGTGGTGGCGGCTATGGCGGTGGCGGTCACGGTGGTGGCGGCTATGGCGGTGGCGGTCACGGCGGCGGCGGTGGCGGAGGTGGAGGCCACGGCGGCGGCGGTGGCGGAGGTGGAGGCCACTGAACCACAACCCACCTGAACCCGATGTGCGACCCCGCCCGCGGGGCCGCACATCCCGTCATTCCAGGCCGGCCGCGGTCAGCAGATACGCCGTCACGGGGTCGTAGTGGCGCGGGCTGACGACGTGGTCGTCGAGCGGCACGACCGCCTGAAGGGTGCCCTCGCACTCCGCGACGAACAGCGCCGGGTCGTTGCAGTCGGCGTACCCGACCGAGTCGACGCCGTGCTGTCCCGCGTATCCCGCCCAGCCGTGGTCGGCGACGACCAGGTCGGGCAGGGGGCGCCCCGCGCGCTCAAGTCCGTGGAGAACGGCCCGCATCGGCTCCCCGGAGTGCGTGTGCCACAGCGTCGCCCCGTGCTCCAGCACGGCCACGTCCGCGAACTGCATCACGTATCCCTCGTCCGTCTGCAGTCCGTCCGGGATGACGACGATCTCACAGCCCGCGGCCCGCAGAGCGGCGGCCGTGGCCCGGTGCACGTCCAGCAGGCCCCCCGGATGACCGGTCGCGAACAGCACCCGCTGCCGCCCCTCTGCCGCCTTGCGCAGCCGCGCCGCCATCCGCTCCAGCGCGTCCACGGTCAGCTCGGGGTCGATGGTGTCCTGCCCGTACCGGTACTCGGGGTCGTCGTTGACGCCGACCCGTTCGGCCATCACGGCGAGCACGTCCTGCTCGTCCGCCCACCGGTCGCCCAGCTCCAGACCGAACCAGAAGTTGCGGTCGCCGTTGGCCAGCCTGCGGTAGTGGGAGAGGTTGTTCTCGCGGGGCGTGGCGACGTCCCCCGCGATACGGGTCCTCACCAGGTGGTCGACGAGCTGGGTGCGGCTGGGTGTCCCGGGTATCGGCATGCCTCCCATTGTGGGCCAGCGCGCTGCGGGCGTCCTCGGCATATCGCCCGCTGGGACGGGGGTCACTCGCCCCGTCAGCCGTGCCGCAGCGCGAACCACAGCTCCATCCGCACGTCCGGGTCGTCCAGGTCGGTGTCCAACTGGGCCGCGCAGCGGGCGATCCGCTGCCGCACCGTGTTGCGGTGCACGCCCAGCGCCACCGCCGTACGGTCCCAACTGCCGTGCAGCGACAGCCAGGTGCGCAGCGTCTCGGTGAGCGCCGGCTGACCGGCGAGCGGTGCGAGCAGCGCGCGGGCGTGGGCCTCCGCCTCCGCCGGGGGCACCAGCTCGGCGAGGCCCGTCCCGGCGCCGTGCCGGGCCAGCGGGGAGCGGGTCGCGCGGGCCCGGGCCAGGGCGCGCGCCGCCTGCTTGTCCGCGGCCGGCCACTCGTGCGGGCCGACGGCCGCACTGACCCCCAGGGTCCAGCCGGGCACCGGCGGCGGCTCACGCTCGGCGGGCACCAGCACCCGTACGACGTCCCGCTGCAGGTCGACCAGCGGCGACCCGAGGGCCGCGCCCAGCGCGGACGCGGCGACGGCGTCCGGCAGCTGCGCCTCGGGACGGGCGTGCACCACGACCCACCCCCGGCCGCCGAGCAGCGGCGCCACCTCCTCGGGCGGCGCGCCCAGCAGCACCCGCACCAGAGCGGAGGACCGGGCCGCGCCGGCACCGCTCTGGTGCTCCCCGGTCAGCAGGGACAGCAGCACGGCGGCCACGGAGGCGATGGTGTGGTCCCCGGGGTCGCGACCGGGCGAGACGACCCCGAGGACGAAGCCCTCTCCGGAGCCGAGGGCATAGGCGGCCAGGTGGGTGTCGCCGAGCGACTCGGTGGCGGAGGAAGGGCGTGCGGCGGGGGTGGGGGAAGGGCGTGCGGCGGGGGTGGGGGAAGAAGAGGGAGCAGTGGGGGAGGTGGCGGACGGGTCCGGTGCGGCGGGCAGCGGCCGTACCACCGCGGCCAGGTCCGCCAGCGCCGTGCGCACCCGCTGGGCCGGCTCCCGGCCTGCTCCCGCGAGTTCCGTGCCGTCGGGCCCGTAGAGCACCGCGCGGCCGGAGAGGTGCCGGGCCAGGCGGTGCAGGACCGAGGGCACCGGGTCCGGGCGGGCGGCGGCGGAGGCGAGGCTCTGCTGGGCCTCCGTCACACGGCGCAGTTCGGCCAGGCGGGCCTGCGCCATCAGCTGCCACACCGCGCGGGCCACGCCGGAGAAGGTGGTCTGCGGCGGGACCTCCAGCAGGGGCAGGCCGTGGGTGTCGCAGGCCTCGACCAGGGCGCGCGGCACCGTGTCGTGCACCGGGGCCAGGCCGAAGCCGAGGGCCGCGCCGCCCGCCGCCACGATCCGGGAGACGTAGTCGTCGAAGTAGCCGCCCGCGCCCGCCGCCTCCGGGATGTGCACCCCGGCCGTGAGCAACAGCTCGCCGCCCAGCAGATACGGGTACGGGTCGGCCATCTCCGAGGTGTGCGCCCAGTGGATCACGATCGACGGGTCGGCCGGGCCGGCGATCCGGCGCAGGGCCAGGTCCTCGCGGGCCAGCAGGGCCGAGAGCGGTACCGGGGGGGTCGGTGGGACGGCTGGGGTGATCGTCTCCGGCATGGTGTGCGTTCCCTCCACCCAGCCCCGTTCGTATGGATGAAACGTACACTTCGCAGTCTCTTTCCGGCCACTTAGTGTCAACACGGAACGGCAGCCGCGGGTACGGGCGGATGTCCTCGCGATCCGCTGCCGTCACACCCCCACGTCTCTGCACGACACGCCACCGACAGTGCGCGAAGGAGGGCTGCCTCATGGCCGTCGACTACACAGTGATCGTCGTCTATCTCGCCGGCATGCTGGCCATGGGCTGGTGGGGCATGCGCCGCGCCAAGTCCAAGAGCGATTTCCTGGTGGCCGGCCGCCGCCTCGGGCCCGCCATGTACTCCGGCACCATGGCCGCGATCGTCCTCGGCGGCGCCTCCACCATCGGCGGTGTGGGCCTCGGCTACCAGTACGGCCTCTCCGGCGCCTGGATGGTCTTCACCATCGGCCTCGGCCTGCTCGCCCTGTCGGTCTTCTTCTCCGCGCGCATCGCCCGCCTGAAGGTCTACACGGTCTCCGAGATGCTGGACCTGAGGTACGGCGGCCGGGCGGGGGTCATCTCCGGCGTGGTCATGTGGGCGTACACCCTCATGCTCGCGGTCACCTCGACCATCGCCTACGCCACGATCTTCGACGTCCTGTTCGACATGAACCGGACCCTCGCGATCGTCCTCGGCGGCTCGATCGTCGTCGCCTACTCCACCCTCGGCGGCATGTGGTCCATCACGCTGACCGACATGGTCCAGTTCGTCGTGAAGACCATCGGCGTGCTGCTCCTGCTCCTGCCGATCGCGGTCGTCAAGGCGGGCGGCTTCGGCGCGATGAAGGCCAAGCTGCCGACCTCGTACTTCGACCCGCTGGGCATCGGCGGCGAGACGATCTTCACCTACGTCCTGATCTACACGTTCGGCATGCTGATCGGCCAGGACATCTGGCAGCGGGTCTTCACCGCCCGCAGCGACAAGACCGCCAAGTGGGGAGGCACGGTGGCCGGAACGTACTGTCTGGCCTACGCCGTCGCCGGCGCGGTGATCGGTACGGCCGCCAAGGTGCTCTACCCCAAGCTGGGCAGCCCCGACGACGCCTTCGCCACCATCGTCAAGGACGAGCTCCCCATCGGTGTGCGCGGCCTGGTGCTGGCCGCCGCCCTGGCTGCCGTGATGTCGACCTCCTCCGGTGCCCTGATCGCCTGCGCCACGGTCGCCAACAACGACATCTGGTCGCGGCTGAAGGGCGCCGTACGACGTGACGGCGAGCAGCACGACGAGGTCGCGGGCAACCGCGCCTTCATCCTGATCATGGGCGTGGCCGTGATCGGCACGGCGATCGCGCTGAACAACGTGGTCGAGGCGCTGACCGTGGCGTACAACCTGCTCGTCGCCGGCCTGCTCGTGCCCATCCTCGGCGGTCTGCTGTGGAAGCGCGGCACGGTGCAGGGCGCGCTGGCCTCGGTGATCGTCGGCGGCCTGGCGGTGATCGGCCTGATGGCCGGGTACGGCATCCTCGCCAACGAGCCCGTCTACTACGGCCTGCTCGCCTCCCTCGCCGCCTACGTCGTCGTCTCCCTGGCCACCAGGCCCACCGACGAGACCGTTCTCGCCACCTGGCGCGAGCGCCTCGCCGGCCGGAACCCCGAACTCGCGTCCGAACCGGTCCCGGCTCACCAGTAGAGTCGTATGAAAAGCAGTGAATGCGCGACGAAGCGCAGGAAAGAAGGCATTTCACCATGAGCAGCAACGAGACGCCCCGCGGCCCCGTCGACTCCTCCCGCATCCCGCGGTACGCCGGACCCGCCACCTTCGCCCGGCTGCCCCGCCTCGACGAGGTCGGCACCGCCGACGTCGCCGTCGTGGGCGTGCCGTTCGACTCCGGCGTCTCGTACCGGCCGGGCGCCCGCTTCGGCGGCAACGCCATCCGCGAGGCGTCCCGGCTGCTGCGCCCCTACAACCCGGCGCAGGACGCCTCCCCCTTCGCCCTGGCGCAGGTCGCGGACGGCGGCGACATCGCCGTGAACCCGTTCAACATCAACGAGGCCGTCGACACCATCGAGGCCGCCGCGGACGACCTGCTCGGCACCGGCGCCCGCCTGATGACCCTCGGCGGCGACCACACCATCGCCCTGCCGCTGCTGCGCTCGGTCGCGAAGAAGCACGGTCCCGTGGCCCTGCTCCACTTCGACGCCCACCTGGACACCTGGGACACCTACTTCGGCGCCGAGTACACCCACGGCACCCCGTTCCGCCGTGCGGTCGAGGAGGGCATCCTCGACACCGAGGCGCTCTCCCACGTGGGTACCCGCGGCCCGCTGTACGGCAAGCAGGACCTCACCGACGACGAGAAGATGGGCTTCGGCATCGTCACCTCGGCGGACGTCTACCGCCGCGGCGCCGACGAGATCGCCGACCAGCTGCGCCAGCGCATCGGCGACCGCCCGCTGTACATCTCCATCGACATCGACTGCCTGGACCCGGCCCACGCGCCCGGCACCGGCACCCCGGAGGCGGGCGGCATGACCTCCCGCGAGCTGCTGGAGATCCTGCGCGGCCTGGCCTCGTGCAACCTGGTCTCCGCGGACGTCGTCGAGGTGGCGCCCGCGTACGACCACGCCGAGATCACCTCGGTGGCGGCCTCCCACACCGCCTACGAACTGACCACCATCATGAGCCGCCAGATCGCGGCGGCCCGCAACGCCTGACGCTCCTTAGGGGGATCGAGAGCAGTGACTCACGACCACGACCTGGTACTCCGCCCGACGCCCGCGCAGACGGAGGCCGCGCTGAACCCGCCCCCGGGCCGCAACGGCGGAGACCTGGTCGTGGAGACGCTGGCCGGGCTGGGCGCGACGACCGTCTTCGGTCTGCCCGGCCAGCACGCCCTCGGCATGTTCGACGCGCTACGGCGTTCCTCCCTGCGCTACGTGGGCCTGCGGGTGGAGAACAACGCGGGCTTCGCGGCGGACGCGTACGGCCGGATCACCGGCGAGGCGGCCCCCCTGCTGCTCTCGACCGGTCCGGGCGCGCTGACGTCCCTCGCGGCCCTGCAGGAGGCGGCAGCCGCCTCCGCCCCCGTGCTGGCGATCAGCAGCCAGATCCCGACGGCGGGCCTGGGCGGCGGCCGCCACGGCTACCTCCACGAACTCCCCGACCAGGCGGCCTCGTTCCGGGGCGTGGTCAAGTCCGTCCACACGGTCCGCACCCAGTCCCAGATCCCCTCCGCGATCGCGGCGGCCTGGAAGTCGGCGCTGACCGCTCCGCACGGCCCGGTGTGGGTGGAGATCCCGCAGGACGTGCTGCTCGCCCAGACCGGGCTGCCGGTGGTGACGGCCCCGGACGCCACGCCCGAGGACCTGGTCCCGCGCCCCGAACTGACGGCGGTGGCGGCTCACTTGCTGTCCCATGCCTCCCGTCCGGCGATCATCGCGGGCGGCGGGGTCGTACGGTCGGACGCCGCGGGCAAGCTGCTGCAGCTGGCCGAGAAGCTGGACGCGCCGGTGGTGACCACGTTCGGCGGCAAGGGAGCCTTCCCCTGGGAGCACCCCCTGTCGCTGCAGTCCTGGCTGGAGGACCGGCACACGACGGACTTCCTGGAGGACGCGGACGTACTCCTGGTGGTCGGCTCCGGCCTCGGCGAACTCTCCTCGAACTACTACACGTTCGAGCCCCGCGGCCGGGTCGTCCAGATCGAGGCCGATCTCGGCAAGCTGGAGTCCAACCACCCGGCCCTCGGCATCCACGCGGACGCCCGGCTCGCGCTGCAGGCCCTGCTGGAGACGGTGGAGGAGCGCACGGACGAGGCGGCGCCGGCGCGGGTGCGAGAACTGCTGTCCCGAGTCGGTGAGCGCATCGCTTCCCAGGAGCTGGACCTGGAACAGCAGGTGCTGGCGGCCGTCCGCCGCGCCCTGCCCGCCGGTGCCCCGTCCTTCTGGGACATGACGATCCTGGCGTACTGGGCGTGGTCGGCCTTCGACCCCCGCGGCACGAACGTCATGCACTCGGCCCAGGGCGCCGGCGGCCTCGGCTACGGCTTCCCGGCGGCACTGGGCGCGGCGGCGGCCGACCCGACCCGCCCGGTGCTGGCCGTGTCCGGCGACGGCGGGGCCCTGTACTCGATCGCCGAGCTCGCCACGGCTCGCCAGTACGACCTCCCGGTCACCTGGCTCATCGTCGACGACGGCGGCTACGGCATCCTCCGCGAGTACATGACGGACGCCTTCGGCCAGGCGACGGCGACCGAGCTGACCCGCCCGGACTACGTGGCCCTGGCGGAGTCCTTCGGGGTACCCGGCGTGCGTACGACCCCGGAGACCCTGGAGGAGGACCTGGCGAAGGCCCTGTCCGCACCCGGCCCTTCGGTGGTCGTGCTCCCGGCGGTGCTGCGGATGTTCGCGCCTACGCACCTGGGCCGGTGAGCCCCTGCGACGTGCCTCAAGGCATGTTCACGGGGCCGCAATCGGCAGATGTGTTCCACGAGCACCAGGACCAAGCGATCGATGGGGTGGAACACACCTGCCAATCACCCGAAGTTGCCCGGGTCCAGTGATCCGAAGAACCAGGCCTTCCAGCTCTTCGTGCCGGCCCAGACGGCGCCGCTGTAGAAGCTGTTGAGACCGGAGCCCGACAGGTTCCAGGAGTAGAGCACCGCCGCCAGCAGCAGGATGGCGAGCAGCGCCGGGAGCGACCAGCGGGGCGCGCGGTCCGGCGACGACGGCGGTGCGGAGGGCGACGGCGGGCCGGGGGCCGCGGTCGTCGGGTGAGGGAGGGGATCGGTGGCAGATGTCACCGGTGCACCTTGCAGCCCGGCGATGGGTACGGACTGCGGCCCACCTGGGCGCAGGCAGTGGGACGGCCGGCCGGACCGCGTCGGGACCGGGCGACCCCGGGGACCGGGCGACCCCGGGGACCGGGCGACCCCGGGGACCGGGCGCCCGAGGGCCCTGTCGAACTACCGCCCCTGGAACATCTGTACAACCATCTGGCGCCCCGGCGAGTCCATCCAGGCAGCGCACGGGTGCGCGCAACGGCGTTCAGGGGGACGCCCGTACGACGTTCAAGGGGAACTTTCCATGACTTACCGGACATCCGGTCGTGCCAGAGTGGGCGCCGCCGCCCTCGGTGCCGCGCTGCTCATACCGGCCGTGACCGCCGCCGCCACGCCGGCCGCCGCGACCACGCCCACCGTCAGCTGCACCTCCGCCAAGGCGGGCCTGGCCGGCAAGCTGCAGAAGGACATCACCGCGGCCCTGGCCAACCGCAAGAGCACCGTCGCCCTCGGCCTGTACGACCGCAGCACCGGCACCACCTGCACACTGCGCGCCACCAGCGCCTACGACTCGGCCAGCACCGTCAAGGTCACCGTGCTCGCGACCCTGCTGTGGGACGCGAAGAAGCACAACCGGTACCTGACGACCACCGAGCAGTCGCTCGCCAAGGCCATGATCACCAAGTCGGACAACACCGCGACGAGCAAGCTGTGGAAGCAGCTCGGCCTCACCAAGATCAAGGGCTTCCTGTCCGCCGCCGGGATGACGAAGACCACGCCGGGTGCCAACGGCTACTGGGGCCTGACCCAGGAGAACATCACCGACGAGCAGAAGCTGCTCAAGCTCGTCACCGCCAAGAACAGCGTGCTGAGCGACAACTCCCGTGCCTACATCCTGAAGTTGATGAGCCAGGTCGTCTCCGACCAGCGCTGGGGCACCCCGGCCGGCGCGCCCTCCTCGGTCTCCGTGCACGTCAAGAACGGCTGGCTGCAGCGCTCGACGCACGGCTGGCGGGTGCACAGCCTCGGCACCTTCAACGGCGCCGGCCACGACTACATGATCTCGGTGCTGACGCAGGACAACAGCACCATGAGCTACGGCGTCACGACCATCCAGAACGTCGCCAAGGTCATCCACAAGGACCTCGTGCCGACCACGTCGAGCACCGCCGTCTACACCCCGACCAGCCGGCCGAGCGAGGCCTACGTCGCGGTGCCGCCGCAGGGCTGACACCCGCTCCACGGCGGCCGGCCACAGCGCGTCGGTACGCCCCTTCCCGGGCGCCCTCGGTGGGGCGGCACCGTGAGCGCCACGGTGCCGCCCCACCGCGCCGAGCCCCGGGGGGGGGCACCCCCGTGAATCCTCGAACGCGGGTCCTGGGAACATGCGTACACCTTTCGTCGAACCTCCGTGTGACCTACGGGAGTTCCGAGCTCCAAGGGGGAAGTTCGCATGACCCATCGGATAAGCGGCCGTACCGGGGCACTGGTGGCGGCCCTCGCCGCCGCGGTGCTCGCCCCGGCCGTCGCCGTCCCGGCCGCCGCGGCCCCCACGCCGGCGCCGGCCGTCAGCTGTACGTCCGGCACGGCGGGCCTGGCCGCCAAGCTGACGAAGGACCTCACGGCCGCCCTGAAGAACCGCAAGGGCCTTGTCGCGCTGGGCCTGTACGACCGCTCCGGCAGCACCACCTGCACGCTGAACGGCGCCACCGCCTTCGACTCCGCCAGCACCGTCAAGGTCACCGTGCTCGCCGCCCTGCTGTGGGACGCGAAGAAGAGCGACCGCCACCTCACGGACACCGAGTCCGACCTCGCCACGGCCATGATCACGCAGTCGGACAACGACGCCACCAGCGCGCTGTGGAAGCAGCTCGGTGTGGCGAAGATCCAGGGCTTCCTGACCGCCGCCGGGATGACCAGGACCACGCCGGGCGCGGACGGCTACTGGGGCCTGACCCAGGAGAACATCACCGACGAGCAGAAGCTGCTGAAGCTCGTCACCGCCAAGAACTCGGTGCTGAGCGACAACTCCCGCGCCTACATCCTGAAGTTGATGGGCCAGGTCGAGGCCGACCAGCGCTGGGGCACCCCGGCCGGCGCGCCCTCCTCGGTCTCCGTGCACGTCAAGAACGGCTGGCTGCAGCGCTCGACGCACGGCTGGCGGGTGCACAGCCTCGGCACCTTCAACGGCGCCGGCCACGACTACATGATCAGCGTGTTCACGCAGGACAACAGCACCATGGACGACGGCGTCGCCACGATCCAGAGCGTCGCCACCGCCATCCACAAGGACCTGGTCCCGGCGAAGTCCGGCGTCACCCGGTACACCCCGACCAGCCGGCCGCACGAGGCGTTCGTCGCCACTCCGCCCCGGACGTGACGAGTTCGACGGGGTGACAGGGTTTCACGGGGCGGTCTCCCGCAGGTCACCGGATCGCCCTACGGTGACCGGCATGCGCCTGAGAACCGTACTCGCCACCCTCACCGCCGGCCTGGCGGCGGCCACCTGCCTGACCGCCGCCGGGCCCGCGGACGCCAACTCCGCCGAAGGCCACGCCTGTTCTCCGGCCGTCTCCCTCGACCGCTTCTCCGACGTGCTCGACAAGACGACGTACGACGGCACCTTCGTCGGCAACTTCTCCGCCCTCGCCGTGGACCGGGACGGCTCGCTCGCGGCCCTGGGTGACCGTTCCTCCCTCTTCGGCCTGGCCCCGGCGACCCTCCGGCCGAGGTCCGCCGTCCACCTCGCCGACGAGAAGGGCGCCGACCTCGACTCCGAGGGCCTGGTCGTGGACGGTGACGGCACCCGGCTGATCACCTCCGAGACCGAACCCTCCGTACGGCGCCACTCGCGCGACGGCAGGATCCTGGACCGCCTCCCGGTGCCGTCCTCCCTGCAGGTCGCCCCGGCCGGCCGTGCCACCGCCAACCAGACCTTCGAGGGCCTGACCCTGCTGCCCGGCGGGCGGACCCTGCTGGCCTCCATGGAGTACGCGCTCTCGGGGGACTCGGCCGGGACCGTCCGCTTCCAGACCTGGCAGCGCCACCAGGGCCGCTTCCGGCTCGCCGCCCAGTACGCCTACCGCACCGACGCCGGTCTCGGCGTCCCCGAGGTCCAGGCCACCCCCGACGGCCGCCTGCTCGTCCTGGAGCGCGGCTTCACCGCCGGCGTCGGCAACACGGTCCGCCTCTACCTGGCCGACCCGCGCCACGCCACGGACACCAGCGGTATCGAGAACCTCACCGGGCAGCCGGGGGTCCGGCCGATCAGGAAGACCCTGCTGGCCGACATCGCCGACTGCCCGTCCCTGGGCGCCACGGCGAAGCAGCCCCAGCCGAACCCGCTGCTGGACAACATCGAGGGCATGACGATCACGGGCCGCGACCGCGCCGGCCGCCTGCGGGTGCTCCTGGTGAGCGACGACAACCAGAACGCCGTACAGACGACCCGCTTCTATTACCTGCGGGTACGGGTGTGACCCCGCGCCCTCCGGTTGTTCCTCCGATTGTTGCGGAGGGATGAAATCCGCTTCGTTCGGTGTTGGTGCCTTCCGGTAGAGCAGGTCGACAGGAAGGCACCGGCGTGGAAGCGCAACGGGGATGGGCGCGACGGCTGGCGGCGTACGCCTGGCGATATCCGAAGGACGTCGTCCTCGCCCTCGGCTCCTCCCTGGCCGGCATGGCCGTCATGGCCGTCGTCCCCCTGATCACCAAGGTGATCATCGACGACGTCATCGACACCCACACCCGCTCCATGTTCCCCTGGGCCGCCACCCTGATCGGCGCCGCCCTCATCGTCTACGTCCTCGCCTACGTCCGCCGCTACTACGGCGGCCGGCTCGCCCTGGACGTCCAGCACGACCTGCGGACCCAGATGTACGACACGATCACCCGCCTCGACGGCCGCCGCCAGGACGAGCTGTCCACCGGGCAGGTCGTGGGCCGGGCCACCAGCGACCTCCAGCTGATCCAGAGCCTGCTCTTCATGCTCCCGATGACCATCGGGAACCTCCTGCTCTTCCTGATGTCCCTGGTGATCATGGCGTGGCTGTCGCTGCCGCTGACCCTGATCGCGCTCGCCGTCGCCCCCGCCCTCGGCTGGATCGCCAAGCGCAGCCGCAGCAAGCTGCACCCCGCCACCTGGTACGCGCAGGCCCAGGCCGCCGCCGTCGCGGGCGTGGTCGAC
Organism: Streptomyces sp. NPDC052301; assembly: GCF_044593395.1. NCBI lineage: Bacteria > Bacillati > Actinomycetota > Actinomycetes > Kitasatosporales > Streptomycetaceae > Streptomyces > Streptomyces sp. NPDC052301. Next base: position 434,722 of record NZ_JBIUBE010000005.1, on the reverse strand, counting down.
GGCGCCGTGAGCGGCGTACGCGTGGTGAAGGGCTTCGGGCAGGAGGAGCAGGAGACGGGCAAGCTGCGCGAGGTCGGCCGCCGCCTCTTCGCGGGCCGCCTGCGCACCATCCGCCTGAACAGCAAGTACACCCCCGCCCTGCAGGCCGTGCCCGCGCTCGGCCAGGTCGCCATGCTGGCCGTCGGCGGCTGGCTCGCGGTGCGCGGGCACATCACCCTCGGCACCTTCGTCGCCTTCTCCAGCTACCTCGCCCAGCTGGTCGGCCCGGTCCGCATGCTCGCCGTGGTCCTCACGGTCGGGCAGCAGGCCCGCGCCGGCACCGAGCGCGTCCTGGAGCTGATCGACACCGAGCCGACGCTGCGGGACGGCACCAAGGAGCTGCCCGCCGACGCGCCCGCCACCGTCGAGTTCGACGACGTCTCCTTCGGCTACGACCACGGCCCCAAGGTCCTCGACGGGCTCAGCTTCGAGATACGCCCGGGTGAGACCCTCGCCGTCGTCGGCTCCTCGGGCTCCGGCAAGTCCACCCTCTCCCTGCTGCTGCCGCGCTTCTACGACGTCACCCACGGCGCCGTCCTGATCGGCGGCCACGACGTCCGCGAGCTGACCCTCGAGTCCCTGCGGGCCGCGATCGGCCTGGTCCCGGAGGACTCCTTCCTCTTCTCCGACACCGTCCGCAACAACATCGCCTACGGCCGCCCGGACGCCGGCCAGGAGGAGATCGAGGCCGCCGCCCGCGCCGCCCAGGCCGACCGGTTCGTCCGGGAGCTGCCCCAGGGCTACGACACCAAGGTCGGCGAACACGGCCTGACCCTCTCCGGCGGCCAGCGCCAGCGCATCGCGCTCGCCCGCGCCCTGCTCACCGACCCGCGGCTGCTGGTCCTGGACGACGCCACCTCCGCCGTGGACGCCCGGGTCGAGCACGAGATCCACGAGGCCCTCGAACAGGTCATGGCGGGCCGCACCACCCTGCTGATCGCCCACCGCCGCTCCACCCTGAACCTCGCCGACCGCATCGCCGTCCTGGACGGCGGCCGGCTCGCCGACGTCGGCACCCACGAGGAACTCCAGGAGCGCTCGGCCCTCTACCGCCGCCTGCTCACCGACCCGGACGAGCTGGGCGGAGTCTCGCCGGGCCACACCGAGCCCGTCCTGCCGCGCGAGGACACCAGCGTCCGGGACGAGCTGGACGCCGAGTTCGACGCCGAGCGCGGAGTCACCCCCAGGCTGTGGACCGGCGACCGCGAACCCAAGGACCAGGCGCTCTCCGGCACCCCGGCCACCCCCGCCCTCCTCGCCCAGGTCGAGGCGCTGCCCCCGGCGACCGACACCCCCGACGTCGACGAGACGCGCGCCGTCCGCCCGGAGGAGTCGTACGGCCTGCGCCGGCTGCTGCACGGCTTCGGCGCGCCCCTCCTGATCAGCCTGCTGCTGGTCGCCGTGGACGCGGGCGCGGGCCTGCTGCTGCCGGTGCTGATCCGGCACGGCATCGACCAGGGCGTCACCCGGATGGCGCTCGGGGCGGTCTGGACGGCGTCCCTGCTGGGCCTGCTGACCGTGCTGGTGCAGTGGGCGGCACAGTTCGGCGAGACCCGCATGACGGGCCGCACCGGTGAACGCGTGCTGTACTCCCTGCGCCTGAAGATCTTCGCCCAGCTCCAGCGGCTCGGCCTCGACTACTACGAGCGCGAACTGACCGGCCGGATCATGACGCGGATGACGACGGACGTCGACGCCCTGTCCACCTTCCTGCAGACCGGCCTGGTCACCGCGTTCGTCGCGGTCGTCACCTTCTTCGGCATCATGGTCGCCCTGCTGGTGCTCGACGTACAGCTCGCGCTGGTCGTGTTCGCGACGCTGCCCCCGCTGGTCGTGGCGACCTTCTTCTTCCGCCGGGCGAGCGTGCGGGCGTACGAACTCGCCCGGGAACGCGTCTCGGTGGTCAACGCCGATCTGCAGGAGTCGGTGGCCGGGCTGCGGATCGTGCAGGCGTTCCGGCGCGAGCGGGACGGCGGCCGGCGGTTCGCCGAGCGCAGCGACAGCTACCGGCGCGCCCGCACCCGCGGCCAGTGGCTGATATCGATCTACTTCCCCTTCGTCCAGCTGCTGTCCTCGGTCGCCGCGGCGGCGGTCCTGATGGCGGGCGCGCACCGCATCGAGGCCGCCACCCTCACCACGGGCGCGCTGGTCGCCTACCTGCTCTACATCGATCTGTTCTTCGCCCCCGTCCAGCAGCTGTCCCAGGTCTTCGACGGCTACCAGCAGGCCACGGTCTCCCTGGGCCGCATCCAGGAGCTGCTGCGCGAGCCGGCGTCCACGAAGCCGGCGGACGAGCCGCTGGACGTGCCGTCCCTGCGCGGCGACATCGCCTTCGAGGACGTGCACTTCGCGTACGGCGCCGACGAAGAGGCGCTGACCGGCATCGACCTGACGATCCCGGCGGGCCAGACGGTGGCGTTCGTCGGCGAGACGGGCGCCGGGAAGTCCACCCTGGTCAAGCTGGTCGCGCGGTTCTACGACCCGACCGCCGGCCGGGTCACGGTCGACGGCACCGACCTGCGGACCCTGGACATCACCGCGTACCGGCACCGGCTCGGGGTGGTCCCGCAGGAGGCCTACCTCTTCCCGGGCACGATCCGCGACGCCATCGCCTACGGCCGCCCCGACGCCACCGACGCCCAGGTGGAGGCGGCGGCGCGGGCGGTCGGCGCGCACGAGATGATCGCCACGCTGGAGGGCGGCTACCTGCACGAGGTCGCCGAGCGCGGCCGCAACCTCTCGGCCGGCCAGCGCCAGCTGATCGCGCTCGCCCGCGCGGAGCTGGTCGACCCCGACGTCCTCCTCCTGGACGAGGCCACGGCCGCCCTGGACCTGGCCACGGAAGCCCAGGTCAACCAGGCCACCGACCGCCTGGTGGGCCGCCGTACCACGCTGGTGGTCGCCCACCGGCTCACCACCGCCGCCCGCGCCGACCGGGTGGTGGTCATGGACCGCGGCCGGGTCGCGGAGGACGGCACCCACGAGGAACTGCTGGCGCGCGGCGGCCGGTACGCCGAACTCTGGCGGACCTTCCTCGGCCGCCCCGAACCGGAGGAACCGGTCGCCGCCTCCCGATAGCCCCGCCGACGCGTCCTTCTGACGGTCGTGCAACCATCCGACACACCCGTGCGTCCGTACATCAGTACGGTCGTCGGGTGTGTGACCGGAGTACGGGGAGGACAAGAGTGGACAGTGGTGCGATACGCCGACGCCTGGCGCTCGGCGCGGCCGTGCTGGCCGCGTCCGGGGCGCTGGCCCTGGTGGGAACCGGTACCGCGCAGGCGGCGGCCGGAGGCACCTGCTCGGGACACGAGGTGCGGACCCTGCCGTTCAGAACCGGCGTCACCCACGTCTTCAAGCGCGACGGCTACGTCTGCGCCGTCACCGTCGCCAGACACCCCGGCGCCCCCCAGACGATGTCCGTCAGCGTCCAGGCCCGCGGCAGCCGCCCGGTCGTCGACACGGGCAGCTACCGGCACCTCGCGGGCCCGGTGACGGTCCACGCCGGTCACCGCTGCGTGTGGATCAAGGGCTCGGTGGGGTCGTCGTCGAGGAGCAGCGGCTGGATCCTCTGCTGATCCGCACGCCGGTCAGCCGGCCGCGGGCAGCCCCGCGAACGCCTCGTGGAAGCCGGGGAACGTCTTGCGGACGCAGCCGGGATCGTCGTACGACAGCCCGGGCACGCGCAGGCCGGTGACCGCGAAGGACATCACGATGCGGTGGTCGCCGAAGGACGTGATCTCCGTGCCGGGCGCGGGGGAGCCGGGCTCGATCTCGATCCAGTCGGGGCCGGTCCGCACCCGCACGCCGAGCCGCCGCAGGTTCCGCGCGCAGGCCTCCAGCCGGTCGCACTCCTTCACCCGGGTGTTCGCCACGTCCTCGATACGGACCGGACCGGAGGCGAACGGCGCGATCGCCGCCAGCGTCGGCATGGTGTCGGAGATGTCCCGCATGTTCACCGTCAGGCCGCGCAGCACGCCCGTGCCCCGTACAGTCGTCCGGTCCGCCGCGCTCTCCACCCGCGCGCCCATCCGGCGCAGCACCTCGACGAACCGCAGGTCGCCCTGGAGCGCGCCCGCGCCGAGGCCCGGCACGGTCACCTCGCGGCCGGGCGTGACGGCGGCCGCGGCGAAGAAGTAACTCGCGGTCGAGGCGTCCGGCTCGACGGCGTAGGTGGTGGCCCGGTAGCCGCCGGGCGGGACGTCGTACACCTCGCCGTCCCGGGCGACCTCCACCCCGAACGCCCGCATCATCGCGAGCGTGATCTCCACGTACGGCGCCGACACCAGGTCGGTCACCCGGATCCGCAGGCCCGTGCGGGTCAGCGGGCCCAGCAGGAGCAGCGCGGTCAGGTACTGGGAGGACTGGCCGGCGTCCAGCACGACCTCACCGCCCTCGACGCCGGCCGCGCGGACGGTGAGCGGATGGTGGCCCTCGGCCTCCTCGTGCCGCAGGTCGACCCCGAGGTCGCGCAGGGCCCGGCTGAGCGGGGCGAGGGGGCGGCGGCGCATCTGCGGGGAGGCGTCGAACCGGTAGGTGCCGTGGCCGGCGGCGGCCAGGACGGGCAGGAAGCGTGCGGTGGTGGCGCCGTCGCGGCAGAAGACATCGGCCTCGGCGAGCGCGGGCCCCTGCGGGCGGCCGTCCACCTGCCAGGCCTCCGGGGTACGGCCCACCCGGTAGCCGAGCCGGGTCAGTCCTTCGGCGAAGCCCTCGGTGTCGTCGGAGCGCAGCGGGCGTACGAGGGTGCTGACACCGTCGGCGGCGGCCGCGAGGAAGAGCGCGCGGGCGGTGATGGACTTGGAACCGGGGATGGCGACTGCGGGCATGGCCGCATGATGGCCGGTCCGGCCGGGGGACGGCCCCCGACGTCCAGGGGCTGGACGCTTCCCGGCCGGACGCTTCCCGCGCGGCCGAGGGAACCCGACGGCCGCCGCGTCCGTCCAACGCCCAGGTTGCCGGACGAGTCTTCCGTGCCGTGGTGTCGGCCCCTCGCGACTGGCCGCGAACGCCGACCCACCCCCTCCGCCACGGCACGGCCGACAGCCCGCCGCCACCGGCGCGCCCCCCTTGAATGCGCCGGTGGCGGCCCCTCGCTGGTTACTGTGCATTCCCTTGACGGAAAGAAACTTCCCGGATATTGGTGACTCCTCGGAAGTTTCCTTCAGCGGTTCTCCTCTGGAAGGAGCGCACGTGCACGACACCAGCACGGGAAGCACGGGAAACACCGCACGGCCGTCCAGACGCGCCGTGCTCGCCGCCACCGCGGGCCTCACCGCCGCGCTGACCGTCCCGACGACCGCCCACGCCGCGCCCCCCGACGAACGCCGGCTGCGCGCCCTGATCTCCCGCATGACCCTGGAGGAGAAGGTCGGCCAGCTGTTCGTGATGCGGGTCTACGGCCACTCCGCCACCGCCCCCGACCAGGCCGACATCGACGCCAACCTCAAGGAGATCGGCGTCCGCACCGCCGCCGAGCTGATCGCGACGTACCGCGTCGGCGGGATCATCTACTTCACCTGGGCCCACAACACCCGTGACCCGCACCAGATCGCGGACCTCTCCGACGGCATCCAGCGGGCCTCCCTGGACCAGCCGCGCGGTCTGCCGGTGCTCATCGCCACCGACCAGGAGCACGGAGCGGTGTGCCGGGTGGGCAAGCCCGCCACCCTCTTCCCGGGCGCCATGGCGATCGGTGCGGGCGGCTCCCGCTCCGACGCCCGCACCCTCGGCCGGATCTCCGGCACCGAACTGCGCGCGATGGGCATCAACCAGGACTACTCCCCGGACGCCGACGTGAACGTCAACCCGGCCAACCCGGTCATCGGAGTGCGCTCCTTCGGCGCCGACCCGGACGCGGTGGCCCGGCTGGTGGCCGCCGAGGTGAAGGGCTATCAGGACGCCGGGGTCGCGGCGACCGCCAAGCACTTCCCCGGGCACGGGGACACCGCCGTCGACAGCCACACCGGCTTCCCCGTCATCACCCACAGCCGCGACCTGTGGGAGAAGCTGGACGCCGTGCCCTTCCGGGCCGCCGTCGCCGCGGGCATCGACTCGATCATGACCGCGCACATCCAGTTCCCCGCCCTGGACGACTCCGGCGACCCGGCCACCCTCTCGCACCCGATCCTCACCGGCATCCTGCGCGAGGAACTCGGCTACGACGGCGTCGTGATCACCGACTCCCTCGGCATGGAGGGCGTCCGCACCAAGTACGGCGACGACCGGGTGCCGGTGCTCGCCCTGAAGGCCGGTGTCGACCAGCTGCTCAACCCGCCGTCGCTCGACGTGGCCTGGCACGCCGTGCTGCGGGCCGTGCAGGACGGCGAGCTGACCGAGTCCCGGCTCGACGAATCGATCCTGCGCATCCTGCGCCTGAAGGCCCGCCTCGGACTCTTCGACCACGCCCTCACCACGCGGGCCGGCGTCGACCGCGCGGTGGGCACCAAGTCCCACCTGGCCACCGCCGACCGGATCGCCGAGCGGACCACGACCCTGCTGGTCAACGAGGACGGCATCCTCCCCCTCGACCGCCGCGAGCAACGCCGCGTCCTGGTCGTCGGCGCCGACCCCGCGTCCCCGTCCGGCACCACCGGCCCGCCCACCGGCGTGCTGGCCGCCGCCCTCACCGAGCTGGGCTTCACCGCCACCGCCCTGTCCACCGGCACCGCCCCTTCCGCCGCGACCGTCACCAAGGCGGTCACGGCGGCACAGGACGCGGACGCGGTGGTCGTGGCCACGTACAACGTGGCGGCGAGCGACTCCCAGCGGACGCTGGTCGAGCGGCTGCTGGCCACCGGCAGGCCCGTGGTGGCGGTGGCCGTCCGCAACCCCTACGACGTGGCCCAGCTCCCCGCCGTCAAGGGCTTCCTGGCGACCTACTGCTGGACCGACGTCGAACTGCGCGCCGCCGCCCGGGTGATCGCCGGACGCGTGTCCCCGCGCGGCAGGCTGCCCGTGCCGGTGCAGCGGGCGGACGATCCGGCACAGGTGCTGTACCCGATCGGGCACGGGCTGACGTACTAGACGTACGTCACACACCGGGCGTACCACCAGCAACAGGCGCAAACCCTCCGGCATGTCTGGCGTGGCCCCCGCACCGCGGGTCACGCTGGACGGGGGTGCATGGGGGGTGTGCGATGAAGGGTGCCGTACGCGTGCCGCACCGGCTGCTGCCGGCCGGACTCGCCGTCGCCGCCCTGTCGGCCACCCTGCTCACCGCCTGCCAGGGCCCCGCGGGTGTACCGGTGGGCAACGCCGGCCCCACACCGGGTGCGACCGCCGGCTACGGCACGGTGTTCCTCGGGGTCGGCGAGTGCAGCTCCTTCGGCACGACCAGCTTCACCGAGGTGCCCTGCGCGAGCGAGCGCGCGGCGGCCAGGGTCGTCGCCCGCTACGACGGCACGGCCGCCGACGGCCCGCTGTGCCCGGCGACCACCGACTTCGTGCTGCACATCAGCGCCCAGGCGGGCGCCGCCGACGAGGACGGCGACGGCGCCATCCCCCAGGGCTACGCCTGCATGCGCAACCTGGAACCCCCGCACCCGGGCGACCCCGGCGCCGGAGGCGGCCCCCGCACGATCCCGGGCGACTGCGTGTACGACTCCGGCGCCGGCCAGGTCCGCGAGACGGCCTGCGAGGGCTCGGGCGGACGCCGGCCGCAGTACCGCATCACCGAGGCGGCCCGCACCCGCACGGACTGCCCCGCCTCGACCGCGCTCTACGTCCGACTGGGGGGACGCGAACCGGTGGGCTGCGCCCGGCGCCTGTGAGAAGGAACCGCTCGTCTTCGGGGGCGGCCTCAAGCGGTCACGGCGTCGTCCCGCAGCTCCGGTGTCGTCGTCGCCACCGCCGTCACCGCCAGCACGCACAGCAGGCCGCCGGAGACCAGGGCGGTCGTGCCGGACGTCCAGCCGGCGAGGAGACCGCCGCGCACGTTGCCCAGGCTGGGGCCCGCCTGGCCGACGATCACCTCGGCCGCCGTGACCCGGCCGAGCAGCGCGTCCGGAGTGCGGGTCTGCACGAGCGTGGACCGCGAGACCACCGCGGTGGCGTCCGCCGCCCCGGCGAGCACGAGCAGCGCGAGACCGGCCCACGGGCTGGTCGACAGACCGAAGAGCAGCAGGGCCACGCCCCAGGTCCCCGAGGCGCACAGCATCACCGGGCCCGGCCGGGCGAGCCGGGTCAGCGGGCCGGACAGCACGGTCGCCGCGACACCGCCCACCGCCAACGCCGACAGGAACAGCCCGAGGGTGCGCGGATCGCCGCCGAACCGCTCGGCGTTGACCAGCGGGAACAGGCTCACCGGGAACGACAGCACGGTCGCTGCCAGGTCCGTGATCAGCGCGCCCCGCACCACCCGGTGCCCGGCCAGGAAGCGGAGGCCGTCCAGCACCCCGTGCACCCCGGCCCGCGACGGCTCGCCCTCCGGCGGCAGCGCGGGCAGCCCGAAGGCGCCGTAGAAGCCGAGCCCGAAGCTGAGGACGTCGAGGAGGTAGCAGGCCCCGATGCCCAGCCAGCCCAGCAGCACCCCCGCCAGGGCCGGACCGAGCAGCATCATCGACTGACTGGTGACCTGCTGCAACGCCAGCCCGGCGGCCACCTGCTCCCGGGGCAGCAGACGCGGTACGAAGACGCCGGCGGCCGGCGCACCGAGCGCGCCGAAGGCCGACTGCACGGCGACGAGCAGCAGGATCACCGCCACCGGGACATGCCCGGTGAAGCCCTGCACGGCCAGCAGCAGCGAGCAGACCGCCTGGCCGACGGTGGCCGCCAGGAAGACCCGCCGCCGGTCGGCCCGGTCCACCCAGGCCCCGGCGACCAGCCCGAACACCACCAGCGGCGCCGCCTGCGCCAGCCCTACCGCCCCCGTCCAGGCGGTACTGCGGGTCACGTCCCACACCTGGTACATGACCGTCACCATGGTCAGAAACCCGCCGAACACGGACACGGTCCGCCCGATCAGCAGCCGCCGGAAGACGGACGAGGTACGCAGGGGCCGGATGTCGACGAGCGGCTGGATCACCGGGGGAGGGTAACGGGGTGCCGATCGCCTGGCCAGGGCATGGGAGGCCCCGCACACGCGACCTGCCTACGCGGCCGCCCCCAGCAGGCGCAGCAAGTGCTCACGCCCGCCGCCCAGCAACCCCGCGAGCGGCGCAGCCGCGTCGTACCACCGCTTCTCGTACTCCCAGCACAGCCACCCGTCCCACCCCTGCCGGGACAGCACATCCACGCACTCGGTGAGCGGCAACACCCCCGCCCCGAGCGGCAGCGGAGTCGTGTCCTCGGCTGACGCGATGTCCTTGACCTGCACGTATCCCAGATGCGGGGCGAGCGCCGCGTACGTCTGTGACGGCTGCTCCCCGCCCAGCCAGGTGTGCATCACGTCCCACAGCGCGCCCACCTGACGGTGCCCGACCGGGCCGAGGATCCGGATCGCGTCGGCGCCGGTGCGGTGCGAGTCGTGCGTCTCCAGCAGGATCCGCACGCCGAGCGCGGAGGCGTCCTCGGCGGCGGTGCCCAGCCGGCGGGCGGCGAGGGCGTCCGACTCCTCGCGGGGACGGTCGGGATCGGCGCCGGGGAAGACCCGGACGAAGGGGGCGCCGAGGTCGTGGGCGAGCCGGAGGAGCTGCCGGAGCTCCTCCAGTACGGGCGCGTCGTCACCGGGCGCGGCGACACGCGCGTATCCGGCGAGGCCCAGTACCTCGACCCCGGCGCTCTTGAAGAGGGCCGCGGTCTCGGCTCGTTCGGCGGGGGAGAGGCCGGGATGGACCGGTTCCTCGGGATGGGCGCGCAGCTCGACGCCGTGGTAGCCGTGCGCGGTGGCGAGCGCGAGGACCTCCGGGACGGGCAGGCCGGGGACACCGAGAGTGGAGAACGCCAGCTTCATGGGCACGGACCCTACTCGTCACTCGCCCGATTCGCGTAGATCCAACCGCCAGTCCTGGCCGATCAGATCCTTTCCGAAGGAGCGGTGCGGCTTCTCGGCGACGAGGGCGAAGCCGTGCCGCTGGTAGAGGCGGCGGGCGCTGCTCAGCACGTCGTTGGTCCACAGCACCAGGTCGCGGTAGCCGACCTCGCGCGCGAAGCCGACGACCGCGCCGACGAGCCGGTCGCCGACGCCCTGCCCCCGCGCCCCGGGCTCGACGAGCAGCAGCCGCAGCCGCGCGGTACCGGGCGCGTCGTCCCGCACGCACATCACGCACCCCACGGGCCGGCCGCCCCACTCGGCGATCCACACCCGCTCCAGGTGCGGGTCGTGGTCCTGGGCGAAGTCGGCGACGATCCGGGCCACCAGCCCCTCGTAGTCGGTGTTCCAGCCGTACTCGGCCGCGTACAGGGCGGCGTTGCGCTGCACGATCCAGCCGAGGTCACCGGGCCGGGGCTCGCGCAGCACGACGTCGCCGGACTGCCGCTCGTCCCCGAGGACGGTCCGGATGGTCCGCATGGCCTCCGTCAGCCGGGCCCGGTCCTGCGGGGCCACGGTGTCGAGCAGCGCCCCCACGGTGTCCCGGGCCCGCTCGTCGAGCAGCCCGGCGGCCTCGCGCCCCCGCGCGGTGAGCCGGACCCGCCGCCGCCTGGGATCGCTCTCCGACGGCCCGCGCTCGATCAGCCCGTCCTCCTCGAACTTGTTCAGGATCCGGCTCAAGTACCCGGCGTCGAGATCGAGTCCGGTCCTCAGGTCGGCCGCGTCGAGCTGGGGGACCTGGGCCAGCTCGTACAGCACGCGGGACTCGGTGAGGGTGTAGGGCGCGTAGAGGTGGCGGCCGTAGTCGAGGGCGCCGATGACGCCCGTGTAGAAGCGGTTGAAGGCGCGGACGTCCTGGACGGTCATGATCGGCCCCCGGATACTTGACTCAGTCAGAGGTTTCCCTCCGAGGCTAAGCCCGCCGCGCCCCGGCGTCCACGCCTACGCGTCGCCCCGCGCGGGCCGGAACACATTCACCTGCGCCCCGGTCTTCGCGGTGGCCGAGGAGACCAGCTCCCATGCGCGCAGGCCCCCGTCCGCCGGGAAGATCGACTTGCCGCCGCCGAGCAGCACGGGCATCACGATCAGCTGCAACTCGTCCACCAGGCCCTCGGCGAGCAACGCCCGCACCAGGGTCGGGCTGCCCATCATCGCGAGGTCCCCGCCCTCGGCCTCCCGCAGCTCGCGCACCTTCCCCAGCGCCTGCGCGCCCGGGATCCGCACGCTGTTGCCCCAGGTCAGCTCGGAATCGTCGAGGCTGTCGGAAACGACGTACTTGCGCAGGGAGTTGATCCGGTCGGCGAACGGGTCGCCTGCCCGCTCCGGCCACGCGGCGGCCATCGTCTGGTAGGTCCGCCGCCCGTACAGCAGCGCGTCGGCCCGCTCCAGCCCCGCGGCGAAGGCCCCGCCGACCACCTCCGGGTCGAAGAACGGGTGCGACCACCCGCCGTGCGCGAACCCCCCGTCGGTGTCCTCCTCGGGCCCGCCCGGGGCCTGCACGACTCCGTCGAGGCTGATGAACTCGCTGACTACGAGACGCATGATCGACTCCTTGGCCGGTACGGCTGATCACTTACGGCAGTGAGGACTGCCCACGCTACGAAAACTCATCGGCACCACGCACGGCGTACGCATCGACGCCGACTGCTCGCAGCCTGCGCGCGAGCAACTCGGTCTCGGGAAGGGTGCCGCCGTAACCCTGCTCCAGCACGGCCCGGACTTCCCCGAGCCCGATCCCGAGCTCCCGGCGCAGGACCCGCATGACCGCGACCCGGTCGGCCGACGGTCCCAGCCGCAGTTCCGTGCGCCCGTGCTCGGCGAGCATCCGCTCCCGCAGCTCGGCCGGCAGCTCCCTGCCGCACACGGCCATGCCGCCGCACCGAGGGCAGCCCACCTCGGTGTCCCACCGCAGTGAGCCGTCCGTCAGGAGGACCTGGACGCCGTGCCACCGCGCGGTACCGGCGCAGGACGGGCACGGGACAGGGCCTTCGAGACCTTCGAGGACGGGCGTCCCGTGCGGTGTCCGGGCAACGGCGCCCGCGTCGTTCCCCGGCCCGCGCGCGTCACCGCCTGCGCAGGGAGGTCCGACATCGCCGTCCGGCCGGGGCACACCCCCTGGAGGCGGGGCCGAACCGTCGGCCGGTGGAGGAGCCGCGCCGCTCAACTCCTCGGCGCCCCCGTCGACCCCCGCACCATCAACTCCCCGCGCACCGAGGCAATCCCGCCGGGCGGCGGCTCCTCCCGGCCCATGGCGACGCGTCCCGCCCGCGCCCCCGCCTCCGCCAGCGGCAGCCGTACCGTCGTCAGCGCCGGCACCGCGTCGATGCTGAACGGCAGATCGTCGAAGCCCGCCACCGAGACGTCGTCCGGGATCCGCAGCCCCGAGTCCCGCAGTGCCGCACACGCGCCCAGCGCGACGGAGTCGTTCGCGGCGACGATCGCCGTCAGCGAGGGGTCCCGGCGCAGCAGTTCCAGCGTGGCCTCGTAACCGGACCGGCGGTCGTAGCGGCCGTACACCGTCCAGCCGGGGTCCTCCTCGATGCCGGCCCCCGCCAGCGCCTCGCGGTGACCCTCCAGGCGGTGGCGGGTCGTCGTACGCTCCTCGGGGCCGGCGATGTAGCCGAGACGGCGGTGGCCGAGGCCGAGCAGGTGCTCGGTCAGCCGGCGCGCCCCGCCCCGGTTGTCGAAGGTCAGTGCGATCGCCCCGGTCTCCGCCGCCGGCGGGCGCCCGCACAGCACCACCCGGGTCCCGGCCTCCGTCAGCTTCCGCAGCTTCGCCGCGACCGCCGCCGCGTGCGGCGCGTCCTCCACGGCCCCGCCGGTCAGCACCACGGCCGCCGCCCGCTGCCGCTGGAGCAGGGTGAGGTAGGTCAGCTCGCGCTCGGGGAGACCCCCCGTGTTGCAGACCACCGCCAGCCGCTCGCCGCCCGCCCGGCCCCCCGGCCCGCCGATCTCGGCCTGGATCGCGCTCGCCATGATCCCGAAGAACGGGTCGGCGATGTCGTTGACGAGAATGCCGACCAGGTCCGAGGTGGCCGCCGCCAGTGCGCTCGCCGGGCCGTTGAGGACGTAGTCCAGCTCGTCCACCGCCCGCAGCACCCGCTCGCGCGTGGACGCGGCCACCGGATAGTTGCCGTTCAGCACGCGCGACACCGTCGCGGGGGAGACCTGGGCGCGGGCCGCCACGTCCGCCAGGGTCACCGTCATCTGTCGTCCTCCGGTCGCGCATGTCGTCGTACGCCCTCGTAGACAGCCAAGTCCTGCCGCTGGTTCCGAGAATGTGTCGAGCAGACCTTAAAGCCAGGCGCCCCTCCTGTTCGCCCCCTCGAACAACTCGAAGGGGACACGGTCTTGTACAGACACGGCCCAGAGGCTAGCTTCAGCGGATAGAAAGCGCTTGCTGTGCTGGCTCGCCGTACTGATCGGGGCGCCCGGCGCCCACGAAGAGACTGACGTGACACGCAAGACGGTGCGGATCGCCATGAACGGAGTGACCGGGCGCATGGGCTACCGCCAGCACCTCGTCCGGTCGATCCTCGCCCTGCGCGAGCAGGGCGGCCTCGACCTCGGCGACGGCACCGTGCTGTGGCCGGAGCCCGTCCTCCTCGGCCGCCGTGAGCACGCCCTGCGGGAGATCGCCGAGCGGCACGGTCTGGAACACGTCTCCACCGACGTCGACGCGGTCCTCGCGGACGACAGCGTCGACCTCTACTTCGACTCCCAGGTCACCTCCGCCCGCGAGGAGTCGATCAAGAAGGCCATAGCCGCCGGAAAGCACATCTACACCGAGAAGCCGACGGCGACCGGACTGGCCGGAGCCCTCGAACTCGCCCGCCTCGCCCACGCCAGGGGCATCAGGCACGGCGTCGTCCAGGACAAGATCTTCCTGCCCGGCCTGCTGAAGCTGAAGCGGCTCGTCGACGGCGGCTTCTTCGGCCGCGTCCTCTCCGTCCGCGGCGAGTTCGGCTACTGGGTCTTCGAGGGCGACTGGCAGCCCGCCCAGCGCCCGTCCTGGAACTACCGTGCCGAGGACGGCGGCGGCATCGTCGTCGACATGTTCCCCCACTGGGAGTACGTCCTCCACGAGCTGTTCGGCCGCGTGCGGTCCGTCCAGGCCCTCGCCACCACCCACATCCCGCAGCGCTGGGACGAACAGGACAAGCCTTACGACGCCACCGCCGACGACGCCGCCTACGGCATCTTCGAACTCGAGGGCGGCGCGATCGCCCAGATCAACTCCTCCTGGGCCGTGCGCGTCAACCGCGACGAACTGGTCGAGTTCCAGGTCGACGGCACCGAGGGCTCGGCGGTCGCCGGCCTGCGCAGGTGCCGCGTCCAGCACCGCTCCGCGACCCCCAAGCCGGTCTGGAACCCGGACATCCCGGCCACCGAGGTCTTCCGCGACCAGTGGCACGAGGTCCCGGACAACGGCGACTTCGACAACGGCTTCAAGGCCCAGTGGGAACTGTTCCTCAAGCACGTCTACGCCGACGCCCCCTACCCCTGGGACCTGCTGGCCGGCGCCCGTGGCGTCCAGCTCGCCGAACTGGGCCTGAAGTCCTCGGCCGAGGGCCGCCGCATCGACGTACCGGAGATCTCGCTGTGACCATCCGACTCCCCGCGGCCGACGGCACCCTGCGCACGTACGAGCCGCGCACCGACCCCCTGGCGGTCACCCCCGGCACTCCCTTCACCTCCCGCACGGTCTTCTCGGCGGCCCACGTCGTCGCCGACCCGCTCGCCGACACCACCCCCGACGCGCCCGCCGCCGTCGACTGGGACGCCACCCTCGCCTTCCGCCGCCACCTGTGGTCCCACGGGCTCGCCGTCGCCGAGGCGATGGACACCGCCCAGCGCGGCATGGGCCTGGACTGGGCGGGCGCGGCCGAGCTGATCCGCCGCTCGGCCGCGGAGGCGAAGGCGGTCGGCGGCCGGATCGCCTGCGGAGTCGGCACCGACCAGCTCACCGGCGGCTCGCTCGCCGGCATCCGCGCGGCCTACGAGGAGCAGCTGGCGGTCGTCGAGGAGTCCGGCGCCCAGGCGATCCTGATGGCCTCCCGCGCGCTGGCCGCCACGGCCGACGGCCCCGAGGACTACCTGGAGACCTACGGCCACCTGCTGCGCCAGGCCGCCGAGCCGGTGATCCTGCACTGGCTGGGCCCGATGTTCGACCCGGCGCTGGAGGGCTACTGGGGATCGGCCGACCTGGACGCGGCGACGGAGGTGTTCCTGGAGGTCGTCGCCGCGCACCCGGAAAAGGTCGACGGCGTCAAGGTGTCGTTGCTGGACGCGCGGAGGGAGATCGGCCTCCGCCGCCGTCTGCCCCGCGGCGTCCGCTGTTACACCGGCGACGACTTCAACTACCCCGAGCTGATCGCGGGCGACGACCAGGGCTTCAGCCACGCCCTGCTCGGCGTCTTCGACCCGCTCGGCCCGCCGGCGGCCCAGGCGGTGCGGGTCCTGGACACGGGAGACGTGCAGGGCTTCCGTGACCTCCTCGACCCCACCGTCGAGCTGGCCCGCCACCTCTTCCAGGCCCCGACGCGCTTCTACAAGACCGGCGTCGTCCTCCTCGCCTGGCTCGCCGGCCACCAGACCCACTTCACGATGGTCGGCGGCCTCCAGTCGGCCCGTTCCCTGCCGCACCTCACCCGCGCCTACGAACTCGCCGACGGCCTGGGCCTCTTCCCCGACCCCGAGCAGGCCGAGGAACGGATGAAGAACCTGCTGTCGCTGTACGGGGTGGACCAATGACCGAACTGGCGCGCTTCTCCATCAACCAGATGACCGTGAAGCAGCTGTCCCTGCCGGAACTGGCCGACGCCTGCGTCCAGTCGGGTGTGGGCCAGGTGGGCCTGTGGCGCGAACCGGTCCAGGAGTACGGCCCGGAGCGGACCGCCAAGCTGATCCGCGACGCGGGCCTGACCGTGACCACCCTGTGCCGGGGCGGCTTCCTCACGGCGATCGACCCCGACGAGCGTGCGGCGGCGCTGGCCGACAACCGCCGCGCGGTGGACGAGGCGGCCACACTCGGCACGGACACCCTGGTCCTCGTCTCCGGTGGCCTCCCGGCCGGCAGCAAGGACCTGCGGGCGGCCCGCGAACGCATCGCCGACGCCCTCGCCGAACTGGCCCCCTACGCCGAGGACCACGGTGTCCGCCTCGCCATCGAGCCCCTGCACCCCATGTACGCGTCCGACCGCTGCGTGGTCTCCACCCTCGCCCAGGCCCTGGACCTCGCCGAACGCTTCCCCGCACACCAGGTCGGGGTGACCGTGGACACGTACCACGTCTGGTGGGACGACCAAGCCCCCGCCCAGATCGCCCGCGCCGGCGCGTCCGGCCGCATCCACACCTTCCAACTCGCCGACTGGACGACCCCGCTGCCCGAGGGCGTCCTCAACGGCCGCGGCCAGCTGGGCGACGGCGCGATCGACATGCGCGAATGGAAGGACCACGTGGAGGCCGCCGGCTACACCGGCCCCATCGAGGTCGAACTCTTCAACGAGGGGCTGTGGGCACGGGAGGGCCGAGCGGTGCTGACGGAGACGGCGGAGCGCTTCGTGGAGCATGTGATCAGAGGGACCTGACGGCGGAGGAATCCAGCGGCCGGAAAAAAAATCCACCCACCGGACGCAACCCTTCCCCCGCCTCCGGTGTCGTAACTGTCGTCGGAACCACGGGAGGGGACCCGGGGGGGATTCAAGGGGTTCCGGCACGGAGGGGAAAGCCGAGGGGGCGTACCGGGCCGACGGGCCGGGGACGCCCCCTCGAAACGTCTCGCAGCGTGCGGCGGGTTCACAGCGCGCCGACGCGCCGACCGGCCCGCCACCTTCCGTTTCCCCTCGTCACACGAGTGTCGGTCCACGGGGCGATCGGGTCTCCGCTGCACGCGCCGTACCAGAGGGCCGGCACCCTCAGCGACTGCCGCCGGACCGGCCGAGCAGCGAGGCGAGCGTCTCGCTGAAGGCCGTCGCCGAGTAGTCGGCGTGTTCGCGTATCCGGGCGGCGACGGTGTCCGCTGCGCCGGTCTCCACGAGGCGGACCAGGCGCTCGGCGCGGTGTTCGTGGGCTTCGGGGGTGTCGGGGAGGGTGGACAGGTAGAAGTCCGTCGCGTCGTACGCCATGTGGAAGACGTGCTTCTTCACGTCGCTCAGCGTCAGGTAGTCGTCGGCGGTCGTCGGCCTCGGTTCGGGCGCTCCGACGCAGACCACCGGGGTGCCGGCGCCCCAGGCGTTGACGCAGAGGTGGTAGGTGTCCGTGATGACCAGCCGGTAGCGGGGCAGGACCTTCACCAGGTCGCCGACGGTGTGGTCGCCCGGGCGCGCCGGGATGTGGCCGACCTGGGAGGGGACCTCCCGGTCGAACCACGGCAGCCATTCGAGCGGGGCGCCGAAGCGGTCGGACAGGCGCCGGCAGAAGTCGGGCAGCCAGGCGGGGATCGGGGTGCGGGCGCCGAGGAACACGCCGATCGCGCCGCCGTCCGGGACCTCCTGGGACCACCGTGTGGCCGGGAGGTGGTCGAGGTCGCCGGGGCGGGACAGCAGCGCCGCGTCCGAGCCGAAGTGGTCGGTCGTACGGTCCCCGCGGATGTGCGCGATCTTGGCGGCCGACAGCGGGTCACGCACCCAGACCCGGTGGCTGCGCCTGACCAGGCGTGAGAACAGGGGGCCGTACTCCTTGTCCTCGTAGTCGGACTGGGTGTTGTGCAGGATCGTCCCGCCGTAGCTGAGGGTCCGTGCGAGGAGTTCGTCCGGCTGGTCCGCCATCAGCAGGGTCCGGTTCAGCAGTGCCATGGCGGCGTCGCGGTCCGCGGCCAGGCCGAAGTCGAGCAGACGGTTCGTCGCGTCCTGCGCCAGGTAGTGCCGGGTGTGGAGGAAGTCGCCCCAGAAGACGACGGCGTCGTGGTCGCGGAGCTCGTCGAGGTGCTCGGTCAGGGAGCGGAAGCGGAACGGGAAGTCGGTGCCGCGCGCGGCCTCGCGCAGGGGCACGGTCTCCGGCAGGTGCAGGGTGTACCAGGTCGGGTCGATGCCGGTGCCCGTACGCCGTCGCAGCGACTCGAAGGCCAGGTCGACGGTCAGCATTCCTGTGTTGCGGTACCCGATGTTGGGCGCGGTGATGACGGCGACGCGTGCCATGTGTTCCTCTCCCCGTGGCTGTTCCCGGCGCCCCGAGGCGTGGCGCGGACCATCAGCCAACTTCCACATCAGCCAACGTACACATCGGCCGGAGCACGTCTGACCGCCGGTCCTGACGCACCCCGGGGACACGGCCCTCGGCGCGACCGTGCACCGCTGTCGGACCCCACCGGTACCGTCGGATCATGGCGCAACAGGCGGGGACCCAGGCCGGCGAGCGGCGGCTCGCCGTGCTCGAAGGCGTGCTGGAACGGATCACGTACGCCAATGAGGAGAACGGCTACACGGTCGCCCGGGTCGACACGGGCAGAGGCGGCGGCGACCTCCTCACGGTGGTCGGCGCGCTGCTCGGCGCCCAGGTGGGGGAGTGCCTGCGGATGGAGGGCCGCTGGGGGTCGCATCCGCAGTACGGCAAGCAGTTCCACGTCGAGAACTACACGACGGTCCTGCCCGCCACCGTCCAGGGCATCCGGCGCTATCTGGGGTCGGGGCTGGTGAAAGGGATCGGGCCGGTCTTCGCCGACCGGATCACCCAGCACTTCGGGCTGGACACCCTCCGCGTCATCGAGGAGGAGCCGAAGCGGCTGATCGAGGTGCCAGGTCTCGGGCCCAAGCGGACGAAGAAGATCGCCGACGCGTGGGAGGAGCAGAAGGCGATCAAGGAGGTCATGCTCTTCCTGCAGACCGTCGAGGTGTCGACGTCCATCGCCGTGCGGATCTACAAGAAGTACGGGGACGCGTCGATCTCCGTCGTCAAGGAGCAGCCCTACCGGCTCGCCGCCGACGTCTGGGGCATCGGCTTCCTCACCGCCGACAAGATCGCCCAGTCCGTCGGCATCCCGCACGACAGCCCGGAGCGGGTCAAGGCGGGCCTGCAGTACGCCCTGTCCCAGTCCGCCGACCAGGGCCACTGCTTCCTGCCGGAGGAGCGGCTGATCGCCGACGCCGTCAAGCTTCTCCAGGTCGACACCGGGCTGGTCATCGAGTGCCTCGCCGAGCTGGCCCGCCCCCCGGCGGAGGGCGAGGACCCGGGGGTCGTACGGGAGAAGGTGCCGGGTCCCGAGGGGGACTCCGAGCAGCCCGTCACGGCCGTCTACCTGGTCCCCTTCCACCGTGCCGAGCTGTCCCTGGCCTCCGGGCTGCTGCGCCTCCTGCGCACCGACCAGGACCGGATGCCGGCCTTCCGGGACGTGGACTGGGGCAAGGCGCTGAGCTGGCTGAGATCCCGCACGGGTGCCGACCTCGCCCCGGAGCAGGAGGCGGCCGTCAGACTCGCACTGACCGAGAAGGCCGCCGTGCTGACCGGCGGGCCCGGCTGCGGCAAGTCCTTCACCGTCCGCTCGATCGTGGAGCTGGCCCGTGCCAAGGGCGCCAAGGTGCTGCTCGCCGCCCCCACCGGGCGGGCCGCCAAGCGGCTGGCCGAGCTGACCGGCGCCGAGGCGTCCACCGTGCACCGGCTGCTGGAGCTGAAGCCGGGCGGGGACGCGGCGTACGACCGGGACCGGCCGCTCGACGCCGACCTCGTGGTGGTCGACGAGGCCTCCATGCTCGACCTGCTGCTCGCCAACAAGCTGGTGAAGGCCGTTCCGCCGGGGGCGCACCTGCTGTTCGTGGGGGACGTGGACCAGTTGCCCAGCGTCGGCGCCGGGGAGGTCCTGCGTGATCTGCTCGCCGACGGCAGTCCTGTCCCCGCCGTCCGGCTCACCCGGGTCTTCCGGCAGGCCCAGCAGTCGGGGGTCGTCACCAACGCGCACCGGATCAACGCCGGGCAGCATCCGCTCACCGACGGGCTGAAGGACTTCTTCCTCTTCGTGCAGGACGATACGGAGGAGGCGGGGCGGCTCACCGTGGACGTGGCCGCGCGGCGGATTCCGGCCAAGTTCGGGCTGGATCCGCGGCGGGACGTGCAGGTGCTCGCGCCGATGCACCGGGGGCCGGCCGGCGCGGGCGCGCTCAACGGGCTGTTGCAGCAGGCCATCACCCCCGGGCGGCCCGATCTGCCGGAGAAGCGGTTCGGCGGCCGGGTGTTCCGGGTCGGAGACAAGGTCACCCAGATTCGCAACAATTACGAGAAAGGGAAGAACGGTGTCTTCAACGGCACCGTGGGCGTAGTCACCTCGCTCGACCCGGTCGACCAGCGCCTGACGGTGCTGACGGACGAGGATGAGGAGGTTCCGTACGAATTCGACGAACTGGACGAACTGGCACACGCATACGCGGTGACCATTCACCGGTCGCAGGGCAGTGAATATCCCGCGGTGGTGATTCCGGTCACGACGGGGGCGTGGATGATGCTCCAGCGCAACCTGCTCTACACGGCGGTCACGCGGGCCAAGAAGCTGGTCGTCCTGGTCGGTTCGCGCAAGGCGATCGGTCAGGCGGTGCGCACGGTGTCGGCGGGACGGCGGTGCACGGCCCTCGACTTCCGGCTCGGCGCGGCTCATCGTGAAAAATGATCGATCAAATGAGTCATGTGGGTCACAGAGCACTTCCAGATGCCCCTCCGAGGGGGCAGGATGAGCAGGTTGGCGGCACTGAGTGCCGCCGATAGGCCCAATGGTCGACCCCGAGTGCACTCTCCTGAGCCAAATGGGGGATGGTAGAGACAGTCAGGGCACCTCGAAGATGAGGCACTACGTCGGTGAGGGAAGACGTGAGCGACAACTCTGTAGTACTGCGGTACGGCGACGGCGAGTACACCTACCCGGTGGTCGACAGCACCGTCGGCGACAAGGGCTTCGACATCGGGAAGCTCCGCGCTCAGACCGGTCTGGTGACTCTGGACAGCGGGTACGGCAACACGGCCGCCTATAAATCCGCTGTCACCTACCTCGACGGTGAGGCGGGCATCCTCCGCTACCGCGGCTACCCCATCGAGCAGCTGGCCGAGCGCTCCACCTTCCTCGAGGTGGCGTACCTGCTGATCAACGGCGAGCTGCCCACCGTCGACGAGCTGACGACGTTCAAGAACGACATCACGCGGCACACGCTGCTGCACGAGGACGTCAAGAACTTCTACAAGGGCTTCCCGCGCGACGCCCACCCGATGGCCATGCTGTCCTCGGTCGTCTCGGCGCTGTCCACCTTCTACCAGGACAGCCACAACCCGTTCGACGAGAAGCAGCGCAACCTCTCCACGATCCGGCTGCTCGCGAAGCTCCCGACGATCGCGGCCTACGCGTACAAGAAGTCGATCGGCCACCCGTTCGTCTACCCGCGCAACGACCTCGGCTACGTCGAGAACTTCCTGCGCATGACGTTCTCGGTCCCGGCGGACGAGTACGAGCTGGACCCGGTCGTGGTGTCCGCGCTGGACAAGCTGCTGATTCTGCACGCCGACCACGAGCAGAACTGTTCGACCTCCACGGTCCGCCTGGTCGGCTCCTCGCAGGCCAACATGTTCGCGTCGATCTCGGCCGGCATCAGCGCCCTGTGGGGTCCCCTGCACGGCGGTGCCAACCAGTCCGTCCTGGAGATGCTGGAGGGCATCCAGGAGACCGGCGGCGACGTCGACGCCTTCATCCGCAAGGTGAAGAACAAGGAGGACGGCGTCCGCCTGATGGGCTTCGGCCACCGGGTCTACAAGAACTTCGACCCCCGCGCCAAGATCATCAAGGCCGCCGCGCACGACGTCCTGTCCGCTCTCGGCAAGTCCGACGAGCTGCTGGACATCGCGCTCAAGCTGGAGGAGCACGCGCTCTCCGACGACTACTTCGTCTCGCGCAGCCTCTACCCGAACGTCGACTTCTACACCGGTCTGATCTACCGGGCCATGGGCTTCCCGACCGAGATGTTCACGGTCCTGTTCGCCCTCGGCCGCCTGCCGGGCTGGATCGCCCAGTGGACCGAGATGATCAAGGAGCCGGGCTCCCGCATCGGCCGCCCGCGCCAGATCTACACGGGCGTCGTCGAGCGGGACTTCGTCCCGGTCGAGGAGCGCTGACACCTGCCGGTTGGGGGGCGCCGGTCTTCGGTGCCCCACTACGGCGGTGCGTCTCCCCGGCGGGTGCCCGTCCGCTGCCGGCCCGGAAGGGCGGTGGCTCGGCGCGGAACCGTCTGCGGAGTCACCGGGCCGCCCCGCGGGTGGGCCCTGAAGCAGAGGTGCACAGCAGAAGGCGCCCTGACGCCGGTCCCCCCACGGGCCGACGACCAGGGCGCCTTCCCATGTCCCGGTGCGGATTCCCCCCACGGGATCCGGCCGGGCGCTCGGAGAGGACAGCGCCTGAATTCGCTGTCGGTGAGCAGAACGAGCAAAACTCGTCCCACTCCAGTGACGCGGTGCGATCTGCCGGGACAACGCACGCAGGGAGGGCCGCTCAAAGCTTCCCGGTGTACGTGCCCCGGCAACGCATCTCTGAGGAAGTCCCCCAAGACATCCCCAGATGTCAGTCAGCGCCCCCCAAGACGCTGGTCTGACATCGCCAACTTAGACCTTCGAACCCCTTCGATGGTTACGTTCGCGTCACTGTGATCTGCGTCTCTTGCATATGTCCTATAGGTGCGCAAGAGCCCCGATACAGAGATCGAGGCTCAAGCGTAAGGATGATGCGCGAGCCTTGTGAAGAGCTTATGTGAGGCACGCGCAGGACTCCAGGGGGACTCCTGTATCGGCTGCGCCTAACCCCCGGTAACCCCCGGGGACTTCAGCGGAACCGGCGCAGCCGGAGGCTGTTGGTCACCACGAACACCGACGAGAAGGCCATCGCCGCCCCCGCGATCATGGGATTGAGCAGCCCCGCGGCGGCCAGCGGCAGCGCGGCCACGTTGTAGCCGAAGGCCCACACGAGGTTCCCCTTGATGGTGGCGAGCGTCCGCCGCGAGAGCCGGATGGCGTCCGCGGCCACCCGCAGGTCGCCGCGGACCAGCGTCAGGTCGCCGGCCTCGATCGCCGCGTCCGTGCCGGTGCCCATGGCGAGGCCCAGGTCGGCGGTGGCGAGCGCGGCGGCGTCGTTGACACCGTCGCCCACCATGGCCACCGTCCGCCCCTCGCGCTGCAGCCGCCGTACGACGTCGACCTTGTCCTCGGGCAGCACCTCGGCGTACACGTTCCCGGCGTCGATGCCGACGGTCTTGGCGACCGCCTCGGCGACCGTCCGGTTGTCCCCGGTGAGCAGCACCGGCGTCAGTCCGAGGGCGCGCAGGTCCCGTACCGCCTCGGCGCTGCTGCCCTTGACCGCGTCGGCGACGGCGAGGACCCCGCGGGCCCGCCCGTCCCAGCCGGCCACGACGGCCGTACGGCCCTGCTCCTCGGCCTCACGTGCCGCGCGGACCAGCTCCTGCGGCAGCTCCTCGTAGAGGCGCCCCACGGCCACCTCGCGGCCCTCCACGCGCCCGCGTACGCCCCGCCCGGGGACGTTCTCGAAGTGCTCGACCGGCGGCAGTGTCCCGGCACACTCCTCGGCGCCGGCGGCGACGGCACGGGCGACGGGATGCTCGGAGGCGTGCTCCACGGCACCCGCGAGCCGCAGCAGCTCCTTCTCGTCCTCGCCGTCCGCGACGTACACCCCCTGGAGGGTCGTCCGGCCGGTGGTGACCGTGCCGGTCTTGTCCAGGACGACCGTGTCGACGCGGCGCGTGGACTCCAGGACCTCGGGGCCCTTGATGAGGATGCCGAGCTGGGCGCCGCGTCCGGTGCCAACCATCAGCGCGGTCGGCGTGGCGAGGCCCAGCGCGCAGGGGCAGGCGATGATCAGGACGGCGACGGCGGCGGTGAACGCGGCGACGGTGTCCCCGGTGACGCCCAGCCAGGCGCCGAAGGTGCCGGCCGCGATGAGCAGGACCACGGGCACGAACACGGCGGAGACCCGGTCGGCGAGCCGCTGCACCTCGGCCTTGCCGTTCTGCGCGTCCTCCACCAGCCGGGCCATCCGTGCGAGCTGGGTGTCGGCCCCGATCCGGGTGGCCTCGACGACCAGCCGGCCGCCCGCGTTGACCGTGGCGCCGGTGACCCGGTCGCCGGGTCCGACGTCCACCGGCACCGACTCGCCGGTCAGCATCGACGCGTCCACGGCGGAGACGCCCTCGGTCACCGTGCCGTCGGTGGCGATCTTCTCGCCGGGCCGTACGACGAACCGGTCGCCCACGGCCAGGGACGACACCGGAACCCGCACCTCACGGCCGTCCCGCAGCACCGCGACGTCCTTGGCGCCCAGCTCCATCAGCGCCTTCAGGGCGGCCCCGGCGCGCCGCTTGGAGCGGGCCTCCAGATAGCGGCCCAGCAGGATCAGCGCGACGACGCCCGCGGCGACCTCCAGGTAGATGGTGGAGGTGCCGTCCATCGCCGAGACGGTGAGGCGGAACTCGTCGTGCATGCCGGGCATGCCCGCGTCGCCGAAGAACAGCGCCCACAGCGACCAGCCGAACGCGGCCAGCGTGCCGACCGAGACGAGGGTGTCCATGGTGGCGGTGCCGTGCCGGGCGTTGGTCCACGCGGCCCGGTGGAAGGGTGCGCCGCCCCAGACGACGACGGGCGCGGCGAGCGTGAGCGAGAGCCACTGCCAGTTGTCGAACTGCAGCGCGGGGATCATCGCGAGCAGCACGACGGGCGCCGCGAGCAGCGCGGAGACGAGCAGGCGCTGCCCCAGGGCGCCGAGTCCGGTGTCGCGCTCCTGGGGCTGCGGGGTCGTCTCGGAGGCCGTCCCGGGGGTCGGCTGCGGTGGCGGGGGTTCCTCGGCGGTGTAGCCGGTCCGCTCCACGGTGGCGATCAGGTCGGCCACCTGGACGCCTTCGGCGTAGCTGACCTTGGCCTTCTCGGTGGCGTAGTTGACGGTGGCGCTGACGCCTTCCATCCGGTTGAGCTTCTTCTCCACCCGGGCGGCGCAGGAGGCGCACGTCATGCCGCCGATGAGCAGCTCGACCTCGGCGGTCGTACCCGTGATCATGGCGGTCTCTGCGGTGCTGCTGGTCATGTCCGGACTCCAGACATCGGACCGGACCGTACGGATCCAGTATCAGCTGGTCGGCACTGCCCGGTCGGGGAAACGGGCGTACGTCTCAGGCCCTGCCGGCCAGTTCGAAGCCGGCCTCGTCCACGGCGGCGCGCACGGCCTCGTCGTCCAGCGGCGCGTCGGAGACGACGGTCACCTCGCCGGTCGACGCGACGGCCTTCACCGAGGTGACGCCGGGGATCTCGGAGACCTCGCCGGAGACGGAGCCCTCGCAGTGGCCACAGCTCATGCCGGTCACCTTGTAGACGGTGGTGACGGAGCCCGGGGTGTCGGTCTGGGCGCTCATGTCTTTACTCCTCGTCGAGGCGTGTGGGGCCGATGGGTCCCCGAGGGGAACCCCATGTTCCTCACACTATACCCCTAGGGGGTATTACTCCAAGAGGACTCACGCAGTGCCAGTGACCGCACCCAGCCGACCCCGGCCAGCGCGACCAGGACCGACCCGCCTACCGAGAACAGGGTGAACAGGTGCTCCTGCCCCGCGCTCGGCCAGTCGGGTGAGCCCGGCAGCAGCTGTCCGGCCGGGCCGGCGCCGGACAGGCGGGCCACCAGCCGTGCGGCGATGCCGTGCGTCGAGTCCCACAGGACGTGCAGCAGACAGACGCCCAGACAGGTGCCGACGACCGGCGCGGCGCACCGGAAGCCCCCAGCCGCTCGGCGCAGGGACAGCAGCACGCCGCCGGCGAGCGCCGTCCACAGCCCGTGGCCGAAGGGGGCGAGTACCCCGCGCAGCAGTTCCGTCTCCAGCAGCGTCCGCAGATCGACGCCCCCGGTGGAGACGGTCGCGTCGAAGGCGTAGCCCACGCTCTCCAGCGCCGCGAAGCCGAAGCCGACGGCCGCGCCCAGCACCAGCCCCGCCCGCGTCCCGCGGATGCCCGGCTGCCGGCGCAGCACGAAGACCAGCGCCGCCAGCTTGGCCGCCTCCTCGGTCAGGGCGACGCCGGTGAACATCCCGAGGGAGGGGTGCAGCAGATACGACTCCATCACCGAGGCGCCGAGCACGCCGAGCGCGCCACCGGCCAGGAAGGATCCGAGGATCGCGCTGACGCCGAGGTCGCGGCCGTGCCGTTCGTACGCCCAGAGCACGAAGGTGACGGGTGCGAGAAAGCTGCCGAGCAGGATGAGTGTCGGCAGCAGCGCGGTGCTGCGGGTGACGTACGTGACCAGCATGCCCGGCGCCCACACGGCGAGCCCGCCGCCCAGGCAGCGCTTCCACAGGCCCGCCCTGATGCGGGGGTACGGCGGTGGGGGCTGCTGGGGGCCGGGGATGCGGGCCCTGGGGGTGCCGGGCGGCGGGGAGTGGGTCACGTCGGTCCCCTCGGACTGCTGCTGGGCGATTCATCCGCACTCTAGGCAGATGTCCTGTGCGGCGCAGTCCGGGTGCCCCCGTCGGGTCATGGGCGGCCGCACCGGTCGCCCACCAGGGGGTCCAGGTAGCGGATCAGGACGTCCTTGATCTCCTGCACGTAGGCCGCGCGCTCGGCGCCCTGGTGGGCGAGGACCAGCTCCAGGCCCGCCTTGTAGATGCCGAGGCAGACGTGCGCCGTGCGGGTGAGGTCGGCCGCGGGGGCCTCGGGCAGGAGCGAGGCGAGCAGGTCCTCGATGCGCCCGACCAGGGCGGTGTGCAGCTGGTCGTGCGCCTCGGTGATCCCGCCGGGCATGTCGGGGCCGTGCATCAGCGCGAAGAACACCGGGTGCTCGGTGTTGAACGCCATGAACCGGTCGATGGCAGCGCCGATGACCTCCTCCAGCGGGGTGGCCGGATCGACGGGGGCCAGCGCCTCGCCGTAGGTCTCCCGCATCTCGTGGACGAGTCGGTCGCCCAGCTCGACCGCGATCGCTTCCTTGTTCGGGAAGAACTGGTAGAGCGTGCCCGGAGAGACCCCGGCCTCACGGGCGATGGCGTTGGTGCTGGCGGCCGTGTAGCCGGTGGTGCAGAAGACCTGGGCGGCGGCTTCGAGCAGCTGTGCGATGCGGCGCTCGCCGCGAGCCTGGCGGCGGCGCGGCTGCTCCTTCTCCGAGGTGTCGGACACGCGTGATCCCCAGCTCTCCAAAAGATGATTGACAAACGCGAGTGGTCGCTCGCATTCTTGAGAAACGCGAGCGATCTCTCGTGTTTGCCAGTTTATGGCAATGACTCCTCCGTGCCCCCCTGCCTGCGCGGGCACGGTTCGTGGTGAAGGGGACACCGCACGATGTCCGATGTCAACAGCCCGCCCCGGCCCGGTGGCTGGACCCGATTCGTCACCGCCCGCCCACGGCTGTCGCTGCTGGCGGCCCTGCTGCTCACCGCGCTCGCCGTGCTCGCCGGCGGCGGGGTGGCGGACCGTCTCGGCAGCGGCGGCTGGGAGGCCCCGGCCGCCGAGTCGACCCGAGCCACCAAGGCCCTGGAGCGGCAGTTCCCCGACTCCCAGCCGAACGTGCTGCTGCTGGTCGACACCGGCCGCTCCTCCGTCGACGACCCGGCGGTGGCCGCCGAGGCCCGGCGCCTGGCCGAGCGGCTGGCGGCGGAGAAGGGCGTCACCGGAGTCGGCTCGTACTGGCAGAGCAGGTCACCGGCCCTGCGCGCCGAGGACGGCCACGAGGCACTGATCGCCGCCCGGATCACCGGCGACGAGAACGCGATGGGCAAGACCCTGGACCGCATCGCGCCCCGCTACCGCGGCACCCACGGCCCGGTGCGGGTGAGGCTCGGCGGCATGGTCGCCGTGCGCCATGAGATGCAGACCATCATCAAGGAGGACCTCGCCCGGGCCGAGCTGATCGCCCTGCCGATCACCCTCGTGCTGCTGGTCATGGTCTTCGGCAGCGCGATCGCCGCCCTGCTGCCCCTCGGGATCGGCATCGTCGCCATCCTCGGCACGAACGCGGTCCTGCGCGGCCTGACGGCCTTCACCGACGTCTCCGTCTTCGCGCTGAACCTCACCACCGCCCTCGGCCTCGGCCTCGCCATCGACTACGCCCTGTTCATCGTCCGCCGCTACCGAGAGGAACTCGCCACCGGAGCGACCCCGGTGGCCGCGGTCGGTACGACCCTGCGCACCGCAGGCCGCACCGTGCTCTTCTCCGCTCTCACGGTCGCGGTGTCCCTGGCCGCCATGATGGTCTTCCCGCAGTACTTCCTGCGGTCCTTCGCCTACGCCGGCATCGCCGTTGTCCTGCTCGCCGCGGCCGCCGCCCTGATCCTGCTCCCGGCCGCACTGGTCCTGCTCGGCCACCGGGTCAACTCCCTGGACGTACGCCGCCTGTTCCGCCGGGACCGCGCCCCGAAACCCGCCGAGGGGACCACCTGGGCCCGCACCGCGGGCCTGGTGATGCGCCGTGCCCCGCTCTTCGCCGTCGGCACCAGCGCCCTGCTGGTGATCCTCGGACTTCCCTTCCTGGGCGTGAAGTTCGGCACCGCCGACGACCGCCAGCTGCCCTCGACCGCCGAGTCCCACGTGGTGCAGCAGCACGTCCGCGAGGGCTTCCCGGGCAGCCCCGGCGGAGGCCTGGAGATTCTCGCCGAGGGCAGGGCCACCAAGGCCCAGTACGCCGGCTACCGGCAGCAGGTGGCCGCCCTGCCCGGGGTGGCCCGCGTCGAAGGGCCCCTGGTCAAGGGCGACGCGGCCTACTTCACCGTGCAGCCGAGGGGCGAGGCCGTGGACGACACCGCCCAGCGCCTGGTCGGCGACCTGCGCGGGCTGGACGCGCCCTTCGACACCCGGGTGACCGGCACGGCCGCCGTCCTCGTCGACTCCAAGCACGCGATAGCCGAGCGCCTGCCGTGGGCAGCCGCGTTCATCGCGGTCGTCACCCTCCTCCTGGTCTTCCTGCTCACCGGCAGCGTGCTGATCCCGCTCCAGGCCGTGGTGCTCAACGCGCTCAGCCTGACCGCCATGTTCGGCGCGGTTGTCTGGGTCTTCCAGGACGGCCACCTGTCCGGCCCGCTCGGGTTCACCAGCTCCGGTTCCATAGAGACCACCCTGCCGGTGCTGATGTTCTGCGTGGCCTTCGGACTCTCCATGGACTACGGCGTGTTCCTGCTGTCCCGCATCAAGGAGGAGTACGACCGCACGGGCGACCACGAGGCGGCGGTGCGGCACGGGCTCCAGCGCACCGGCGGGCTGATCACCGCGGCGGCGGTCATCCTGGCGGTGGTGATGGTCGCCATCGGCACCTCCCGGGTCACCAACACCAAGATGCTGGGTCTCGGGATCGCGCTCGCGGTGCTGATGGACGCGATGGTCGTCCGCAGCCTGCTGGTCCCGGCCATCATGCGGCTGACGGGCAGCGCGACCTGGTGGGCACCGGCGCCGCTGCGTCGGCTCCACCAACGGTTCGGTCTCAGCGAGGGCGAACCTCCGGCACCCCGGAAGGACGCGGAGCCGGGCCCGTCCGCCGCTCCGCCTGAGGGCGCGACCGGCCACGACGAACGGGAACCGGCCCCCCAGCCGGCGGGCCCCCGAAGCATCTAGTCTTCGCGGAGGTCCCCGAAAGGAGCGCGCATGCGAGCCGTCGTCTTCGAGCGGTACGGCGCCCCCGCCGAGGTGCGGGAGGTACCCGACCCCGAGCCGGCCGACCACGGCGTGGTCGTCCGCGTCGAGGCCACCGGCCTCTGCCGCAGCGACTGGCACGGCTGGATGGGCCACGACCCGGACATCACGCTGCCGCATGTGCCCGGGCACGAACTCGCCGGTGTCGTCGAGGCGGTGGGGTCCCGGGTCACCGGATGGCGGCCCGGCGACCGGGTCACCGTGCCGTTCGTCTGCGCCTGCGGCAGCTGCCCGGCCTGCGCGGCCGGCGACCAGCAGGTGTGCGAGCGGCAGACCCAGCCCGGCTTCCACCACTGGGGCTCCTTCGCCGAGTACGTGGCGCTCGACCACGCCGACGTCAACCTGGTCGCCGTCCCGGACGACATGGCGTACGCCACGGCCGCCGGCCTCGGCTGCCGCTTCGCCACCGCCTTCCGCGCGGTGGTGCAGCAGGGCCGGGTCGCGGCCGGGGAGTGGGTCGCGGTGCACGGTTGCGGCGGAGTGGGGCTGTCGGCGGTGATGATCGCGGCGGCCTCCGGGGCGCGGGTGGTCGCCGTCGACATATCGACCCATGCGCTCGAACTGGCGCGGAAGTTCGGGGCGGCCGAGTGCGTGGACGCGACCGGCGTGCCCGACGCGGCAGCCGCCGTCCGGGAGCTGACCGTGGGCGGCGCCCACCTCTCGCTCGACGCCCTCGGCTCGCCCGCCACCTGCGCCGCGTCGGTCAACTCCCTGCGCCGCCGCGGCCGGCACGTCCAGGTCGGCCTGCTGCCCTCGGCCGACGGCACCACGCCCGTCCCGCTGGCCCGCGCCATCGCCCTGGAGCTGGAACTGCTCGGCAGCCACGGCATGGCCGCCCACAGCTATCC
The DNA here is from genome assembly GCF_044593395.1 of Streptomyces sp. NPDC052301. Classification (NCBI taxonomy): domain Bacteria; kingdom Bacillati; phylum Actinomycetota; class Actinomycetes; order Kitasatosporales; family Streptomycetaceae; genus Streptomyces; species Streptomyces sp. NPDC052301. The sequence continues at coordinate 404,248 of NZ_JBIUBE010000005.1, read as the reverse complement.
CGGCATGCTCCAGCTCGTCCGCTCCGGCGTCCTGCGCCCCGACCTGCTGGTGACGTCCACCATCCCCCTCGACGCGGCCCCGGCGGCGCTCGTGGCGATGGGTGCGGCGGCGGGGGCGGGAGTCACGGTCGTCGAGCCGTGGAACCGGGCCTGAGGACCGCCCGGGGCCGGACCGAGACGCCGGGCCTTCCGCTCGGGGTGCCCGCGGTGGGTAGCCCGCTCGTGGTCGAGGACGGCCATCACCACCTCGTCGACTCACCTCGTCGACTCACTCGCCGTCCCGCAGCGCGGCTTTCCGCCGGACGCCTTCGACCACGAACCCGACCTCCTCGTAGACACGCCGGGCCCGCAGGTGGTGGCCGTACACCTCCGACTGGACCCGGTGCAGGCCGAGTCGTCGGAAGCCGTGGCCGACGATCAGCCGGGTCGCCTCGGTGCCGATGCCCCGGCCCCGGCCCTCCGGGCCCAGCAGGGCGCGGAAGGTGCAGCTGCGGGCGCTCGGGTCGACGTCGTACAGGACGACCTCGCCGAGCAGGCGGCCGGTGGCGCGGTCGGTGACGGCCAGATCCAGCCGGTCGGGTTCGGCGGTGCGCACGCCGTGCCGGGAGCGCTGGCGGTCCAGGGTGAGCGCGGTGGACGGCTCGAAGCTGCAGTGGACCGCCTCGGCTTCCCCGATGATCTCCCGCATCGTCTCGGTGTCGTCCGCGGTGAAAGGGCGCAGCACGGTCCGTTCGCCGGTGAGCACGGGCTTGACGGAGAGGTCCGGGGCGGGATTCATGCGGAGTGCTGTGCCCGGGCCGGGCGGTGGGGCACAGGGGTTCTCGCTGACGGGGAAGGGGGCTTCAGTCCCAGCGGCGGCCGCGGTTGCCGGGCCGGGAGGCGACCCAGGCGCGGATGGTGTCGGCGTACCAGAAGGGCTTGCCGCCCTCCACATGGTCGGGCGGGGGGAGCAGCCCGTGCTTGCGATAGGACCGTACGGTGTCCGGCTGCACCCGGATGTGCGCCGCGATGTCCTTGTAGGACCAGAGCCTTCGGTCGGTCATGAGTTGCACCTCCCTGCGCGCACCGCGGCGGCGACCGGGGATGGCCGTCGGGGGAGCCGGGTGCTGCGCTGGCGATCACCAAGCCTGCGCCCGGTGAACGACACAGAGTGATCAGGGGACAGTGCCTGTCGACCGGATGTGACGGAGAACCCGCGTACTCGGGACATGTGTGACACGAAGGGGGCGTTTGTGACACGACTGCAGCAAAGGCGTGCACCGGGGCGGCAGTGGGCCGCGGTGTGCCAGGGACGGGGCAGGCGAAGAGATCCTGGTGGTCGAAGGCGGGCCGGCCCTGCTGCGTCAAGCCCGGCCCGCCGGACCCCCGTGCCTCCGACGTGCCTTCGAACGGCCGCTTTCTGCCTGTGCCGCCGTCAGATCCCCGCCTCCCGCGTGAGTCGGAGGGCGGGGAGATCAGCCTGCCGGGACCGGCCCGCGCGGGTCTTGGAGAAAAGCGCGCTGCGGTCGGCGGGGACGAGCAGGCTCGCCGCCTCGCCGGTCAGCCGGTCGGTCACATCGGTCGCCGTCGGCAGCCGCCGGGCCGCCAGGAACTCCCCGGGCGTGCAGCCGGTCATCGCCTTGAACTCGCCGCTGAAGTGCGCCTGGTCGTAGAACCCGCACACCGCCGCCGTCTCCGCCTGCCCGTGCCCCGCGGCCGGCAGCCGCCGCGCCCGCTGCAGCCGCAGCACACGGGCCGCCGCCTTCGGGGACAGGCCGATCTGCTCCCGGAACCGGTTCTCCAGGTGCCGGACGCTCCAGCCGACGTCCTCGGCCGGCCGGCGCACCGGGATCGCACCCCGGCTGTGCCCGAGCAGCGACCGGGCCCGCACCCCCCGCCGAGCTGGGATGGTCGGCCCGCCACCGGCGCAGCAACACCTCGCCGAGCAGCGCGAAGCGGTCCGTCCCGGCAGGCAATGCGGTCGGCGCGGCGGCGAGTTCCGTGAAGTGCGGACCCAACTCCTAAGGCGCAACGGACCTGTTGGCCAGTTCGTACTGTTCCGTGCCGAACAGGGTGAAGGCGCCCAGGGGGCGAGCAGCACCTCGACGCCGGAGATCCGGCCGCCGTGCTCGCCGAGGGCCGGGGCGGTGGTCAGGCCGTTCACCACGGCCACGAGGTTCACCGGGGCGCGCTCGGCCCGGGAGATGCGCACCGGCTGCTCGAAGCCGAGCAGCAGCGTGGCCGCGGCGATCGGCGTCTCCAGCCGTCGCCGCGGCCGGCCGAGGGCGGTCCGGATCCCGCGGTGACTGATCACGCCGGGCCGCAGTGCCGGATGCGGACGTGCCGGAACGGTCTCCCCGGGAACCTCGTCCGACATCCGCCCTCCACCAAGCCGAAGGGCACCCATCGTACGAGCGGCGACACGGAACCCCACGGAAATCCGCCTGCACCCCCGCGGGGACCCGGCGCACCGGTAGGCGCTCCGGAGGATCTCCGAACCCACCTGGTCCGAATGTCCGGACAAAACATTGACAGGGCTCGGCGTGCGGGACTAGAAAGCCGGGGAGAGCCATGACGAAGGGAAGCCGATGGCCTACGACCTGATCACCATGGGGCGGATCGGAGTGGACCTCTACCCGCTGCAGACCGGAGTCCCGCTCGCCCAGGTGTCGTCCTTCGGCAAGTTCCTCGGCGGGTCGGCGACGAACGTGGCGGTCGCCGCGGCCCGGCTCGGCCGGAACACCGCCGTGATCACCCGCACGGGTGACGACCCGTTCGGCGCCTATCTGCACGAGGCGCTGCGCGGTTTCGGCGTCGACGACCGCTGGGTCACCCCGGTCCCCGGGCTCCCCACCCCGGTCACCTTCTGCGAGGTCTTCCCGCCGGACGACTTCCCGCTGTACTTCTACCGGCAGCCCAAGGCGCCCGACCTGGAGATCGACGCCTCCGAACTGGACCTGGACGCCGTCCGCAAAGCCGGTATCTTCTGGGTCACCGGCACGGGCCTGAGCGAGGAACCGAGCCGTACGGCGACCCTGGCGGCCCTCGCGCACCGGGCGAAGTCGGGCACGACGGTCTTCGACCTCGACTGGCGTCCCATGTTCTGGAGCCACCCCGACGAGGCCCGTCCCTTCTACACCGAGGCCCTGCGCCACACCACGGTCGCCGTCGGCAACCTGGACGAGGTGGAGGTCGCCACCGGGGTGCGCGAACCCCACGCGGCGGCCCGCGCACTGCTGGCCGCCGGGGTCGAGATCGCCGTGGTCAAGCAGGGCCCCAAGGGCGTCCTCGCGGTCAGCCGGGAGGGTGAATCGGCCGAGGTCCCACCCCTGCCGGTCACCGTCCTCAACGGCCTCGGCGCCGGGGACGCCTTCGGCGGCTCCCTCTGTCACGGCCTGCTCGCCGGCTGGGACCTGGAGACCATCATGCGGCAGGCCAACGCGGCCGGTGCCATCGTCGCCTCCCGCCTGGAGTGCTCCTCCGCGATGCCCACCCCGGACGAGGTGGCCGCCGCGCTCGAGGCCGGAGCGGTGCTGTGAGGGCCGGCCGGGTCGCGGGCATGCACACCGGGGGCGGGGACGCCGGACGGCGCCCCCGTGTCGACGTGGCCGAACTGGTCCGCATCCGCACCCACCACCCCGAGGCCATCGCCGAGGCCGCCACCCGCCGGGCCCGTCGCCCGCTGTTGAACGAGGGCGGCCGGCTGATGATCGTGGCCGCCGACCACCCGGCCCGTGGCGCGCTCGCGGTCGGCGACCGCCGGCTCGCCATGGCCAACCGCGCCGACCTGCTCGAACGTCTGTGTCTCGCGCTGTCCCGGCCCGGCGTGGACGGCGTCCTCGCCACCGCCGACATCCTGGACGACCTGCTCCTCCTCGGCGCCCTCGACCACAAGGTCGTCATGGGCTCCATGAACCGCGGCGGCCTGCAGGGCGCGCGCTTCGAACTCGACGACCGTTTCACCGGTCACCGCCCCGAGGACATCCAGCGCCTCGGCTTCGACGCGGGCAAACTGCTGCTGCGCGTCGACTACGACGACCCGGGCTCCTTGACCACCCTGGAGTCCACCGCCCGCGCCGTCGACGACATGGCCGCGCGCCGGCTGCCCGTCTTCGTGGAGCCGTTCATCAGCCGCCGCGACTCCGAGGGACGGCTGCGCAACGACCTGTCCGCCGAGGCGGTCACCAAGTCCATCGCCATCGCCTCCGGTCTCGGCGGCTCCTCCGCCTACACCTGGCTGAAGGTGCCCGTCACCGAGAACCCCGACGACATGGCCCGGGTCATGGAGACCTCCACCCTGCCCGCCGTGCTGCTCGGTGGCGACATCGGGGACTCCCCCGAGGACCAGGTCGCCGCCTACGAGAAGTGGCGCGGCGCGCTGCAACTGCCCACCGTGCGCGGCCTGGTGGTCGGCCGCTCGCTGCTGTACCCGGCGGACGGCGACGTGGCCGCCGCCGTGGACACCGCCGTAGGACTGCTGTGAGGGCCGCATGACCAGCACCGACCTGCATCTGCCCCGGGGCGCCACCGCGAACGCCCGGTACGCCGTCGACATCGGCCCCGAGCGGGCCGGCTGGACGCACAGCAGCCTGCGTGTCGTGGAGTTGACACCGGACGGTACGCATACGTTCACCACCGGGGACAGTGAATGGATCGTGCTTCCGCTGGAAGGCGGATGTACCGTACAAATTGAAACCGCGTCAGCCGAGTCGGTGCAGTTCCAACTCCTGGGCCGGGAGAGTGTTTTCGCGTCGGCCTCCGACTTCGCGTACGCCCCCCGGGACGCCCGGGTCCAGATCGCCTCCGGCGCGGGAGGCCGCTTCGCCCTGGCAGGAGCGAAGTGCGAGCGACGACTCCCCGCCCGCTACGGCCCCGCGCCGGAGGTCCCCGTCGAGGTGCGCGGCAGCGGCACCTGCGCCCGGCGGGTGCGCAACTTCGCCTCGGCGGACTCGTTCGAGTGCGACAGTCTGATCGCCGTCGAGGTGATCACCCCGGGCGGCAACTGGTCGTCGTACCCGCCGCACAAGCACGACGAGCACCGGCCGGGCGAGGAGTCCGAGCTGGAGGAGATCTACTACTTCGAGATCGACGGCTCGAACGGGCTCGGCTACCAGCGGGTGTTCCCCTCACGTGCGGGCGGCTCCGACGTCCTCGCCGAGGTCCGCTCCGGTGACGCCGTGCTCGTCCCCGACGGCTGGCACGGCCCGTCCATCGCCCAGCCCGGCCATGACATGTACTACCTGAACGTCATGGCGGGACCGGGCACGACCCGGGAGTGGCGGATCTGCTTCCACCCCGACCACGTAGAGAGCACAGGGGGCTACCGATGACGATCCGGCTGACCGTCGCCCAGGCACTCGTCCGCTTCCTCGCCGCCCAGCACACCGAACGCGACGGCGAGCGGCGGCGGCTGATCGGCGCCACCTGGGGCATCTTCGGCCACGGCAATGTCGCGGGGATCGGCCAGGCGCTGATCGAGCACGCCGATGTCATGCCGTACCACCAGGGCCGCAACGAGCAGTCGATGGTGCACGCGGCCGTCGGCTACGCCCGCCAGTCGAACCGCCTGTCCACGCACGCGGTGACCACGTCCATCGGCCCCGGCGCGACCAACCTGGTCACCGGCGCCGCCCTGGCCACCATCAACCACCTCCCGGTCCTGCTGCTGCCCGGTGACGTCTTCGCCACCCGCCCCGCCGACCCGGTCCTGCAACAGCTGGAGGTGCCGTACGCGGGTGACGTCTCGGTCAACGACACCCTGCGCCCGGTGTCGAGGTACTTCGACCGCGTCACCCGCCCCGAGCAGCTGATCCCGAGCGCCCTGCAGGCGGTGCGGGTCCTCACCGACCCGGTGGAGACCGGCGCGGTCACCCTCGCCCTGCCGCAGGACGTGCAGGCCGAGGCGTTCGACTGGCCGGAGGAGTTCTTCTCGACGCGCGTGTGGACCGTACGACGGCCGGGCGCGGACCCGGCCGAGCTGGCGGAGGCGGTCCGGGTGATCCGGGAGGCGCGCAGGCCGCTGGTCGTCGCGGGCGGCGGGGTCCACCACAGCCGTGCCGAGGAGGCCCTCGCGGAGTTCGCGGCGGCCACCCGGATACCGGTCGCCTCCACGCAGGCCGGCAAGGGTTCCCTGCGCCACGACCACCCGCAGGACGTGGGCGGGGTCGGCCACACCGGCACCGCGGCCGCCGACGAGCTGGCCCGCACCGCGGACCTGGTGATCGGCGTCGGCACCCGGTACACGGACTTCACCACGGCCTCCGGCACCCTCTTCGAGAACCCGGACGTCCGCTTCCTCAACCTGAACATCGCCCCCTTCGACGGCCACAAGCTGGCCGGGCTGCCGCTGGTCGCCGACGCCCGCAGCGGGCTCGGCGAGCTGACGGAGGCGCTGGTGATGCACGGGCACCGGGCGGCGCAGTCGTACGTCACCGAGTACACCGAGGACAAGGAGCGCTGGGAGCAGCGCGTCGACGCCTGCTTCGAGGCCGACGAGATCGACGCACGGCCGTCCCAGCCGCAGGTCATCGGCGCCCTGGACGCCCTGGTGGACGAGTCGGACATCATCATCAACGCGGCCGGCTCGCTCCCCGGCGACCTGCACAAGCTGTGGCGGACGCGGTCGCACGACCAGTACCACCTGGAGTACGGCTACTCGTGCATGGGCTACGAGATCCCGGCCGCCATCGGGGTGAAGCTCGCCGCGCCGGAGCGCAACGTGTGGGCGCTGGTCGGCGACGGCACGTATCTGATGATGCCGACGGAGATCGTGACGGCCGTGCAGGAGGGCATCGCGATCAAGATCCTGCTGGTGCAGAACCACGGATACGCGTCCATCGGCGGGCTGTCGGAGTCGGTGGGCGGGGAGCGGTTCGGCACCGCCTACCGCTTCCCCACAAAGGAGGGGACCTACACGGGCGCCCCGCTGCCCGTCGACCTGGCCGCCAACGCGGCCAGCCTGGGCATGCGGGTGCTGCGCGCGAAGACCGTCCGGGACCTGCGCGCGGCGCTCGCCGAGGCGCGGGCGGCCGACACTCCCACATGTGTCTACGTGGAGACCGAAACGTCCGACACAGTGTCGGGCGCGCCTCCGGCGCAGGCCTGGTGGGATGTTCCTGTGGCCGAGACCGCGACCCGACCGTCGGCGGTCAAGGCACGTGAGCTGTACGAACGGCACGTCTCGACCCGACGCCGCCATCTGTAATAAGGAGTCTCTGGGCATGACGAAGATCGTCAACCACTGGATCGGCGGGAAGACCGTCGAAGGCGCGTCGGGCACGTACGGGCCGGTCACCGACCCGGCGACCGGCGCGGTCACCACGAAGGTCGCGTTCGCGTCGGTCGAGGAGGTGGACGCGGCGGTCGCGGCGGCCAAGGACGCCTTCCTGACCTGGGGCCAGTCCTCGCTGGCGCAGCGGACCAACATCCTCTTCAAGTTCCGCGCGCTGCTCGACGCCCACCGCGACGAGATCGCGGAGCTGATCACCGCCGAGCACGGCAAGGTGCACTCCGACGCGCTCGGTGAGGTCGCGCGCGGTCTGGAGATCGTGGACCTGGCCTGCGGCATCAACGTGCAGCTGAAGGGCGAGCTGTCCACGCAGGTCGCGAGCCGCGTGGACGTCTCCTCGATCCGCCAGCCGCTCGGTGTCGTCGCCGGCATCACGCCGTTCAACTTCCCGGCGATGGTCCCGATGTGGATGTTCCCGATCGCGATCGCGACCGGCAACACCTTCGTGCTCAAGCCGAGCGAGAAGGACCCGTCGGCGTCCGTGAAGATCGCCGAGCTGCTGTCCGAGGCGGGTCTGCCGGACGGCGTGTTCAACGTCGTGCACGGCGACAAGGTGGCCGTCGACCGCCTCCTGGAGCACCCGGACGTCAAGGCCGTCTCCTTCGTCGGCTCGACCCCGATCGCCCGCTACATCCACACCACCGCCTCCGCCAACGGCAAGCGCGTGCAGGCCCTGGGCGGCGCCAAGAACCACATGCTGGTCCTGCCGGACGCCGACCTGGACGCGGCGGCCGACGCCGCGGTGAGCGCGGCCTACGGCTCCGCGGGCGAGCGCTGCATGGCCATCTCGGCCGTCGTGGCGGTGGGCGCGATCGGCGACACGCTGGTGGAGAAGATCCGCGAGCGCGCCGAGAAGATCAAGATCGGCCCGGGCAACGACCCGACGTCCGAGATGGGCCCGCTGATCACCGCCGCCCACCGTGACAAGGTGGCCTCGTACGTCTCCGGCGCCGCCGCCGAGGGCGCCGAGGTGGTGCTCGACGGCACCGGTCACACCGTCGAGGGCTTCGAGGACGGCCACTGGATCGGCATCTCGCTGCTGGACAGGGTGCCGACCACCGCGAAGGCGTACCAGGACGAGATCTTCGGCCCGGTGCTGTGCGTGCTGCGCGCCGAGACGTACGAGGAGGGCCTGGCTCTCATCAACGCCTCGCCGTTCGGCAACGGCACCGCGATCTTCACCCGGGACGGCGGCGCGGCCCGCCGCTTCCAGCTGGAGGTGGAGGCCGGCATGGTCGGCGTGAACGTGCCGATCCCGGTGCCGGTGGGCTACCACTCCTTCGGCGGCTGGAAGGACTCGCTCTTCGGCGACCACCACATCTACGGCAACGACGGCACGCACTTCTACACCCGCGGCAAGGTCGTCACCACCCGCTGGCCCGACCCGGCCGACGCCCCCACGGGCGTGGACCTGGGCTTCCCGCGCAACCACTGAGTGGCACCCGGAGGCCACCTCCGGGCCTCGTCAGGCCGTCCGGATTCCGGACGGCCTGACATTTTTTTGACACCTTCGCTGCGGTTCCCGTTCTGGCGGGATGAAACGGGTGGCGAAGGAGTTATGCGCAGATGACCTTCGAAAGCAAGGTCATATTCCCTCGGGGCTTGATGGATGCGCCTATGGGGCGTCACAGCCTGGGAAAGTGATGCGACGTGAGCCCGCTCGCGAGTGCGGATTCCGAAGGTAAACGGCCATTGACGTGGCGGTTTTCGTCGGGGTTCTCTATGGGCGCCGGGAGCGGACGAGACGAACGTACGACGAGCCGCCGGAGGCGATAGCGCTCCCGACGCCACCCTCACCCTCACCAGTCGATCGGACCGCCGCATGACCGACACGCTCCGCCCAGCCGACGCAGCCGTCATGGACGCCTCAGGCGTCTCTGACAGTCCCCGGACGCTGAAGCGTTCCATCGGCGTGGTCGGCGGCACCCTGCTGACGCTGTCCTGCGTCACGCCCGCATCGACCCTGTTCGTCATCGTGCCCGACCTGTTCTCCAGCCTGGGCACCGCGACGGCGCTGTGCCTCGCCATCGGCGCGCTCCTCTGCATTCCCGTGGCCTTCTGCTACTCCGAGCTGGGCACCCTCATCCCCAGCGCGGGCGGCGAGTACGCGATCGTCTCCACCCTGGCCGGACGGCTCGCCGGCTGGCTGGCCTTCGTCATGTCGCTCCTCGTCGTGATGATCGTCCCTCCGGTCATCGCGATGGGTACCGCCGACTACCTCGCCCCGGTCGTCCACCTCGACCCCTCCATGACGGGCGCCGGCGTGATGATCGCGGCCACCCTGGCCGGCCTGCTGGACCTGCGCGCCAACGCCTGGATCACCGGCATCTTCCTCGTCCTGGAGGTCGTCGCCGCCGGTGTCGTCGCCCTGCTCGGCTTCACCCACTCCCACCGCGGCGTGAGCAGCCTCGGCTCGATGCAGATCGCCGGCGAGCACGCCCACGTCAACCCCGTCACGGCCATGATGGTGCTCTCCGGGCTCGCCATCGCCCTCTTCGCCACCCAGGGCTTCTCCACCGCCGTCTACCTCTCCGAGGAGCTGGAGAACCCGCGTCGCAACGTCGCCCGCACCGTCCTCGCGACGCTCGCCATCTCCAGCGTGGTCATCCTGGTCCCGGTCGTGGCCATCACCCTGGGCGCCGGTGACCTGAACGCCCTCACCGGCGGCGACATCTCCAGCATGGTCATCGCCTGGAGCAACTCGGCCGTCGGCACCTTCGTCAGCCTGTGCGTCGCCCTCGCCATCATCAACGCGGGCATCGTCATGGTCATCCAGAACTCCCGCGTGCTGTTCGCCTCCGCCCGCGACAAGGCCTGGCCCTCCCCGGTCAACAACGCCCTCGCCAAGCTCGGCCGGTTCGGCTCCCCCTGGGTCGCCACCCTCGTCGTCGGCGTCCCCGGCGCGTTTCTCTGCTTCGTCAACCTGGACACGCTGTACGGCGTCACCGGCGTCGCCGTCACCGGCCTGTACCTGCTGGTCGCGATCGCCGCGCTGGTCGCCCGGCGCGGGGCGCACGGCAGCCGGAAGGCGTGGCGGATGCCGCTGTGGCCGGCGATGCCGGTCCTGCTGATCGCGGTCCTCGCCTACATCCTCGTGGAGCAGGACGTCACGTACCTGCTGTGGACCGGCGGCATCACCGCCGTCGCCACCCTCTACTGGGCCTTCTACCTGCGCCCGCGCCGCGAGACGCGCTGGCTGGTGTCCCTGCCGGAGGACGTGGAGCCCGCGGCGGCCGCCGCGGGAGCCGTGGCCTAGACGAGGAGCCTGCGGTCCCTCACCGGACCGCAGGCGCACGGGTCGTACCGCACCCGAAGTACGCCGGGCCGCCTCGTACTCCCCGAGGAGGGCCCGGCGTTCAGCCCACCGGCTGCCTCCATTGTCGGTGGCGGCCCGTACCGTTGAGTCATGGATCTTCGGGTGTCCTCGCTGCGGGGGCTGCTCAAGGGGCCGCGCCGGCTGTTCGCCGCCGCGGCCGCTGTCGTGGTGCTCGCCGGCGCCGGTACCTGGACGGCGGCCGTCGCCTCCGAGGACCCGGCGGCGGTGCGCGTCAGCGACCGGGTCATGGCGGTCGACGGGGTGCGCCTGGACACCTCGTACTTCACCCCGGCCGCCGCCGGACGCCACCCCGCCGTCCTGCTGGCGCACGGCTTCGGCGGCAGCAAGGACGACATGCGGCAGCAGGCCGAGGACCTCGCCCGGGACGGGTACGCGGTCCTGACCTGGTCCGCGCGCGGCTTCGGGAAGTCCACCGGGAAGATCGGGCTCAACGACCCCGAGGGCGAGGTCGCCGACGTCTCCCGCCTCGTCGACTGGCTGGCCGAGCGCCCCGAGGTACGGCTCGACGAGCCGGGCGACCCACGCGTGGGCGTGGCCGGGGGCTCCTACGGCGGCGCGGTCTCGCTGCTCGCCGCCGGGCACGACCACCGGATCGACGCCATCGCCCCGGCCGTCACGTACTGGAACCTGGCGGACGCCCTGTTCCCGAACGGCGTCTTCAAGAAGCTGTGGGCCGGGATCTTCGTCAACACCGGCGGCGGCTGCGCCCGCTTCCAGGCCGAGCTGTGCCGGATGTACGACCGCGTGGCAGAGTCCGGCGCCCCGGACCCGGCCGCCCGCAAGCTGCTCGAGGAGCGCTCCCCGTCCGCCGTCGGCGACCGCATCAAGGTGCCGACGCTGCTGGTGCAGGGCCAGACGGACTCCTTGTTCACCCTCGGCCAGGCCGACGCGGCCGCGAAGGCGATCCGGGCCGATGGTGCCCCCGTCGACGTCGACTGGATCGCGGGCGGCCATGACGGCGGCGACATGGAGACCGGCCGCGTCCAGGCACGCGTGCGTGCGTGGTTCGACCGGTACCTGAAGGGCGACACCGCGGCCGACACCGGCCCCGCCTTCCGGATCACCCGTACCGGAGGCGTCGACTCCGCCGACGGCACCGCCCAGCTGCGCGGCGCGAGCGCGGGGACCTATCCGGGCCTGCGCGACCACCGGCGCACCTTCGCCCTGACCGGCGGCACCCAGCGCTTCGACAACCCCGCCGGGGCCAGCCCGCCCGGCGTCTCCGCCCTGCCAGGCATCGGCGGCTCCGGCGGCCTCGCCCAGCTCTCCGCGCTCGGCGTCGGCGTCTCCCTGGACTTCCCCGGCCAGTACGCCCGGTTCGACTCCGCGCCCCTCACCCGCGACCTGCAGATCACCGGCACCCCGACCGCCACCGTCCACATCACCTCGACCGGCGACGACGCCGTCCTGTTCGGCAAGGTCTACGACGTCGGCCCCGACGGCGCCCGGCAGGTGCTGCCCGCCCAGCTCGTCGCCCCCTTCCGGGTGACCGGCGCCCGGGCCGGCAAGGACGTCACGGTCACCCTCCCGGCGATCGACCACGAGGTGCAGAAGGGCCACCGGCTCCGCCTGGTCCTCGCCTCCACCGACCTCGGCTACGCCTCACCGGCCGCCCCGGCCACCTACACCGTCTCCCTCGAGGGCGGCCTGAGCGTGCCGACGGCCCCCGCGGTCACCACCGCCGCGGCACCGCTGCCCGCCTGGGTCTGGTGGCTGCCCGGGGCCGGTGCGGTCGCCGCGCTCGTCCTGCTGCTCACCGGCCGCCGCCGTACGGCAGCCCCCGCACCCGACCCGGAGCTGGCCGACGTACCGCTGCAGATCACGAACCTGAGCAAGCGGTACGCGAAGTCGACGGACCGGTACGCGGTCCGCGAGCTGTCCTTCCGGGTGGAGAAGGGCCAGGTGCTCGGCCTGCTCGGGCCCAACGGCGCGGGCAAGACGACCACCCTGCGCATGCTCATGGGCCTGATCACCCCGGACGACGGCGAGATCCGCGTCTTCGGCCACGCGGTCCGGCCCGGCGCGCCGGTGCTGTCCCGGGTCGGCGCCTTCGTGGAGGGCGCGGGCTTCCTGCCGCACCTGTCCGGCCGGGAGAACCTGGAGCTGTACTGGCGGGCCACCGGCCGCCCGGCCGACGACGCCCATCTGGACGAGGCCCTGCGGATCGCCGGGCTCGGCGACGCCCTCGCCCGCGCGGTGCGCACCTACTCGCAGGGCATGCGCCAGCGCCTCGCCATCGCCCAGGCCATGCTGGGCCTGCCCGACCTGCTCATCCTGGACGAGCCCACCAACGGCCTCGACCCGCCCCAGATCCGCGAGATGCGCGAGGTGATGATCCGCTACGCAGCCGGCGGGCGCACGGTGATCGTCTCCAGCCATCTCCTCGCCGAGGTCGAGCAGTCCTGCACCCATCTGGTGGTGATGGACCGCGGCCGGCTCGTCCAGGCCGGTCCCGTCCGCGACATCGTCGGCTCGGGCGACACCCTGCTGGTCGGCACCGCCACGCCCGTGGACGCGCCGGTCGTGGAGAAGGTGGCCGCGCTGCCCGGCGTCGCCTCCGCGGTGTGCACCGACGACGGGCTGCTGGTCCGGCTCGAACCGGGCGGCACGGCCGAGGGGCTGGTCGTGGAGCTGGTCCGGCTGGAGGTGCCGGTCGCCTCGGTCGGCGCGCACCGCCGCCTGGAAGACGCCTTCCTCACCCTGATCGGAGGTTCCGCATGAGCACGCTCACCGAGGTCGCCTCCGGCTATCGGGCGGGCCGCACCCTGCCCCTGCGCGTGGAGCTGGTCCGACAGCTCAAGCGGCGCCGCACCCTCGTCATGGGCGCGATCCTCGCCGTGCTGCCGTTCGTGCTGCTGATCGCCTTCGCCGTCGGCGGCGACCCGGGCGGCCGGAACGACCGGATCACCCTGATGGACACGGCCACCGCGTCCGGCGCCAACTTCGCCGCGGTGAACCTGTTCGTGTCGGCGGGCTTCCTGCTGGTCATCCCGGTCGCCCTGTTCTGCGGGGACACGGTCGCCTCGGAGGCGAGCTGGTCGTCCCTGCGCTATCTGCTCGCCGCGCCCGTGCCCCGGGCCCGGCTGCTGCTGTCCAAGCTGACCGTGGCGCTCGGGATGAGCCTCGCCGCGATGGTGCTGCTGCCCGTCGTGGCCCTCGCGGTCGGCACCGCCGCCTACGGCTGGGGTCCGCTGCAGATCCCCACCGGCGGCGCGCTGGACACCGGTACGGCACTGCAGCGGCTCGTGGTCACCGTGGCGTACCTCTTCGTGTCCCAACTCGTCACCGCCGGGCTGGCGTTCTGGCTGTCGACGAAGACGGACGCCCCGCTCGGCGCGGTCGGCGGCGCGGTCGGCCTGACCATCGTCGGCAACGTCCTGGACGCCGTCACCGCCCTCGGCCACTGGCGCGACTTCCTGCCCGCGCACTGGCAGTTCGCGTGGGCCGACGTCGTGCAGCCGCACCCCGAGTGGTCCGGCATGATCCAGGGCACCGCGATCTCCGTCACCTACGCCCTGGTCCTGTTCGCCCTGGCCTTCAGAGGCTTCGCCCGCAAGGACGTGGTCTCCTGACGGCCGGGGACCGGGACGACGACGGGGGCGTACGCGGCCCATTGACCTTTCCTTACTTACGAGTAAGTTGACGCTCCGGCAAGGACCGTGCAGGGCACCACCGCGACCGGGAGTCGTCATGGGCGTACGCAGGGATCTGAAACGGGCACGGCAGCGCACCGACCTGGCAGCCCGTGGCTCGGTGGAGGTCGTCAAGGACGCGCAGGGTGCCGTGCGCGAGGTGCGCAGCGCACCCCTCGCGCCGCCGCTCGCCACCGGCTCCCTGGCCGACCTGCCGTTCACCCACGCGGCACAGACCCCGGACGCGGTGCTGCTGCGCCGTCGCGCGGAAGGGGGCTGGCGCCCGGTGACGGCGGCCGCCTTCGCCGCCGATGTCGCCGCCGTCGCCAAGGGGTTGATCGTCGCCGGTCTCGAACCCGGCGGCAGGGTCGCGGTGATGTCCCGCACCCGCTACGAGTGGACCGTCCTGGACTTCGCGATCTGGGCGGCCGGCGGCCAGTCCGTGCCCGTCTACCCGACCTCCTCCGCCGAGCAGGTGGAGTGGATCGTCCGCGACTGCGGCGCCCGGTTCGTCGTCACCGAGACGGCACCGAACACGGCCACGGTCACCACCGGCACCGCATCCCACGCCCGGCCGCCCCGCCTGTGGCAGCTGGACGCAGGGGCCCTCACCGACCTCCGTGCCCTCGGCCGCGACCTCGCCGACGACGAACTCGACAAGCGGCGCGACGCGTTGACCCCCGGCACCATCGCCACCCTCTGCTACACCTCCGGCACCACGGGCCGCCCCAAGGGCTGCGTCCTCACCCACGCCAACCTGCACGCCGAGGCCGCCAACACCGTCGAGCTGCTGCACCCGGTCTTCCAGGCCGTCACCGGCCAGACCGCCTCCACCCTGCTCTTCCTGCCGCTCGCCCACATCCTCGGCCGCACCTTGCAGCTCGCCTGCCTGCTGGCCCGTATCGAGACCGGCCACTTCCCGAGCGTCAGACCCGACGAACTCCGGCCCGCGCTCCGGGAGTTCCGGCCCACCTTCCTGGTCGGGGTGCCGTACCTCTTCGAGAAGATCCACGACACCGGGCGCGCCACCGCCGAGAAGATCGGCCGGGCCGCCTCCTTCGACCGGGCCGAGCGGATCGCCGTCCGCTTCGGCGAGGCGTACCTGAGGAAGTTCCTCGGCGCCGGAAAGGGGCCGGGGCCGGGGCTGTACGCCGCCTGGGCCCTGTACGACCTGCTGGTCTACCGGCGCATCCGCAGGGAGCTGGGCGGCCGGATGCGGTACGCCATCAGCGGCGGCTCCCCGCTGGACCGCAACCTCAACCTCTTCTTCCACGCGGCCGGGATCGTCGTCTACGAGGGCTACGGCCTGACCGAGACCAGCGCCGCCGCCACGATCGTGCCCCCGCTCAGCCCCCGCCCCGGCACGGTCGGCCTGCCCGTCCCGGGGGTCGCCGTACGCATCGCCGACGACGGGGAGGTGCTGATCAGGGGAGGGGTGGTCTTCGGGTCGTACTGGAACAACCCGGTGGCCACGGACGCCGTGCTCGCCGACGGCTGGTTCGCGACCGGCGACCTCGGCGTCCTGGACGAGGACGGCTATCTCACCATCACCGGCCGCAAGAAGGACATCCTCGTCACCTCCGGCGGCAAGAACGTCTCCCCGGCCGTCCTGGAGGACCGGCTGCGCAGCCGCTCACCCGTCGGCCAGTGCGTGGTCGTCGGCGACAACCGTCCTTTCGTCGCCGCGCTGATCACCCTCGACCCGGAGGCGGTCGCCCACTGGCTGTCCGTCCGGAAGCTGCCGCCGGACACCCCGCTGTCCGAGCTGATCCACGACGACCGGATGCGCGCGGAGGTGCAAAGGGCCGTGGACTACGCCAACGAGGCCGTCTCACGCGCCGAGTCCGTCCGCGCCTTCGCCCTGGTCGAGGGGGAGTTCACCGAGGAGAACGGGCTGCTGACCCCCTCGCTGAAGGTGAAGCGGCACGCGGTCACGGCGGCCTACGCCGAGGAGATCGAGGCGCTGTACCGCGCATGACGCGAAGCGGCGGGCCACCGGGGAACCGATGACCCGCCGCTTCGGCACGACGACTGCTCAGCTGTTGCCCTGGCCGTTGGCGGACAGAGCGGAGATGTCGTCCAGGACGTGCGAGAGCGGCTCGTCGCCCTTGGCCTGGGTCGAGTTCTCCGTGCACTGCTGGTTCTGCGGCGACGACAGGACCGGGATGTCCTGGACGCCGACGTTGACCAGGGCGACGAGCGACTGGGCATCGACCTTGGCCGGCAGACCGACACACGGCTTGTTCAGCGAGCCCTGGACCAGCGAGAGCTGCGGGCTCATGTCACCGAGGGTCGACGAGTTGCCGAAGGAAGACTGGGCGTCGTTGCCGCTGAGCGACGTGGTCCCCGTGTCGTTGCCGGTGGCCAGGGCCTGGGGGGCGGCCATGCCGGCCAGACCGGCGACGGAGGCGGCAACAGCCGCGGTTGCCCACAGCTTCTTCATATTGATTCCCTCTCGAAAGGCGGACTCCGGGGAGGAGTTGCGTGATCATCAACCGCGGGAGACTCGCCGTGGTTGCGGTACATGCCCCGATCGGACCAGCGCAGTCCGATGAGTGCACGAACGCCCCATGCAGCTCGGAGTGAGCGTGTGGCGTCGCCGGGGGCAGGCCCGGGAAACGGATGGCGGACCGCAGAAGGGCTCGGCGGCCCGCCGAAGGTGCGTCGGGAGCCCCGACGGCCTCAGCTGTTGCCGGTGCCGTTGGCGGACAGCGCGGAGATGTCGTCCAGGATGTGCGAGAGCGGCTCGTCGCCCTTGGCCTGGGTCGAGTTCTCCGTGCACTGCTGGTTCTGCGGCGAGGACAGGACCGGGATGTCCTGGACGCCGACGTTGGCGAGAGCGAGGACCGACTGGGCGTTGACCTTCGCCGGCAGGCCGATGCAGGGCTTGTTGAACGAGCCCTGGATGAGCGCCAGCTGCGGGCTCATGTTGCCGTACGTGGCGGAGTTGCCGAACGACTGCGTGGCGTTGTTGCCGCTGAGCGACGTGGTCCCCGTGTCGTTGCCGGTGGCCAGGGCCGGCGTGGCGGCGGCAGCAGTGGCGCCGACGACGGAGGCGGCGACCGCGGCGGTAGCCAGAACCTTCTTGATCACTTGCGCATTCCCTTCTGAAGAAACCCCGTCCACCGGAGCTCCCGGTTCAACCGCCCCGCACGTCGAGGAGTTGCTCCCGTTCACTCCAATGGCCCATGCGACGGTGACCCAATGGCTCATATCGGGGTGCGGAACGCGGTTCGGCCACCGCATAAGGGAATTCCACCGGATCCGCTCCGCCGAACGATCCGATCGGGTGACCCTCCGCAACCATTCGGCCTGACCGCGGTTGATGCGGAGGCAGGAACGTAGGTCTTGGCGAGGAGCCAGGGAAAGGAAAGCGAAATGCTGAAGAAGGCAATGGCCGTGGCGGCGGTCGCCGCGTCCTTCGTGGGTGTGTCGGCGGCGGCAGCCCCCCAGGCGCTTGCCACCGGCAACGACCACGGCACCACGTCGCTCAGCGGCGACGGTGCCGGGGAGACGTTCGGCAACAGCGTGACCCAGGGCAACCTGAGCCCGCAGGCCACCCTGGTGCAGAGCTCGCTCAACAAGCTCTGCGTCGGACTGCCCGCGAAGGCCGACGCGCAGTCCCTCGTGGCCGTCATCGCCAACGTCGGTGTCCAGGACGTCCCGGTCCTGTCGTCGCCGCAGAACCAGCAGTGCGCCGAGAACTCCACGCAGGCCAAGGGCGACGAGCCGCTGTCGCACATCGTCGACGACGTCTCCGTACTGGCGGCCAACGGCACCGGCAACAATTGAGCCAGTTCATCGGAACAGACCGTCCGGGCGGCCCGCGGATCTTCCGCTCCCGCGGGGCGGACGGCTTTCACCGTCTTACCCGCTGTCCGATCAAGGTTCGCTTCCGCCGACTTGTCAATTCTGCGAAGGCGTTCGAGTGAATTACCAGGCGGCGCGCGTTCCGTAGTTTCTCCGGCTGTCTATCCCTCGTTTTAGAACTGCCGGTCATGGTGCGAGCCGTTCAAGCTGTGCTCGCTCGGTTTCGGCCGACATAGGGGCATGACCGCAGAGAAGGGAAAACTCATGAAGAAGAGCGCTGCTGTAGTCGCCGGCGCGGTCCTCGCCCTGGGTGCTTTCACCCCGGCTTTCGCCGACTCCGGGGCGCAGGGCACCTCCACCGACTCCCCGGGTGTCCTCTCGGGTAACACGATCCAGATCCCGATCCACATCCCGGTCAACGCCTGCGGTGACACGGTGAACGTCATCGGCCTGCTGAACCCCGCGCTCGGCAACACCTGCGCGAACGGCTGACGTTCGCCACCCACCGCACCAGCCACACCGTCTGTGGTCTGGGCCGGCCTCGGACCGTTGATCCGTCGATCCCTCGTCCGGGGCCGGCCCTCCCACATCTTCGAGCAGGAAGACAACGGAATTGCGACAGACCCTCAGCAAGGGCATGGTCGTGGCCGCCGCCGCGACCGGCATGCTGTCCTTGTACGGCGGCAGCACCGCGCTCGCCGACTCCCAAGCGCAAGGCACCGCTCAGGGCTCGGCCGGCGTGTTGTCCGGCAACAGCATCCAGGCCCCGGTGAACGTCCCGGTCAACGTCTGCGGCAACTCCGTGGACGCGGCGGCGGCGCTCAACCCAGCGTTCGGCAACTCGTGTGGTAACACGCACGATTCGCAGAGCACCGGGATCAGCCCGAGCCGGGTCTCCCAGGGCAGTCACGACCAGGACTCCCGCGGTGACTCCGGCGGCCGCGCAGACCACGACCTCCCGCCTTCACACGGCGGGGACCAGGTGACTCCGCCCCTGCACGGCGAGGACGAGAGCGCTCCCTCTGGCTTCGGCGACGACGAGACCGCTTCGTTGTCCACCCTTGCGCACACCGGTGGCAACGAGCCGGCCCTGATCGCGACCTCGGCCGCCGGTGCCGCGATGATCGCGGCCGGCACGATCCTGTACCGGCGCGGCAGGTCCGCCTCCCGTCGGTGACGTGCCGGCGTGCCGGACCTGCGGGCCGGCACCCGCCACGTCGGTTCACCCGTGCACGGCCGAGCGGAGAAGGAACGGGCACGGTTCCGCAGCAGTGACGAAGGCGCCTGTTCCGGTGGGCAGGTATCGCGGCGGCGGTCGCCGTGTAGGTCGCCCCGGCCGCCGGTCCCGGATGCGTGGCAGCAGTGGTGCACGCCACCGGTTTTCCCGCAGCCACCCCGCCGCCCGCCGGGACCGTTCCTTCGGCGCCGTTCTCGGCTCGGGGCCGCTCGGCACCGCGCGCATGCCCGGGCTGGGCCAGTGGTTCGATGGGGCCGAGGAAGAAGGCCGACCGGATGCTCGTCCTCAACGTGCCGATGCAGGAGCGCAACGAGGACTCCGTCCCCGACGACCAGATGCGGTGGCTGCTGGAGCGGGGCGCGGCCGGCGCGTTCGACGAGCGCTTCAGGATCCTGGCCGAGCGGCTGGTGGAGCTGAAGGTGCCGGGCACGGTGATCGTGCTCGGCCGGGAGATGAACGGCACCACTCACACCCGCCGCTGCGCACCGGACCCGCAGGCGTGGAAGACCTACTGGAACAGGATCGTCACCACGATGCGTGCCGCTCCCGGGCAGAGATTCCGGTTCGACTTCGCGCCGAGCCGCGGCCGGGAGGCCGCGCCCTGGACCGAGTGCTGCCCGGGGGACGACACCGTCGACATCGGCGCCATGGACGCCTACGACCAGCCGGTGGGACTCCCCTTCGACGAACAGGTGCGGGACGGCTGCGTGCCAGGGGAGGGGACGGCGCTTTCCGCAGTCACGAGTGGATGGGCTCCCTGCGCTCGGAGGGCACCGGTGGCCGCGTGCCCAGAAGTTCGTGGTAGCCGGCCGCAATCCGTTCGGCGGTGTGCCGTGCGTCCTGTGGGGCCGGCACATGCCGACGCCCCCGCGCGCCGAGAGCCGCGCGCGGCACCGGGTCGGCGGGCAGCCGGTTGACGGCTCCGGCCGGCGCCGCGGGGTCCTCCGGCGGGACCAGACGGTCCTGGGCCAGGGCGGACGGCAGGCTCTCCCGGGCGCCGTCGATGCCGGTGACCGCGACGGACCGACCGTAGCCCAGCGCCTCCAGCGGGGCGAGAGTCATGCACTCCCAGCGCTAGGGCAGCACCACCAGGTCGGCCGCCCGGTACCAGGGAAGGGGGTCGACGACCGCGCCGGTGAACCGTACGGAGGGGGCGCTTCGGCGCAGGGCGGTGCGGTCGGCCGTCGCCGACCAGCACGAGGCGGGCGCCCGGTACTGCGGCGAGCACGTCCTCCCAGGCGTGCAGGAGCACGGCCTGGCCCTTCTGCCTGCAGAGGCGGCCCACGCAGACGACCAGGGACCCCCTCCCCGGGCGGGGCGGGCCGTGGGGAGAAGCGGTGGGTGCCGATGCCGTTGAGGATCACGGTGTGGAGGGGGTGCATTGGATTCCGGCGCGCAGGCCCGTTCCGCGCTCCGCCTCGCTGACACACACCACCCGGTGCACCCAGTGCGCCCCCATCGCTCCCAGCGCGACGCGAGTGTCGCGGAGAGTCCGTCGACCGCCTCGAACGCCCGGGCGTGCAGCTGGAACGCGGTCGGGAGCGGCCCGCGCGGCGCGAGCCGCGCGGCGAGGCCCGCCTTCGCACTGTGCGCGTGCACCAGTTCGGGCCACACCTCCTCGACCAGGAGTACGAGCCCGCGCAGCTCGTCCGGCATGCCGGGACCCGGGGAGCGGCCCGCCCCCCACTCCCGCACGTCCGCCCCAGCTCCGCGAGCCGGCAGCCGAGTTCACCGCCGGGGCAGGCTGCCGAGACGTGCGGCCCCGCCGCGAGCTGGGCCCGGACCAGGTCCAGGACGACCCGGCGACACCGCCGTCGACCGGCTGCGCGAGGTGCAGGACCCGTGACCCGGGGTCGGGTGCCGGCTGGGGCGTTCGCGGACTACCTCGCTCACCGGGGCGCTCGGGACTGCGGTCGGGAACGCACCGGACTGCCGGGCGTCCCCGGCGGCCACGAGCCCGCCGGTCCGTGCCGCGTCCGGTGAGAAACGAGACGGGAGCGCGGTTGGTCACCACTGCGCCCGCGGCGCCGTGATGAGGTCGAGCGGGTCCTCGTCGTCACCGAGCGTGTGGGCGTAGGCGCGGATCAGCCGGGTGGTCGGTGCGGCTCTGGCCGGCGGTCGTGGGTGCCGTACGCCGTCCGCGGAACCCGGAGTGTCACGCGTGCCACCGGCGTGCGCCGTTCGACACATCACCCCATTGGCCGCACAACCCCTCGGGATCCGGCGCGTTGACACAACGCCGGGCATCCCCGCCCGGATGATTTGCGTCGATCTCAAGGAGCACCTTTCCATGTCGCGTATCGCGAAGGGTCTGGTCCTGACCTCCGCTGCCGTCGCGGCCGTCGCCGGCGGCGCCGGTGTGGCCTCTGCCGATTCCGGTGCGAGCGGCACCGCCGCCAACTCGCCGGGCGTCGTATCGGGCAACGTCGTCCAGGTTCCGATCCATGTGCCGATCAACGTTTGCGGCGACACCGTCGACGTCATCGGTCTGCTGAACCCGGCGTTCGGTAACACCTGCAGCAACCACTGACGTCGGGCCGCACCCCTTCGCCGGCCGTCCGCCCCGCGCACACCGCTGCGGGGCGGACGGCCGGTTCTGTGCTCCCCCGAACGGATCACCGCAATGGCCGACCGGTTGCGGAGAGCGATCGGTGAATTGACGGTGGGCTTCAGGTCCCCCGTCCACCGGAAGGAACACCCATGCGTGGTCTGCCCGCACGGCGTCTCGCGTCCACCGCTCTCTGCGCCGCCGTCCTGGTCGGCATCACCGGCCCGGTAGCAGTAGGCGCCGATTCGGCCCGTGAGCGCGCCCACGCCTCGCGGGCGTCCGTCCCCACGGCGGACGCGCTGCTCACCCAGGTCAAAGCCCTCGACAATTCCGGCAGGGTGCCCAAACCGCTGATCGACCTGCTCAATCAGTCGCTGGCGAAGCGCCAGCTCTCCGCCGACCGGGCGAGGAGGCTCGCCGACGCGGCGAAGAAGGCCATGGCCCGGGCAGTGCTGGACCCGGTGCCCCCGGCGACCTCCACCGCAGCCACCCCGTCCGCCACCGCAACGCCCCCGGTTCCCGCGACGCCGACGGCACCGGCGACGCCGACGGCACCGGCGACGCCGACGGCTCCCGCGGCGCCGGCCACCCCGACCGCCCCCGCCACGCCGACGGCTCCGGCCGCTTCCGCGGTCGCGAAGAACGGTGACGACGGCAAGGCACGCGCGGCCCGTGACGCGGTCGACGACGCACTCGAGGCCCTGGACACCGCGATCGACAAGCTGGTGAACGCGCTCACCGCCGACATCGGCAAGCTGCTCGCGTCCGTCGACGACGTGATCGGCAACCTGCTGAACACACTGAACACGACCACCGGTTCGGCCACCACGAGTGCGGGCACGCTCCCGGCGGAGCCCAGCCTGCCGACGGTCGGCTGACCCGGAGACGGCCCCTGCCCTCAGCCGTCGACCCCACGGGGACGACGGCTGAGGGCTTTCGACGCACGGAGGTCGGGGATCTCCGTCCGTCAGAGGTCTTCGTCGGCCGGGATCTCATATGTCTTCCGGGTACGGGGTTTCCGCTCCGGCCGGGACTCGTTAGGCACGGCGTCGGAATTCCCCGGGTGACGTGAGTTGCCGAAGAAAGGAACAGGATGAAGTCCCTGAAGGCTGCCGCCGTCGTTGCCGGTTCCGTGGCCCTCGCCGGCGTCGCCGCGCCCGCGTTCGCCCACAACGCCGCAGACCTGACGCCCACCAGCCTCAACGGTGCCGTCAACCGGCTGACCGCGCAGCCCCTCACCCCGGACGACGCCATGCCGCTGCGGCACCAGTCGGACGCGCTCGACACCGAGAACAAGAATTCCGTGCTCAACACGGTCAAGCGCGCCGCCGGCTCGCTGAACCAGCACACCCCGCTGCTCGGCGGCCTGCCTCTGCAGAGCTGACGCCCAACCGGCCGAGGGAAGGCCGGGCCCCGCAGAGGGCCGGTACCGCACGCGGCACCGGCCCCCGGCATGTTCGAGACCGCTTCCCTCATTCGTGTGGAGCAGCCCCGGCCACTCGTCCGGACGGGTGAGAAGCCACCCGGCGCCGCGCCGACGCGTCGATAAGGTCGCGCGGTGACCTCAACCTCAACCGACACGCGACCCGCCGACATCGGCACGCTCGTCGTCCTCGCCTGGAGCGGCGAGGCCCCCGACGGCACCGACATGCCCTACCTGCTGGCCTATTCCCTCGGGGACGCCGAGGGAGGCGCACAGACCACCGCGGCGGCGATCGAACACCTGCTGACGAGCAACGGGCTCCCGGTCGGCGGCAAGCTGGTCGACGGCCTGGCGAAGCCCAGCCTCCCCATCAGCCTGCTGGTGGAGGCCGGCCAGGCTGTCGTACGGATGCCGCGGATGCTGGCCCAGGCCGACGCCCCGCCGGAGTGGCTCGCCGCCGTCGCCCGGCGCGGCTACGCCTACCTCGTCTTCACGACCCGCGCCTGGCCCGAGGGCAGGCCCGGCGAACCCGTCGCGCCGGCCGACCTGGCCGCCTTCGCCGGTGCCGAGGAGACCCTGATGAGCGCCGCGCACATCCTCCTGCCGGCCACCAGCCTGCGCCGCTGAAGCCCGGCCCCCGGCCGACGGCAAGGTGCTCGGCCCACGGCTGGTGCTCACCGGCGCGGCGGCTCCGGTGCGGACCGTACTCACGATGAAGTCGACCACCCGAGGAACCCCTGCCGTCGTCGTCACGGGCGTCGCGGCCGCCGTCGGGGGCCCCTGCCGCCGCGGTCGGTACGGTCCCTGTCCCCGTGCCGCTCGAGGGCGTCTCCCAGTCGCTCGGCAGGGAGGTGCCCGAGGCCGGGCTGGAGTTGCCGCTGCTGACATCGGGCACGCCCCAGGGGCCGCGTTACGTCACCGGGCGCCTCGTGCCCGACCGGGTCCTGCCGCAGTTGCCGATCGACGGCCCTGCCCGGCGCCGCCGTCCGGACGCCCCTCCCACGCCTCCTCGGTGACGGCTTCGACCACGTCGGCGTCGACGCACCCGCCTCCGACCTGCACACCCTCGGTCCCGGCCTGGACGTCGACGCGCCCCTGACCCCGTCCGACCCCGGCAACTTCGGCCTGCCGGGCCTCAAGCTGCCGCAGGCCGGTGTCGTCGCCCCGGCCCTGCAGACCCTCGCCGGCGGCAACCTGGGCACGGGCACCGGCGTGTAGTCGTCCGGACCGGTGGTTGCGGCAGTCCGTCCCGCCCGCGGGCGCACCGCAGTCACCGGTCCCGGCGTACGCGTGGGCCGGATGGGCCGTACGTACGCATGGGAAGAGCCCCGGCGCTCGCAGTGCCGGGGCTCTTCCCTGTGCTGCGGTCTTCCGCCGTGTCCTGCTGGTCGGTTCGGCTGCCGTAGCCGCCGCTGCCGGGACCGGGGGTGCCGGGCGTGCCCGGGTTGTTCAGGCTGCCGACGTTTGCGCACCTGTCGCCGAACGCCGGGTTCAGCAGGGTGATCACATCACTGGTGTTCCCGCAGACGTTGACGGGAACGTCGACCGGAACCTGGACGACGTTGCCGGGCACCACGCCGGCCGAGTCGACGGGTCCGCCCAGAGCGCCCGCGTCGGTCGGGGCCGGCCCGGCCCAACGGCGCCGAACGGGGCCGGTCACGCTGATCGTCTGCGGATCACACGCACAACGGCACTTTTCCCAGCGGACGGCCTCAGCACAAACGGCGCCCGTCCTCCGGTGCGGTGAAACGGAACATGAACTATCTCTTTCTTCCTGGTGTACAACTCTTCACCCTTTTCCTACGTCGAACTGGTGACCTACGGCGTTGGCCCCCGTGTGCCCGCCAGTCCGGAAGAGGAAAAAACTTGCCCATGACGATCCGTCGGCTGTGCGGAGTCCTGCGTGTGCGCGGGGCGACCGACCTGCTCCTCGTGCTCCTGCTCGGCGCGGGATTCGCCGCGCTGCCCGTGTTCGCCCTGCTGCCGTCCCTGGGGGGCTTCGCCGCGGCGGCGGCACTGACGTACGCCACGGACGAGGTGCTGCACTCCAGGGCTCCGGGCTTCGTCCGTCGGCTGGCGACGCTGCAGCTGACCCGCCCGCTCCGGTTCGCCGTCCGTACGGTGATGCTGCTCGCGCTGGCCAGCAGGCTGGACGCGTCGGACACGGTGCTGGTCGTCGCCCTCGCCGTGTTCAGCGCGCACTTCGCGATGATGATGCTGTACACCGCCGTACACCACGCCATCCGCCGCCGCCGGGTGCTGCCGCTGGTGGTGCGCAACCTGGACATGAGCGAACTGCCCATACCGGAGCAGCCGCCCGCGCTGCTCTACCGCCGCTTCCTGCGCAAGCTCCTCCACCTGGACGTGCCCGCCCACGCCGGCCTGCTCGCCGCACTGGCCGCCGGCAGCCGGCAGTTCGCCTACGCGGGCTTCGCCCTGACCGTCGGGGTGACCGCGATCGGCGCGCTCGCGCTGCTGGGCCAGTACCGCCGGGCGCGCCGGATGCCCGTCAGGGACGAGGTGTTCGCCGAGGTCAACCGTCAACTGGCCGACCACCGCCCGGAGGTGGCCCTCTACTTCAGCTTCGCCGCGGTCTCGCGTGACTTCATGTACCAGGTCAACATGTGGATCGAGACGCTGGAGCAGCTGGACCTGCGCCCGGTGATCATCCTGCGCGAGCGGGCCTCCTTCCGCTATCTCAGCCGCACCTGGATCCCGGTGGTCTGCGTCCCCAAGGCCGACGACCTGGCCGAGCTGGAACTGTCCGGCGTGAAGGTCGTCCTCTACCCCGGCAACGCGGGCAAGAACGTGCACATGCTGCGCGTGGCAGAGGCCAAGCACGTGTTCATCGGGCACGGCGACAGCGACAAGCTGGCCAGCAGCAACCGGGTCAGCAAGGTGTACGACGAGATCTGGGTGGCCGGGCGCGCGGGCCGCGACCGGTACCAGCGGGTGCGGCACGCCATCAGCGACAGCGCGATCGTGGAGGTCGGCCGTCCACAGCTCTCCCCGATCCGTCCGCACGGCGAGCACGTCCCGGGGCCGCTGCCCGTCGTCCTCTACGCGCCCACCTGGGAGGGCTGGAGCGACGACGACTGCCACACCTCCCTGATCCCGATGGGCGTCCCCCTGATCGAGAAACTCCTCGCCGAGAACGTCCGGGTGATCTACAAGCCGCACCCGCTCACCGGTAAGCGCTCGGCCGAGGCCGCCGCGGCCGACAAGGAGATCCGGGAACTGCTGCGCGCCGACAACGAGCAGCGCGGCGCCGCGGAGGCGGAGGCCGCGGTCGCCGAGGCGCGCCCCCGGCTCCAGGAGATCCAGGCCCGCCTGGACGAGCTGGCCGGCCGGCACGGCGGTGACGACGCAGCGCAGATGCGCGAGGCGCGCGTCCCCGACCGGGCGGCGGCCGAGTGGCAGGAGCTGCGCGCGGAGTGGCACCGCATCTTCTGGGAGACCCGAGGCCCGGTCCGCCACAACGTGATCCTCAAGAGCCTGCCCACGCTGTACGACTGCTTCAACCAGGCCGACATCCTGATCAGCGACGTCTCCTCGGTGGTCGCCGACTTCGTGGCGAGCCTCAAGCCGTACGTTCTGACCAACGCCCACGACCTGCCGGACGACGAGTTCCGCGCCGCGTACACCACGGCGGGCGGCGCCTACCTCCTGGACCGGGACTGCACCCGCCTGCCGGACATCCTCGACTCGATCCGCGCCCCGTACACCGACCCGATGTCCGCATCCCGCCGCACCCTCAAGGAGTACGTCCTGGGCCCGGACCACCCGACGTCCATGGAACGCTTCAACACGGCGGTGAACACGCTGGCGGCCGAGGCCGAGAGGGAACGCGCCCAACGGACGGCGGACCTGGCGGCCTGACGGACCGGGACTCAGGGGGGCGGGGCCTGCTCCGTCCCCTGGAACCGGGCCCGGCACCTGTGCGCCCCTGGGCCCGCTCGCGGCAGCCTCAGGGGGCGCCGTCCGCGTGATCAGCCCTGCTCCCGGTCGCAGACCTCACGCTCCCAGGGGTTCTCACGGGGAGCGTCGGCCAAGGATGCAGAACTCGTTGCCCTCGGGGTCCGCCATGACCACCCACGACTGATCACCCTGGCCGATGTCGACACGCTTGGCGCCAAGGGCCTCGAGGCGCGCCACCTCGGCGTCCTGGTCGTCCGGCACGAAGTCGAGATGCAGTCGGCTCTTGGCCTTCTTGGGCTCGTCGAGGAGGACGAACTCCAACCCCGGCACGCGATCCGGCTCCGGGCGGATCGCGAACTCCACCTCGGACGTGTGGACGACAACCCAACCAAGAGCCTCGGCCCACCACTGCCCCAGGGCCGCCGGATCCGCCGAGTGGACAATCACGTTCTGCCATTTCAAGGTCATCGGCCGAGCCTAGACGCACCCGGGCCGTTCGGGGAGAACAGGACGGAGGTGCCGCGGTCTTCCGGCCGGCCGCCGGCGACGTCGCCGATGTCGTGTCCTGGCACTCGACAACCAACTGCCCTCTTTCGCCCCCTTCCTGGCTGACCGATGGATGTGGTTGAACCGCCCAGCCATCTCTCACCGAGGGGGAATCGTTGTTCCGCAGAGCAGTTGGTGGCTTTGCGGCGGGCATCTACAGCAAGTGAGCGGTAACACCGCATTCGAGGGTGCTGGTGGCATCGCGAACATCGGTGCCGACGCCGACGTGTTGGCCGTTCTCGTGCTGACCAGGTCGCAGGTACGCGACAACACCGCAGGCGGGCAAGGCGGCGGCATCCTCAACATCGAGGGCACGGCACGGCTGACCAACTCCAGGGTGATTGGCAACAGTGCCGGTGCCGGCGGTGGCATCTTCAAGGTCCGGTGGCATCTTCAAGGTCGGGGATGGCTCAGTGGTACTGACCCGGTCGCAGGTCAGCGGCAACACTCCGGACAACTGCGAGCCGTCCGGCAGCGTCCCCGGCTGTACAGGCTGACGACCTCGATCCGCCACTCTCCCCAGCCACACGCCACCACGGACCGCAGCCGGGAACGACGCCCCCTCTCACCCGAGAAGGTGGAGCCGTTCCGCCCGCATCCACGAGAAGACGGGCCACGCGCTGCGTCACCGGCTCGCCAACTGGGCACAGTCCGTGCGCCACCTGGTCGACGGGGTGTTCCCGCAACTCCCGGACGGCATCAGCGACCGGCCCGCGGAGTTCGGCCAAGACGGTCGTTGCGGTTGCTCAGCGGTCGAGGCGCCGGCGCGTGCTCTTCGTCAGCGGTCTCTGGGCGGGTGCTGCGCCATGGAGGGGGAAGACCTCTGCCGCTCCAACGCAGTGTCCAGAGCGCTGAGGATATGCGCAGGCAGCTGCAGGCTCTGCGGCCACTGCACGACGTACGCCGCCACCTCCTGCAGCTTGACATGTGTCTGCTGCGAGACCTCTGTGAGGGCCGCCCAGCCTTGCGAGGGCTCTATGCCGCCGTACGTGATCACAACGCCGACCGCCTGATCAAGCACAGCGTGCGTGCCGAGTGTCTGCTTCAGCTGCTTGATCTCCTCCTGCAGGTCGAGAATCTCGCGTTCGTGGTCGTCCCGATCAGGCATGTCGGATCCGCTTCTTTCCAAACGGTTGCCAGGTCACGGTGTCCCCCTGCCCCCTGGGCGACAGAGTAGGAGGGTGTGTCGCGTCACTACCGGAGCCCAACCGGGAGATAAGGCCAGGTCACAGCCGTCTCTGCGCCATCTGCGCAACCCAGTGTCGCTCTGCCTCGGCCGATGCTGTGCGGTGTACGGGAGGGGAGCCCCCGACATCCGCCACGACAGACCTGCGGTCGGCGACGGCGCCCCCTCCTCCCGGTACCGGCCGCCGGGTGACCGCACGTCCATCTGATCCGGGCATCTCGAGGCAGCTTCGGGACGTCGGCAGCGATCCTGGCTCGATCTTCCCTACCCGCCTGCCTGCACGGCCCGGCGGTGGCTGGAGAACCTCTCCGCGTATTCACCGCAGCCACCCGCAGAAACCCGGTGACAGCCGGACAGCGCCGGACCCCCTCCGCCGTCATCGGGGGCGGCCCGGCGCTTCTCCCCGTGCGACTTCACCCGCCCTGACCAGCAAAAAGCCCTCCCGATGGGAGGGCTGTCAGTGGGCGCCCCCGGCAGGACTCGAACCTGCGGCCAAGCGCTTAGAAGGCGCCTGCTCTATCCACTGAGCTACGGGGGCCTGTGGCGGGACCAAGGATAAAGCTCCTCGTTCCTTGACCCTGTCGCTTCGCCTCCGTGGCTCGATGTGGAGGTTCGGTGAAGCGGTCCTGATAATCGCAGGCAGGTACGAATCGTGCATCGCTTTTGGCCTCCGACGCACCGGGTGTTGTGCACTCGTTATGCCTGGCCTGTGCCTGTGTCCCGGTCATCCCTTCTGTCCGTTCTGTTCTGTCGGCGCGCAGACATGCCTATATGCTTCAGAATTCCCCTAAAATTGGGCATTCTTCGCATGTGGTGACCTTGGACGTACGGCCTCAGCTGATCGACACACTCTCCGCGCTGCGCGACCGTGTCGCCGCCGCACGCTTTCCGCTGCCCCTGGCCGGGGCCCCACGCGCGCGTGCCAACCGCGACGAACTCCTCGCGCAGCTCGACGACTACCTCGTACCCCGCCTCAGGGAGCCGGAGGCGCCGTTGCTGGCCGTCGTCGGCGGGTCCACCGGCGCGGGCAAGTCGACACTCGTCAATTCCCTGGTCGGGCGTCGGGTGAGCGAGGCCGGCGTGCTCCGGCCGACCACCCGGACACCGGTGCTGGTCTGCCATCCGGAAGATCATCACTGGTTCAGCAGCATGCGCGTACTGCCCGACCTCACGCGCGTGTGGGCACCCCGTCAGGACCCGGCCGACGACTTCCTGCTCTCCGGCGGCGAGGAGCCCGCGCGCGTGCTGCACGTCGAGACCGCCGACACGCTCCCGCGCGGGCTCGCGCTGCTCGACGCCCCCGACGTCGACTCCCTGATCGCCGACAACCGTGCCCTCGCCGCCGAGCTGATCTGCGCCGCCGACATCTGGATCATGGTCACGACGGCCGCCCGCTACGCCGACGCCGTCCCCTGGCACCTGCTGCGCACCGCCAAGGAGTACGACGTCGCCCTCGTCACCGTGCTGGACCGGGTGCCCCACCAGGTCGTCTCGGAGGTCTCCCGGCAGTACGGCGCCCTGCTCACCAAGGCCGGCCTCGGCGAGGTACCCCGCTTCACCGTGCCCGAGCTGCCGGAGTCCGCCTGGGGCGCCGGGCTGCTGCCCGCCACCGCGGTGGCGCCCCTGAAGAGCTGGCTCGCCCACCACGCCCAGGACCCCGACGCCCGGCAGCAGGTCATGGCCCGTACGGTGTACGGCCTCCTCGACTCGCTCAAGTCCCGTGTGCCCGAGCTGGCCGGCGCCGCCGCCGCCCAGTACGCGGCCGCCCTCCGGCTCATCGCCGCCGTGGACGCCGCCTACGACAACGAGCACGCGCGCGTGCGCGGCCGCCTCCAGTCCGGCGCCGTACTCGCCGGGGACGCCCTGAAACGCTGGCGGGCCTTCCCGCTGGACTGCACCGCCGCAGAACTCCTCGACGCCCTCGTGGAGAGCCTGGCCGCCCTCTTGCTGTGCGCCGTCACCGCCACCGACGAGCGCGTCGACGACTCCTGGCGGCGCGAGCCCGCCGCGGCCGCCCCCGGGCTCACCGGACGCGACCCCTCCCCGGAGGGCGCCGAGCACCGTATCGGGCTCGCGGTACGGCGCTGGCGGCGCGAGCTGGAGGAGTACGCCGAGGACGAGGTACGGGAGCTGGAACGGGCCACCGCACCGGACGCCGAGGTCGTCGCCGCCCTGGTCGCCACCGCGCTGCTCGGCGGGCGCCGGGCGCGCAGCGCGGGCGAGGGGCTCGCCGAGCGGCTCGGTGCCCACGGCGCGTTGCGGCTGCGCGACCGGGCCGGGCGGCTGCTCAGCGAGCGCGTGGACCGTGTCATGTACCGCGAACGCGACCGGCGCCTCACCCCGCTCTACGCCCTGGAGGTCCATCCCGAGCCCCAGGCCGAACTCATCGCCGCGCTGTCCGTACTGCAGAAGGAGAGGTGACCGGTGACCGCCGTCACTGACCAGAATCACACGGAGCACATGGGACACATGGAACACAGCGAGCGCGCGGACGGTCTCGGGGCAGTCCCGAGGGCTTCGGACGGCGCCACCCACGGTCCCCCTGCCGCCTCCGGCACGGAGGCCCGTGCCGTCGGCGCCGCTGACGCCGACAGCGCCGTCCGGCCCGAGGGCGCGGACAGCGACGACGGCGCCGGGACGGCCTGGGGGAGCGGTCCACGGAACGTCACCGAAAAAGGCGAGGAAGCCGGGGAGAAGTCCGCGAGTGTCAGCCGCACCGGGCCCGGGAGCGGGGGGCACAACGGGAGCGGCGGGGGCACCGACCGCGGCGAGAACGACGACCCCGCGCGCGTGCGCGGCGAGAAGGCCGACTCGCACCGGCCCGCGCGGGACGAGAGCCCGGACGGGACCCGGGCCAAGAGCCTGACGATGAACACCGACGCGGGTAGCGGTCCGGTCCCCCACCTGCCCCACCCTCCGTCCCCGCGTCAGGCCACGGGCGACCCGAAGGGCACGCCCAGCACCCCCGCCCTCGTGCCCGCTCCCGCCGCAGCCCCCGCCGCCGGCCCTGCACATGCCTCTCCGCCCGGCCCCGCCGCCGACGCGGACTCCGGCTTTTCCGGCTCCTCCGATTCCTCCGAGACCTGGGACGACGGCCTCATCGCCCGGCGCGTCACGGAGGCCAACGCCGCCGCCCTCGCCGCGGAAAGCAGCGCCGCCCTTGCGACCACGAGCCGCAGCGGCCCGAGCAGCTACACCCCCGCCCCCCTGGCGTACGACGGCCCGCTGCGTTCCCGCCTGGACGCCCTGCGCGAGCTCGTGGGGCTCTCCCGCACCCGTCTGGACAGCCACACCCTCGCCGAGGCGGGCCGCGTCCTGGACGAGGCGGCGGCCCGCCGCAAGCTCTCCGGCCAGCACACCGTCGTCGCCATCGCGGGCGCCACCGGCAGTGGCAAGTCGCAGCTGTTCAACGCGCTCGCCGGGGTGGCGATCTCGGAGACCGGCGTGCGGCGGCCCACCACGGCCGCCCCCATCGCGTGCAGCTGGAGCGACGGCGCCGCGAGCCTCATCGACCGGCTCGGCATCCCGGGCCGGCTGCGCCGCCGCCCGCTGCAGAGCGCGGACGCCGAGGCGCAGCTGCGCGGGCTGGTCCTGGTCGACCTGCCCGACCACGACTCCGCCGCCGTACAGCACCGCGAACAGGTCGACCGGATCCTGAAGCTGGTCGACGCGGTGATCTGGGTCGTCGACCCGGAGAAGTACGCCGACGCCGTCCTGCACGAGCGCTATCTGCGGCCCATGGCCGGCCACGCCGAGGTCATGTTCATCGTCCTCAACCAGGTCGACCGGCTGCCCGGGGACGCCGCCGACCAGGTCCTGGACGACCTGCGGCGGCTGCTCGACGAGGACGGCGTCGCGCTCGGCGAGTACGGCGAACCCGGCGCCAACGTGCTCGCGCTGTCCGCGCTCACCGGCGAGGGCGTCGGCGATCTGCGCGAGGCGCTCGGACAGTTCGTCGGGGAGCGCGGAGCGGCGGCCCGCCGGGTCGCGGCCGACATGGACGCCGCCGCGGCCGAGCTGCGGCCCGTCTACGCCGCCGGGCGGCGGGTCGGTCTGAGCGAGCAGACCCGCGAGGACTTCGCCGCACGGCTCGCGGACGCGGTGGGCGCCACCGCGGCGGGTGAGGCCGCCGAGCGCGCCTGGCTGCGCAACGCCAACCGGGCCTGCGGCACGCCGTGGCTGCGGCTGTGGCGCTGGTACCAGGGACGCGGCGAGCCCAACACGGGCCGCACCCCGGTGCGCACGCAGGCCGACGAGGAGGCCACGGCCCGCCAGCGTGTCGAGCAGGCGGTCCGTACGGTGTCCGACCGCGCCTCGGCCGGACTGCCCGCTCCCTGGGCGCAGGCGGTGCGCGAGGCCGCCGTACGCGGCTCCCAGGGGCTGTCCGAGACGCTGGACGAGCTGGCGGCACGCGCCGGGCTGCCGCCCGGGCGACCGCCCCGGCCGGGCTGGTGGCCGGTGGCGGTGCTGGTCCAGGCCTCGATGACGCTGCTGCAGGTCGCGGGCGGCGTGTGGCTCGCGGGGCAGATCGTCGGGGTCATGGCGCCGAACCTCGGGGTTCCGGTGCTGCTGATGGTGCTGGGGATCGTCGGCGGTCCGCTGGTGGAGTGGGGGTGCCGGATGGCGGCCAGAGGGCCGGCCCGGCGCTACGGCCAGGACGCGGAACGGCGCCTGCGGGAGGCTGCCGCGAGCTGCGGCCGGGCCCGGGTGCTCGAGCCGGTGGCGGCGGAGCTGCTGCGGTACCGGGAGGTACGGGAGCAGTACGGGCGGGTGGTGCGGTCCGGGACAGGGGTGGTCTGACGGCCTCCGTGTGCCCGGCGGGGGGTGACTGCGAGGGGGGTGGGCGAAGGGATTCGGAAGCGTGTGTCACCCGTGCGGGTGGCGGGGTTTTCCACAGGTGAGGGGGGTGTCCACAGCGCTCAGCGGGCTCGGCCCGGCGGAGGCAGTCTGAGGTCACGGTGATCGCACGGCGGGTCCGGCCGGAAGGACGGCGGGCGGGCGGGCGGTCGTCGGGTGTGTGGGCGCGTACCGCAGCCGTGGCGCGCGGTACGGCCGTCGTCCGGCAGCAGCACGGCATCCGTTCGGGCGCCGCGCGGCAACCGTCCGGCCGCCGTACGGCGTCGTACGGCGGCCGGTGCGCGCCGGCACAGCAGACGCAGCCGCACGGGACGGGCCCGTGCGCGTGTCCGCCCGGCCGCACCAGGCGCCGGGCGGGGGAGGGGAGCGAGGACATGAACGAGACCATCGTCTCTGTGGTGGGCAACGTGGCGACCCAGCCGGTGTACCGCGAGCTGGCGGCGGGCCCGTCGGCACGGTTCCGGCTGGCGGTGACCGCGCGCTACTGGGACCGGGAGAAGAGCGTGTGGACCGACGGGCACACCAATTTCTTCACGGTGTGGGCCAACCGTCAGCTCGCCGCCAATGTGGCCGCATCGGTCGAAGTGGGCCAGCCGGTCCTCGTCCAGGGCCGACTGAAGGTGCGCACGGAGGTGCGCGATGGCCAGCAGCAGTGGGCGTCGGCCGACATCGACGCCGTGTCGATCGGCCATGACCTGGCGCGCGGCACCGCGGTGTTCCGCCGCGCGGGCAAACCGGAGACACCGCCGACGCCGGCACGCCCGGAGCCGAACTGGGAGACGCCCAGGCCCGCGGAGCCGCCGGCCGACGGCACCGCCCAACCGACCCCGGAGCCAGCCGCGGTGACATGACGTCAGTCCCCGGACCGTGCGAACACACCGCACGAACCGGTGGATTTGTCGATATGCCCAGCTCATGGACGGCCCCGGCGATAACGATTGCGGATCGGATCGGCCATCGGATCATCCGACCGGCAGGCGAGGCGTCGCGTGATCCATAGGATGCCGGGCGTGCCCCTAGGGGCTGCCGATTCTGCTGGTGGGACCGTCCCCCACGTCCAACGGGTCCTGCTCGAAGGGGAATTCTGTGCTTGCTGCGCTCTCTGGGTTCTGCCGGTCCACCGGAGCGGGCCGCCTGGCCGCCACCGTCACGGTGTCCGGTCTCGTGGCAGCCGGCGTGCTGTCCGGGGCCGGTACGGCGATGGCCGACGTGGCCCCGCAGACCCAGGGTGGGGCGACGGCCACGAACAACGGTCTGAAGACGTACGGCGAGGCCGTGATCCACGAGGACGGCGGCGACCAGCGGGTGGACGCGGGGCTGTTCGAGATGTCCGTGGACGGCGGCGGCACCCTGCAGACGTACTGTGTCGACCTGCACAACCCCACCCAGCGCGACGCCCACTACCAGGAGACCCCCTGGAGCGGCACCTCGCTGGGCACCGACAAGGACGCCGGCAAGATCCGCTGGATCCTGCAGAACTCCTACCCCCAGGTCAACGATCTCGCGGCGCTCGCGCGGCGGGCGGGTGTGCGGTCCCTGACCGAGCAGGACGCGGCGGCCGGCACCCAGGTGGCGATCTGGCGGTACTCCGACGGGGCGAAGGTGGACGCCGTCGACCCGCAGGCCGAGAAGCTCGCCGACCACCTCGAGAGGAGCGCCCGGAACACCGCCGAGCCGCAGGCCTCGCTCACCTTGGACCCGCCCGCCGTCTCGGGCCGTCCCGGCGATGTGCTCGGGCCGGTGACCGTGCACACCAACGCGGCCGGGGTCATGGTGATCCCGCCGGCGGACGCGGCCACCAGCGGGGTGCGGATCACCGACAGGACGGGCAAGGCGATCACCTCCGCGAAGGACGGCAGCCGGCTCTACTTCGACATCCCCGAGGACGCGCCCGACGGCACGGCCCAGTTGACGGTGCAGGCGTCGACCACGGTGCCGGTGGGGCGGGTCTTCGCCTCCGACAGCCGCAGCCAGACCCAGATCCTGGCCGGCTCCAGCGAATCCACGGTCTCCGCGACGGCGACGGCCGGCTGGGCCGCCGAGGGCGCCGTACCGGCGCTGTCGGCGCGGAAGAACTGCGCCAAGGGCGGGGTGGACATCTTCGCGGCCAACAAGGGTGACAAGCCCTTCACGTTCGCGCTGATGGGCGTCGAGCACACGATCCCCGCGGGCGAGTCCCGCACGGTGACCGTGCCGCTCCAGGAGGACCAGGCCTACGACTTCACGATCACCGGCCCGAACGGCTTCAGTCACCGCTTCACCGGCGTTCTCGACTGCAAGACCCAGGGCGCGATCACGACCCGGGCGGCCCGCGGCCACAACGAGCTCAGCCCCGCCACGGTGGGCGGCACGGCGGTCCCCGAAACCGACCTCGCCGCGACGGGAGGCTCCGCGATCACCCCTCTGATCGCCGGGGTGGCCATCGGCCTGGTGGTCATAGGCGGCGCGGTCCTGGTGATCCTGCGCAGGCGCGAGCAGCCGGGCGAGTGACCCCGTGGACATGTTCGACGTCGAGCGGACGACCCCGTACGAAGTCAGGCTGATCGCCGCGGGCAGGACCGCGACCATCCCTGGTGAGCCGATCGTGAACGGCGAGGATCACTGGCAGTTCGCGGTGTACCGCACGGACGTGACGCACTGGGACGACGGGACCCCGATGTCCGCTGAAGAACGTGCCTGCGCTCTCCGGACCCTCACCGAGCGCGGTACGCGCCTGGACTGAGTCCACGGACGTCCGAGGCCTCCAGGGGACGCGGGAGCGGCGGCCTGGCCCGATGCGGCCCGATGCGGATCCTGAGCTCGCAGATCGCCCTGCCGCCGTCACGGCATCCCGGTTTGCCCCGCGGGACAGCCGCGTCACATCTCCCTGTGGTCCGTGTCCGGCGTACGCGCGTTGCGCGTCATCAGCACCTCGAGTGCCTCGTTGAGATACGCCTGGAACTCCGGGCTCTCCTCCGGGGGCAGGACCGAGGGCGTCACGTGGCCGAGCTGGGCGTGCCCCAGATAGGCGGTGTACGCGAGCAGTCCACGGCGGCGGGCCTCCGGTTCGGGAAACCCGAGGTCGGCGAAGAGCTGCCTGAGGTACGCCAACCTGCGCTCGGTCACCCGCCGCAGGGCCGCGGCGACTTGGGGGTGCGTCGCGGTGACGAGCAGTGCGACCTCGAGCGGATCGGCCGTGGCCGACCTGAAGGCTTCGGTGAAGAGCAGACGGATCCGCTTCTTCGGGTCCGGTTCCGCCTCGACCTCGCTGATGGTGCCCTCGGTGTGGAGCTCCGCCCAGCGGTGGAGAGCTGCCTCGATGAGGGCGTCCCGGTTGGCGAAGTGCCAGTAGAAGCTGCCCTTGGTCGCGCCGAGCCGGGCCGCCAGGGGCTCCACGGCGACGGCCGCGACACCGCCCTCGGCGATCGCGCCGAGCGCCGCGTCCGCCCAGTCCTGGGCGGTCAACCGGGCTCTTCCCCCTGGCTGTTGCTGCCGTTGCGTCATGGCCATACGCTACCGTATGGTTCGGCCATACGGTGGCGTATGGAGGTAGGCGAT
Organism: Streptomyces sp. NPDC052301; assembly: GCF_044593395.1. NCBI lineage: Bacteria > Bacillati > Actinomycetota > Actinomycetes > Kitasatosporales > Streptomycetaceae > Streptomyces > Streptomyces sp. NPDC052301. The sequence goes on along the minus strand of NZ_JBIUBE010000005.1, from coordinate 366,950 downwards.
GGCCGCGATACTCAATGTCCACGAGCGTGTGATCGCCGCTCCCGCGGAGGCCGTCGGCGCCTTGCTCGACCGCCTCTCCGCCGCGGACGACCCACTCTTCCCGACCCCGGCCTGGCCGCCGATGCGCCTCGACCGCCCGCTCTCCGTGGGCGCGGACGGCGGACATGGCTCGATCCGCTACCACGTCACCGCCTATGAACCCGGGCGCCGGGTCCGCTTCGACACCCCGCCGGGCGCCGGCCTCGACGGCTACCACGAGCTGACGGTCGCAGCGCTCGGCGCCGAGCGCTGCCGAGTGCGCCATGTCCTCGCCTGCGAAGCGCGCGGCCGAGCCCGGCTTCAATGGGCCTGTGTCGTACGGCCGCTGCACGACACCGTGATCGAGGAGATCTTCGACAACGTCGAGCGGGCTGCGGCGGGCGGTGTGACCCACCCGGTGCGCTGGTCGCCCTGGGTGCGGCTGCTGCACCGCCTCGGCTGGGCCCGGCCCGAGGCCGTCGACACACCGGCGGCGGCCTGGCTGATCCGCGCCTCCCTCGACCGCGCCGACTACGAAGACGCGTACCGGATGAAGCTCCTGCCGGGCCTGCCGCGCGACCCGGCGGCCTGGACGGGCGTCCTGCGCGACAGCTTCCCGGTCCTCGCCCAGGCGGACGGCGAACTGCTCATGGACGTGAACACAGCGGGTCTGACGGCCCGTGCCTCGATCCTGGTCGATGAGCGGTACGTCACCCTCAGCACGGCGGTGCAGACCGACAGCCGGCGGGCACGGCTGTACTGGGGTGTGGTCGAACGCGTCCACCCCTTCATGGCCCGCACCATGCTCCGGCGCACCCACCGCAGGCTGGCCCTCGCGGCGCCCAGCGCGGGAGACCGCGGCTCGGCCGCCCTCCGACGGTGACCGAAGTGACGGACGTGCCCGCCCTCCGACGGTGACCGAAGTGACGGACGTGCCCGCCCTCCGACGGTGACCGAAGTGACGGACGTGCCCCAGTCCAGCAGCGAAAGCCCCGGCTCAGAGCCCTCAGCCACGTCCGCAGGGGCGTGCGTGGGAGCAGCCACGTCGGCGACGAAGCCCCAACCTGCCCCGAATGCGGTCCACGGCTGGGCCGATCGTCGTAGTCGCCCACTTGGGCGATGCCCGGATGCAATGTGTGCACGCTTCCGTACGGTCGGTTGCAGGGCCGGGATGTGCCTGGCCTGCCAAGTCGGGAGGTTCGTGATGCGTCGCATCGGCTCGACACTCGCCACACTCGCCGCAGCCGGAGTGCTCGCGCTCGCCGTTCCGGGCTCGGCCTGCGCCGCGAACGGGTTCCTCGCGATCGACGGAGTCCGTCACAACGACCCGCAAGGCTGTTTCGAGATAGCTCACCTGTCAACCGTCTTCAACTTCACGGACACACTTGCCCTGGTCCACAACGTTCCGGGCTGCGCGGGCGGGGTCGTCCAGGTCGTCCCTCCTGGGTTGGCAGTGCAGGTGCCCGGAACGCACAGCGTCTTCATCGGTTGACCAGACTCCGATCAACCGCTGGCCGACGGTCGACGGCGAGCCCGCCCCCCGATGTCCAGCGGGTCTGGTCGCGGGCACGCCCGTTCAGGGGCCGATCGACGACCCGCGCCGGGCCGTCCCCGGTCCGCTCGAGGGTGCCCGAGGCCACTCGGCAGCGACCGACAGTGACGGACGACCACGGCCGCCCCCACCGAACCCCAGGTCAGCGCCCCCGCACCTCACGGGTTTCCGGCCCAGGGGTGGCCGTACGGCAAGATGGTGTTACTTGCCAGGGGTAGGCACGAAAAGGCCCCTCACCAGCGGTTTCTTCCCCAATGAGGCGCCGTGTCAGGCGACTTGGGCCGTCCTAGTGCGGGTTGGGGGATCGGCTCGTTACCCGCAGATCGCTGAGTCTGCGGAAAACGAAGCTGGATCCACTCAGGAAGATGAGAATGGATCAGTGGATATAGCCCGTCTGGTCCTGGACTTCACCAAGGTGTTGGCCTGGCCCTTGGTTGTGTTGTTCATTGCCTATGGCTTCCGAGACGAGGTACGGAGGTTGTTGCGGCGAGTGCGCAACCTCAGTGCTGTGGGAGTAGACGCCGAGTTCTCGGAGGCGGTCGAAGCGGCCAGCGCCGGAGTTGAGGCCGCTGTACGCGAGAGTCCACCTTCACAGGAGGCTCTGGAGCCCGCCGGTGGGCCCGCTGAGGGTCAGCAATTGACTACTTCAGAGACCGCCCCTGGTTTCAGTCGTCGGCCTGCTCCGCTGACAGCGATGGCGTTCGTGAGCCCCGATGGAGCGATGATGGCTGCCTGGCGTCAGGTTGAGAGCAAGCTCTCTGAGATGGTGCCGAACTACGAAGACATGAGGGAGCGCGGCAAACTGTTCATGCTGATCACTAGGAGCGAGTACTTCTTCCCCCGAGACATCAGCGGGGCACTTCAGGACCTGAAGAGGATGCGCAATGAGGTCACTCACGTAGTTGATCAGGGACGGATACCGAGCCCCGAAGCTGCGGCAGAGTACGTCGAGAGCTGCCAAGCCATGGTCGAGTGGCTAGACGAGTATCGGCGCAGCCCGGCTTGGGAGAGTGCGGTCGAAAGACTTCGCTCCCTGCCCGGGTCCCAGTGACCTTCCTGATCTGGGCACTACGCGACCTCGACCAACGGCTCAGTGTCGCCGGCCTCCACGAGGCCGTCGGTGTACAGCAGGAGCGTGTCACCGGCCTTGAACGGGAACGTGTGGGAGGTGCGGATGTCCTGGGTCAGACCGCACATACCCAGCGGCGGCGCAGGGGAACTCGGGACTCTCGTCACCTGCCCCCGGCTGATGAGCAGGGGCGGCGGGTGCCCGCAGCAAGTCGGTCGCGCCACAGAACCGTGATCGGGGATCTCCAGTAGCAGCCCGGTGATGAAGTGCTGTGCACCTTCCACCTGCGCAGCGCCCGGCCGGATGGAGCCAGCAGTGGTAGGCACTCGCCGGCCGGTGAGGCTCCCCCGAGAGCGGCTGTCGCCCCTCAGGCGAACGCCCACCATCACTGAGCCCCCGCGCTCCCTGCGACGCCATTTCAGTTGGGGAGCTTACGGTGACATATGAGTGTCGCGGCGATGGCAGTGAAGGCGAGGAAGTGTTCCGGCTTTCGCTCGTAGCGGCGGTGGAGGCGTCGGCAGCCGGACAGCCAGGAAACGGTTCGTTCCACGACCCAGCTGTGCCGGCCCAGCCGTTGGGAGGACTCGATGCCCTTGCGGGCGATGCGGTGTCGGATGCCGCGGGAGGACAGCCACCGTCGTAGGTGCTGATAGTCGTAGCCCTTGTCTCCGTGCAGCTTTCCGGGGCGGCGGCGTCGGGGGCCGCGACGTGAGCGGATGGGTGGGATGCCGCGGACCAGCGGGACGAGGGCCTGGCTGTCGTGGAGGTTCGCGCTGGAGATACCGATCGACAGCAGGCCGCGGCGGTCGACAATGAGGTGGATTTTCGATCCGGCTTTGCCGCGGTCGGTCGGATTCGGTCCCGTCAGCTGCCCCCTTTGAGGGCCCGGACGCTGACGGAGTCGATCGCGCATCGCGACCAGTCCAGCTCGCCGCGGGAACCGAGTTCGTCCAGGACCAGGCGGTGAAGCTTGGCCCACACCCTGGCCTCGGTCCACTCGGTGAACCGGCGGAAGGTCACTCCCGACAGTCCGAAGCCTGGTGGCACCTGGACGACCCAACGTGACCTGAGCGTCATGTCCTGTCCCGCGGTTGCACCGATGCGCTGCTGAGAGACGATGGGAGGTGGGTGGGACAGCCACATGTACCGCTACATCTGAGGCGAGGAGGCGTACCATGCCCGCTTCTCGATCCGTCGCAGCCCCAGTCCTGGAACCCTCTGCCCGGGAGCTGACGGAGGCCACGTCGCCACATCCGCGCATCTACGAGGTCCCGCCGGAGAACGGCCGCGAGATCCTCGATGGTCTCCAGGAAGGGAAAGGGGTGGCCAAGCCGGCGGTGGACGAGGACTGGGTGACCATCGACGCCGGGCAGTACGGCAACGTCCGCACGCGTATCATCCGTCCCCGGGGAACGATGAAAACCCTCCCGGTGGTCCTGTACATCCACGGTGCCGGATGGGTGTTCGGCGACGAGAAGACGCACGACCGGCTGATCCGCGAACTGGCGGTCGGAGTGAACGCCGCGGTGGTCTTTCCCGTCTACGACAGAGCCCCCGAGGCGAAATACCCGACTCAGATCGAGCAGAACTACGCGGTCGGGAAGTGGATCCGCCAAAACGGCGGAGAACAGAACCTCGATGCCTCACGGATAGCGGTCTGCGGCGATTCGGTGGGCGGCAACATGTCGACGGTCTTCGCGCTGATGGCCAAGGAACGCGGAGATGTGCAACTGGCTGCCCAGGTGCTGCTGTACCCCGTGACCGATGCGAACTTCGACACTCCGTCCTACCAGCAGTTCGCCGACGGCTACTACCTCACTCGCGACGGGATGAAGTGGTTCTGGGACGCTTATACCTCTGACCCCAAGCAGCGCACCGAAATCTATGCCTCGCCGCTGCGGGCCGACATCGAGCAGCTCCGTGGCCTTCCCGCCACACTGGTCATCACCGACGAGGCCGACGTACTGCGTGACGAAGGCGAGGCCTACGCGGCCAAGCTCCGCGAGGCAGGAGTGGACGTCACCGCGGTCCGAGTGCTGGGAATGGTCCATGACTTCCTGATGCTCGACAGCCTCCGCGACTCCAAGGCGACCACGGTCGCGCGCACACTCGCCATCGAGGCGCTGCAACGAGCACTGCACCCCTGAAGCGTGTCGCATTAGGCCGTGAGGCGGATGAGGGCCTCCTGCCGCCGACCGTAGAAGGCCCTCACCCATCACAGAACTCGGCTGTGTCTTCGAAAGATCTTGAGTGGTGGATCATGGTCGGGTGATACGTCGCCATGAACTGTCCGATGTCGAGTGGGAGTTCCTCGGACCGCTGCTGCCGGTGTCACTGCGCGGCCGGAAGCGGCTGGACGACCGAAAGGTGCTCAACGGGATCGTGTGGAAGTTCCGCACCGGGACGGCCGGCGGGACGTTCCGAAGCGGTACGGCCCGTGGGCCACGCTGCATACCCGCTTACGACGGTGGGCACTGAACGGCACCAGCAAAATCCACCTGGCCTGCGACCGTGTCGGCCGTCCGATCGCCTTCACACTCACAGGCGGCAACACCAACGACTGCACCCAGTTCACCGCCGTGATCAGGAAGGCCAGGGCGAACATGGCGAGCGTGATGTGCCGGTGCCATGAGGTCCAGTGCCTGACCTGGTAGTGGTCGAGTCCGACCTTGCCTGCCTGGAAGCGGACGTCAGCGACGCGGACCAGCTCCGCCAGCGCCACCTCGGTGGGTGACCAGCACAGGTAGAAGGCGAGTTCACCGGTGATCCGGTTGCGGCGGATGAGCAGGTGGCGGTGGCTGACGGTGCCGATGTGGATCCAGGCCCAGTCGTAGTAGCGCGGGTCCTTCGCCCCGGGGCCGGCACTGTGCCGTTGCCAGGCCGTGGCGGGTAGGCGGTGGGCCAGGGTGTCGGCGCGGATGGAGGTGCGGCCCTGGTTGACCCGGACCCGGACGGAGCACGCGACCGCCAGCACGATGCCGCCGGTGGCCGACACCATGGGGCGACGCCGGGTAAGCCCCGCAACCGCTACGCATCAGCGACGGCCCGCGCACTGGTGGGCGCGGGCCGTTGAGGACGGCGCTGTCGGCAGGCCCGAGCTGGCGCCGCCATGGGGTGGCCGCGCGGCTGGGCATGGTCGCGGATGGTGCGCCGCACGGCTGTTGTTGAGGCGGGACATAACGGCGCAGACCGGGTGCAGGCGCCGATGGGTTTCGTGGCTGGTGCGCCGACCGGCTACTGCCGGCTGGCGAGGATGCCAAGTGGGCTTCTGGAGGGTTCGGGGCGGCTTGCCGATGGCGGGTGAACCCTGCGGCAGTGGTGGGCGGTTGGGAAGGCCCTCGTCAGGGAAGGTGCGTGCGGTGCAGGTGGACGAGCAGGCGCCAGACCCGCTGCGCGATCTCGGTGGGAGTGGCCTCGATGAGACCGTGCAGCCAGTCGGCAAGAACCCCGGCGAAGGCCGCGGCCACGGCCGAGGCGACCAGGTCGGGCTCCGGTGCACCAGCCAGTGTCCGCTCGGTGTGGCTGCGGGCCCGCAGATCCTGGTGGAGCACATGGCCGAGGGGGCCGCTGCCGCCCGGGCGTAGCAGTTCCCGGTAGAGCCCGGCGTGCGGGGCGAGACGGTCGAAGAAGGCAAGCAGGGCGGGCGGCGGGGTGTCGGGATCGGGTGAGCCGCGCCACGCGTGCAGGGCATCCACGGCTTCGCGGACGATATCGACGCAGGCGTCGACGGCGAGCGCCTCCAGGTCTGCGTAGTGGAGGTAGAACGTGGCGCGGCCAACTCCCGCCCGGCGCACCAGCGCGGCGACGCTGACCTCCGCCAGCGGGCGGTGGGCGCACTCCTCCAGCAGTGCCCGGCGCAGCTTGGCCCGGGTGCGTGCCGTACGGGGATCTGCCTGCACGACGGTCACCGGGCAAGCAGGACGGCGGCGAGTGCCAGTGCCCCGGGCAGCGCCTGGGCGATGAAGATGCGCCGGTTGGCGGTGAATCCGCCGTACAGCCCGGCGATGAGCACGCAGGCGAGAAAGAAGACCTGGACCCGGAACCCGGTCGGATTCTCTGCTACGAGAGCCCAGACCAGTCCGGCAGCCAGGAACCCGTTGTAGAGGCCTTGGTTCGCGGCGAGCGGGGCGGTGGCGCGAGCCATGGCCGCATCAAAGCCGGAGAGCCTGCGGCCGGTTCTCCTCTCCCACAGGAACATCTCGAGAACCAGGAAGTACGCGTGCAGCGTGGCCACCAGCGCGACCAGCACATTCGCAGTTGTCTCCATGGGGTACGCCACTCCTCAGCTTTATAGACGGGTGTCCAGAATACATGGACACCCGTCTAGTACTCCGCTCTGGTTTCGCGATCTTGCGGCGGATCCAGCTGGGAACGGGTACGGCCACCGCGTGATCACCGGTTGGTGTGTGGACAAACGAAGATCGTGCGGTGGCCGCGGGCCATAGCGTGGACCCTGGCCGTTGGCGGGCGATGTTCGACCAAGTCAGGGCCCGGATCGCGGGCCGCTTCGGCCGAGTTGAGCCTCGGGCCACGGCCCGCGCCTGTCTGCTCGGGCTGTTGTCGGATGTCGAGCGCAAGAACTGCTGGCAGCTGGCCGAGCAGGCCGGCCACGTCCGACCCGGGCCGATGCAGCGTCTGCTGCGCTACGCCCGCTGGGACGCTGATGCCGTTCGTGACGACCTGCGCACCTACGTGGCCGACCACTTCGGCACCGACGGCGGTGTGCTGATCGTGGATGAGACCGGCTTTGTGAAGAAGGGCCGCACCTCGGCGGGGGCGCAGCGACAGTACACCGGGACGGCGGGACGCATCGAGAACTCCCAGGTCGGCGTGATCCTCGCCCTGAACACCAGCCGGGGGCGGGCCCTGATCGACCGCCGGCTCCACCTGCCCGAGCACTCGTGGTGCACCGGTGACGAGCGTCGCCACGCGGCCGGGATACCCCAGACGGTGCAGTTCGCGACCAAACCCTGCCTGGCCGAGGGGATGATCGGCGCCGCGCTGGACGCCGGCATCACCGCCTTCTCAGCATCCGAACGGCGGCGAGCCGGGTACGCGCGTGTATGGTCAGCAGCTCTCCCGACTCGAAGAGCAGTTGCTCGGCCTCGTTGGACAATTGGAAGAGGTTGCCCACACGGAATGCCCGGCCGCCGACCTGGATGATGTCGCCGCGCCGAACAGTGGCCGCGGTGACCTCGACGTTGGATGCCAGCGCGCCGCCGGGTACAAGGGCGCTCACCGCTTCACCTCCGCGGGTGCTGAGGGGACGAACGGCGAGTGGCACGGGCAGTCGCACGTCTCGTAGACAACCGGCAGGTCGGCCGGTGCGGGGGCGGGGGATGACTCCGCGCAGGCGGGGTGCGTACCGATCCGGCATGCGGTCGATCGGTAGGAGGCGGCCGAGGCGTCCTCGATGTGAGGCTGTCGGCGGGAAGGCATCAACGGACACCCGCCAAGGCCAACCAGGCCTCAGCCGGCAGATGGGAAGCGACGACCACCGGGCGTGGCCGCACTCGTCTCTCCCAGGCCGGCACGTACGGGCGGACGAGCGCGTTTTCCTCGCCCCTGATCGGGTGTCGATGGTTCGCACTGTCGGAAGCCCGGCCCAGGATGACCGTCGACCTGTCAGCGGACGCAGGAAAGGCGGGCGCGGCCGGTGACCGGAAGGGTGCTAAGGGGCGGCGATGCCTGCCCTTGGGGGCGTACCGCGCTCTGGTGAGCGAGACGGCACGGCGGATACGGTTGAGCACGCTACTCAGCTCCTATCGCTGATGGCAGGTCCCCCGACATCGCCCGTCGTGGGGACCGCTTTGCGTATGACCGCCCAGAGGGTGCGGCCGTTCAAGCCGGTGGCGACGAGACCGAATCGATCGGCTTCCGCCACCGCTTCCAGGGCCTCCCCCCATGAGTCGGCGGAGAGCGAGTCCGGCACTTCCGCTTCGACCCCACGCGTACCGGTCGTGCTCCTCCACTCGCGCGGGGAGCCCGACGGCGGACAGCCGGGCAGCGATGGCCGCCGCGCTAACTCCCGAAGCGGGCACAGGGCAGTCTCCGTAACCGGCGATCACTTTCAGTGAAGTTAGTTAACTAGATGGGAGCTAGTGGACTAGATTTTCCATATGGCTGAGCAGCCGCCCTATCTCCGCATCGCCGACGAACTCCGGCGCCGGATCGCGGAGCACGTATGGGAGTCGGGGGACCGTCTGCCCTCCCGTGCTCAGATCGGCCAGGAGTGCGGCGTGGGCGAGAACGTCGTCCGCCGCGCGCAGGAACTGCTGATCTCCCAGGGTGTGCTGGAAGGCCGCGCCGGGTCGGGCACGTACGTCGCCGAACCCCGGAAGCGGGTGCGGGTCGTCCGGTCATCAGCCCGGGAACAGCCCAGCGGATCGCCGTTCCGCGCGGACATGAGGGCCGTGGGCAAGCAAGGTGATCGGGAGAGCCGGACCGATGCCAAGATCCCGGCGCCGGCGGACATCGCGGCGCGGCTCGGCATCGCCGAGGGTGACCTGTGCGTCCGGACGACGTACGAGTTCCTGGCCGACGGCAGGCCGGTGCAGCTGTCCACGAGCTGGGAGCCTTACGACCTCACGGCCGGCACCCTCGTCGTCCTCCCCGAGGGAGGCCCGCATGCCGGAGCGGGTGTCGTGAATCGCATGGCCGCGATCGGCGTCACGGTCAGCCACGCCGTGGAGCAGCCCGAGCCGAGGCAGGCGACGGCCGAGGAGGCGTCGATACTCGGCATCCAGAAGGCCGCGCTCGTCACGCACATCCGGCGGACGTACTACAGCGACCAGGGGCGGCCCGTGGAGACGGCGGACATCGTGGTGCCCGCCGCGCACTGCGAGATCGTCTACGAGATCCCGATCAACCGATAGCCCGCAGTCAGAGAGGGGGGCGCTGGGCCGTCCCTGGGCCGTGCGAGGGTGCCCGAGGCCACCCAACGGCGACCGACAGTGATGGACGACCACGGCCGCCCCCACCGAAACCCCAGGTCAGCGCCCGCGCACCTCACGGGTTTCCGCCCAGGGGTGGCCGTACGGCAAGATGGGGTGTATCTGCCCACTGCCAGATTTCAAGCTGCCGGACGGTTTCTCTTGGCTGAGTTCATTTACACCATGCGCAAGGCGCGCAAAGCGCACGGCGACAAGGTGATCCTCGACGACGTCACCCTGAGCTTCCTGCCGGGAGCGAAGATCGGTGTCGTCGGCCCGAACGGTGCCGGTAAGTCGACCGTGCTGAAGATCATGGCGGGGCTGGAGCAGCCGTCCAACGGTGACGCCTTCCTGTCTCCCGGCTACAGCGTCGGCATCCTGCTGCAGGAGCCCCCGCTGAACGAGGAGAAGACCGTCCTGGAGAACGTGCAGGACGGTGTCGCCGAGATCAAGGGCAAGCTCGACCGGTTCAACGAGATCGCCGAGCTGATGGCGACCGACTACTCCGACGCGCTGCTCGACGAGATGGGCAAGCTGCAGGAGGAGCTGGACCACGCCAACGCGTGGGACCTGGACGCTCAGCTGGAGCAGGCCATGGACGCCCTGGGCTGCCCGCCCGGCGACTGGCCCGTCACCAACCTCTCCGGTGGCGAGAAGCGCCGCGTCGCGCTCTGCAAGCTGCTGCTGGAGCAGCCCGACCTGCTGCTCCTCGACGAGCCCACCAACCACCTCGACGCCGAGTCGGTGAACTGGCTGGAGCAGCACCTGGCCAAGTACCCGGGCACCGTCGTGGCCGTCACCCACGACCGGTACTTCCTGGACAACGTGGCCGGCTGGATCTGCGAGGTCGACCGCGGCCGCCTGCACGGCTACGAGGGCAACTACTCCAAGTACCTGGAGACCAAGGCCACCCGTCTGAAGGTCGAGGGCCAGAAGGACGCCAAGCGGCAGAAGCGGCTCAAGGAAGAGCTGGAGTGGGTGCGGTCGAACGCCAAGGGGCGCCAGGCCAAGTCCAAGGCCCGCCTCGCGCGGTACGAGGAGATGGCCGCCGAGGCCGACAAGATGCGGAAGCTGGACTTCGAGGAGATCCAGATCCCGCCGGGCCCGCGCCTGGGCAACGTCGTCGTCGAGGTCGACAAGCTCAACAAGGCCTTCGGTGAGAAGGTCCTCGTGGACGGCCTCAGCTTCACGCTGCCGCGCAACGGCATCGTGGGCGTCATCGGCCCGAACGGCGCCGGCAAGACCACCCTGTTCAAGATGATCCAGGGCCTGGAGACCCCGGACTCCGGCGACATCAAGGTCGGCGAGACCGTCAAGATCTCCTACGTCGACCAGAGCCGCGCGAACCTCGACCCCAAGAAGACGCTGTGGGAGGTCGTGTCCGACGGGCTCGACTACATCAACGTCGGACAGGTCGAGATGCCGTCCCGCGCGTACGTGTCCGCCTTCGGGTTCAAGGGGCCGGACCAGCAGAAGCCGGCCGGTGTCCTCTCCGGTGGTGAGCGAAACCGCCTCAACCTGGCGCTGACCCTCAAGCAGGGCGGCAACCTGCTGCTCCTCGACGAGCCCACCAACGACCTCGATGTCGAGACCCTCTCCAGCCTGGAGAACGCGCTGCTGGAGTTCCCCGGCTGCGCCGTGGTCGTCTCCCACGACCGGTGGTTCCTGGACCGGGTCGCCACCCACATCCTCGCCTACGAGGGTGAGTCGAAGTGGTTCTGGTTCGAGGGCAACTTCGAGTCGTACGAGAAGAACAAGATCGAGCGGCTCGGACCGGACGCCGCGCGTCCGCACCGCGCCACCTACAAGAAGCTGACCCGGGGCTGATCGATCTTGCGGCACATCTACCGCTGCCCGCTGCGCTGGTCGGACATGGACGCGTACGGACATGTCAACAACGCGATCTTCCTCCGCTATCTGGAGGAGGCCCGCATCGACTTCCTGTCCCTGCGGGGCAAGGAGTCCAAGCAGGGTTCCGTGGTGGCGCGCCATGAGATCGACTACAAGCGCCAGCTCGTCCACCGGCCCACGCCCGTGGACGTCGAGCTGTGGGTCACGGAGATCAAGGCCGCGTCCTTCACCGTCTCCTACGAGGTGAAGGACGCGGACACGATCTACGTGCAGGCCTCGACCGTGATCGTCCCGTTCGACTTCGAGGCCCAGCGGCCCCGCCGGATCACCGCCGCGGAGCGGGAGTTCCTGGAGGGGTACCAGGACGCGGCGGACGAGAAGGCCGTCGCCGCATGACGGTGCTGCACCTCGCCGACGAGACGGAGGCGGCGGACCTCGCCGCCTTCCTCTCCCGGCTGCTCCACTACGACCGTGGAGCCGCGGTGCGTCTGCAGGCGGCCGGTACGGCGCTCGCCGTCTTCGGCCGGCCGCCGTCCTTCGACGTGCTCGTGGTCCGGGCCGTGGGGCTGGCCAAGCCGTACGAGAACGGGCTCGACGTCACCCTCGACGTGACGGTCTCCGCGGGTGAGTTCCTGGAGTCCGTGGACGAGCGGGCGGCCACCGCCGCCGTGCCGGCCGCGGTCACCGGGCCGCCCTGGGCCGGTGTGCTGCCGCCGCGCGGCGGCTGGCGCGCCGAGCCGGGGCTGCCCGCTCCGGAGAGGCTGCGCGCGACCGTCGCCGCGGCGATCGGCGAGTTCCGGGCGCGTACGGAGGAGCTGACGCCGGACGCCCGTACCCGCGCGGCGCTGGACCGGATCGGGCGGGACATCTGGTCCCGGGAGATAGCACACACCCGGCTTCCCCTGCGCGCCGTGCACGCGGCGCACTCCCTGGGCTTCCTGCGGCCGGGCACCGAGCCCGCCGACACCGGGCTGTTCTCCTCTGGGGCGTGGCTGCGGCTGCGCACCCCGTACGGGTCCGTCGCCGTACGGCGGGCCGGGCTCGGGTCCCTGGACGTCAGCGTGCGCTGAGCCCCCGCCCTCACGGCCGCTGGGTGTCGTCCGGCCATACCCCGATGTGGTCCGGTTCCAGTTCCAGGGCCACGCGGTCGCGCATGCCGAGGGCGCGCAGGTGGTCGGCGGGGAGCTGGAGGCGGCCCGCGCGGTCGAGCATCGCGTACTCACGGGCGACGACCGTCTCGTGACCGGTCGCGGCGTCGATCTCGCTGCGCCGCAGCACCTCGGTGGAGGTGCGGCCGTCCCGGATCGCGACCGTACGGCGGACCTCGCCCGCCACCGCCTGGTCATGGGTGACGATGACGATCGTGGTGCCGAGGGTCTCGTTGGCGGTCCGGAAGGCGTCGAAGATCTGCGCGGCCGTCCGGGAGTCCAGTTCCCCGGTGGGCTCGTCGGCGAGCAGGACCGCGGGGCCGCCCGCAAGGGCCACGGCGATCGCCACGCGCTGCTGCTGGCCGCCGGACATCTGGTGCGGGTGCCGGTCGCGGCAGTCGGCCACCTGCAGCAACTCCAGGAGTTCCACGACGCGTTCGGTGCGGGCGCGGCGGGAGCTGCGGGTGCCGGAGAGCTGGAGGGGGAGGGCGATGTTCTGGGCGGCGGTGAGGTAGGGGAGAAGGTTGCGGGAGGTCTGCTGCCAGACGAAGCCGACGGTCTCGCGACGGTAGGCGAGGCGGTCGGCCGCCGTCATGGTGAGCAGGTCGTGGCCTGCCACGCGGGCGGCTCCGGCGGTGGGGGTGTCGAGGCCGGCGAGGATGTTCATCAGGGTGGACTTGCCGCTGCCGGAGGCGCCGACCAGGGCCATCAGCTCGCCCTCGCGGACCAGGAGGTCGAGGCCCTGGAGGGCTTGGACCTCTATGCCGTCCGCGGAGAAGATGCGGACCAGGCGGTCGCAGGTGATGAGCGCGTCGTGGCCGTAGGCGGGTTCGTTCCGGCTCTCCGCGACGCGGTGGGCCAGGTCGGTCAGGTTCGCGGGCGTCGGCAATGGGGTCTCCTGAGTCGGTGCCCTGTGCTGTCGCTGAGCAGAGTCCGTCATCGGCCGTCCCCCGCTCTCAGTTCCGTCACCGAGCCCCGGCGGCCCGTCCACCAGGCCTGGGCCGTGGCGACCCCGACCGTCAGCAGGACGACCACGACCGCGGGCAGGGTCAGCGACCAGGCGTCGGGGTGGAGGTGCGCCTCGGTGAGGGGGGATCCGGCCGAGGGGAGGGCGATGGCCGTCAGGTCGATGCCGGGGGAGAGCAGGCGGATCGCGGACCAGCCGGCCAGGGTGCCGCCGAGGGCGGCGAGAAGGGCCTGCGGGAGGGACTCCAGGATCAGCAGGCGGCGGCCCTCCGCGCGGGTGAGGCCCATCGTGCGCAGGCGGGCCAGGAGCGCGGCACGTTCCGGGGCCGCGCGCAGCAGGGCCAGCAGGAGGGCGAGCACGGCGAAGCCGGCGCCCGCCACCACGCCCGCCGTGTAGACGTGTTCGGCGCCGGACTGGAGGGGGGAGTCGGCGTAGCGGGCGCGCTCGTCGGCGCGGACGCGGACGACGGCCGAGTCGCCGACCGCGTGGCCCAGCGCGCGGGCGGCCGGCCGGTCGCCGGTCAGCAGCAGGGCCGTCGGGCGGTTCGCCGGGGAGGTGAGACCGGCGCGGCTCACGACGAGGAAGTTACCGCCGGACACCGCCGGGGTGCTGTCGCGGACCAGCGCGATCCGCACGGTGACCGCGCTGCCGTCCGACAGCCGGAGCAGGAAGGGGCGCCGGGTGCCGTACTCGGCGGCGACGGAGGGCGAGGCCACGGCGGGCAGGGGTCCCCGGCCCGACGCCAACTCGGCGGCGGAGAAGGCGCCGAGGCCGGTGCGGGCCGTCAGCGCGCCGTAGGACCGAGGCTCCACGCCCACCAGCGGCACCGAGTCCTGGCCGTCCACCGGCTTGGCCTGGTAGTCGATGCTCACCGGGACGACGGCACGCACCCCGGGGACGGCGCGCACCCGCGCCGGGACGGCCGCCGGCAGCGGGGCGTCGCAGTCCACGCGGGCGTCGGCGCCGACGGTGAGCAGCGCCGCCCGGTCCCGGGCCTGGGCCACGCCCGCCAGCACCGAGCCGCCGAACGCCGCCGTGGTCAGCGCGGTCAGCAGGGCCAGCAGCGGCAGCACCGCCGAGGTCCGGGTACGGCCGGCGCGGGCCAGCGAGAGGTGCCCCGTCGCCCCGCGCAGTCGTGCCGCGGGGCCGGTCAGCCGGCGCAGCAGCAGCGGGTAGAGGCGGAGCAGCAGCAGTGCGGCGATCACGCCGGTCAGGACCGGGGCCAGCGCCACCAGCTGGTCGCCCGTCGTGCCGCGCCGGCGCAGCGCCGCGACCGCTCCGGCCGCCGCCACCAGCAGGGTCAGCTCGGCGACCGTGCGGCGCCGGGAGGGACGTACGGCCGCCAGGTCCGCGCGCTCGGCCGTCGCGCGGACCGTGCGGTGGGCCAGGGCGGCGCGCAGCGGCAGGGCGCAGCACGCGGTGAGGGTGACGGCCGCCGCGGCGGCCACGGCGGGTCCGGTGCGGCCGACGGGGACCGCGAAAAGGGCAGCGGTCAGGCCGAGCGCGCCGGCCGGTACGGCGACGACGGCGGTCTCGGCCAGCAGCCGCCCGGCCAGCGCGGGCAGTGAGGCGCCGCGGGCGCGCAGCAGGGCGAGTTCGGTGCGGCGCCGGTCGGCGGCCAGGCCGGCGGTCATGAGCAGGACGACGGCGACGACCGTGCCGGTGCCGACGGCAGCGACGGAGACCAGCGGGGCGATGCCGGAGCGCAGCCGGGAGAAGGAGGTGAAGGTGTCGTCCAGGCCGGTGCTGATGTCGGTGCGCTCGTCGGTGAGGGCGCGGGCGCGGCGCAGCCCGGGGCCGGACTCCAGCGCGGCGACGGCCGACCTCAGCCGGTCCACGTCGTGCGCGTGCAGGCTGTCGGCGTCGGGCGCGAGGAACCAGTAGCGGAACGGGTTCGTGACCGTGCCGAGCATGGCGGGCGCCGCCTCCGGGGGGAGCAGCAGCGTGCCGAGCCAGTACTTCGGCGGGTCCCCGCCCGGGCTGGGCGTGATCACCAGGTTCGGGGTGCGCAGCCGTGGCACGGTCGACCAGTAGGCGCCGGAAGGGTCGCGCGGGACGAGGATGCCGGTGACGCGGACGGCGAGCGGGGGCCGGCCGACCGCCGGCACATGGATGACCGAACCGGTCTCGATGTTCAGGGACTTGGCGGTGGCGGCGGTCACGGCGGCCTCCACCCCGGGTGTGTCCGCGTCCACCGGGCCGTCGGCGCGCGGCAGCCGGCCGGTGCGCACGCGCGCGTGGTCGGCGAGGCCGCTCGGCGCGAACAGCGAGATGTGGGCGGGCAGTCCGGTCGGGCGGGGCAGGAACGGGTCCGGCACCGCCGGGTTCACGCCGCCGGCGACGCCGTACACCGACTGGGACGGGTCGAGGGCCAGTGGGCTGCCGACCGTGGTGAGGACCTTCTCGTACTGCCGTTCCAGCGCGGCGGGGCGTACCGCGGCGGCCTGCTGCCCGGCCGGCAGGCCGGGGTCGGGCCGGGGCGCCTGCACCAGCACGCTGGTGCGGTCGGGGCGGGCCTGTGCGACCGCGTGCCGCAGGCCCGCGTCCTCGTACCGGTCGACGGCGCGCGGGAAGGCACCCGCCAGGCTCGCGGCCAGGACGACCAGCACCGCGAACGCGGCGGCGGCACCGGGCGCGGCCCGCAGCCGGGTCCGCACCCAGGGCGCGAGAACGGGAGGCCGGGCACGGCTCATCTCACTCGCCTCCCTGGTCACGCAGTGCTCCCGCCGGGTTCGTGCGGTGCGCGGCCGGCAGGGCCGCTACCGTCAGCGGGACCACGGCGACGGCGGCGAGCAGCAGCGCCACCCGGCCGGGCGGCAGTTCGACCAGCAGGTCCGGCACCGGCCGGGTGGCGTCGCCGGTCAGGACGATCAACGGCAGGACGGCGCGCGCCAGTACGGTGCCCAGGCCGAGGCCGGCCGCGAGCGCCAGGCCCACCAGGACGGCTTGTTCGGCGGCGACCGCGCGGGTCAGCTGCCGGCGCGGCGCACCGAGCGCCCGCAGGACGGCGAACTCCGTCCCGCGGGCCCGTCGCGCGGCCGCCGCGCCGACCGCGAAGCCCACCGCGGCGAGCGCCGCCGCCACCACGGCCGCCGCCGTGAACGCGGCCTCCGGGCCCGCGCCGAAGGGGTCGTCGCGCAGCTCGGCGGCGATCTCGTCGCGCACCACCACCTGTCCCGGGTCCACGTCCGGCAGCGCCCGCACGGCCGCGGCCACCTCCGCCGCGTCGCCTGGCCCGGTCGCCAGCCACCACTCGCCCGGTGTCACGCCGTCCCCGTAGCGCGCCTGCAGCACCTGGTTCACGGCGCGCAGGTCGAGCAGGACGGCGCCGCCGTCACGGGGGCCGGTGAGCGACGGGTCGGCGGTGGCGGGCAGTGCGCGTACCGCCCGGACGATCCGCACGGGCACCGTGCGGTCGCCGACCGTCAGGTCGAGGCGCTGTCCGGGGCGGGCGCCGGTCGAGGCCAGATAGCGGTCGGTGGCCACGGCCGGCACGGCGGCGGGCGCGGACTGCGGCACCTGGAGCCGGACCGTGACGGAGGCGACCCGCCAGGCGTCGGCGCCCGGGAGGTACCCGGTGCCGTACGTGAAGGTGCCGGGGCCGGTGAGCCGTGGGCGGGTGGGGCTGGTGGCGGGACTCGTGACGGCGTCGCCCGTGGTCTCCGTGGTGGTCGTCCACCGGGCGGGCAGCGCGAGCCGGTGCTCGGCGCCGTCACTGCCGGTCGCGGTCAACGCGCCCAGAGCGAGCCGGTGTTCGGCTCGCTCGCCGGGCTGGTTCATGTCGAGGCGGAGCCCGGTGAGGACCAGCGGGCCCGGCGAGGCGCTCACGTCGAGGGTCAGCAGGTGCCGGTGCCCGTCGGCGGGGAGCTGCCCGAACGGCATCTGGTACGGCACCCCGTACCGGTCCGCCAGGGTCACCGTCACATCGGTGACCAGTCCCGCCCCGGCCGAGCTGCGCAGGCTCGCCGCCAGCCGCAGCCGGGCGGTGCCCGCGGGCACCCGGGTCCCGGCCGGGGAACCGGGCGGCGCGAGCCCGGCGAGCAACGGCCGCACCGGTGTGTCGGCCAGGTCCGGACGCATCAGCACCGCGTCCGCCGCGTGCCGGGTGTCCAGGGCGAGCACGGTCGCCGTGCGGTCGTCCGACAGCGGCTGGGAGGAACGCAGGGCCGGTGCGGTCGCGCGTACGTGCGGCAGGCGCGCGTACAGGTCCGTACGGCCGAGCCCGCCCTCCCCGGCGGCCGTCACCCGCACCGGCACCCCGGCGCGGAAGTCGGCCTGGTCGTCCTGCGAGCGGTCCCAGGAGGCGGCCTGTCCGAGCGCGAGCATCCCGAGCGCGACGGCGAGGACGAGCAGCAGCACCGGGCCCGCGCCGCGCGCGGTCCGCCGGCTGAACTGCCAGCCGGCCAGCGCCACCGGCAGCCCCCGCCCGGCCGCCGCCCACCGCTCGGCGAACCGGGCCACGGGCGGCAGCAGCCGCAGCACGAGCACGGTCCCGGCGAGCAGCGCCAGCGCGGGCGCGGTCACCAGGAGCGGATCGACGCCGAGCGCCCCGGACCGGTCGGCGGTCACGCCCCCGGACCCCTGCCGCCCCAGCTGCCAGTAGGCCACCCCCGCGACGGCGAGCAGAGCGAGGTCGGCGCCGGCGCGGAGCGGGGAGGGGAGAAGTCCGGAGGAGACGGGCCGACGGCGCACGGCGGACGGTGCGTGCCGGTCGTCGGCGGCGCGGCTTCGGGAGCGGGGGCGGTGCGGAACGGGGAGGGAGCGTGGACGGGGGAGCAGGGGAAGGGAGCGGGTGCGGGGTCCGGTCCCGCCGGCCGGGGGGCCGGTGTCCGCTCCCGTCACCTCCGGGACCGTGACCGCCAGCGCGCAGCCCAGGGCCACGGCCGCGGCGACCAGCCAGACGTCGAGGCGGCCGGCCGGCGGCAGGTCCAGGCGCAGGCCGAGGTGGGCCAGCGGGCCGTGCCCGGCGAGCAGGGCGGTGAGCGGGCCGGAGAGCGGCGGCGCGCAGACGGCCGCGGGCAGCGCGAGCAGCAGCGCCTCGGTGGCGGCGAGGGCGGCGATCCGCGCGCGGGAGGCGCCGCGAGCCCGCAACAGCCGTGTCTCGTCCGCCCGTTCGGTGCCGAGCAGCCGGGCCACCAGCAGCAGCGCGTACCCGGCGAGCAGCACGAGCTGCAGGGCGACGATCAGCAGCGTGGAACGGGCGACGAGCAGCGAACGGTCCACCCGGTCCAGGACGTCCGGCAGCGAGGTCTGCGCCATCGTCGTACCGTGCAGCGCCGGGCGGTTCCGCAGGCCCGTGCTGCCCGCCCGGGCCGCCGTACGCAGCTCACCGATCCGGCCCGTCGTCATGCGCGCGAAGTCCGCCGACGCCAGCCAGGCCGTCGTCCCGGCACTGATCCGGCCACCGGTGAGGACGGAGGGGTCGGTGAGCAGCGGGCCGTACGTCAGGAAGCCGGCCTTCCTCGCCCCGCGGCCGAGCAGCTCGTCCAGCTGCCAGTACGGCGCCGTCACGGAGAGGGGGCGGTACAACCCGGTGATCCGCACCCGTACCGCCGGGCCGTCCAGCCGGTCGGTCAGGGTGAGCCGGTCGCCGGGCTTCAGCCGCAGCGCACGGGCCGCGGTCTGCGGGAGCGCGACCTCGACCGTGCCGTCGGCGGGGCGCGGGAAGCGGCCCGTGGTCAGCCGCAGCCGGCTGCGGTCCAGGGCCGCGAGGTAGGTGAGGTCCGGGTCTCCGGACCGGGCCGCCGCGGGCTGCAGGGAGCGGGGCAGGGCGTACGGGCCGGAGCGGCGCAGGGTCCGTACCGTCACCGGCAGGCCGTCGAAGGTCCGCCGGGCGCCCTCGTGCACGGCGGTGTCGGCGGCGGCCCGTTGATCCGGCGGCACGTCCGCCTTGACGATCAGGGCGGTGTCGGCCGCGTTGCGCGGGTCGGCCAGCACATGGCGCAGCGCCGCGTCGCCGATCGCGCCGGAGTAGGCCGTCAGCGTCGCCAGCACCGCGGTGGTGAGCGCCACGGTGAGCAGCGCGGCACCGAGCAGCAGGCGGTGCGCACGCGCGCGTGAGAAGACGAACCCCGTCACCCGGCCCCCGTGTGTCCGGACTTCCAGACCTGCGGGCGATGCTGGCAGAGGCGGCCGGTGACGGGTAAGCGGTCGGCGACCGGTCTATACCGGATCGTGACCGGAATACGGCCACGCACGACCGGAATCCGGCGTTCAGAGGCAACCGTCCGGTTCGCGGGACGCGTTCCGACCGCGGTCCTTCACTCCGGGGTGTTCACCATCGACGCGGCGGCGTACGTCAGGTAGTTCCACAGCGTCCGCTCGTGCTCCTCGGACAGCCCGAGCTCGTCGACGGCCACGCGCATGTGCTTCAGCCAGGCGTCGTGCGCCGCCCGGTCCACGGTGAACGGGGCGTGCCGCATGCGCAGCCGGGGATGGCCGCGGTTCTCGCTGTACGTCGTGGGGCCGCCCCAGTACTGCATCAGGAACAGGGTCAGCCGCTCCTCGGCCGGGCCCAGGTCCTCCTCCGGGTACATCGGCCTGAGGAACGGGTCCTCGGCCACTCCCTCGTAGAAACGGTGGACGAGCCGACGGAAGGTCTCCTCCCCGCCGACCTGCTCGTAGAAGGTCTGCTCCTGAAGCGTGCCGCGCCGAATCTCTTTCACCCGTCCATGGTCTCAGACCGGGTGACCCAGGACTCGAGGCTTAGGACCCCCGCGGAACGGCTCGGCCTTCCCGCGGGGGCCCGCCCCTACTGTGGAGTCATGGGCGCCTACGACACCGAGACCGACGGCACGGCCGGCGCCGCGCGGGCCGAGCTCGTGCGGGAGATCGACGCCGACGGGGCCTGGGCCGAGGACCCTGTCTGGCGGGAGGCCTTCGCGAAGGTGCCCCGGCACCTGTTCGTGCCGTACTACTACGTCGCCGGGCGGAGCGGTTACGAGCGCCGCTGGGGCGAGAGCCCGGACCGGGCGGCCCGGGAGCGCTGGGTGCGCGGCGCCTACGAGGACGTACCGCTGGCCACCCGGCTGCGCGACGGCGAGCTGCTCTCCTCCAGCAGCCAGCCCTCCCTCATGGCCCGGATGCTGGTCGCGCTGCGGGTCGAGGACGGCGACCGGGTGCTGGAGGTGGGCGCGGGCACCGGCTACAACGCGGCGCTGCTCGCCCACCGGCTCGGCGACGACGACCTGGTCACCACGATCGACCTGGAACCGGAGATCACCGAGTCGGCCCGGCAGCACCTGGCCGCGGCCGGCTGCCACCCGGTGGTGGTCACCGGCGACGGCGCACGCGGGGTGCCCGAACGCGCCCCCTTCGACCGGATCATCGCCACCTGCGAACTGCCGACGGTGCCACGCGCCTGGGTCGCCCAGTGCCGTACCGGCGCCCGCATCCTGACCCCGCTGGCCACCGGCCTGCTCGCCCTCACCGTGCGGGACGCGGGGCACGCCGAGGGCCGCTTCCTGCCCACACCCGCCTACTTCGTACCGCTGCGCGGCGAGCGGAGGGCGCAGCCGGAGGGGGTGTCGCTCGCCGGGCTGCCGGAGCGGGCCCGGGACCAGGAGCTGTTCCGCTTCCTGCTCGCGCTGACCCGGGGCACCCTCGACCCGCAGGCGGCCTACGCGCTGTGGGAGCGCGAGGACCGGCCCGGCCGCGAGCGGTACGGCGTCACGGTCGGCGGCGAGCACGCCCGGGCCTGGCTGGACGACCCGGAGGGGCCGTACAGCTGGCCCCTCCCGTGACACCGCCCCGCAGGTCCTAGCCCCGGCGGATCGTGATCGTCGTCCAGGCGCCCACGTGCACCCGGTCGCCGTCCTGCAGCGGGACCGGCACGAACGGCTGGATCGGTTCCTCGCCGCCGTTGACCGTGGTGCCGTTGGTCGAGTTCTGGTCGACGACCGCCCAGCTGCCGTCCGGCTGCTGCACCAGCACCGCGTGCTGGTGCGAGACGCCCGGGTCCTCCGGCGGCACCGACAGGTCGATGTCGGGGGACTCGCCGGTGGAGTGCCGACGGCGGCCGATGGTGACCTGGTTGCCGGCGAGCGTGCGCTGCTGCTCGGGCGAGTACGCGGGCAGGTTGAGACCGGCGGCCTCGGGCCCGGAGCGCTGCATCATCGCCATGAAGTAGTCGCGGTCCGGGCCGACGGTCGCGGTCCAGGTGGCCGGCTGCTGCGGGGGCCGGGGCGCCTGCGGGAAGCCGGGGCCGCCCGGGGCCTGCGTACCGCCGGGCTGCGGGTAGCCGTACCCGCCGCCCTGGCCGCCACCGGGACCGCCGGACGACGGCGGGGAGATCACCCAGTCGTCGTCACCGCCGCCGAAGGACGGACCGCCGGAGGACGGGCCCCCGGTGGGCGGACCGCCGACCGGAGGCCGGCCGGTCTCGTGCGGGAAGACGGGCGGGGCGCCCGGCCCCGCCTGGAAGGCCTGGGGGCCGCCGCCGGGACCGGCACCGGGGCCGGTGGGCGGGGTGGGGCCGGGCGGCGGCGGGACCGGACGCGAGGGGTCGCCGCCGAAGCCCGAGGGACCGGGCGCGCCGGGGCCCCGCGGCGGGCCGGGCGGAGTCGGGCCACCGGGACCGGACGGTTCACGGCCGAAGGGCGGCGGACCGGAGGGCGCACCGCCTCCGAAGGGCGGCGGACCCGAGGGACCGCCGGCACCGGGGCCCTGTCCCTGTCCCTGCCCCTGCCCCTGGGGACCGCCGAAGCCGGACGGCCCACCGGCACCGGGTCCCTGAGGGCCGCCGAAGCCGCCCGGACCACCGGAGCCCGGTCCCTGAGGGCCGCCGAAGCCGCCGGGGCCGCCCGGTCCGGGTCCCTGGTTGCCGCCGAAGCCGCCCGGACCCGACGGGCCCGGGGAGGTCTGCGGGCCGCCGGACGGCCCGCGGTCGCCGCCGGACGGGCCGCGGTCGCCGCCGAACGGCGTGGGCCCCGACGGCTCGCTGCCGAAGGACGGGATCGGCTCGGCGGGCCGGTTCACCTGCGAGGGCCGCGAGCCCTGGTACTCGTATCCGTCACCGCCGCCGTACGTCGCGCTCGGCGGCTGGAACCGCGGCTGCGGCGAGCGCGGGGCGGCCGGGGTGTAGGAGGTGGCCGTGTTGGTCAGGAAGTTCCACCGGCACTCCTCGCAGAAGGGCGCGCCGCCCTCGCGGGGCGTACGGCACTGCGGGCACAGTTCCGGCTCCGGCTCGGACAGCGGCGGGCGCCCCGGCCGGCCGGCGCCGCCCGCGGGCGGCGGGAAGCCGTAGCCACCCCCGGCCGGAGGCGGCGGAGGCGGGGGCGGAGGTACGGCACCGGCCATGCGGTGACCGCAGACCTCGCACCAGTCGTCGGAACCCGACTGGTGTCCGTTCGGGCAGGTCGGCATGTCGGTGCTTCCCCTTCTCCGGATCTTCCTACTGGGTCACTTCTTTACACGAACAGTCTTTGTGGACCGGGTCTCCAGAGTCATTTCATCCGCCTCCGCGACCTTCGCCTTCAACCGCACAGTACCTGTCGCGGCGTCGACAACGTCCACCACCTTCGCAAGCAGTTTCGCAGTATCCGCGTTCCCCGAGGCGCTGGCGAGCTGAACAGCGCGGCCCAGTTTGGCCGTTGCTCCATCGAAATCGCCCGCTTTGCGGAGATCGAGCCCCTGCTGGATGGCTTGTGCCAGTTCGGCCTGCCCGGTGTAGTGGGCGACTTGGGGGCTGATCGCGGTGGAGGCCGTCATGTCGTCCGTCCATACGGCCCGTACGAGCCCCTGCGCGCCGAGGTTCTGTACCGATCCGTCCGGTTGTGGAACCACCAGGGAGACCCGCGCGGCGAGCATCTCCTGGCCGAGACCGGCCGGGGGCACCTCGACGCACAGGTGGTAGTCGCGGGACTCGTCGCCCCAGGAGCCGGTCGGGTAGTCCCCGGCGCGGGGCCCGGCCTCGGTGCGCCGGCCGGTCAAGTCCTCGACGGCGGGCGCGACTTGCTTCACGAAACGGATGGTCGTACCGACCGGGGTCCACACCCGCAGGGAGACGTCGGCGACCTCCTTGCCCATCGCCGTCTCCATCATCCGCGTGAAGTCGGCGGCCAGGGCCGCCGGGTCGGCGACGATGTCGGCGGTGCCGAGCAGCGCCGAGGCGATACCTGTGACTTCTTTCACTTCCCAGTCGGTGCCCACGCCCCGCGCGTCACAGGTGAACCGTCCGGCACAGGCGTCCAGGGCGGCCCTCAGGTCCTCGGGCGACTCGTGCTCGTTCCGGCCGTCGGTCAGCAGGATGCCGTGCCGGATGGTGACGTCCACCGAGTTCAGCAGCCGGTCCGCGAGCCGCAGCCAGGTGCCGATGGCCGTACCGCCGCCCGCGCTCAGCCGGCGCAGCGCCTGCTTGGCCTGCTCGCGGGTGGTGGCGTCGGCGACCGCGAGCCGCCCGCCACCCGGATAGACCTCCTTGGCCACGTGCGTGCCGCCGACCACCGCGAAGTGCGTGCCGTCGCGCAGGGTGTCGATCGCGGCGGCCGTGGCGTCGCGGGCGTTGCGCATCTTCGTCGGCGGGTAGTCCATGGAACCGGAGCAGTCCACCATGATCGCCACGGCGGCCGAGGGGCCCCGCCCCTGCGGGTACCCCGGAGCCACGGCGCTCCCGACGGTGCCGCCGCCGGTCGCCGTCACCGTGACGATCGCGTTGACCTCGCGCCCGCCCTCCGGCAGGTACTCGTTCTGGTAGACGTCCATCGAGAACTGCGGCACGTGCGACTTCGCGAAATTGGCCATGCTTGCTCGAATCCCCCTTGGAACACCCCGCAGGACGGGGCGGTACGTATGGCCGGACCGGTCCCCTCCGGTCCTCCGAGGCTTACCCGTGTCCGCGGCCTCAGGCGGATCCTGCCCCCTGCGGCGGCGCCGGGAACGGTACGACGGCCACTGTTACGTTGTCGTGGCCCCCGCCGTCCAGGGCGTGGCCCACCAGCACCCGGGCGCTGTGCAGCGGACGGGCGGCCGCGTCCGCCGGTACGACCTCGGCCATCTCGCCGGCCGTCTCGGCGTAGTTCCACAGGCCGTCGGTGCACACGACCACGACACCGGGCCGGTCCGGCTTGAAGGCCGCGGTGTGCGGCTCGAGTTCGTAGGCGTCCGCCCCCAGCCAGCCGGTGATCGCGTGGGCGCGCTCGTCGGCGTACGCCTCGGCCTCGCTCATCAGGCCGGCGGCGACCATCTGCGCGGCCCAGGAGTCGTCCTCGGTCAGCCGGGCCGGCGGCGCCGAGCGGTCGTCCGGCACCCAGTAGGCGCGGCTGTCGCCGACCCAGCCGACGACCAGCAGCCCGGAGGCGACGACCGCACCGACGATCGTGCAGGCCGGGGCGTTCTGGTGCGGGGCGTGCTCGCGGGCCGTGGCGGGCTCCTCGGCGAGCGCGTTGACGGCCTGCGACGCGGCGACGATCGCCTCGTGCATGGCCGCCTGCGGGTGGGTGCCGCGCGGCAGGGCGGCGAGCAGGGCGTCACCGGCCGCCTGGGAGGCGGCCAGGGAGGCGTCGTCGGGGCGGGTAGCCGAGGAGACCCCGTCGCAGACGATCGCGAGGGTCACGGGCGTACCGTCGGGCAGCGCGGTGTGGCCGACGGAGAAGGCGTCCTCGTTGCGGTGGTGGCGCAGCCCGCGGTCGCTGACGGCGGCGACCGGCCCCGACTCGCGCTCCATGTGGTCGCGTTCGCGGGGCTGGGCGTGGCCGCAGTTCTCGCAGTAGCCGTCGCTGTCCACCCGGCCCGCCCGGCAGGCCACGCACACCTGCGCAGGCTCCTCCTCCGCCGCGGCGGGGGTCTCGGCCACGCGCGGGTCGGGTGCCTGCAGCGGGTACTCCTCGGGCTCCGCGGGCCGGTCGAAGCGCACCCCGGCACCGGCGGGCTGGGCGGGGACGGCCGCGTGCCCGGGCAGGGGGGTGTCGGCCGAGTCGGTGCCGGGCAGGTCGGTCGGCAGGTGCACCGCGGGCGGGGTGCCGGAGCCGTCCGGATCGGCGGCGGGCCACTCCACGCCGTCCCCCGGCGCCGGGGAGCCGGTCATGGTCAGCGTCGGATGGTCCTGCGGCGGCACGGGCACGACGGAGAGGTCGTGTCCGCACGCTCCGCAGAAGAGGTCACCCGGCTCGACGGGCTCCGCACAGCTCGGGCACTTCGCCGGTGCGGCCTGCTGGGGCATCTGCGACATCAACTACACCCACGTCCGGGGGCGGTAACGGTTGGCCCGTTCCACCAGTTCGATCCTCTCCTCGCCGCCGGTCGCCAGCCGGGCGAGCGTGCGGTAGGCGCGTTCCAGGCCGAAGCGGAGGCCCCGCTCGTCCAGACCGCTGCCCAGCAGCACCCGCCCGCCGACGGCGGCCTGAGCGGTGCCCTGGCCTCCGGAGAGTATCCAGTCCAGCGCGCTGCCAAGCACTTCGACGGACAACTGCTCGCGCCGGGCGGGGTCGAGACCGTACGCCCGCAGCGCCTCGACCTGCCCGGCGGCGGCCGTCAGGTCGTCCAGGAACGGTACGTCACCGGCGCTCGCCGTGCGCTGTCTGAGCCGGGCCCGGACGGCGGCGACCCGGGCGGCCGTGTAATGGATGGAGGACTCCGGCACCGACTCCAGCGTCCGTACGGCGCCGGTCCGGTCACCGGCCGCGAGCTGCACCCGGGCCAGGCCGAAGGCGGCGCTGACGAAGCTCGGGTCGGTCATCCACACCAGGCGGTAGTACTCGGCCGCGTTGTCCAACTGGCCCAGCACCTCAGCGCACAGGCCCAGCGCCAGCTTCGGCGCGGCCTCGCCCGGGAAGGCGTCGTAGATCCCGTCGAAGGCGAGCGCGGCACCCTCGAAGTCCCCGGTGACCAGGGCGGTCACGCCCCGGTACCAGACCACCCGCCAGTCGTCGGGCCGCTCCTCGTCCAGCTTGGCCAGGCTCATCAGCGCGGCCTGGTGGTCGTCGCTCTCCAGCCGGGCCCGGATCTGCCGCAGCCGGGTCTCGACGGTCTGCGTGGGCGCCGCGGCCAGCGCGGCGATCAGCTCGGCCGGCGCGGAGGCGATGAGACCGGCGAGGAAGCCGGCGTTGGGATCGCCGGGATCGACCAGCGGCACCGGCAGGGCGAGCGCGGCGGCCGGGGTGGCGACGGGCCGGACGAGGGCGGCCGGGACGGGGACGGGCGGGACCGGGGCGGACGGGCCGGCGGCTCCGGGCGTCCCCGGCGAGGGCACACCGGCCAGGGGTGTCCCCGGTGCCCCGACCGCCGTTCCCCTGCGGCCGCGTACCTGCCGGGCGCCCAGCCGGGACACGTCACCGTCGAGGCGCGGGAACAGCTCCGTGTCGGTGACCTTCACCTCGGGCCCGAACAGCGTCGACAGCGCGGGCCGCGGCCGGCCGCTCTGCAGGGCGACGACCTCGCGCAGCACGCCGGTCAGCTGCTCGGCCATCTCCTGCGCGGAGGCGAACCGGCGGGCCGGGTCGGGGTCGGTGGCGCGGACCAGCAGCCGGTAGAAGGACTCGTAGCGACGGAAGACGTCGATGGTGTCGGGGTCCGGGAGGGAGTCCGCGTAGACGTTCGTGTAGCCCTGGAAGTCGAAGGCCAGCACCGCGAGCGTCCGGCCCACCGTGTACAGGTCGCTCGCCACCGACGGACCGACCTCGGCGACCTCCGGGGCCTGGTAGCCGACCGTGCCGTAGATCGCGGACTCGTCGTCGTCCATGCGGCGCACGGCGCCCATGTCGATCAGCTTGAGCTGGTCCTCGGTCTGGATGGCGTTGTCGACCTTGAAGTCGCAGTACAGCAGGTTCCGGCTGTGCAGATGGCCGAGCGCCTCCAGTGCCTCGATGCCGTACGCGCAGGCCTGCTCCACCGGCAGCGGGTCGCGGCGGCCGTCGGGCGTGCGGCGGGCGTTGGCGATCTCCTTCAGGGACTTGCCGCCGACGTACTCCATGACGATGTAGCCGTCGAGGGAGCCGGTGCGCTGGTCGAGGTGCTCGACGAAGTTGTAGATCCGCACGATGTTGGCGTGCTCGATCTCCGCGAGGAAGCGCCGCTCGGAGATCGCGGCCGCCATCGCGTCCTGGTCACCGGTGTCCAGCAGGCCCTTGAGCACCACCCACCGGTCGGAGACGGCCCGGTCCACGGCGAGGTAGATCCAGCCCAGCCCGCCGTGCGCGAGACAGCCGGCGACCTCGTACTGGCCGTGCACGACGTCCCCGGCCCTGAGCTTCGGCACGAAGGAGTACGGGTGCCCGCACTTGGTGCAGAAGCCCTCCGTACGGCCCGGCCGGTCACCGCGGGCCCGGCCCACCGGCGCCCCGCAGTCGGACCGCGAGCAGAACCGCTTCCGCTCGGGCACCTCCGGGTTGTCCAGCACCATCGCGCGCGGGTCGGGCCGCGGCACCTGCGGCACGCTCACCAGACCGGCGCCCAGCCGCCCGCGCGTCGACGCCCCGGAGGAGGAGCCGGAGCTGCGCACCGACACGGAGCGGCCGGTGGCCGTGCCCGACAGGGACCGGGAGAGCCGCCCGGAGACCGAGCGCCGCGACTTCGACGACTGCGACGACGTACGCGACGAGCTGCGGGAACTGCTGCTCTGCGCCGAGCCCTTGGTGATACCGGTGGGCGCCGAACCGACCATGCCCCTCGCCGACACCACCGGTGCCAGGCCGCAGGTGTCGCAGTACAGCTCGCCGCCGCCGACGTCCTCGTACGTCCCCTCACAGCCCGGCCGCTGACAGGTCTGCCCCGCCTGACTCATGACTGGCCCCCCTTACGATCCTCGGGCACGCTCGCGCCGCCGAGCAGTTCCGCCGCCGCCTGCTGGTAGCGCAGCACGGCCTGTTCGGCCACGCGCAGGTCGCAGGGCGCGCTCCACAGCATGCGGCGGGCCGCGTCGTACCGCTCGACCAGCAGCGGGTCCTCGGCCAGCCCGTGCCGGGCGGTCTTCGCCTTGTAGGCGTCGAGCCGGCCGCGCAGCTCGGCGCGGACCGCCAGCGGTGCGGTGACCGCGGTCAACTGCTCGCGGGCGCGCAGCAGTTCGTCCTCCGCCTGCTGCTCCAGGGACTCCAGGAGCGGGGAGAGCCGGTGCCACTGCGCCTGCCTGCGGTACTCGGCCGCCGCCGCCAGCTGCTCCTGCAGCACGGTCGGCGGTCCGCTGACCACCGGCACCTCGGTCGCGGCGATCTTCGCCAGCACCTCGCCGCGCGCGGTCCGGGCCTCGGCGAGGGTGCGGTCGGCGCGGGAGAGCACGTCCCGCAGCCGGATCAGCCGCGCCTCCGCGTCCTGGCGGACGGTGAGCACGGCGTCGATCTCGCGCCGTACGTCCTCCAGCGCGCGCGCCTCACGGTCGTACACCGTCGTGTCCGGACGGCCGCCGCCCGGGGCCGAACTGCCCTGCGTCGGCATCCAGAAGGCCACCGGGTCGGAGACGACGTCCTCCCGGAGCCGGGTCAGCGTACGCGTGATCCGCTCCAGGTCGTCCCCGGCCGGGTGCTCGCCGGGGCGCACGCCGACGGAGTGCGCGAGCTGCCGGGTGCGCTGGAGCTCCGCGGCGAGTAAATCGATGCGCGCGGGCAGCGCCGACCAGACCGCGTCGGCGGCGACGACCAGGTCCAGGCTCGTCGCGTACAGCTCGTTCATCCGGTCCACCAGCGCGGTCAGCGAGAAGCTCTCGCTGAGCTTCCCGGAGCCGGGGACGGTGACGGACGCGCCGCGCAGCAGCTCGCTCAGCTCCACCAGGTCCTCGCGGCTGGACCAGCGGCGCCGGGCGCGGATCTCGCGAGCGGTGTGCAGCGCGGCCGTGTAGGCGTCGAAGTACGACCACAGCAGGGTGATCCGGGCCTCCGTGGCCTGCCAGCGCTCCCGGGTGACGCCGGTCAGCTCGGCGCCCTCGAGGAGTCTGCGGCCCGCGTGGTCCTGCAGGGCCAGCAGCGAGGTCTCGATCGCCTCGTGCTCGGCGCCGAGCCGCGCCAGCGCACGGTCCACCTCGTCCCGGTCCATCACCGGCCCGGCGGGGTCCGTGACGCCCATCGATCACCTCTCGCTGCTGTGTGTGTCCGTCGGGTAGGGGTCAGCTGGTGCGCAGATACTGCGGCGCGGGCGGCTTGGACGCCGACGAGTCCTTCCCCAGTGTCGCCGACAGCCACGTGTCGTACGACGCCTGCCAGCCGTCCGAGCGGTAGCCCACCAGAATGCGATTGACCCGGCGTACCAGATCGGTGGCGTCCTTCTTCATCGCCACGCCGTAGTACTCGGTGGTGAACGCCTCGCCCTTCAGCTCGACGGTCGGGTCCTGGGCGGCCTGGCTCGCGGCGAGCGCACCGTCGGTCACCACCGCGTCCACCTCGCCGAGTTGGAGCCGTACCAGGCAGTCCAGCTGGTTCGGGACGGTGGTGGAGATGTCCGTCGAGGCGGGCAGGGTGCCGGCCTTCTTGTCGGCGTCCAGCTTGGTGTACGCGGTGGAACCGGCCGCCGTGCACACCTTCTTGTGGGCCAGGGTGCCGTTGTAGCCGGTGACGGGGGACGACTTGGGGGCGAGGACCTGCTGCCCGGTCTTGAAGTAGGGGGCCGAGAAGGCGACCTGCGACAGCCGGTCGCAGGTGATGGTCATGGTCCGTACGACCATGTCCACCCGCCCGTCCTGGATCGCGGAGATCCGCTGGCTGGTCGGGATCGCCTTGAACTGCACCGCGTCCGGGTCACCGAGTATGTCCTGCGCTATCCGGTGCACCAGATCGATGTCGAAGCCCTCCAGCTCCGCGCCCTCGGTGTTGGGGTTGCGGTAGCCCCAGTGGTAGCTGTTCTGGTCGACGCCGACGATCAGCTTGCGCCGGGCGCCCGTCCGCGCCTTGATGGCGTCGATGGTCGGACCGTCGGCCCCCGACGGGGACAGCGTCTGCTTCTGCGCCTCGGAGTCCACGCAGTTGCCCGCGCGGACCTGGGTGCCGCCGGCGACGCGCTGACCGCCGACGCCGCCCTGGGGCTCCGGTGCCTGGGTGCACGGCAGCAGCAGGACGAACGCCAGCGCCAGCGCGCACAGCACCGCCATCGCGCCGACCCCGCCCCAGCCCCGCAGGGAGGCCCGTACACGGCTCGCGTACATCGTCCCGCCCCCTGTCACCGGTACTCCGAAAGCCTGCGCCCGATGCCGGCGACGCCACCGGCGGCGGCCAGCACCGCGAGGACGGCCACGCCCACCGGCAGTCCGGTCATCGCGTCGAGCCCGTCACCGGCGGCCTGCTGGAACTCGTCCTGCTCGTGCCCGATGGCCCGGGCCAGGTTGTGGTCGACGCTGTCGAAGCACTCGCCGGTGGCGCCCTTCGCGCCGATCACCTTGTCCAGTGCCTGCTGGTAGTTGCCGTTCTCGTCCTCGGTGCGTGCGGAGGCGTGGCGCTGCTTCCACACCACCATGTTGCCCGCCGCGGCCTTGACCGGGGTGGTGCCCGCCTGGTCGTCGGCGAGCTTCCGGGCCTCGGACAGCCCCTTGCCGAGCACGCCCATGTCCTTGTCGAAGTCGTAGTAGTAGGCGTCGTACGCCTTGCCGTCGACCGTGATGGTCTCGGCGCCGCGCGCCACCAGGCTCAGGTTCTCGTTGCCCCGCGCCTTCAGGGAGGCGATCCGGGCGTCGTGCAGCACGGTCAGCGAGCGGATCCCGTGGTCGTAGGAGCCGTCCAGCTCCGACCGGGCCACCGCGTGCCCGACGACGAGCCACAGCAGTGCGACGGTGGTGGCGGCGGAGGCGGCGACCAGGCCGTGGTTGAGGACCCGGTTCGTCCGCCGGTACATCCGGTGCTGGGCCCAGCCGAGCGCGCCGAGCGCGAGCACGCCGAGGCCGATGGCGGCCCACGGGTAGGGCGTGGCGTCCCCGTAGTCGGCGTCCAGCCGCTGGTTCTCCTTGGTGTAGAGATCCTCCGCCGCCGGGAGCATCTCCTTCTGCATCTTCTCGTTGGCGTAGCGCAGATACGCGCCGCCGACGGGGTATCCCTGCCGGTTGTAGGTCCGGGCCCGTTCGATGAGCCCCTTGTACTCGGGCAGCAGCCGGTTGAGCTTGGCGATGGCCGCCTCGGAGGCCGAGCCCGGCTCGGCGTTCGCCGCGGCGGTCACGAGTCCGCCGGCGGCGGTGCGGATGTCCTTCTCGTAGCGGTCCCGGGAGACGGCGGATTCCTGACCGCCGGCCAGGAACCCGCTGGAGGCGGCCGTGTTGGCGTCGGCCAGCGACCGGTAGATGTCCGCGGCGCCCGAACTGAGCGGCTGGCTGTGGTGCAGCACGTCGTCGGCGGCGGCCGACCGCTCACTGGTCTGCCAGGCGGTCACGGCCCCGAACGCGACGACGACGAGCGCGAGAACGGCCCCGATGATCCGCAGCCGCCCCGGCTCGGTGGTCGCGGCACCTCGCACCCGCTCGACCCCCTCGGCGAAGGCGGTGCGCCGGGTGGGCGGAGCCGGAGCGGGCGGCACGGGCATCGCCGGACGGCCGGGCTGCGGGGGGATGCTGGGCAGGCCGGGTCCCGCCTGTGGCGGCGCCGCACTGCTCTTCGGCAGGTGTGTCACTCGACCTCCCCCATGGTCATCCGTTCGCCGCCAAGTATCACCGCCCGGACTGACATCCGCACCGGCCTTCACTGGATCTTGATCGGATCGCAGTGTGCTCAGGGGCGCGCGACGACTGACACACCACCCCCTACCGATGAACACGCCGGTCGCGACGGATCGGTTCCACACCACCCCCGGCCACGACGACCCGCCCGCCGCACGCCCGCGGCGAGGGCGACGGCGAGGGCGAGGGCGACGGCGAGGGCGAGGGCGAGGGTGGTGAGGTGGCCGGGCGGCAGGTCCCGGCGCCCGGTGTGCCGGCGGCTCCTCCCGAGGGGCGTCAGGCGGTCAGCTCCGGCTGCCAGTGTGCGCGTGCCCTCTCCTGGGCCGTCGGTCCGCCTCCCAGGTGGTCCAGGCCCAGCAGGGCCGCGCCCAGGACCGGGCTGGCGGTCACCACGTGGACGTCGGCCTTCGGGGCGCGGGTGGTGAGCAGATCGCGGACGGTGTCGTCGAGTTGGGCGTGGCCGGCGGCCAGGACGCTGCCGCCGAGAAGCACCGGGGTCTCCTCGGTGAGGAGGTCCAGGCGGGTCAGGGCCACCGTGGCCATCACCGCCACCTCCTCCGCGAGCCGGGTGACGATCGAGCGGGCCACCGGGTCGCCCTCGGCCGCCGTCGCGAACAGGACCGGGGTCAGCTCGTGGCGGCGGTCGTGGGCGATGCGTTCCAGGTGCAGGGCCTCGATCAACGCGTACATGGTCGCCAGGCCGAAGTGGGCGGGGAGGGTGCGGGACAGGGCGGTGGGGGAGCCGCGGCCGTCCTCCGCGCGCGCCGCGTACCACAGCGCCTCCTCCGCCAGTCCCCAACCGCCGCCCCAGTCACCGGAGATGCGCCCGATCGCCGGGAAGCGGGCGGTCCGGCCGTCGGGACGCATGCCGACGCAGTTGATGCCCGCGCCGCACACGACCGCGACCCCGCGCGGCTCGGTCACACCCGCGCGGAGGACCGCGAAGGTGTCGTTGCGGACCTCGACCGAGGCGCCCCACGCGCGCGTGTGCAGCGCCGCCGCCAACTGTTCCTCCTCCACCGGCAGATCGGCGTTGGCCAGGCACGCGGAGACATGGGAGACGCGTGCGACGCCCGCGTCCGCGAACGCCCGCCGGACCGGATCGGCCAGCGCGTCCAGCGCCGCCGGCACGCCCACCGTCGGCGGCCGGAATCCGCCGCCGCGGGCCGTGGCCAGGACCTCCCCGGCCGCCGTGACCACGGCCACGTCGGTCTTGCTGTTGCCCGCGTCGATGGCGAGCACGGTCGAGGTCAGGCCCACGCCAGGTGCTCCCGGTTGTGTGCGATCAGACTGTCGGTGAGGGTGTCGGCACGGTCGTACTGGGCGATGAGCGGGTGGGCCAGCAGGGCGCGGAAGACACGGTCCCTGCCGCCCCGCAGCGCCGCCTCCAGGGCCAGGTCCTCGTACGCCGTCACGTGCGCGACCAGACCGGAGAAGAGCGGGTCCAGCTCCGGTACCGGCAGCGGGGCCGGGCCCGTCGGGCCGACCGCCGCCTGGACCTCGATCACCGCGTCGTCGGGGAGGAAGGGGAGCGTGCCCTTGTTGAGCGTGTTCACCACCTGGTACGGGCTGCCTCCCCCGCCCAGCAGGGCCGCCGCCAGGTCCACCGCGGCCTCCGAGTAGTACGCACCGCCCCGCTTGGCGAGCAGTGCCGGTTTCTCGTCCAGGGACGGGTCGCCGTACATGCGCAGCAGTTCCCGCTCCATCGCGGCCACTTCGGCCGCCCGGGACGGCTTGGTGCGCAGTTCCCGTACGACCTCGTCGTGTGCGTAGAAGTAGCGCAGGTAGTACGAGGGGACCACGCCCAGGCGGTCCAGCAGGTGCCGGGGCAGGCGGAGGTCGGCGGCGATCGTCTCGCCGTGCTCGCCCAGGAGCTTCGGCAGGACGTTCTCGCCCTCCGGGCCGCCCAGGCGTACGCCGGTCTCCCAGGTGAGGTGGTTGAGGCCCACGTGGGCGAGGTGGACGTCCGCGGGGCT
The DNA here is from genome assembly GCF_044593395.1 of Streptomyces sp. NPDC052301. NCBI lineage: Bacteria > Bacillati > Actinomycetota > Actinomycetes > Kitasatosporales > Streptomycetaceae > Streptomyces > Streptomyces sp. NPDC052301. Next base: position 332,884 of record NZ_JBIUBE010000005.1, on the reverse strand, counting down.
CACGCCCAGCATGCCCGCGAACTTCCGCTGGAAGCCGATCGCCACGTTGCACAGCCCGACCGCCCGGTGCCCGGCCTGGAGCAGGGCGCGGGTGACGATGCCGACCGGGTTGGTGAAGTCGATGATCCACGCCCGGGGGTTCGCACGGCGGACCCGCTCGGCGATGTCCAGCACCACCGGGACCGTGCGCAGGGCCTTGGCCAGGCCGCCCGCGCCCGTGGTCTCCTGACCGATGCAGCCGCACTCCAGCGGCCAGGTCTCGTCCCGCTCCCGGGCAGCCTGGCCGCCGACGCGCAGCTGGAGCAGGACGGCGTCGGCGCCGTCGACGCCCGCGTCCAGGTCGGAGGTGGTGACGATCCGGCCGCCGTGTCCCTGGCGGGCGAAGATGCGGCGGGCCAGGCCGCCGACCGGTTCCAGGCGTTCGGCGGCCGGGTCCACGAGGACGAGTTCCTCGACGGGCAGGGTGTCGCGCAGGCGGGCGAAGCCGTCGATGAGTTCGGGGGTGTAGGTCGAGCCTCCGCCGACCACGGTGAGTTTCATACCAGGATCAACCCTTTACTCCGGTGAGAGTGACGCCCTCCACGAACGCCTTCTGGGCGAAGAAGAACACGAGGATCACGGGGGCCATGACCAGCACGGTCGCCGCCATGGTGAGGTTCCAGTCGGTGTGGTGGGCGCCCTTGAAGGACTCCAGGCCGTAACTGAGCGTCCAGGCACCGGGGTTCTCGGACGCGTAGATCTGCGGGCCGAAGTAGTCGTTCCAGGCGTAGAAGAACTGGAAGAGCGCCACGGCGGAGATGCCCGGCTTCGCCATCGGCAGGACGACCCGCAGCAGGGTCCTGAGGTCCCCGCAGCCGTCGACCTTCGCCGCGTCCAGGTACTCGTTCGGGATCGTCGTCAGGAACTGGCGCAGCAGGAAGATGGAGAACGCGTCGCCGAACGCCATCGGGATCATCAGCGGCCACAGCGTGCCGGACAGATCCAGCTGCTTCGCCCAGAACAGGTACATCGGGATGATGATCACCTGCGGGGGCAGCATCATCATCGAGATCACCAGCATGAGCGACAGGTTGCGGCCCCGGAAGCGGAACTTGGCGAGGGCGTACGCCACGGGGACGGACGACACCACGGTCAGGGCCGTGCCCAGGCCCGCGTAGATCAGGGTGTTCTTCCACCAGGTCAGGAAGCCGGGGGTATGGAGCACGCTCCTGTAGTTGCCCCACTCCCAGGTGTGCGGGACCAGATCCCGGCTGAGGGCCTGGCTGTCGCTCATCAGCGAGGTGAGGAACACGAACACGAAGGGCAGGGTGAAGAACAGCGCGGCGGCGACGCCGAGCGAGTGGACCGCGATCCACTCCAGCAGGGCCCGGCGCCTGGCCGTGCGCTCGGCGCCCGAGACGAGCGGGGGTGCCGGCTTCACCGGCTGGTCCAGTACCTGGGTCATGGTCAGTCACCTGCCTGGATGAGACCGCCCCGGCGCCGCATCAGCAGTGCGGTGAACGCCATCGACAGGGCGAAGAGCACCAGGGCCACGACACACGCGGATCCGTAGTCGAAGCGCTGGAAGCCGAGGTTGTAGACGAGCTGGGGGAGGGTCAGCGTGGACTTGTCCGGGTAGCCGGGCTCGAACTGGGTGCCGGCGCCCTGGATCACGCCCGAGGCGACCTTCCCTGCGATCAGTGGCTGCGTGTAGTACTGCATGGTCTGGATCACGCCGGTGACGACGGCGAACATCACGATCGGGGAGATGTTCGGCAGCGTCACGAACCGGAACCGCTGCCAGGCCGACGCGCCGTCCAGTTCGGCGGCCTCGTACTGCTCCGTCGGCACGTCGAGCAGCGCGGCCATGAAGATGACCATCAGGTCGCCGATGCCCCACAGCGCCAGCAGGGTCAGGGCCGGCTTGGACCAGCCGGGGTCGTTGAACCAGCCCGGTGCCGGGACGCCGGCCTTGTCCAGGATCGAGTTGACCGGTCCCGTACCGGGGTTGAGCAGGAAGGCGAAGGCCATGGTCGCCGCGACCGGCGGGGCCAGGTACGGCAGGTAGAACAGGGTGCGGAAGATCCCCGCACCGGTCTTGATCTTCGTGATGAGCAGGCCGACGCCGAGCCCGAAGACCACCCGGAGCGTCACCGTCACCAGCACCAGCCACAGGGTGTTGCGCAGCGCGGGCCAGAACAGGGGGTAGTGCTCGAAGACGTACGTCCAGTTCTTCCCGCCGCTCCACGTCGGCGGCCGGAAACCGTCGTAGTGCATGAAGGAGAAATAGACGGTCGAGATCAGCGGATAGGCGAAGAAGACCGCGAAGCCGATGAGCCACGGCGACATGAAGGCGAGGGTGCGCAGGGCCGAGCGCCGGCGTTTCGACGCGAGGGTGACGGCGCTCATCACTGCGCCTGCGCGATGTCCGTGTCGATCTGGGCGGCCGCCTTCTTCAGCCCGGACTTCAGATCGGTGACCTTGCCGCTCTCGTAGTCGTAGCCCAGCTGCTGGATCGTCACCAGGTACTGGCCGCCGTTGACGGAGGCGGGGGAGGTGGTGGAGTCCGGGTCGGCGGCGATGTCGAGGAACGTCTTGAAGCGGGGGTCGTACTTCAGCTTCGGGGACTTCAGCGCCGCCAGCGTGGAGGGCACGTTGTGGATGTCGTTGGCGAAGCCGACCACGGCATCGGTGTTCGTGGTGATGTACTTGACGAATTCCCAGGCGGCGTTCTGCTGGTGGCTGCTCGCGGCGATGCCGGCGATGGTGCCGGTGATGTAGCCCTTGCCGTACTGGGCCACCTGGTCGTCCGGGACGGGCAGCGGGGCCACCCCGATCTCGAACTTCGGTTTCGCCGCCTCGGCCATGCCGAGCCGCCACTCGCCGTCGAGCTGCATGGCGACCTGACCGGTGTGGAAGGGGTGCTTGGCGCCCCACTCGTCGCCGAGCGTGGCCCGGAACTTCTCCAGCCTCTGGAACCCGCCGAGTTCGTCGACGAGTTTCTTCTGCAGCGTGAAGCCCTTTTCGAAGGCCGGGTCCTCGGCCACGTCCGACTTGCCGTTCTTGTCGAAGTACGTCGGTGAGAACTGCCCGAAGTAGTGCTCCGTGGTGGATTCCCAGCCGTGGTAGTCGGGCATGAATCCGAGCTGCCGGTAGCCGTCGCCCTGGCGGACCGTCAGCTTCTTCGCGTCCGCCTCGAACTCGGACCAGGTCTTCGGCGGGTTGGCGATACCGGCCTTCGCGAACGCCGTCTTGTTGTAGTAGAGCCCGTACGCGTCACCGAGCAGCGGGACCGTGCAGCGGTCCCCGTCGAACTGGGTGTACTCGTTCATCGGCTTCGGGAACGTCTCGGCGGGGTCGATCCCGGACTTCTTGAGGAAGGGGTTCAGATCGACCAGCGCGCCCGAGGAGCAGAACTTGCCCACGTTGTTGGTGGTGAACGAGGAGATCACGTCCGGCGCCTTGTCGCCGCCGGAGCGCAGCGCCTGGTTGATCTTGTCGTCGGTCATGTTGCCGACGACGTTCACATGGATGTTGGGGTGCGCCTTCTCGAAGCCGGTGACCAGCGACTTGACCGCCGCGACCTCGTTCGGCGCGCTCCAGGCGTGCCAGAAGTTGATCGTCGTGTCCTTGGAGGCGTCGTCCGTGGCGCCGGAGTTCGACTGCCCGGTACAGGCGGTGGTGAGGAGCACGGCGGAGACAGTCAGGGCGAAAGCCGCTTTTCGGGCGACTTCGGGTATGGCTGTGGGCATGGCGAGGTCTCCCAGGGACGGGTCGGTGAAAAGGGGGCCTTGACGACGGAGGCGGACTCAGCGCGAGGTGTCGAAGACCTCGTCGCGGGTGGTGGCGAGCGCGGACTCCAACGCGCCGCGCAGCACGGGGTGTTCACGGACATCGCCGACGACCAGCCGGGGGCGGGCCGCCGCCAGCTCCTCCAGCTCGGCCTGGACGAGGGCGCGCAGCACCTCGCCGCCGGCCGTCAGGGAGGAGCCGCTGAGGACGACGAGTTCGGGATCGAGGACGGAGACGAGCGAGGCGAGACCGGTGGCCAGCCGGGTCGCGTAGGTGCGCAGCAGCTCCCGGTGGGGTCCGCCGGCGTGGTCGGCGGCCCGGGCGACGAGCTCGGCGGCCACCTCGGTGTACGGCCCCGACGGCAGGTCCTCGACGCCGAGTTCGCGGGCCAGCCTCGGCAGCGCCTGGGAGCCGGCCAGCTCCTGGTAGCCGCCGCTGTTGGCCTTGGTCACCTGACGCACCAGGGGCGTGCCCGGCACCGGCAGGAAGCCGACCTCGCCGGCGCCGCCGGTGAAGCCGCGGTGCAGCCGGCCGCCGAGGACCAGGGCGGCGCCGAGGCCGTCCTGGTTCCACAGCAGCACGAAGTCCGTGTGGCCGCGGGCCGCGCCGAGCCGCTGTTCGGCGAGGGCGACGAGGTTGACGTCGTTCTCGTACTCGACCGGCATCGGCAGGGCGGCGGCCAGCTCGTCGAGCAGCGTGGGGGAGTGCCAGCCGGGCAGGTGGGAGGCGTAGCGCAGGCGCCCGGTGGTGGGGTCGAAGGCGCCGGGGGTGCCGATGACCAGGCGGTGGACGTCGGCGCGGGCCAGTCCGGCGGCCTTGACGGCGCCGTCGAGGGCGTCGGTGACCTGCTGGACGACGGGCCGGGCGGGGCGCCGGCCGGGGGTGGGCAGGGCGAACTCGCCGACCGTGCGGCCCGTGATGTCGGCGACGGCGGCGCGGATGCGGTCGGGGGTCACGTCGAGGCCGGCGGCGTACGCGGCGCTCGGGTCGACCGCGTACAGCTGGGCGTTGGGGCCCGGCCGGCCCTCGCTGGTGCCGGTGACCCGCACCAGGCCGGCCGCCTCCAGGCGGGCCAGCAGCTGTGAGGCGGTCGGCTTGGACAGGCCGGTGAGCTTGCCGATCCGGGTGCGCGACAGCGGGCCGTGCTCCAGCAGCAGGTCCAGGGCGGCGCGGTCGTTCATGGCGCGCAGGACGCGAGGGGTGCCCGGCGTGCCGGCGGTTCCTGCCATGGGGGTCGACACCTGCCTTTCCAGCCGCCCAGCTTCTCAGTGACCCGGGGAGGGCGTCCAGTCTTGATCACCGGCCGCACGGAAGATCACTGTTAGGAAAGTTTCCTATTCGGGTGGGAGGAACGTAAGCCCAGGACGAAGGGGGCGTCAATAGACGAGGCCCCCGAGGCGACGGAGTCGTTGCCCCGGCAGCGCGGCCGTAGCGCGTCACGACTCCGTCACGCATCTGGTTTTCGCAGGTCAGAGCCCCTACATTCACAGCTTGTTCCACTTCGATCCGCTGGGCCCGGGCAAAGTGGGCCCGGACGGTGACGAGCGGATGGTGAAGGATGCCCGACCGAAGACTGCTGCGGAACCTGTGGACGGCCACGATGTCGGGCTTCGTGCCGCTGATGCTGCTGCAGTGCGTGAACGACGCCGTGGACGACGGACTGTCCTGGCCGGTCCTCGGCGACCTGGTCCTCGTACCCGTCGTCTGGGCGTTCCTCAGCCTGATCGCCGCCCTGTACGTGTACCGGGCCCTGGTCCACCGGGCACGCGGCACCGGCATCCGGGTCACCGCGGACGCGCTCGAGGCCACACAGGAGTTCATTTTCTCCCCGGAACGGGGAGTGAGGCTGCGGGCGGCCCTGGCCACGTCCGGGCGGGCGCGCAACGTGGTCGGTGCCGAGCGGCTCGACTTCCGGTGGCAGCCCTTCCGGGGCCGGCACGCCGTCGCCGGTTCCCTGTCCTTCGACCCGGCCTCGGGCGAGGCGCTGTTGCGGGTCCGCGCGGACGAGGACCTCATGCACACGCACGGTCAGCGGCGGGCGAGTGCGTTCGTCGCGCTGTGTCAGATGGCGCGGCTGGCGGAGGCGGAGAAGGAGTGAGAAGGCGTCACGTCCGAGGACACCCTGCGCGGCACCGACCCCGGGAAGGGAGCCTGGGCGCGCGAGGCCGGCCGCCCGCCTGCGGGCCGGTCACTCCTCGGTGAACGGGGTGGTGTCGAGGGTGGGGTACGGCGCCGGGAGGGGGCGGGGTTCGCCGAGGCCGACCTTGGTGTCCGTGGCGTAGTACGCCTCGGTGGGGTCGTCGCCGGGAAGGACGGGGTCCGTGTAGCGGTGGGCCGTCCGGGTGCCCCATCGGAACGTCGGGGCACCCCGTGCGCGCCCCGCGCCGGAGTGCCCCGCCTGTTCACTCGCACGAGCGTGCTGAACCGTCCCCTACTTCGGCGGAGGCGTCGACCGCTGGGGAGCGATCGGGGCCGTCGCCGCCGTCTGCGGGGAGTCCGCGTTGGCGTACACCGAAGGAGCCGCCATCGTCGCCGTCGGGTCCGGGGCGTCCTCGACGTCCTCCGTCGCCGTCGCCCCGCCCACGATGCGGATGCTCGCCGCGTCGAACGCCCGCTTGACACGCCAGCGCAGCTCCCGCTCGATCGTCAGCGCCTTGCCCGGCATCGTCCTGGCCGAGATCCGCACCACCATGGAGTCGATCAGGACCGAGTCCAGGCCGAGCACCTCCACCGGGCCCCAGAGCAGCTCGTTCCAGGGCTCTTCCTTGCTCATGTGCTCGGCGACGTCGTCGAGCGTGGCCTTGACCCGGTCCAGGTCCTCGCTCGCCTTCACGGTCACATCGATCCCGGCCGTCGCCCAGCCCTGGGACAGGTTGCCGATCCGCTTGACCTCGCCGTTGCGCACGTACCAGATCTCGCCCTCCGCGCCGCGCAGCTTGGTCACCCGCAGCCCGACCTCGATCACCTCACCGGAGGCCACACCCGCGTCGATGACGTCACCGACGCCGTACTGGTCCTCCAGGATCATGAACACCCCGGAGAGGAAGTCGGTGACCAGGTTCCGGGCGCCGAAACCGATCGCCACACCCGCGACACCGGCGGACGCCAGCAGCGGCGCCAGGTTGATCTTGAAGGTGCCCAGCACCATCAGCGCGGCCGTGCCGAGGATCAGGAAGCTCGCCACCGAGCGGAGCACCGAACCGATCGCCGCCGACCGCTGCCGCCGCCGCTCGGCGTTGACCAGCAGCCCGCCCAGCGAGCCGCCGTCCGTGGCCTGCGGGGTGCGGCCCATCCGGTCGATCAGCTTGCTGATCGCCCGCCGCACCACCGCGCGCAGTGTCACGGCCACGGCCACGATCAGCAGGATCTGCAGGCCCATCGCGAGCCACGTCGACCAGTTCTGCTCGACCCAGCTCGCCGCGTTCGTGGCGCTCTCCTGGGCGTCCTGGAGCGACGGCACGGCCGGCGCCGTGGAGCCCGAGGGAGAGGGAGACGGGGTCGGCGACGCACCGGCGGCCAGCAGGACGGCGGGCAAGGACGACACGGCAGGTACCTCCAAGGTGCTGCACGGTCCGTACCGGCGGAGCGGTCAATGTCTTCAAGGTCACGAAAAGGTCACCGGACGGACAGGACCACCACACTAACGGGGCATCGTGTGTGCCTCGTCCGGATCCGCCAAGGAGGGGCGCAGGAGAGACACGGCTCACCCCGGCTTGAACAGGCCATGATTCGGGGGATCAATCAGGTGTGGTCGAAAACACTCCCAGCCCGTTACCGGGACATGGTGGCGCTTCCACCAGGCATGAGGGGAGACTGACTGCAGATCGTCCCGGCGCAAGCCACGCGCCGCCGACGCCCAAGGAGGCACCCGTGCCGCATGTCCTGGTCCTCAACGCGTCGTACGAGCCGCTCGGCGTCGTACCGCTCCGCCGCGCGCTCGTCCTCGTGCTGGAGAACAAGGCCGTCTCCCTCGAGGAATCCGGCGCCTATATGCACAGCGCAACCGTCACAGTCCCCGCACCCAGCGTGGTCCGGCTCAAGCGATTCGTCCGGGTTCCCTATCGGGGGCCCGTTCCTCTCACCCGCCGCGCGCTCTTCGCCCGCGACGGGGGTCGGTGCATGTACTGCGGTGGCGTCGCAACCAGCGTCGACCACGTCATCCCGCGCAGTCGCGGGGGTCAGCACGTCTGGGACAACGTGGTGGCGTCCTGCCGCCGCTGCAACCACGTCAAGGCCGACCGCCACCTCGTCGAGATCGGCTGGCGGCTGCGCCACAAACCGGCTCCGCCGAGTGGGCTGGCCTGGAGGATCATCGGTACCGGGCATCGCGATCCGCAGTGGTTGCCCTATCTGCAGCCGTACGGTGCGGATGATGCCCTGGCTCGGATCGACGGCATATCCGCCTGAGTTCCGGGCCGGTTTTTTTACGCCCACGAGAGGGGGCGTGGTCCTTCCCGGCGTTCACCGCGCACCGAGTACAGAGCCGCCCCCAGCACGAACAGGGTGAACGCCGCCACCCACGCCCCCCGCTCCGCCCCCGGCTGCATCGGCCACGCCCACACCGTCGCCGCGCGGCCGTGGGCGCCGTGGCCGCCCAGGTACACGGCGGAGACGTAGGCGAAGGCCGGCAGCCAGCTGAGACGGGCGCCCAGGAGGGCGGCGGCCGTCGCCGTGACGCCCGTACAGCCCAGGACGTTGCGGATCATGGCGGGCGGGCCGAACGTCTGGGTGTGGCCGAGGACCGCCGGCGGCAGCAGGGCCGCCGCCAGCGCGGTCAGCACCAGCAGGTGGGCCAGCCGCCGCGGCCACCACGGTCGTACGGCCGTGGCGTCCAGCTCCGCCGAGGCCGCGTGCAGGCTCGTCCCGATCGCGGCCGAGGCCAGCAGCGGGGCCAGCGCCACGATCGGCATCCGGCGGTCGGGGTCCAGGTAGCTGTCCAGCCGCCCGGCGGCCCACACCGCGAACGCGGTGGTCCCGGCGAGCGTGGCCAGCGTGAGCGGCAGGGCACGGGAGCGGGCGTAGAGGACGAGGCCGTTCACAGCGCCGGCACCCCCGAGATGTCACAGCTGCCCGCCGTCGCGAAGTACGCCGACAGCCACGCCCTGCGCTCCTTGGCGCCCATGGACGCCAGGTGCGCCCGGGCGGCCACCCGCCTGCGCAGTGCGGCACGGTCGGCCTTGGTGCCGTGCGCGTCCAGCTCGTCGAAGTGGGCCTCACCGGGACTGGGCGCCAGGTAGTGCTCGACCAGTTCGTGCAGCTGCAGTACGCGCGGATCCTTGCACTCCGGGTACCCTCCCAGTGCTGTGGCGGCCTCCCAGGCGTACTGCTTCGGGTCCGTCAGCCGCCCCCGTACGACCGACCAGCCGATCGGCGTCAGCATCGGCAGCTGCGCCTCGTCGCGGTGCGGCCCGCCCGGCCGGTCCGCCCAGCGCACCGGCAGGTTGTCCACCCCCTCCAGTTTGCCGGTGATCCCCGACAGAGCCGTCTTGAGCTGCGGCAACAGCTTCGCGTACCGGGCGTTCACACAGATCGCCGGAGTGGCCGAGGTGTCGCACACCTGGCGTGCGGCGAGCGGGTCCGGACGCCACAGCCCGTCGCCGGTGTGCACCAGCAGCGCGCCCGCGGCCACCGCCGCGGCCAGGGGCAGCAGGGCCGCCGCCCGGCGCCGTGCGGCGTACGCCAGCACGGCGGCGAGCGCCAGTCCGCCGGTCCACGCGGCCATCGCCGGTGTCTGCCACCACACGGGCAGCTGGTCGTCGCCGATCGGGAACGCCGGGCTGAGCGCGCTGCCGGAGCCCGAACGGGCGGTCGTCGCCACCCCGAGCCCCACGAACCCGGCCACGGCCAGCAGGGGCGCGGCCAGCCGCGTCGGCAGCACCCGGCCCACCACATGGCCGAGCAGCGCGGCCGACGCCGGCGCCACCGTGTCCCCGGGCAGCAGCCCCGGGTGCGGCCCGCCGCCCGTCGCGTACGGCGCGGTCGCGACCAGTGCGGCGGCCGCGGCGACCAGATAGCCGGCGGCCACCCAGGCCGTCAGCGGGAGCGCGGCGGCCAGGAAGCGGACGAGCGGCGACCGTACGACCGTCCCCCACAGCTCCTCCGTACGGCGCCGCCGCTCCCGTCCGCCCTGCCAGCAGCCCGCGGCGGCGGCCAGCGGCACAGCGATCACCAGCGCGTTGTGCAGCTCCCCGGCGGTCGCCCCCCAGTCGCCCTGCCAGTGTTTCGCCGTGGCGGCCAGCAGCACGCCGAGCGTCACCGCGACCACGGCCCCCGCGAACGGCGGGAAGCCGCGCACGGCCTCCGCGCGGAGGGGACGCGGCGCCTTCGCCCTCTGTTCGACGGCGAGTGTCATCGCACCGCCTCCCGCGTCCCCGCGCCCGCCGCGCGGTGGGCCCGCAGCGCGGCGGTGTACCCGCGCTCGATCGGATGGTCGCCGGGGCCGTCCGAAACCTCGCCGAGCAGGGTGAGCGTCTCGGGCGTGCCCCGGTACGCGACCCGGCCGCCGTCGAGGAGGGTGACCTCGGTGCAGGCGGCGGCCACGTCCTCCACCAGGTGTGTGGAGACCACGACGGTCGCCGAGACACCCAGCTCGCGCAGCAGCTCGCGGAACTCCACGCGCTGCTCCGGGTCCAGCCCGGCCGTCGGCTCGTCCAGCAGCAGGACGGCGGGGTCGTTGACGACGGCCTGTGCGATGCCGACGCGACGGACCATGCCCCCGGACAGCGTCTTCACCTTCGCGTCGATCCGGTCCGTGAGCCCGACCCGGGCCACGGCCCGCTCCACGGCCCGCGGCACCCGGTCGGCGGGCACCTCCTTCAGCCAGGCCACATAGGCGACGAACTCCCGCACCGTGAAGCCCGGGTAGTAGCCGAACTCCTGCGGCAGATAGCCGAGCCGGCGCCGCGCCTCGGTCCGGCCGCGGTGCTCGGCGGTGTCCTCGCCGAGGATCTCCACCCGCCCGGCGTCCGGCCGGGCCACCGTCGCCAGCACCCGGATCAGCGAGGTCTTCCCGGCCCCGTTGGGGCCGAGCAGCCCGTGCACACCGGTGCCGAGAGCGAGGTCGAGGGAGTCGAGGGCGAGCGTCTTGCGGTGCCGGACGCGCAGCCCGGTCACGTGGATCGAGTTCAACGGTGCTCCAGGAAGGAGTGGTTCGGGAAGTCGGGACGTCGGGGTGCGGCGCATGACGTGCGCCGTCACCGGCCGAGCGGGCGGTCGTACGCGGGGCGGCGGGCGGCCAGCAGGACGGCGCTCAGCGCGGCCGCCGCCGCCCAGGCGCCCTGCGCGCCGAAGCCGTCCAGGCAGCGGGAGAGCTGCTCGGCCAGCCGCGCGCCGGTCTCCTCGCCCGGGCCGGCGGACACCGGGCCGAGCACCGCCGCCAGCCAGCCGCCCCCCGTGACCAGGGCGGCCGCCCGGCAGCCGACGAAGGAGGCCAGGGCCAGCGAGCCCAGCGCCAGGGCCAGCCCCGGCAGCAGCCAGGCCGCCGCGGCCGGCGCGCCCGAGGCGGGCAGCAGCAGCCCGGTGAAGGTCAGCAGCGGCACGCTCACCGCGAGGACGGCGACCGTCCGGGTGAGCGCGAGCCGCAGCCCGCCGCCCGGAGTGGCCGCGGCGATCTCGTGCAGCGGGTCGGCGTGCGGCCCGTAGGACAGGGCGATCCCGGCCACGGGCACCACCGGCGCGACCGCCAGCAGCAGCGCCCGCGCCGCCGGGAACCCGGCCCCGTAGGCCAGGGCCAGCGCGCCAGCCGCCACGACGAGCACGGCCGGCAGCCACGCCCCGCGCACGGCCGGCCCGGCGGCCCACAGCAGCCGCGCGAGCCGTGACACGGCGGGGGGCGCCTGGCGTACCGGGGAGTGCTCGCGCCCGGCGGGGGCCGAGAGGTGCACAGGGGAATGCGCGGGAGTCT